>NZ_ANAE01000201.1 GCF_000341265.1 Nocardiopsis prasina DSM 43845 | reverse complement strand
TGGTTCCGAGTCTCCAATAAACCCGGCACGAGACATGCTGAACGACGAGTTCCAGAGTGTTCCTTCCGAACTGTGTGGTCTCCCGCTTCTGGAATGTCACGTGGGCGACGTGCCGTGGAGTTGCCGCGGCAAGTGCGGCAGCCGGAGGGATGCCGAATGAGTGACCGGCAGCGACCTGAGACCAGGCGCCGTGACCGGGTTCCTCAGAAGTTGAGCACTACCTACGATTCGAGTTCCCCCGGGTCGGCCGAGGGGCTGGAGTTGTTCACCCCCGCCGAAGCAGCGGACAAGCTCAAGGTCCCCGAGTCCTGGCTTCGCAAGAAGGCGACCGCACGCCAGGTGCCCTGCACCTTCATCGGCAAGCACCTGCGGTTCAGCTCCGAAGACCTAGCCGAGATCATCCGTGACGGACATCGAGACCCCGTGACCGGGCCGTCTGCTCCCACCCGGAGGCGCACCGAGTAACCCGAGACACAAGGAGTACGTACGCATGGCGTACGCAGAAAAGCGAGGAACAAAGTGGCGGGTCAAGTACAAGAAGCCCGACGGTGACTGGGCCTCCGAATCCGGATTCGAGACCAAGCAGTCCGCATTGGACTGGGGACGTGACCAAGAGTCGGATGTCCGACGCAGCACCTACATCGACCCGAAGCGTGCCAAGGAGAAGTTCGGCGCGCTCGCGGAAGAGGTGTTCTCCAAAGCGAAGCTGGCGATCAACACCGAGGCCAAGTACCGCTCCTACCTGGACAAGCACATCCTGCCCCAGTGGGAGAACTGGCCTTTGGGAGCGATCCTCACCGACTCCCAGGAGCTCAAGGGGTGGGTGTCTGACCTGCATGAAGAGCTGGCTGAGCCATCGGTGGCCTCCATCTTCGCCTACTTCTCAACGATCCTGGAAGTAGCGGTCCAGGACCGTAAGATCCCGGCCAACCCCGCACACGGCGTGCGGGTGATCTCGGGGGAGTACATGGCCGAGCGTCAGGTCGCGACCCCCAGTCAGGCGCTGCGGGCCGCGATGCGGTTGGGCCACACCTTCGGTCACGCCGGGTTCGTGTTGACGCTGATGGCCCACTACACCGGCGCACGCTGGTCCGAGCTCGTCGTCCTCCAGCCGCACGATTACGACGAGGTCAACCACGCCATCCCGGTGCGTACGCCTCTTCGGGAAGCCAACGGGGCGTTGGAGGTGGCCAAGAAGCCCAAGACCCCGTCCAGCCGACGATGGATTCAGCTGCCCCCGTTCCTGGACCTGCTGTACACCGATCTGATCGTGGCCAGCGAACGCCCGTACCTGTTCACTGGCCCACAGGGTGGGCTGTTGCGACGTGGCAACTTCAGGCAGAGGTTCTGGCGGCCCGCATGGGATGGCGACTCGTCCAGCGAGTTGCAGTGGCTGCGCCCTGCCCTGGCCGAGGGGATGACGTTCACCGACGCGGGACGGCGTTCGCACCGGACCGGACTGGCCGAGGACAACATCCCCGAAGTAGCCAGGGCCGCCAGGCTGGGGCACACCATCCCGGGGATGAAGCGCGTCTATGAACTGGTCACCCCGAAGATGAAGAAGCGTGTACTCAAGGTGACCGAGAAGCGGTGGAGAAGGAGCGTGGACGCCTTCACCTACTGGGAGCGCGATCGGCTGTTCGATATGGCGCCGATCCTCGAAGAGCACTACCGTGGAAACAGCGAAAGCGGGCTCCCGAAGGAACCCGCTTCAAAGATGATCTCCCAGATATCTCCCAAGGTGGGATGATCATCTTCGCCGCTACAGTCAGATAACTCTCTGACCTGCGGTGCTGCTTGTGGGCGATACAGGACTCGAACCTGTGACCCCTACCGTGTCGAGGTAGTGCTCTAGCCAACTGAGCTAATCGCCCTTATGGAAATGTGGTGCGCATGGAGCCGGAGACGGGAATCGAACCCGTGTGCAGGGATTTGCAGTCCCTTGCCTCAACCACTCGGCCACTCCGGCATGCAAAGCACGGGGGAGCCGCGTGGCACCCATGCGTGCCTTACTCCGAGCGGACGACGGGATTCGAACCCGCGACCCTCACCTTGGCAAGGTGATGCTCTACCAGCTGAGCCACGTCCGCGTGTGTACGGGGTGTGTTGCCCCGAACCCGATCCGATTGTGCCACCTGGGGAGGCACGAGGCGAATCGTCTCGAGCGGACGACGGGATTCGAACCCGCGACCCTCACCTTGGCAAGGTGATGCTCTACCAGCTGAGCCACGTCCGCGCGGCGAGTGTGGTCGCGGGCCTCCGGGGCTTCCCGGTGCCGCGTCCCTCGCTGCGTTTAGAACTCTAGCGGAAGTTTCGGGGAAGTGCGAAATCGGTTCCGCGCAGGGGCTTTCGCGCCCTGCCCGTGGCAGGCCGGACCGGCCCGCCGCGGTGGCAGGAGCTACTTCTCCACGTGGGCGGGTGTGGACGGCATGTCGGGACGCGGTGGAGCGGACAGGTACTGGCCGACCCGCTCGATCACCTTGTTCATCTCGTAGGCGATGAGCCCCACGTCGCTGTCGGAGTCCGACATCAGGGCCATGCACGCGCCCTCGCCCGCGGCGGCCACGAAGAGGAAGGCCCGGTCCATCTCGATGATGCTCTGACGGATGTTCCCCGCGGAGAACTGCTTGCTGGCTCCCCCCGCGAGGCTGTGCAGACCGGAGGCGATCGCGGAGAGGTGCTCGGCGGCGGGCCGGTCGAGTCCGCTGGAGGTGGCCATGAGGAGGCCGTCCGTGGACAGCACGATGGCGTGTTGGGTGCCCGAGGCGCGGGTGAGGAGGTCGTCCAGCAGCCAGCTGAGTTCGCCGCGGGCGGTGCTCGGTGGGGTCATGTCTCTCTTCGCTGTGTCTGGTGCGGTCGTGGGCGAGGGGCGCGCGCGTGCTGCGGGAGGCTTCGCGTGTGCCGGCAGGGGATGCGGCTGGGGGTGGCTGCTACCGGTCCCGCATAAGCGTTGCCCAGATGATAGTCATTCGTAACTTATCTGTCCGTCACGAGCCATCGTTTCAGGGTGGGTCGTGCCATGGGAGCAGCCACTCTGACCTGTGACGACACCATGTGAAAACCCGTTGACTTACCGGACCGGAGGCCGGTGCCGGACAAGGGCCTTGCCAAGGCGCGGCCCCGGCGGGTAGGGCCGGCTGCGGGATCACCAAACGGGACGGGCCGCGGAGGTGGCAGGATTCGGGGTGTCACCGGCCCGACCAGGGGCCCAGAGAACGTGGGGGTTGGAATGAGGGTGTGGATCGCGGGAGCCGGTCACGGCCGGGGTGCCGTGCTGGAGGAGAGGGACGCGCGAATCCCCGTGGCCGACCACGGGATCACCGTCGGCGACGGCGTCTTCGAGACGGTGCGGGCGCAGGACGGCAAACCGTTCGCGCTCACCCGCCACCTGAAGCGGTTGGCGCGCTCCGCCCAGGGGCTGGGCATGGACGAGCCGGACCTGGAGCTGATCGCCGACGGCGTCGCCCAGGCGGTGGCGGCCAACCCGGAGATGACCGACGCCCGGGTGCGCATCACCGTCACGGACGGGGCGGGGCCGCTCGGTTCGGACCGGGGCCAGGGCGAGCAGACCGCCATCGTGGCCCTGGGCCCCTTCCCGGGCATCGCCCCCTCGACGAACGTGGCCCTGGCACCCTGGCCCCGCAACGAGTTCGGCGCGCTGGCCGGACTGAAGACCACCTCCTACGCCGACAACGTGCGCGCGCTCGCGTACGCGCGTCAGAGGGGCGCCAGCGAGGCGGTCTTCCGCAACATCACGGGGAACCTGTGCGAGGGCACCGGCAGCAACGTCTTCGTGGTGCTCGACGGAAGGCTGGTCACCCCGCCGCTCTCGGCCGGCCCGCTCGCGGGCATCACCCGCGAACTGGTCCTGGAGTGGTTCGGCGGCGAGGAGGAGGACGTTCCCATGGAGCGGCTCCCCGAGATCACCGAGGCCTTCCTGACCTCCACCGGCCGTGACGTCCAGGCGATCCTCAACATCGACGACCAGAAGGTGTCGACGGAGCCGGGCCCGGTCACGCGGAAGGCGATGGCCGTGTTCGCGGAGCGCTCCGCGGCCGACATCGATCCGTGACGGACGCCGCGCCGCGGTGAGGCGCGCAGAGACGAAACAGGAGGACGGCGCCCCGGCGCCGTCCCCTCTTCGTTCCTGACCCCCGTGTACCTAGGAGTGGAGGTGCTGCTGGATCTCCTCGTCGAGGTCCACGAACTGGCCCTCCTGGCCGGCCGGGACGATCTCGTAGGTGCGGTGGAGGAACTCCGCCAGCGGTGAGACCTGGGTGTCGAACTCGGCCTGGCCGAAGGGCGAGGAGAGCGCGATGCTGACCGAGCGGTCGCCGCTCTCGTCCTTGGAGGGCCACACGCGGACGTCGCCCTCGCCGACGGGGCGGACGATGCCCACGGTGAGGAGCTCGCGCGCGAAGATCCACTCGACGGGGTTGTCCTCGCCGGTGTGGAACGCGACGCGGATCGCGTACGGGTCGTCAGCGCTGTAGTCGAGTCGCGCGACCAGGGGAACCGCGGTGCGCTCCGGGACCACGAGTCGCAGGCCCAGCTCGGCGGTGGCAGTGGTGTCGCTACTGTTCATGTTCGCCAAACCTTTTCTCGTCCGGCCCAGAGTCCTGGGGCGCGGGCCGGTTGCCGCCTCACTCGCTCCTACGCGGCTGTCCGCGGACTATGACGTGAGT
Source organism: Nocardiopsis prasina DSM 43845 (assembly GCF_000341265.1). GTDB lineage: Bacteria > Actinomycetota > Actinomycetes > Streptosporangiales > Streptosporangiaceae > Nocardiopsis > Nocardiopsis prasina. The sequence continues at coordinate 35,827 of NZ_ANAE01000201.1, read as the reverse complement.
ACGGGAACTTTCTTGGTCGGTGGGACCGGAGATCTCGCTGTCCGCCCTGCGGAGCCAGCGCGCCGCCTGGCGGCACCACGATCCTTCGTCACTGTAATGACCAGGGGAAACCAAAGATTTCCCCATGTTGAGTGGCCCGTGTCACGCGGAGGTCGATCCGCGGTCGCTACGGGAGGGTTCACGGGGTCGGGAACTCCTACTCATTGCGGGGATCATGGCTGATGAGGGAGCCTCGTGGGAACCCGTTGACCAGCATATGTGACCTCGATCACGCGGCTATGTGCCCGCTGGGCGGGTTTGCGTGCGTCGAACACTCCGGAACATGCGCTAGAGTTTTTCTTGTCAGGCCGACGAGGCCGGACAGGGCAGCAGACCGGGGCGATTAGCTCAGTTGGCTAGAGCGCATCGTTCACACCGATGAGGTCACTGGTTCGAGTCCAGTATCGCCCACAGTAAAGAGGGGCCCGGTTCGTATCGCACGAACCGGGCCCCTCTTTTTTTGTTTTGGTCGGGTCAAGCTCGGGCAACGTGCCCGTATGCGTCTCCGTGCGGGTTTCGGAGCGGGTGAGGGCCGGGAAAGGTGCCCACCCATTCGGGAGGTCAGTCCGGGGGAGCGGCGCGTCCACGGCGCGCGGCTCTGGCGGCCCTGCGCTCGCGGCGGCGCTCCAGGAGCTGGTCCTTGGTCCTCAGCGCCCACTTCTCACCCCGGCGAGCCCACACGCGAGCGGGCCTCAGCAGCCGGTGCGCCCAGTGGAACTCGGTGCTGATGATGAGGAGTCCGAGGAGGATCGAGGCGATCCCCGGTCCGGGGACCACCAGCATGACGACCCCGGCCAGGATGACGACGGTGCCCACCGTGCCGACCAGGACGCGCCACGGCAGGTGCAGGGCCGGGTGGGTGTGCATGCGTCTGCGGAACAGGCGGAGCCGCGCGCGCAGGCGCCTCCACTGTCGTACACGGGCGTGGCGAGTGGGGGATGTCTCCGGGGCCGGTGGCCCGTTTGGTGGGCTCGGTGACATGCGCTCACAGTATTCGGTCGATGCGACTGGTGCTTTCGGGTCGGGCTGGGTTCGCTGGATCGGATGTCTGCTGATTCTCACCGATCTCACGGGTCGGATCAATGGTTCCTCCCAGGACGGTGGAGAAACCTCGAAAAACGTGATGATCCATGACAGAACCTTCCTATGTGCGCGGGTTCCTCCTCGTCAGGGGGCGGCTCGGCCGTCTCACGGCTTCTTCGGCAGAGACGGACGGGGAGGCCGAATTCCACGACCGAATCACGACTGTCCTCCCTTGTGTGGACTTTCCCGTCGCCTTGTCGGAGCGTCCGGGCCCCTGTGGACAACCAGAGGCACCCTCCTTCCGGAGCCGATAGCATCGGGGGTGCGCAACACCCGTGCCCCGCGCACCCTCGCGGGCCGGTCCGCGTCCACCACATCGACGTACATCCCTAGGAGTCACCGTGTCCGCCGCGTCTGAGCTGCACATCACCCTCGCCGGAACCCCGCGTGCGGTGGCGGCCACGACCACCGCGGGCCAGGCGCTGGAGGCGGACGGCAGGACCGTGATCGCCGCCCTGGTCAACGGTGAGCCCCGCGACCTGGCCTGGGAGCTCTCCGACGGCGACGCCGTCGAGCCGATCGCGATCGACTCCGAGGAGGGGCGGGCGATCCTGCGCCACTCCACCGCGCACGTCCTCGCCCAGGCGGTCCAGGAGCTCTTCCCGGAGGCCAAACTGGGCATCGGCCCGCCCGTCGAGAACGGCTTCTACTACGACTTCGACGTCGCCGAGCCCTTCACCCCCGCCGATCTCAAGGGCATCGAGAAGAAGATGCAGCAGATCATCAAGCAGGGGCAGCGCTTCGACCGCCGCGCCGTCTCGGACGACGACGCCCGCGCCGAGCTGGCCACCGAGCCCTACAAGCTGGAGCTGATCGGCCTCAAGGGCGGCGCCGCCGAAGCGGCCGAGGGCGCCTCCGCCGAGGTCGGCGCCGGTGAGCTCACCATCTACGACAACGTCCACCCGCGCACCGGCGAGCTGTGCTGGAAGGACCTGTGCCGTGGTCCGCACATCCCCACCACCAAGGTGATCCCGGCGTTCAAGCTCATGCGCACCGCCGCCGCCTACTGGCGCGGCAAGGAGACCAACCCGCAGCTCCAGCGCGTCTACGGCACCGCCTGGGAGACCAAGGACAAGCTCAAGGAGTACCTGGCCTTCCTGGAGGAGGCCGAGAAGCGCGACCACCGCAAGCTCGGCTCCGAGCTCGACCTCTTCTCCATCCCGGACGAGATCGGTTCGGGCCTGGCCGTCTTCCACCCCCGGGGCGGCATCATCCGCCGCGTGATGGAGGACTACTCCCGCAGGCGGCACGAGGAGAGCGGGTACGAGTTCGTCTACTCGCCGCACGCCACCAAGAGCGCCCTGTTCGAGAAGTCGGGGCACCTGGACTGGTACGCGGACGGCATGTACCCCCCCATGCAGCTCGACGGCGGTCAGGACTACTACCTGAAGCCGATGAACTGCCCGATGCACAACCTGATCTTCGACGCCCGCGGGCGCTCCTACCGTGAGCTGCCGCTGCGCATGTTCGAGTTCGGCACCGTGTACCGGTACGAGAAGTCCGGCGTGGTGCACGGCCTGACCCGCGCCCGCGGCTTCACCCAGGACGACGCCCACATCTACTGCACCCGCGAGCAGATGGCCGACGAGCTCGACTCGCTGCTCACCTTCGTGCTGGAGCTGCTGCGCGACTACGGCCTGGAGGACTTCTACCTGGAGCTGTCCACCAAGGACCCGGAGAAGTACGTCGGTGACGACGCCAGCTGGGAGGAGGCCACCGACACCCTGCGCCGGGCCGCCGAGAAGCAGGGCCTCGAACTGGTCCTGGACCCGGGCGGCGCCGCCTTCTACGGCCCGAAGATCTCCGTGCAGGCCAAGGACGCCATCGGTCGGACCTGGCAGATGTCCACCATCCAGCTGGACTTCAACCTGCCCGAGCGCTTCGACCTGGAGTACACCGCGGCCGACGGCACCCGTCAGCGCCCGGTGATGATCCACCGTGCCCTGTTCGGTTCCATCGAGCGGTTCTTCGCCGTCCTGCTGGAGCACTACGCCGGGGCGTTCCCGGCGTGGCTGGCCCCGGTCCAGGCGGTGGGCATCCCCATCGCCGACGAGCACGTCCCCTACCTCCAGGAGGTCGCCGCCAAGCTGCGCGCCGAGGGGATTCGGGTCGAGGTCGACTCCAGCGACGACCGGATGCAGAAGAAGATCCGCAACGCGCAGAAGCAGAAGGTCCCCTTCATGCTGCTGGCCGGTGACGAGGACATCAGCAAGGAGGCGGTCTCCTTCCGTTACCGCGACGGCTCCCAGAACAACGGTGTGCCCGTGGACGAGGCCGTGGCCGAGATCGTCGCGGCCGTCCGCGAACGCCGCCCCTAGGGGCGGCGGAGCGCCGCGGAGAGACGCGCGTACGCCCAGGACGAGAGGAGCGCCCGTCCCCCGTGTGGGGGTGGGCGCTCCGTCGTTGCGGGGAGGGGCCGGTCAGCCGCGCTCACGCGGGCCCTTCGGGTCCTGGTCGTCCTTGAAGAGGTCCTCACGGGAGATCTGCGCGGTGGCGTTGGGGTCCGAAGTGGTCTCCTCCTCGTCGTCGCGGAACAGGTCCGCGCGTGAGATGCGGTGCGTGGCGTTGGGGTCACTCATGGGGTACTGCTCCTTGTGCGTTGGGGTACGCCGGATTTTATCGGCCCCCTGTGACAGGGGCGCACGCCCGGGGGCGGCGCGCACGGCCCTGACCGGGTCCGGGGGTGAGGGTTCAGGACCCGGCGGTGTCGTGCGCCCAGGCGCGGGCGGGCACCCGGCTGACCAGTTCGATCAGGTAGTCGGCCGCCGCCAGGGCGCGGTCGGGGTCCAGGCGCAGGGTCGCCCAGGTCAGTACGTGGCCGCCGGTGAAGCGCACCGGGAAGGAACGGGATCGGGAGTCCGCCAGCAGCCAGGAGACGGTGTCGTGGTCCAGGACCGCGTCGGTGAAGCGGTCGTCGGAGCCGTCGGTCCGGAAGGCCTCGGCGAACGAGCGGCGGACCTCCTCGGGCCCTCCGCTGGCGTCGAGGGAGACGGTGCGCGCCAGGTCGCGTCGGAGGATCTCCAGGTCGGCCCCGGGACCCGGGGTGTGCACGGCCACGACGCGTCGGGTGCGCCGTGGCCGCCCCGTGCCGCGTCGCGCGTTCGGGTCGGAGTGGGTGAGCTCGAACATGGTGACCAGGTGCGCGCCGCGTCGGCCGGTGAGCACGTGCCGTACGCGCGGGTCCGGGCCGTGCAGGGCGACCGGAAGGGTGGCCTCCTCCAGGGGGCGCGGGTGGTGTTCGGTGTAGTGCCAGCCGTGTCCACGCGCCCAGCTCTGGAGCTCGGTGACCCGTTCCTTGCGAAAGTGCGCGGCGACCGTGATCGCCCCGGCCGACACCACGACGGCTACCAGGGCGATCAGGGACAGTGCGCCTTCCATCCGGTGTCTCCTCCGGTGGGGAACGGTGAAGCGGCCGGGGACCCGTTGGCGGGCCCGCCGTGGCGGGCCGGGTCTCGGCGAACCCGAAGAGCAGGGGGTTCGCACCGGCCGTGTGGCTCCATTCTGTGCTGCTTGACGGCCCTTGTCACCCCTTGGGCCGGTTACTCCGGTGCGCTCGGGAGTGTGTACGCTCCGTGATCAGGGTCCCGTCTCCGGCTGCTCGCGGCCGTGGACGGCTCCCCGGGGTTCGGAGCCCGGGGCGGCCGCCCGCAGTACGGAAACACTGCGTGGAACGGGTTCCGGGGTGCGGCTCCGCGGGGCTCGGGGGTGCGCTTTGTCCTCTGGCACGCGCCCCGCGCCCGCTCCGCGGCACGCGCGGAGGGGTGTCCGGAAGTGGCCAGTCGAGTCCCCGGGGAACCGGGGTCGGGCGTCGGCCTTCACCGAGCTCATGTGCACTGTGTGTAGTCAACAGAGAACTCCGCGTCCGTCACGCTGTAGCAGACCCCGACCGGCGGGGCGCCGTCCACGTCCTTGACGTAACCGTTCTCGCGCACGACGAGGAGCCCGGTGTCCGGCGCTCCGTCGAACCCCACGGAGAAGCGGACACCGGCGTCGTCGGCCTCCTCGAGGGGGAAGTGACCGGGGGAGTACTCACCCTCCTCCGTGAGGACGGCGAACTGATCCTTGGCGAACCCGTACGCGTACGCGGGATCCTGGGCGCCGTGGAACTCTCCCTGGAAGACGAGGGTCCCGTCCGGGGACCGTTCCGGGGCCGAGACCCTGATGGTGGCGCCGTCGCGTCCGGGGGCACCCATGGTGAACTCGGCCCGAACCTCCTGCGCAGTGGAGCCGCCTCCCCGTCTCTCGGTGCCCACCTCGTTGCGCCGTCCCGCGTTGACCGCCGTCTCGGTGGCCTCGGGCGGCGGCCAGCGCCCGGTCCGGTCCGTCACGTCGCCCTGGCGGGCACCCCCCTCGTTCACGCCGGACATCCCGATCCGGTCAGGGGTCTCCCCGGTGCCGCCGTGCCGTACGCCCACGACCGCGCCCGCCGTGACCACGGTGGCCACCGCCAGGACCGCCGCTCCCCGACGAAGGAGACGCCGGTGCCGGGAGGCTCCGCTGACCACGGCCGAGGACCACTCCTCGCGCACGATGCGGGTGGCCACGACACCGGTGTCCGGTACCCCGCGGCCGTTCCCCAGGACACCGAGGATCTCGTGCGGTGCGGGCCGGTACCCCGGGAGGGGGCTCAGGGACGCGTGCACCAGCGAGGCCAGTTCCAGGGGCACGCCGTTCAGGTCGGCCTCACCGCGCATGACCCGGCGGACGACGGCCTCGGGGTTCCCCCGGCCGAAGGGGTTGCGTCCGGTCGCTCCGTAGGCGGTCAGCTGTCCCCAGGAGAACACGTCCGAGGCGGCCGTCGCGGGACCTCCTCGGAAGCGTTCCGGGGCGATCCAGCCCGGGGTGCCCATCACGCCGCCGGGGAGTGCGGCGCCGTCCAGGGTTCCGGCGATGCCGAAGTCCAGGACTCTGGGGCCGTCGGGGGAGAGGATCACGTTGCTCGGTTTGAGGTCGCGGTGGATGACCCCGGCGGCGTGGATGTCGGCCAGGGCGGCGGCCATCCCCGCCGCGAGCCCGGTCAGGGGGCCTCCGCGCAGCGGACCGCCCCTCTCCACCTGCTCCTTGAGGGTGGGACCGTCCACGTACGCGGTGGCCAGCCAGGGCACCTCCGCATGGGGAGCGGCCCCCGCGAAGCGGGGGACGAACGGGCTGCGAACCCGGCTCAGGGCGTCGACCTCCCTGGCGAACCGGGAGCGGAACTCGGGTTCGTCCGCCAGTTCGGGGTGCACGGCCTTGACCGCCACGGGAGGACCGATCCAGGGCCGCGCGAGGTAGACGGTGCCCATCCCGCCGGCGCCCAGCCGCCCGACCAGCCGGTGCGGACCCAGTCGGGCCGGGTCGTGGGCGCTGAGAGGGCGCACGGCCGACACCGTGGCGCGCCTACCCATGCCGCTCCTCCCGTTCGGAGACACGGCGGTGGGACCAGGGCACCTGGTCGGTGGCGACCCTCCGGCTCAGGGCCGGGCCGGTCGGGGTCCCTGGGGACGGCTCGGAGGGCAGGAGAGCGTCGGTGCGGGGAGAGGGTGTCACTGTGTCGAAACCTCGGGGGTAGGGGTCCGAAAGCGAGCCTCATTCTCCCAGTGACGAGTCGGTCACGCGCGAAGTGGCTCCAGCACGGTTGACGCGCCGCAGCCCCGAAAAGTTCGGCCCCCAGGGCCGGAGGGCGGCGGCCCCGGGGCGTCGCCTCTCCGACCGGCGCCCCGGGACCGTCGAGCCTAGGCGGGCAGGCCCAGCTCGCGGGCGATCAGCATCTTCTGCACCTCGCTGGTGCCCTCACCGATCTCCAGGATCTTGGCGTCCCGGTAGAAGCGGCCCACGGCGTAGTCGTTCATGAAGCCGTAGCCGCCGAACACCTGCGTGGCGTCGCGGGCGTTGTCCATCGCCGCGTTGGAGGCGATCAGCTTCGCGATGGCCGCCTCCTTCTTGAACGGCTCACCGGCCAGCATCCGGGAGGCCGCGTCGTAGTAGGCCAGGCGGGCGCCGTGCGCGCGGGCCTCCATCTCGGCGATCTTGAACTGGATCGCCTGGTAGCGGCCGATGCTGTTCCCGAAGGCCTGCCGCTGGTGGGCGTAGCGCACGCTCTCGTCCACGCAGCCCTGGGCCAGCCCCACGGAGAGCGCCGCGATGGCGATGCGGCCCTCGTCCAGGATGCGCAGGAACTGGGCGTAGCCCCGGCCGCGCTCACCGACCAGGTTGGCCTCGGGAACCCGGCAGTCCTCGAAGACCAGTTCGTTGGTGTCCGAGGCGTTCCAGCCGACCTTGGAGTACTTCTGGCCGACAGAGAAGCCGGGCGTCCCGCTGGGAACGAGGATCGACGAGATCTCCGGCCGCCCGTCCTCGCGCCTGCCCGTCACGGCGGTCACGGTGACCAGGGCGGTGATGTCGGTGCCCGAGTTGGTGATGAACGACTTGGTCCCGTTGATCACCCACTCGCCGTCCTCCAGGCGGGCGGTGGTCCTCGTCGCTCCGGCATCGGAACCACCGTCGGGCTCGGTCAGCCCGAAGGCGCCGAGGGCCTCGCCCGAGGTGAGCCTGGGCAGGTAGGTCTTCTTCTGCTCCTCGGTGCCGAAGCGGTGGATCGGCATCGCCCCCAGGGACACACCGGCCTCGAGGGTGATGGCCACGGAGGAGTCCACCCGCGCCAGCTCCTCCAGGGCCAGGCACAGGGCGAAGTAGTCGCCGCCCATGCCGCCGTGCTCCTCGGGGAACGGCAGCCCGAAAAGGCCCATCTGACCCATCTTGGCGACGATGTCGTACGGGAAGGCGCCCCGCTCGTAGAAGTCGCCGATCACCGGCGCGACCTCGGTCTGGGCGAAGGTCTCCACGGCGGCCCGGAGGTCGGCGTGCTCGGTCGAGAGTTCGTGGCGGTTCATCGCTGCTCCTGGGAAAGGGTGGCGGCCGGGTCCTCGGCCGACGCGGGGAGGGGTTCGACGGTGACCAGGACGGCGTCCATGGGCACCGGCACCCCGGGGCGGACCGCCACGGTGGTGACGGTCCCGTCAACGGGTGAGGGCACCGAGTGCTCCATCTTCATCGCCTCGACCACGGCGAGGGTGGTCCCGGCGGAGACCTCCTGGCCCACCTTGACCGGGACGTCGAGCACGGTGCCCGGCATGGGGCTGCGGACCGTGCCGTCGGCGGCGGCGTCGTCCTCACGCAGGGCGGCGGCCACCGGTTCCTCGTGCAGGCTCCACGCCGCGCCGCCGAGCCCCAGCCAGCGGTGGTGCGTGCCGGGCTCGTCGGCACGGGCGTAGGTGACGGTACCGCCGGAGCCGGTGACGGTGAGCCGGGTCCCGTCGGCGGAGCGGTGGCCCCTGAGGGCGACGGGGGCGTGGTCCTCCAGCTGGACCAGGTAGTGCCCGGCCGCCCCGTCGCGCCGCACCCGCACCACGGTGGCCTCGTGCCCGGGCGCGCGCAGCCGCCACGGGGTCCAGGCGGGGCCGCCCATGCGCCAGCCGTCCGGGACGGCGAAGCGGTCGGGGCCCGGCGGCCCCTCCAGGTCCAGTTGGTGGTCCAGGGCGGCCGCCGCGTACACGGCGGGAAGCAGGTCGGGGGCGCCCTCGGGCGGGTCGGTGGCGATGAGGTCGGTGCTCAGGTCTCCGGCGACCACGCGGGGGTGGCGCAGCAGCCGTCGCAGGTAGGCGGTGTTGGTCACGCAGCCGAGCAGCGTGTGGGCGGCCAGGGCGGCGTCCATCCGCCGCAGGGCCTCGGCCCGGTCCGCGCCCCAGGTGACGACCTTGGCCAGCATCGGGTCGAAGTCCGAGGTCACCGCCCCGCCCTGGGCGATCCCCGAGTCCACGCGCACGTGGGGCCCGGAGGGCTCCTCCAGGAGGAGGATCGGTCCGCCCGAGGGCAGGAAGCCCCGGTCGGCGTCCTCCGCGTACACGCGGGACTCGATCGCGTGCCCGATCCAGGAGACGTCCTCCTGGGCGAAGGGCAGCGCGTCCCCGTAGGCGACGCGGACCTGGAGCTCCACCAGGTCGACGCCGCGTTCACCGCGTACGGCCACGACCTCCTCGGTGACCGGGTGCTCGACCTGGAGGCGCGTGTTCATCTCCAGGAACGAGTAGGACAGTTCGCCGCCGGGACCGGTCTCGGCGATGAACTCCACCGTGCCCGCGCCCACGTATCCGCAGGAGTGGGCGGCGGCCACCGCGGCCTCGCCCATGGCGGCGCGTTGGGCTTCGCTGAGCAGCGGGGAGGGGGCCTCCTCCACCACCTTCTGGTGGCGGCGCTGGAGACTGCACTCGCGTTCACCCAGGTGGAGGACGTTGCCGTGGCCGTCTGCCAGGACCTGCACCTCGATGTGGCGCGGCCGCTGGACCAGCTTCTCCACCAGCAGGGTCGAGTCGCCGAAGGAGGCCAGCGCCTCGCGGCGGGCGGCGGCGGCGTCGGCGACCAGGGTGTCGGGCGAGCGCACCTCCCGCATGCCCTTGCCGCCGCCCCCGGCAGAGGGCTTGATCAGCAGCGGGTAGCCGGTCTCCTCGGCGGCACGCAGCAGGGCGTCGTCGTCCATGGGCTGACCGGGCTTCTCGGTGAATCCGCCCAGCACCGGCACGCCGGCGGCGGCCACGGTGTCCTTGGCGCGGATCTTGTCGCCCATGGCCTCGATCGCCGAGGCGGGCGGGCCCACGAAGACCAGCCCGGCGTCCACGCAGGCGCGGGCGAACCCGGCGTTCTCGGACAGGAAACCGTACCCGGGGTGCACCCCGGTGGCCCCGCAGTCCACGGCCAGGGCGACGATTCCGTCGGAGTCCAGGTAGTGGTCGACTCGGAGCGCCACGTCGGCGGCGAGGGTGTGCGGTGCCCCGGTGTCGGCGTCGGTGTACACGGCGGCGGGGCTGATGCCCATGCCGCGCAGGGTGCGGATGACGCGCAGCGCGATCTCGCCCCGGTTGGCGACCAGGACGCGCGTGACACCCCCGCGCGACGCGGTGGTCTGTGGTGTGGTGGTCAAGGGTTCCTCACATCCGGAAGACGCCGTAGCCGACCGGCTCCAGGGGCGCGTGGCGGGCGGCGGACAGGGCCATGGCGAGCACGTCGCGGGTGTCGGCGGGGTCGATGACGCCGTCGTCCCACAGGCGCGCGGTGGAGTAGTACGGGCTGCCCTGTTCCTCGTACTGGTCGCGGATGGGCGCCTTGAAGGCCTCCTCGTCCTCGGCCGACCACTCCTCGCCGCGCGCCGTCATCTGGTCGCGGCGCACGGTGGACAGCACCGACGCGGCCTGTTCCCCGCCCATGACGGAGATGCGGGCGTTGGGCCACATCCACAGGAAGCGGGGCGAGTACGCGCGGCCGCACATGGAGTAGTTGCCCGCGCCGAAGGACCCGCCGATCACCACGGTGAACTTCGGGACACGGGCACAGGCCACGGCGGTGACCATCTTGGCGCCGTGCTTGGCGATGCCGCCCGCCTCGTAGTCGCGGCCGACCATGAACCCGGAGATGTTCTGGAGGAAGACCAGCGGGATGGAACGCCGGTCGCACAGTTCGATGAAGTGCGCGCCCTTGAGGGCGGACTCGGCGAACAGGATGCCGTTGTTGGCGACGATTCCCACCGGGTGCCCGTTGACGCGTGCGAACCCGGTGACCAGGGTGGTGCCGTATTCGGACTTGAACTCGGTGAACTCGCTGCCGTCCACGACGCGGCCGATGACCTCGCGCACGTCGTAGGGGGTGCGGGTGTCAGCGGGGACCACACCGTAGAGCTCCTCGGGGTCCAGCGCCGGCGGGCGGGGTTCGCGGGTCTCCCAGGCCGGGGGGTCCAGCGGGCCCAGGGTGTCGACGATCCGCCGCACCTTGGTGAGGGCGTCGGCGTCGTCGTCGGCGAGGTGGTCGGTGACCCCGGAGACCCGCGAGTGCAGGTCGCCGCCGCCCAGCTCCTCGGCGGTGACGACCTCGCCGGTGGCCGCCTTCACCAGGGGCGGGCCACCGAGGAAGATGGTGCCCTGCTCGCGGACGATCACCGCCTCGTCGCTCATCGCCGGGACGTAGGCGCCGCCCGCCGTGCACGAGCCCAGGACCGCCGCGATCTGCGGGATGCCCGCCCGGGACATGGTGGCCTGGTTGTAGAAGATGCGGCCGAAGTGCTCGCGGTCGGGGAAGACGTCGTCCTGCATGGGCAGGAACGCGCCACCGGAGTCGGCCAGGTACACGCAGGGGAGGCGGTTGTGCAGCGCCACCTCCTGGGCGCGCAGGTGCTTCTTGACCGTCATCGGGTAGTAGCTGCCGCCCTTGACGGTGGCGTCGTTGGCCACCACCACGGTGGCACGCCCGGCCACGCGGCCGATCCCGGCGATCATCCCGGCCCCGGGGGCGTCCTGGCCGTCCCTTCCGTAGAGGCCGTAGGCGGCCAGCGGGGCGATCTCCAGGAACGGGGAACCGGGGTCCAGGAGGAGGTCGACGCGGTCGCGGGGGAGGAGCTTGCCGCGCTCGACGTGACGCGCTCTGGTCTTCTCGGGGCCGCCGAGGGCCGCGGTCGCGATCCGCTCCCGCAGCTCCAGCGAGAGCGCGCGGTTCGCGGCGTCGTTGGCGGCGAACGCGGGCCCGGCGGTGTCTACCGCCGAACCGAGCACAGGTGCCCTGCTCATGGTGTCCTCTCGTGGAGGGATGTTAATGCTCACTAACAGAGGTGATGTTAGTAACTACTAACATGGGTGTCCAGGGTCCGGGTGGCGCGGACCACGCGGACGGGCGGCGAGAGGCGGACGGATGGCGACGGCACCCCAGGGTCAGCGGCCCACGGGCGAGCGGAGAACGGCGATCCTGGGTGCGGCGGCCCGGCTCTTCGCCGCGCACGGCTACCGGGGTGTGACCATCGACGACCTCGGGCGCGCCGTGGGCACCACGGGGCCCGCCCTCTACCGGCACTTCCCCGGTAAGGAGGCGCTGCTCGGCGAGGTCCTCGTGGACATCAGCGAACGCCTCGCCAGTCGGGGACGCGAGCTCGTCACCGGCGCGGACGGCCCCGAGGAGGCCCTGGAGGCCCTGCTGCGCGGGCACATCGAGTTCTCCCTCGGGGAACCCGACCTCATCACCGTGCACGACCGCGAACTGGTCAACCTCACCGACGACGACCGCCGCCGGGTCCGCCGCCTCCAGCGCGGTTACGTGGAGGAGTGGGTGACCGTCCTCGTCGAACTCCGCCCGGGGTCCCCGCGCGCCGACCTGCGGGCCTCGGTGCACGCCGCGTTCGGTCTGCTCAACTCCACCCCGCACAGCCGGGGCCCGCTGTCCCGGGGCGCGATGTCCGCCCTGCTGCTGCGGATGGGATCCGCCGCCCTGCTCGCCGAGGACCCCGCGCCAAAGCCGAGTTGAAACCCGCAGGTACATGGCTTGACCCTCACGTGGGTAGGCCCGCGCACGAGTCTCCCGGACCGACATCCGGGACGCGCGCGTCCACTTCCACAAGGGGGATCGTTCATGGTCGACAAGCGACCGGAGTCCGAGCGCACCACCACCAACGCGGGTATCCCCGCACCCAGCGACGAACACTCACTGACTGTGGGCAGCGACGGCCCCATCGTCCTCCACGACGCCTACCTCGTCGAGAAGATGGCCCACTTCAACCGTGAGCGAGTGCCCGAACGGGTGGTGCACGCCAAGGGCAGCGGCGCCTATGGCACGTTCCAGGTGACCAACGACGTCAGCGAGTACACCTGCGCCGACCTCTTCCAACCGGGGCGTCGAACCCCGATGCTGGCCCGCTTCTCCACGGTGGCCGGGGAGATGGGCAGCCCCGACACCTGGCGCGACCCGCGCGGGTTCGCGCTCAAGTTCTACACGCGCGAGGGCAACTTCGACATGGTCGGCAACAACACGCCGGTCTTCTTCGTGCGGGACCCCCAGAAGTTTCAGGACTTCATCCGCTCCCAGAAGCGCGACCCCCGCACGGGCCTGCGCGACAACACCATGCAGTGGGACTTCTGGTCGCTGTCGCCGGAGACCTCGCACCAGGTGACCTGGCTGATGGGTGACCGGGGCGTTCCGAGGACCTGGCGTAACATGGACGGGTTCAGCTCGCACACGTACCAGTGGATCAATGCCAAGGGGCAGCGGTTCTGGGTCAAGTACCACTTCCGCACCGACCAGGGCAACGACTTCCTCACCCAGGAGGAGTCGGACCGCGTGGCCGGTGAGGACGCCGACCACCACCGCCGCGACCTGTTCGAGGCGATCGAACGCGGGGACCACCCGTCGTGGACGCTGAGCATGCAGATCATGCCCATCGACGAGGCGGCGGGCTACCGGTACAACCCCTTCGACCTCACCAAGGTGTGGCCCAAGGGCGACTACCCGCTGATCGAGGTCGGGCGGATGACCCTGGACCGCAACCCGGACAACCACTTCATCCACATCGAACAGGCCGCCTTCGAGCCGTCCAACATGGTGCCGGGCACCGGCGCCTCCCCGGACAAGATGCTGCTGGGCCGCATGTTCTCCTACCCCGACACCCACCGCTACCGGATCGGGGTCAACTACGACGAACTCCCGCCCAACCGTCCCCACGCGCCGGTGCGCTCCTACGGCAAGGACGGGGCGATGCGCCACTACGCCCCGGACACCGGGCAGGTCTACCACCCCAACTCCTACGGCGGCCCCGACGCCGCGCGCCAGGAGGGCGTGGAGGAGGCCGGGTGGAAGGTGGAGGCCTCCGAACTCCTGCGGGAGGCCTACCGGCTGCGCGAGGACGACGACAACGTCTCCCAGCCGCGCGCGCTGATCCGCGACGTCATGGACGACGCCGCTCGTGACCGGCTGGTCTCCAACATCGTGGGCCACGTGAGCGCGGTCACCGACGAGGGGATCCTCCAGCGCGCCCTGAAGTACTGGAGCGACATCGATCCCGGGATCGGCGCCCGTGTGGCCGAGGGGGTCAACCGGAGCTGACCCTCCGGGGCCGGGACGGCAGACGGAAGGGGGCGGGTGGCCACGATCACCCGCCCCCTCACGTGCGAACCGGTCCTACCTGAGGCCGACGCCGCCCACGACGTCCTCCACCGGCTGGGTGACGTCGCCGGTGTCCGGGGCCTCGGCCGGGAGCTGGCCGGTGACCTCGTCGGTGGCGACCGGGGCCTCCTCCGCGCTGACGGGAAGGTTCTCGGTGGCGACCGGGAGCTCGAGCGCCGCCAGGGCCGCGGTCGGGTCCTCCAGTTCCATGAGCGCCTGGAGCGACTTCAGGGAGTCGGCGTCGCTGAGCAGCGCGACGGCCTCCTCGTCGGCCAGGATCTCCTGGACCTGGGGGTTCGCGAGCAGGGCCTCGGCCTCGGGCGAGAGGTTCTCGACGGAGCCGGTGGCCTCCTCGGCGGGCTGGGCGACCTCACCTGCGGGCTGGGAGACCTCCCCCACCGGCTGGGCGACCTCGTCCTTCGGGTCGGCCTGGGCCGCTCCGACGCCGACGAAGGTCATTCCCCCGGCCAGTACAGCGGCGGTGGTGATCCTGGTGAAGGCACGCATATGCGTTCCTTGCCCCTCTCTGCGACACGGGTCAGCACGTTCCGTAAGTGCACGACCACACATAGTCATCTAGTCTCAGGTTCAGGACACCAAGAGCGGGTTTCGCCCCCGTGAAGTCACCGTATGTCTTTCGGGCTGTGTGCCAATGGCGGACAAAGTCCCCGGAACGACTCGTGTGGGAGTGAGGGGAAACCGCCACCTCGCCCGTACATTCGGCAGCGGTGAAGTGGGTACGCCCGCGATCGACGGCCCACAGACGCGTCAGGCGTCCCGCCCCCGACCCGAAGAAGGAGCGGTGTACCTATGTCTCGGCCTCGAATCGTGGTGGTCGGATCGGGTTTCGGTGGATTTCACACCATCCGTCACCTGGAACGACGCATTCCCGCGGGAGCGGCGGACATCGCCCTCGTGGCACCACACGACTACATGCTCTACAGCCCGTTGCTGCCGCAGGTGGCCTCCGGCCTACTCACCCCGCAGTCGGTCGTCATGTCGGTGCACCGGCTCACCAAGCAGACCCGGCTCGTCCCCGGGCACGCCGTCGGGGTGGACACCCGCCACCGCACGGTGGTGGTGCGCAGGCCCACCGGTGAGCTCGCCCCCTGCCGTTACGACCGGCTCGTCCTCGCCCCGGGCTCCATGACCCGGGAGTTCGACATCCCCGGGCTCACCGAGCACGCCTACGGTGCCAAGACCCTCGCGGAGGCGGTGCTGCTGCGCGACCACGTCCTCTCCCAGCTGGAACTGGCCAACGACTCGCGCGACCCGGTCGAGCGGGAGGAGCGCTGCCGGTTCGTCGTGGTCGGTGGCGGCTACACCGGGGTGGAGACCGCGGCCTCGCTCATGCGACTCTGCCAGGAGGCCGCCCAGCGCTACCCCGAACTCCGCTCGGTCATCCGCTGGCACCTCGTCGACATCGCTCCGAAGGTCCTGCCCCAGCTCGGCGACCGGCTCGGCCGCAAGGCCGTCGACCTGCTCCGCAACCTCGGGATCGAGGTGAAGATGAAGGTCAGCGTCCGCGAGGTGACCGCCGACAAGGTGGTGCTCACCGACGGCCGAGCCCTCCCTTGCCGCACCCTCATCTGGACGGCGGGCATCACGCCCAGCCCGCTGATGGAGACCCTCGGCAAACCGACCCAGGCCGGGCGCCTGGAGGTCGGCACCGACCTGGCCGTACCCGGCCAGCCCGACGTGTTCGCGATCGGTGACGCCGCCGCGGTGCCCAACCTCTCGCACACCGACAGCGCCTACTGCCCGCCCACCGCCCAGTACGCCAGCCGGCAGGCCTCCACGGCGGCCGAGAACGTCGTGAACTCGGTGCTCGGGCGGCCGCTGAAGGAGTTCCGCCACCACGACATGGGCCTGGTCGTGGACCTGAGCGGACGCGACGCGCTGGCCCGGATCATGCAGTTCGACCTCAGCGGTCTGCCCGCGCTGGCGGCCACGCGCGGCTACCACGTGGCCTCGGTCCCGTCCGGGACCGCGCGGGCCCGTATCGTCGCGAACTGGGGCATCCGCGCCTTCCTCGGCAGTGAGGTGTCCCGGATGGGGTTCGCCGACGACGGCCGGCCGTCGTCGTTCGTGGCCAACGAGGCCGTCGACTACCTGGACGCGGGGACGTCCCGTTCCGAGGGCGCCCGCCTTCTCGACAACGAACGGGAGCGCTACGGCGAGGACTGATCCGCGCCCCCGTCGGGGGAGGGGGTGCGGGACCGGCGCCAGCGGCGGACGACCACGAGGGCGGTGGCGCCCGTGAGGACCACGACCGCCAGGATGACGAGCCAGGTCCCCGTCCCCGACACCAGGGACTCGGCGTACCGGCGGCTGGTCGAGGTCGGATCGGCCAGGACCGCCGCGACGAAGACGGCGGACAGGACGGTGGTGGCCGCGGCCACCACCGTCCCGCGTGTCCCGGTCAGTCCCATCCGGCGGCGCAGCACCCCGCCGGCCTCGACGATCCGGGTGACACGGAGCAGGCGCAGGGTTCCGGCCGCGCGCAGCAGGCGCAGGACCTGGGCGGGCCCGAGTGCGAAGACCACGGCGGGCAGCGTCACCGCCGCCACGAACGTGCTCCACTTGTGGGTGCGCAGCCAGCCGAGCTTGTTCTCGGCCAGCGCGATGAGCAGGATCCACTCGGCCCACAGGACCAGCCCGGCCAGCCAGTTGACCCGGTGCCCGAGCTCTGCCCACCGGTCCTCGCCCCACATGCCGAGGAAGACCGCCGGGACGGAGACCACCGCGCAGAGCAGGACCGGCAGCGCCAGGCGGCGTTCCAGCGCGCGGGCGAGCCCGTTCTCCTCGGTGGCCCGGTGGTCGGCGGAGGTTTCGTCGAAGGTGCGTTCAGGGGGGTCTTCGGGGGGCATACCAGTACGTTAGCCCTGGTGTGGGCGTGGGAGGACGGATGGCCGGGACCGGTCGCGGCGGTCCCGTCGGTCAGGAGCGGACCAGGCGGGCGATCGCGTCGGAGGCCTCGCGCACCTTCTCGTCGGCCTCGTCGCCGCCGTTGGCCACGGCGTGCGCCACGCAGTGCTTGAGGTGCTCGTCCAGCATGGACAGGGCGAAGGAGCGCAGTGCCTTGTTGACCGCGGAAGTCTGGGTGAGGATGTCGATGCAGTACTGGTCGTCCTCGACCATCCGCTGGAGACCCCGGATCTGCCCCTCGATACGGCGGAGCCGGTTGATGTGGCTCTGCTTGTCGTCGCTGTAACCGTGGTTCGCCGCCATGCCACCGTCTCCGTGTCGTTCCTGCTCAGCTGCCATAACAATACCCCCTCAAGGTATTCAAGCGGGGAGCTTCGCGGTCTATTCCGCGCTTCCGGCCGTCGACCGGCGAACCATTTGTCACCAACCAGGCCGTACGAGAAGTTTCCCAGACCGCAGGGGTCGGCCGCCCCGCCGTCAGCGGCCGCCGAGGGTCCCGTCCTGCGCGTCCTCGGTCGGGGGGCGGCTCGCACCGGACCCGTGTGTACGGCGGAGGGGGGCCGCAGCGGCCCCCACTCGACGAGCCCACGCCGACCGCGTCGCCCACGGACTCCCCCGGGGCAGCCCTCGTGGCCGCGCGTAAACGTTCGGTCTGACCTGGGCAATCCCGGGACCGGGACTCTTGCCCCGGTCCCGGAGCCGCGCGGACCATGACGGTATGAGCGACAACCCCGAGCAGGACATCATGACGACCATCCGCGGCCTGATGGACGAGGAGCACGCGCTCCGCTCCACCGAGGGAGGACTCGACCCGGAGGAACGGAGCCGGATGAGGGAGGTCCAGGAGTCCCTCGACCAGTGCTGGGACCTCCTCCGTCAGCGCCGGGCCCGCAGCGAGTACGACCAGGACCCCGAGGAGGCCCGCGTCCGGCCCGTCTCCGAGGTGGAGAACTACCGGCAGTAGCCGAGCAGGAGCACGCAACCAGCGGCCCTCCACCGGCGTCACAGAAGAGTCGGTGCCGGTTCACGCACCCGGACCGGCACCGCCCCTGTCCGGCGCGCACGGAGGAATCCCTTGTTCGCTTCCCTCACCGGCCTCGGCCTGGCCTCGGCCGCCGGTCTCAACGCCTACGTCCCCCTGCTGGTGATCGGGCTGCTGGCCCGGTACACCGAGATCATCCCGCTCACCCCCGCCTGGGCCTGGCTGGAGCACCCAGCCACGCTCGTCTGCCTCGGCGTGCTGCTCGTCGTCGAGTTCGTGGCCGACAAGGTGCCCGCACTCGACAGCGTCAACGACGTGGTGCAGACCGTCATCCGGCCCACCTCGGGCGGGATCACCTTCGGCGCCGGTGCCTCGGCGGTCCAACTCTCGGAGATCACCGAGATCTCCGGCGAGGCCTCGGGCATGGCGACCACCGCTGGCGGCATCGCCTGGGGAGCGGTGATCGCCGGGGTCGTGATCGCCCTGCTCTTCCATCTGGCCAAGGCGCTGGCCCGCCCGGTGGTCAACACCCTCACACTCGGCCTGGGCGCTCCGGTGGTCTCCTTCCTGGAGGACGTCGCCAGCTTCCTCACCGCGCTGATGGCGGTGCTGCTGCCCGTTCTCATCGTGGTGGTGTTCCCGCTGATGGTGGTGCTCGGCGTGTGGGCGGCGCGCAAGGGCCGCAGGGCGCGGGAACAGCGCAGGGCCGAACGAGCGGCGCGGCGGCACGGGACCGGGCCCGGTTCCGGTGCCCACTCCCCACCGGGGCGCGCAGACCAGTACCGGCAGTGACTCCCGCTCCGGCCAGCGCCGACGCGGCCGGGGTGGCGGAAAACGCATATCGGTGACGGGTCGGGGGGTCGTACAGTGCTCCCAATGGCTGAGATGACTTCCGCGAATCCGAACACCCACCACATCGTCTGGGACTGGAACGGCACCCTCCTGGACGACAACCACGCCAACCTGGCGGCCGTCAACGCGGTGTGCGCCCAGTTCGGCCGTGAGCCGGTCGAGATGGACCACTGGCGCACCGTCTTCCGCCGCCCCCTCATCCCCTGCTACGAGGAGCTCCTCGGCCGGAGCCTCTCCGCGGAGGAGTGGGAGCGCATCGAGAAGCTCTACGACAACAGCTACCTGGAGTACCTGCACACCTGTGAGCTGGCCGCGGGCGTCCCTGACGTCCTGCTCCAGTGGGCCGGGAGCGGCCGGACCCAGTCCCTGCTGTCCATGGCCACCCACGACCACCTGGTGCCGCTCATCACCGAACGCGGGCTGAACGACCACTTCACGCGGGTCGACGGACGCAAGTTCGACACCGAGCACGACTCCAAGGCCGAACACCTCGTCCACCACCTGGAGCAGCAGGGCCTGGACCCCGCGCGCGTCGTCCTCATCGGCGACATCGACGACGACGCCCGCGCGGCCCGTGAGGCCGGGGCCCAGACCGTCCTGGTCGCCAGCGGGCTGATGGCCCGCGAGCGCCTGGAGGCCACGGGCGCCCTCGTCGTCGACACCCCGACGGACGCCGTCGCCGCCGTACGCCGACTCGGCTGAACCCCGTCCCCCGACGCGGTCAACGTGGCCCGCCCACCCAATGACACGCTTCGGGGGTGGGCGGGCCACGCTCGTGCTCCCCAGCGGTGACCTGCGTACTTCGTGCCCGCCCCGCGCAGTCGTTAGGCCGGACCGGCCCGTGGCGCCGATGATGGTGTGCTGTTAGATGTGTCTCACAGCAACACACAGCGACGCGATTGGGAAGGCCTGCAATGACGGAGAGCAGCGTGCCCCGTGTGCTCTGGGAGCCCGGTGAGGACCGGATCGAGTCCTCCAACATCGTCGCGTTCGCCCGGTGGGCCGAGCGTGAACAGGGCGTCAGGGCCTTCGGCGAGGGCGACTCCACCGCCGCCCCGGACTTCGACTACGACGCCTTGTGGCGCTGGTCGGTCACCGACGTCGACGGGTTCTGGGCGTCCGTCTGGGAGTACTTCGGCGTCCGCTCCGCCACTCCGTACGAGCGGGTCCTGGCCGACCGGAGCATGCCCGGCGCCCGCTGGTTCCCCGGCGCCACGCTCAACTACGCCGAGCACGTCTTCGAGGGACGCGACCCCGGTGAGGTCGCCATCCGCCACGCCACCGAACTCCGCGCGCTCGACTCCTGGACCTGGGGCGACCTGCGCGAGCGCACCGCCGCGATCGCCGCCGGGCTCCGTGAGCTCGGGGTGGGGAAGGGCGACCGGGTGGCCGCCTACCTGCCCAACCTGCCCGAGACCGCCGCCGCGTTCTACGCTGTCGCCTCCCTCGGCGCGATCTGGTCCTCCTGCTCGCCCGACTTCGGCGTGCGCAGCGTGATCGACCGCTTCGCCCAGATCGAACCCAAGGTCCTGCTCGCCGTCGACGGCTACCGGTACGCGGGCAAGGACTTCGACCGGCGCCCGGTCGTGGAGGAGCTGCGCGCCGCGCTCCCCACCGTCGAGCACACCGTCCTCCTCGACTACCTGAGCCCCGGGGCCGCCCTCGACGGCACGCTGCCGTGGGACCGTCTCACCGAGAGCGGGGCGGGCGCCGAACTCACCTTCACCCCGGTCCCGTTCGACCACCCCCTGTGGGTCCTGTACTCCTCGGGGACCACCGGTCTGCCCAAGGCGATCGTCCAGGGGCACGGCGGCATCCTCCTTGAACAGCTCAAGAACCTGAACCTGCACCTGGACGCCCAGTCGCACGACCGGGTCCTCTGGTTCACCACGACCGGCTGGATGATGTGGAACTTCCTGGTCAGCGTGCTCCTGACCAGGGCCTCCATCGTGCTGTACGACGGCAGCCCCGCCCACCCGTCACCGTCCGCGGACGACGCCGGGGCGCAGGCCGCGGGCCCCGCCTCGCCCGACCTGGGCTCCCTGTGGGACCTGGCCGCCGAAGCGGGGGTGACGGTCTTCGGTACCAGCGCGGGGTACCTGTCCTCCTGCATGAAGGAGGGCGTGCACCCCACGCGGGGCCGCGACCTGTCCGCGCTCAAGGCGATCGGATCCACCGGCTCCCCGCTCAGCCCCGAGGCGTTCACCTGGGTCTACGAGGAGTTCGGCGACGACCTGTGGCTCTTCTCCACCAGCGGCGGCACGGACATCTGTAGCTGTCTGGTGGGCGGGACCCCCACCCTGCCCGTGTACGAGGGCGAGATCCAGTCGCGCGGGCTGGGCATGGCCGTGGCCTCCTGGGACCCGGACGGCAACGAACTGGTCGGCGAGGTCGGGGAACTCGTGGTCACCGAACCCGCCCCGTCCATGCCGGTGTTCCTCTGGGGCGACACCGACGGCGAGAGGCTCAGGGACAGCTACTTCTCCGTCTACCCGGGCATCTGGCGGCACGGTGACTGGATCGAGATCACCGACCGGGGCACCGCGATCATCTACGGCCGCTCGGACTCCACCATCAACCGGGGCGGCGTCCGCATGGGCACCAGCGAGATCTACCGCGCGGTCCTGGCCCTGGACGACGTGGTGGACGCCCTGGTCGTGGACGTGCCCCAACAGGACGGGTCCTCCCGCATCGAGCTGTTCACGGTGCTGCGCGAGGGGGCCGACCTGGAGGGCGGCCTGCCCAAGGAGATCGCCCGCCGGATCCGGACGGACTGCTCGCCCCGGCACGTGCCCGACCGGGTCCGCGTGATCGCGTCGGTGCCGCGCACACTGTCCGGCAAGGTGCTGGAGGTTCCGGTCAAGCGCATCCTCATGGGGGAGGACCCCAGGAAGGTGGCCAGCCGGGACTCGCTGTCCAACCCGGAGGCGCTGGACCACTTCAGCGAGCTGGTCGACGACTGAGCCCGAGGGCGGCGCCCGGCGCCGCTCGGACCGGGCCCGGAGGAACACCCCCTCTCCGGGCCCGGTCAGGGGCCCGTGGCCGGGAGCGGCCTTTGCTCGCCGCCGGACAGAGCCGGGCGTAGCCTGACAACGTGCCACAGAACCGATCCGACCGCTCCCCGTCCGCCAGCACGCCCTCCCCGGACCGGCGCCGCATCGACGGCATCGACGCCGCGCGGGCGCTCGCGGTCTTCGGGATGTTCGCCGTCCACCTCGGGGTCGTCTCCTTCGGCCTGCTGCCGGAGGAACAGGGGTGGGAGTTGCACAGCCTCGTGCGCGGCAACTCCTCGGCCCTCTTCGCCTTCCTCGCCGGGGTCTCCCTGGCCCTGATGACCGGACGCACCCGTCCCGTCGGGGGCGATCCGCTGCGCCGGGCGGTCGTGCGCATCCTGGCCCGCGCCCTGCTGATCGGACTGCTGGGGTTCGTCCTGGACGCGTTCGCCGTGCCGGTGGCGATCATCCTCACCTACTACGCCGGGTTCTTCGTGCTGGCCCTGCCGCTGCTGCGGGCGCGGGCGGCCCTGTTGTGGGTGTCGGCCGCCGCCCTGGCGCTGTTCGGCCCGGTGGTGTCCTTCCTGCTGCGCGCGGAGTACTTCCCGGGAGGGATCCGCACCAGCGCGGTCAGCTCGTTCACCGAGTTCCTCCTCACCGGCTACTACCCGGCGATCACCTTCATGGCGTTCGTGATCGCGGGCATGGCGGTGGGCCGCACGGACCTGACCTCCGCCGTGGTGCGGGTCCGGATGGCGGTCGGCGGCGCGGTCATGGCGGCCTCGGGCTACCTGGGCTCCTGGGTCCTCCTGTACCCGCTGGGCGGCCTGGACCGGCTGACCGAGGCGGAGAACCCCTTCCTCGACGGCCGCCCGCTGAGCTCCCTCGATCCGCAGTACGCCGAGGACCTGCGCTACGCCACGACGGACCACGCCCACAGCATCAGCGGCCAGGTGCCCACCGACTCATGGTGGTGGCTGGCGGTGAACACCCCGCACACGGGCACGACCTTCGAGATCCTCGAAGCGGTGGGGCAGGCCCTGGTCGTGCTGGTCGTGTGCATGCTGCTCGCCGAGCGCCTGCCGCGCCTGCTGTACCCGCTGACGTCCGTGGGCCGGATGCCCCTGACCGTCTACTCGGGGCACATCCTGGTCCTCGCGGTGATCGTGGCCCTGCACCCGGACGGCTCCGCGAGCGGCCCCTGGTACCTGGAGCTGTTCATCCTCGGGGCGCTGGTCTTCGCGAGCCTGTGGCGATGGGGCGTGGGCCGGGGACCGCTGGAGACCGGCCTGGGCTCCTTCGCGGACGCCGCCGTCAGCTTCGTGGAGGGCGGCCGGTCCGACGGCGGAGGGCTCGGCGGCCAGGGCCCCGGCCCTGGAGCGGCACCGCGGGCGGACTGACGGGGCCGACCCGCGGACCGCCGCGGGCGCGGTCCCGGATCAGCGCTGGTCCTCCGGCCGGGTGATGTGCGCGGAGGTGCGGTCCTGGTGCGCCAGGGTGTCCGTGGTGGTGCGCGTGTTCTGCCGGATCAGGCGGCGGGCGTCGTCCGCCGCCGAGCGCGCCACCGCCGGGCTGGCCACGGGCCGCGCCGACAGCTCGGTGTCCTCGGGCAGGCCGATGTCCATCGGCAGTCCGGCCCGGCTGATCACTCGCAGCTGCGCCGACTCCTGCGACTGGGAGGGCCGGATGTCCCCGTCCGGGGTCTTCCACGCCGACAACCGGTGCGCGAACCAGGCGGCGCCCCGGTAGTCCGGGCCGCTCTCCCAGTCCACACCGTCCGGGCGGTGGGCCAGTGCGTGCTGGAGGTCGGCCAGGGTCCAGCCGGCGGAGAAGAACCGGGCGCTCTCGTTCCTGAGGGCGGCGAAGTCCACCCCGCGCAGGGAGGTGTCCTCCCGGCGCAGCAGCTCGCAGGCGTCGTGCACCGCGTGCGGGGTGTGCCGGGGCCGGTGCAGGGGGTCGGCCTCCGGTCTGCGCAACAGGGAGTCGTCGATGGTCACGATCACCTCGCCCCGGCGGTTGTCCCAGATGCTCACGTCCTCGCGTGCCCACCCCTGCGACTCGGCCAACGCGGTGGCCATTCTGCGCAGGTCGACCTGCCTGTCGTCACTGCTGATCCGGAACTCCGCCATGTCTCCAGGGTAGTCGCGCGCACCGGCGGAGACGGCCGGGGAAGGGCCCGGTGTCCCCGCTCGGTGGAGTGCTCCGGTCTAGACCGCAAGCCGAGCGGGCATGCCATCACGCGCGGCCAAAACGTCGTTTTTCGGGCTTTTCGCACCCACGGTTGGAGAAAAGGACGACCTCAGGGGCCCTCCACCCTTGGAGCCTTCTCCAACCTTGGGGGCGCGCACCCGCCGGGGACTGACGGCGGAGCGGCCCGGGGTTATGGTGACTGCCTGACGGCGGGGGACACCCCGCGTCGAGTGAGCCCACTTGACCTGACGAGCTGTAGGTGCCCGTGCCCCACACCGCATCCGTGCCCGAGGCGACGACCAACCGCGCGCTCCGGGCCTATCTGCACGGCTTCCCGGGGGTCGACGAGGTCGGCGCCCGAGCCCGCGCCCAGGACCTGTCCACCCGGTCCATCAAGACCACCGCCAAGGCCCACGCCATCGACCTGGCCGTCTCCATGGTGGACCTGACCACCCTGGAGGGCGCCGACACGCCCGGCAAGGTCCGGGCCCTGTGCGCCAAGGCGGCCCTGCCCGACCCGACCGATCGCACCGTGCCCCACGGGGGCGCCGTCTGCGTCTACCCGGACATGGTCGCCGTCGCGGTGGAGGCGCTGCGCGGCACCGGGATCGGTGTGGCCTCGGTCGCCACCGCCTTCCCCGCCGGACGCGCCCCCCTGGACGTCAAGCTGGCCGACACCCGGCGAGCGGTCGCCGACGGCGCCAGCGAGATCGACATGGTCATCGACCGCGGGGCCTTCCTCTCCGGCGACTACCTGAAGGTGCACGAGGAGATCGTCGCGGTCAAGGAGGCCTGCGGCGACGCCCACCTGAAGGTCATCCTGGAGACCGGCGAGCTGGTCACCTACGACAACGTCCGCCGCGCCTCCCACCTGGCCATGAGCGCGGGCGGGGACTTCGTCAAGACCTCCACCGGCAAGGTGTCGCCCGCCGCGACCCTCCCGGTCACGCTGGTCATGCTGGAGGCCGTGCGCGACCACCACGCCGCCACCGGACGACGCGTCGGCGTCAAGCCCGCGGGCGGCATCCGCAACACCAAGGACGCGCTCCGCAACCTGGTCCTGGTCAACGAGACCGCGGGACCCGCGTGGCTGACCCCCGACCTGTTCCGGATCGGCGCCTCCAGCCTCCTGAACGACCTGCTCATGCAGCGCACCAGGCTGTCCACCGGCACCTACCCGGGCCCCGACTACTACACGCAGGACTGAGCCGTGATCTTCGAGTACGCGCCCGCACCGGAGTCCCGCTCCGTCGTCAGCCTGCGCGAGACCTACGACCTGTTCGTCGACGGCGAGTTCACCCCGGCCCAGAGCGGTGAGTACCTCACCACGCTCAACCCGGCCGACGAGGAGGAGCTCGCCCGGGTGGCCGTGGCCGGGGAGGCCGACGTCGACCGCGCCGTCGCCGCCGCCCGCCGGGCCCACGACACCGTGTGGGGCCGCATGAGCGGCGCCGAACGCGGCAAGTACCTGTTCCGCATCGCCCGGATCATCCAGGAACGCTCACGCGAACTGGCCGTCCTGGAGACGATGGACAACGGCAAGCCGATCAAGGAGACCCGCGACGTCGACCTCCCGCTGGTCGCCGCGCACTTCTTCTACTACGCCGGTTGGGCCGACAAGCTCGCCCACGCCGGGCTGGGCCCCGACCCCCGCCCCCTCGGCGTGGCGGCCCAGGTCATCCCGTGGAACTTCCCGCTCCTCATGCTCGCGTGGAAGGTCGCTCCGGCCCTGGCCACCGGCAACACCGTGGTGCTCAAGCCCGCCGAGACCACCCCGCTCAGCGCGCTGGTCTTCGCGGAGATCTGCCAGGAGGCGGACCTGCCCCCGGGCGTGGTCAACATCCTGACCGGCGCCGGGGACACCGGCCGGGCCCTGGTCGAGCACCCGGGCACCGACAAGGTCGCCTTCACCGGGTCGACCGGGGTCGGCCGCCAGATCGCCCGCGCCGTGGCCGGGACCGACAAGCGCGTCACCCTGGAGCTGGGCGGCAAGGGCGCCAACATCGTCTACGACGACGCCGCGATCGACCAGGCCGTGGAGGGCGTGGTCACCGGCATCTTCTTCAACCAGGGCCACGTGTGCTGCGCCGGATCGCGTCTGCTCCTCCAGGAGTCCGTCGCGGACGAGTTCCTGCCCCGCCTGAAGGAGCGCATCGCCAAGCTGCGGCTCGGCGACCCGCTGGACAAGAACACCGACATCGGAGCCATCAACTCCGCCGCGCAGCTGGAGCGGGTCCGCGAGCTCACGGCCACCGCCGACGAGGAGAACGTCGAGCGCTGGTCCCCCGCCTGCGACCTGCCCGAGCGCGGCTACTGGTTCGCGCCCACCGTGCTCACCGGGGTCAGCCAGGCGCACCGGGTGGCCCGCGAGGAGATCTTCGGTCCGGTGCTGTCCGTCCTGACCTTCCGCACCCCGGAGGAGGCCGTGGCCAAGGCCAACAACACCCCCTACGGGCTCTCGGCCGGTGTGTGGACCGAGAAGGGCTCCCGCATGCTCTGGACCGCCGAGCGCCTGCGCGCCGGGGTGATCTGGTCCAACACGTTCAACAAGTTCGACCCGACCAGCCCCTTCGGCGGCTACAAGGAGTCGGGATACGGCCGCGAGGGCGGCCGCCACGGTTTGGAGGCCTACCTTGGCTGAGCGTCGCGGCAAGAAGAAGAGCACCGGCGGCGGGTCCCAGACCCCCGTCCCGGCCCGGCTCGCGGTCCGCAAGACCTACAAGCTCTACCTGGGCGGGGCCTTCCCCCGCTCGGAGTCCGGCAGGAGTTACCCCGTGACCTCAGCCGACGGCACCCACCTGGCCAACGCCTCCCTGGCCTCCCGCAAGGACGGCCGGGACGCCGTCGTCGCGGCCCGCAAGGCCTTCGGCGGCTGGTCCGGGCGCACCGCGTACAACCGGGGCCAGATCCTCTACCGGGTCGCCGAGGTCATGGAGGGGCGCCGCGAACAGTTCGCCGCGCGCCTCGTGGAGGCGGGCGGCGTGACCCGGGCCGACGCCGACCGCGCCGTGTCCGCCGCCGTGGACCGCTGGGTGTACTACGCGGGCTGGACCGACAAGTTCGCCCAGGTGCTCGGCGGGGCCAACCCCGTCTCCGGGCCCTTCTACAACCACTCCGCGCCCGAACCCACCGGTGTGGTCGCGGTGTTCGCGCCCCAGCACGCCCCGCTGCTCGGGCTGACCTCGGTGGTCGCCCCGGTGATCGCCACCGGCAACACCGCCGTGGTGGTCACCTCCGAGTCCGCGCCGCTGGCCGCGATCGAGCTGGCCGAGGTGCTGGCCACCTCGGACCTGCCCGGAGGCGTGGTCAACCTGCTCACCGGGAAGGCGGGCGAGATCGGCCCGCACCTGGCATCGCACGCCGACGTCAACGCCCTGGACCTCACGGGGGCCGGGGAGCACGCGGTGGAGTTCGAGCGGGCCGCCGCGACCACCCTCACCCGGGTGCTGCGCCCCGGACCGGAGGCCCACGGCGGGGAGGACGCCTGGCTCGGCGCCGACCCCGGGACCTCCCGGTTGACCCCTTTCCTGGAGACCAAGACGGTCTGGCATCCGGTCGGGGTGTAAGACTGACGGTCCGGCCCGCCCCCACCTTCCGGGGGCGGGAACGGCCCGACAGCCGAGTGGAGGAACGGTGTCAGCGAACACCCCCGAGCAGGCCGAGCCCCGAACCACCGAGTCACGCGCGCCCGAACCGGTGCGCGTCCCCGGGCTGCGCCTGGTGCGCCTGGACCGCACCACCCCCGAGGTGGCCCTGCTGCGCGAGGTCCTGCCCCGCCAGCGGGTCGCCCCCGACCAGCGCCGGTTCATCGACGAGGCGGTGCACACCCTGCCCCGCGCCGACGACGACCCCGCGCGCCACCCCTTCGCGGTCGTCCTCAACGACGGGCCCCTGACCGACCGGAGCGCCGTCCTGGAGGCCTGTGTCGGCTTCGGAGTCGTCGACCGGGCCGGACAGCTCCGCGAACTGGT
Organism: Nocardiopsis prasina DSM 43845; assembly: GCF_000341265.1. Classification (GTDB taxonomy): domain Bacteria; phylum Actinomycetota; class Actinomycetes; order Streptosporangiales; family Streptosporangiaceae; genus Nocardiopsis; species Nocardiopsis prasina. Next base: position 7,841 of record NZ_ANAE01000201.1, on the reverse strand, counting down.
CGACGACCCGGAGACCGCCGTGCAGCTGCGCGCCTTCTACATCGCCCTCGAACACCAGGGGAAGGGCATCGGCCGCGCCGCCTGCTCCGCCCCGCTGCTCGACCTCCTGGTGGCGGCGATCGCACCCGCGGCCACCCAGATCGTCCTGTGCGTCAACGACGGCAACGACATGGGTGAGCGCACCTACCGTTCGGCCGGGTTCACCCCCAACGGTCGCCGCCACGACGCGGGCGAGCACGGCATGCAGAGCGTGCTGACCCGACCCGTCGAGACCGGATCCCACCCCGTACCGCAGCTACCGGAACACCGATGACGCGCTGGCGGGGGTCGCGCAGGAGGGCGGCGGGGCGCTGGGACACCTCCCAGGTCCGCCTGGTGCGGCTGGACTCGGGGACGGCCGAGGCCGGCCTGCTCCGGGACGCCGCCCTCGAACACGACCTGCCGCCCGAGCAGCTGCGCTTCACCGGGCTGCCCGAACGGACCCTGCCCGACGCCGACGGCGACCCCGAACGCTTCCCGTACGCGATCGTCGCCCTGGAGGGGCCGCTGACCGGCCCCGACCGGGCGCGGGCCGCCTGCGCGGGGTTCGGTGTGCTGGACCGGCTCCTGCGCTCGGAGCTGGTCGACGCGCCGGAGCGGGCGGTACTGCTGCGCGCCTACTACGTCACGCCACAATGGCAGGGCCGGGGAGTCGGCCGGGCCTCCTGCTCCGCACCCCTGCTGGACGGACTGGCCCACGAGGTCGCTCCGGGCGCCGAGGAGATCGTGCTCTGCGTCAACCGGGCCAACCAACCGGCGCAGCGCGTCTACAAGGCCTCCGGATTCGACTTCACCGGCACGGTCGTCCCAGGTGGCGCGGGCCCCCAGGAAGTGATGTCCCGCCCCCTGGAGACCGGAACCCACCCCGCACCGCACCAGCGGTACCGACGAACGGAGAAACCCCAGTGACTCGCACACCCCAGGCCGCCGCCGAGGAGGCCGCGACCGAGCTGCGTTCACGCACCGGTGTGGACAGCTACGACGTGGCCCTGGTGATGGGGTCCGGCTGGGCGCCCGCCGCCGACCTGCTCGGCGACTCCAAGCACGAGTTCGCCACCTCCGAACTGCCCGGGTTCCTGCCCCCGGCGGTGGAGGGGCACAGCGGCACCCTGCGGAGCATCGTGGACGGCGACCGCCACGTGCTCGCCTTCCTCGGCCGCACCCACCTGTACGAGGGCCACGGCACCGACGCGGTCGTGCACAACGTCCGCACCGCCGTTGCCGCGGGCGCGCGGACCGTCGTGCTCACCAACGCCGCGGGCGGCATCAACACCGACTACGCCGTGGGCTCCCCGGTCCTCATCGCCGACCACCTCAACATGACCGCGCGCTCCCCGCTGACCGGCGCGACCTTCGTGGACCTCACCGAGACCTACACCCCGGAGCTGCGCGCCCTGGCCCGCGAGGTCGACCCCGACCTTCCCGAGGGCGTGTACGCGGCCATGCCCGGCCCGCACTTCGAGACCCCCGCCGAGATCCGCATGCTCCGCGCCATGGGAGCCGACCTGGTCGGCATGTCCACGGTCCTTGAGGCCATCGCCGCCCGGGAGGCCGGGGCCCGCGTGCTGGGCATGTCCCTGGTCACCAACATCGCCGCCGGTCTGGAGGGAGCCAACCTCGACCACGAGGACGTCCTCGCCACCGGCCGCGACTCCGCCGCGACCGTCGGCCGTCTGCTCGCGGACATCGTCAAGAGGTTCTAGGCGAGCCCGCCGTCCGCCTCGGTCCGGTGCCCCTGTGCCCCGCTTCGCCCCGGCCCCGCCCGCTCATCCAGACAGGAGATTCCCATGATCGACTCCGCGCTCCTCGTCGAGGCCAGGGACTGGCTCGACCAGGACCCCGACCCCGGCACCCGGGGGGAACTGGGCGCGCTCCTGGCCCGCGTCGAGGTCGGCGACGGGGAGGCCCTGACCGACCTCGACGACCGGTTCGCGGCGCGGCTGGAGTTCGGCACGGCGGGACTGCGCGGTGCGCTGGGGGCCGGGCCCAACCGGATGAACCGCGTCGTGGTCATGCGCGCGGCGGCGGGGATCGCGGCGTGGCTCGGGGCGGAGCGCCGACACGTGGTGATCGGCTACGACGCCCGCCACCGGTCGGCCGACTTCGCCCGGGACAGCGCCGCCGTCCTCACCGGGGCCGGGCACCGGGTGTCCCTGCTGCCCGGCCCGCTGCCCACGCCCGTGCTGGCCCACACCCTGCGGCGGTTGGGCGCGGACGCCGGGATCGTGGTCACCGCCAGCCACAATCCGCCCCAGGACAACGGCTACAAGGTGTACGTGGGCGGGTCCGGTCACGACGCGGGCAGCCAGATCGTCTCACCGGTGGACGCCGAGATCTCCGCGGCCATCGACGCGGTGGGGCCGGTCGGCGCGCTGCCGCTGGGCGAGGACTGGGAGGTGCTGGGCGCCGACGCGGTCTCGGAGTACCTGGACGCGGTGACCGCGCTGGTTCCGGACGGGCCCAGGGAGCTCTCGGTGGTCTACACGCCCCTGCACGGCGTGGGCGGCCGGGTGCTGTCGGAGGCGGTGGAGCGGGCCGGGTTCGCGGCGCCCGAGGTGGTGGTCGAGCAGTTCGAACCGGACCCGGACTTCCCCACTGTCGCCTTCCCCAATCCGGAGGAGCCGGGTGCGATGGACCTGGCCCTGGCGGCGGGGGAGGCCCACGGGGCGGACCTGGTGGTGGCCAACGACCCCGACGCCGACCGGCTGGCCCTGGCGGTGCCCGGGTACGGCCTCCTCACCGGGAACGAAGTCGGCGGCCTGCTCGCCGAATACGTGCTGGACCACACGAGTGGCGCGGACCGGGTGGTGGCCACCTCGATCGTCTCCTCCAGTCTGCTCGGCAAGATCGCCCGGGACAGGGGAGTGCACTACGAGGAGACCCTGACCGGCTTCAAGTGGTTGGCTCGCGCGGGCGCGCCCGGCCAGAGCAGGGTGTTCTCCTACGAGGAGGCGCTGGGCTACTGCGTGGGCGGGGACGACGGCCGACCGGTGGCCGACAAGGACGGCGTGAGCGCGGCGCTCGTGGCGCTGGCGCTGGCGGCCGAGGCGCGTAGCCGGGGCCGCACGCTGGTCGACCTCCTCGACGACCAGGCCAGGCGGTACGGCCTGCACCTGAGCGACCAGTTGTCGGTCCGGGTGCGGGACCTCTCGGAGATCACCGCGGCGATGCGGCGGTTGCGCGCCGAACCGCCCGCCGCGTTCGGCCCCCTGAAGGTGTCGGGGGTCGTGGACTTCGCCGACGGGCACGTGGGTCTGCCGCCGACGGACGCCGTGCGGTTCGAGCTCGAAGGTGGGACGCGTGGGCGGGTGACGCTGCGCCCCTCGGGGACCGAACCCAAACTGAAGGCCTACGCAGAGGTGGTGTCGGGGGTCGACGGCGACATCGCTGCCAGCCGCGCGCGCGGCTCGGAACTGCTGTCCGAGCTGATGACGGCGGTCGCCGGGGTGGTCAGGGGATGATCCGGGGGTGGGGCGGGGTCACTCGCTCCCCTCGGCGGGCTCCACGACCGGTCGGTGTACGACCTCGTCGATGACGGTGAGCGTCTGGGTGGACGTCACACCGGGGAGCGACTGGAGGCGGCTCAGGATCAGGTCGCGCAGCTGGTTGGTGTTGGCGACGCGGACCAGCAGCACGATGTCCGCCGACCCCACCACGTACCAGCAGTACTCGATCTCGGGGTAGGACGAGAGGATCTCCCGGTTGGCCCGCCAGTCGGGCTGACTGCCGGAGATGAGGACGAGCGCGGTGACGCCGAGCCCCATTTTGGAGTGGTCGGTCACCACGGAGTAGCCGCGGATGACCCCTTCGTCGGTGAGGCGCTTGATCCGGTTGTATGCCGTGGCTCGGGAGACGTTGGCCAGCGCGGCGATCTCGGTGATGCCGGTCCGGGCGTCCTTGGCGAGCGCGCTCAGAATGGTCTGGTCGGTCGTGTCCGGCCGCCGGCCGTTCCTGTGCTGTTCGCCCATGGCCATGTGCGTGCTCCTCGTGTGCTCTTGTCGCAGGGCTCGGCTCCGTGCTGTCTTCATTGACAGGAAGCTGGGAAAAACCGGTCGGGGAGATGACGGACGCACGTTCCGTGGTGCTCGGGTCGGTGTGGGGGTATCGGGGGGATTCGTGCGTACGGACCTCTTGTGCGAACCGCCAAACGGGGGAGTGGCGGAGGAGTTCCGACTGTACTCATGGTTGACGCACGGAGTAGGTCGAGGGTTTCCCTGACTGAGCAGTAACTACACCCGAACCGCCGGAATCCGCCAGAAATTCTTGTCCTGACACCCATTCTCCGCATATTTGTCGTGACTGTCCGGGCATACGACGACTCCTGTGTGTGGCTTCCGGGCTTCCCTTCGGTGGGGTTGGCGGATGGTGGTGTTGATGGTGATTCGTGATGTTTGGCACTGCGTGTCGTTTTCCCCTGTTTCGGAGGCTGAAACTTGGACATCCACGAACGAAACCAGGTCCAACGTTCTTGATCGTATCGACTGTACGGTCGTATCTAGCGAAACTGTCCAGTTGTACGGAGAATCAAAGGCAGACCTGACCACCCCGAGCCCGGGTCGCGCCACACGCGCGCAGGGCCACGTTGGGAGCCGCTCGACATGCCAACCCCAGAGCCCACGGGCCAGGGCGCCATCACCGTGGAGCACCTGCGACCCGAACTCACCCGGGAGCTGTACCGCGCCATGCGCACCGCGCGTGACCTGGACACCGAGGCCATCGCCCTCCAGCGGCAGGGCGTCTTCCCCGCGTACGTCTCCGTCCGGGGTCAGGAGGCCGCCCAGGTGGGCAGCGCCAGCGCGCTCGACCCCACCCGCGACTTCGTCTTCCCCACCTACCGCGAGATGGCCTCCGCCCTCGCCTACGGCGTGGAGATGGTCGCCTACATGGCCACCCACCGCGCCCTGTGGCACGGCGGACTCCACGACGTCATGGAGTCCCGCTTCGGCGCCATCAACGCGGTCGTCGGCGGCCCCGTCCCGCACGCCGTGGGATGGGCGGTCGGCGAACGGCTCCGCGGCGGTGACGGTGTCGCCATGGCCTACTTCGGCGACGGCGCCAGCTCCGAGGGCGACGTCCACGAGTCCATGAACTTCGCGGGCGTGTTCACGGCACCCGTCGTCTTCCTCTGCCAGAACAACCAGTGGGCCCTCTCGGTGCCCAACGAGCGCCAGGTCGCGGGCGGCTCCGTCGCGGCCCGCGCCGAGGGCTACGGCATGCCCGGGGTGCTCGTCGACGGCAACGACGTCGGCGCCGTGTACACCGCCACCGCCGAGGCGGTCGAGCGTGCCCGCGCGGGCGGCGGCCCCACGGTCATCGAGGCCCTCACCTACCGCGTCGAACCCCACTCCACCTCCGACGACCCCAGCCGCTACCGGGACCGCGCCGACACCGACCACTGGCGCACACGCGACCCCCTCGACCTGCTGCGCACCGCGATGATCGAGGCCGGGCACGACGACGAGTCCCACCTCGCCACCGTCGACGCGGAGGCCGCCAAGCGCGCCGAGGAGATCCGTGACGGGGTCGCCGAGACCCCCGAGCCCGACGGCTCCGAACTGTTCACCCACGTGTTCCGGGAGACCACCGAGGAGCTGGCCCGGCAGCACCGCACCTGGCAGGAAGAGGTCGAGCTGTGACCGAGCTGATCGAACACACCGACGCACCGGCCGACTCCCGAGCGGTCGAGCTGTCCATGCAGCAGGCGATCAACCGGGCCCTGCGCGTCCTGTTGGAGGAGGACCCCGACGTCCTCGTCTTCGGTGAGGACGTCGGCGCCCTCGGCGGCGTCTTCCGCGTCACCGACGGTCTCCAGAAGGAGTTCGGCGACCAGCGCGTCTTCGACACCCCGCTGGCGGAGTCGGCCATCATGGGCATGGCGGTCGGTCTGGCGATGAACGGCTGGCGGCCGGTCCCCGAGCTCCAGTTCGACGGCTTCGCGTATCCGGCCGTCGACCAGATCGTCAACCAGGTGGCGCGCATGAACTACCGCACGCGTGGCGCCGCCCCCATGCCGATCACCCTGCGCCTGCCGTCCTTCGGCGGCATCCAGGCACCCGAGCACCACGGGGAGAGCCTGGAGGCGCTCTTCGCGCACACCCCCGGGCTGAAGGTCGTCGCCCCCTCCGACCCCGCCGAGGCGTACAGCCTGCTGCTCCAGTCCGTGCGCTCCGACGACCCGGTCGTCTACATGGAGCCCAAAGCCCGCTACTGGGACCGCCGCCCGGTGGTGCTGAGCGAGCCCACCGACCCCATCGGCACTAGCAGGATCGTGCGCCCCGGCAGCCACGCCACCCTCGTCGCCTGGGGCGCGATGGTGCACCGCTGCCTCCAGGTGGCCGAACTCGCCGCCGAGGACGGAGTGGACCTGGAGGTCCTCGACCTGCGCTGGCTCAAGCCCATCGACGCCGCCGGGCTGGCCGCCTCGGTGGCGCGCACCAAGCGCGCCGTGGTCGTCCACGAGGCCCCGCTCACCGCGGGACTCGGCGCGGAGGTGGCCACCCTCATCACCGAGAACTGCTTCCGTGAGCTGGCCGCCCCGGTCCAGCGCGTCACCGGGTTCGACGTGCCCTACCCGGCCGGACCGCTGGAGCCCCAGTACCTGCCGACGATCGACCGCGTCCTGCTCGCGGTCCAGCGAACCCTGGAGTACTAGCCCACATGGCAGAAGAGAACATCACCTTCACCCTCCCCGACCTGGGCGAGGGCCTGGTCGAGGCGACCGTCCTGGAGTGGCAGGTCGCGGTCGGGGACACGATCGGCCGCAACGACCCCCTGGTCGAGGTGGAGACCACCAAGTCCGCCGTGGTCATCCCCTCGCCCAAGGCCGGGCGCGTGGTGGAGCTGCACGCGGAGGAGGAGCAGGTGGTCCCCGTCGGCGACCCCCTGGTGACCTTCGCGGTGGAGGTCGAGGAAAGGGCGCCGCAGGCCGGAATCGTCGGACGCGTTCCCACTGAGGACGCCAAACCGCAGCGCCGGGTCCGACTCAGGCCACCGACGAACTGAGGCCGTGACGACGAGGGCCCGTTCGGACGTCGACACCAACGGAACGGCCCTTCGGGTCATTCTGTTTATGGGAACGTCTGAATGGGCCCTCGTTCGCTTCCAACAAATCCCCACCGGATCGAGAACGGAAAAGATTCATGAACGCGAATCTCGTCGGAGACGTGACAATGCGTTATGCGGATTTGCCGCCGCAGGCCCCCGGCGATCACCTTCCGGTGCTTCTGCTGCACGGTTTCGGTACCACGTTCGAGATGAATTGGAGCGCCGCCGGGTGGCCGCGCGCGTTCGACACCGCCGGACGCCGGGTGATCGGCCCGGACCTGCGCGGGCACGGGGCCAGTGACAAGCCGACCGACAGCGGGCTCTACCTGCCCGAACACTTCGTCGCCGACCTTGTGGGTCTGCTCGACGAGCTGGCCGTGGAGCGCGTCGACGTCGTCGGCTACTCCATGGGCTCCCGGATCGCCTGGGAACTCGCGCTCACCGCGCCCGAGCGGGTGCGTCGTACGGTGCTGGGCGGGTTCGGCCCGGCCGACGCTCTGGCGGGCCTGGGTGCTGCCGAACCGGGCGCGGGGGACACCCCCTTCGACCACGTGTACCGGACCGTGGTCGCGCTTCCGGGCAACGACGCCGCGGCGCTCGCCGCGTGCGCCCGCGGCCAGGCCGCCCGTCCCTTCCAGGAGGAACCGCGTCCCGAGGGCCTCCCGCCGCTCCTGGTCGCCGGAGCCGGGGACACCGTCGCCGAGGGTGCCGCCGGGCTCGCTGAGCGCTGCGGCGGGGCGTTCGTGGAGATCCCGGGG
>NZ_ANAE01000200.1 GCF_000341265.1 Nocardiopsis prasina DSM 43845 | reverse complement strand
CGCCCGGGGGCCCCCCCGCCGCTCCTGGTCGCCGGAGCCGGGGACACCGTCGCCGAGGGTGCCGCCGGGCTCGCTGAGCGCTGCGGCGGGTCGTTCGTGGAGATCCCGGGTCGCGAGCACGCCAACGCCGTCTCCTCACGTGTCTTCAAGCAGGCCGTGGTGGAGTTCCTCCAGGACTGAACCCGCGCCCGCCAAGTGGATCAGGCCGGTCTAGACCGGATGGGGCCGAACAGGGCGAGGTCACCACAGGTGAAGGTCACGACACGGGCGGTCGCAAAGCCGGATTCATCGAGAGAACAGGAGGTCAAAAACGGCGATTAGGCCGAAGGTTGCCCCGATCCGGTGTGCTCTTGGTAACTTCCCGGTAAGGCCCCGTGTCACTCTGCTCTCGCCTTCATAACAACTACGGCCGTGGGTTAGATGTACATTCGGCCAGCGGATATCGTCCGGCTGCAGAACTCAGGTCGGTCCCGCGCGGAATGCGGTCCGCTGAGAGGGCGAAGGGGAGACTTTCAAGTGAAGCGCAGCAACGCAGCCAAGTTCGCAGCGGTCGCCGCCGCGGGCGTGCTGGCACTCACCGCGTGCGACAACGCGGCCGACGACGGTGCCAGCGGCGGAGGCGACGGCGAGACCTCCTCCGACGTCAAGGTCGGCCTGGCCTACGACGTCGGAGGCCGCGGTGACCGCTCCTTCAACGACTCCGCCTACCGCGGCCTCGAGCAGGCCGCCGAGGAGCTGGGCGTGGAGACCAACGACTTCGAGCCCGCCGACGGCGAGGCCGAGTCCGCCAAGGAGGAGCGCCTGGCCACCATGGCCGAGGAGGGCTACGACGTCATCATCGCCGTGGGCTTCGCCTACGACGCCGCCGTCCAGGCCGTCGCCCCCGAGTACCCGGAGGTCGACTTCGCGATCGTCGACTCCGAGATCGAGGAGATCGACAACGTCACCAGCCTCGTCTTCGCCGAGGAGCAGGCCTCCTTCCTCGCCGGTGCCGCCGCCGCCCTGACCACCGACGAGGACCACGTCGGCTTCATCGGCGGTGTCGAGACCCCGCTGATCCGCAAGTTCGAGGCGGGTTACGTCGCGGGCGTCGCGCACGTCAACGAGGACATCGAGGTGGAGATCAACTACCTCAGCCAGCCGCCGGACTTCGCCGGGTTCAACGACCCCGCCCAGGGCCGTGAGGCCGCCCAGGCCCAGTACGACCGCGGCGCGGACGTCATCTACCACGCCGCCGGCGCCTCGGGCAACGGCATCCTCCAGTCCGCCGTCGACAACGAGTTCACCTTCATCGGCGTCGACAGCGACCAGTACGAGAACGCCGAGGAGGAGCAGAAGCCGTACGTGCTGACCTCCGCCATCAAGCAGGTCGACGTCTCGGTCTTCGAGTTCATCCGCTCCGCCACTGAGGGCGACGTCGAGGCCGGGATCAAGCGCTTCGACCTCAGCGAGGGCGGCGTGGACTACACGCTGACCAACGAAGAGGCCATCGAGCCCGTCCAGGACCAGCTCGACGAGCTCAAGCAGCAGATCATCGACGGTGAGATCGAGGTTCCCAGCCAGCCGTAACGGCGCTGGGACACTCCACGGAGCGGGCACCGGGCCCGCGCCGTGACCCGAACGAACACGGAGCCGGAGGGGCCAGCCCCCTTCGGCTCCGCCCGGTAGCCGCACCGCGACGAAGGCGTCCCGGCCGTGGCCGATCCCAGGCCCGTCCGCGCCCCGCCGCACATTCCCACAGAGGAGTCTGATGAGCAGCACGCCATCGGGCGGCGGGTCGAACGAACCCGCCGCCGTTGAGCTGCGCGGGATCACCAAGCGTTTTCCCGGCGTCGTGGCCAACCACGACATCGACATCACCGTGGCTCCCGGTACCGTGCACGCCATCGTCGGCGAGAACGGAGCGGGCAAGTCCACGCTGATGAAGACCCTGTACGGCATGCACCGGCCGGACGAGGGCACCATCCACATCCGTGGCCGGGAGGTGCGCTTCCACTCGCCCTCCGACGCCATCAAGCACGGCATCGGCATGGTCCACCAGCACTTCATGCTGGCGGACAACCTCACCGTGCTGGAGAACGTGGTCCTGGGCGCCGAGCGCAGGCACGGCATCGGCCGCAAGGCGCGCGCCCGCATCCAGGAGCTGTCCGCCCAGTACGGGCTCGGCGTCGACCCCGACCGCCTCATGGAGGACCTGGGCGTCGGCGACCGCCAGCGCGTGGAGATCCTCAAGGTGCTCTACCGGGGCGCCCAGACGATCATCCTGGACGAGCCCACCGCCGTGCTGGTGCCGCAGGAGGTCGAGGAGCTCTTCGACAACCTGCGCGTGCTCAAGCGTGAGGGCCTCACCGTCATCTTCATCTCGCACAAGCTCGACGAGGTCCTGTCGGTCGCGGACGAGATCACCGTCATCCGGCGCGGCACCACGGTGGCCACCGCCGACCCGCGCACCACCTCGGCCCGCCAGCTGGCCACGCTCATGGTCGGCGGGGAACTGCCCGTCCCCGAGCTGCGCGAGTCCACCGTCACCGACAAGGTCGTGCTCGCCCTGTCCGGGGTCACCGTGCTCTCCTCCGAGGGCCGACCGGTGGTCGACGACGTCACCCTGGACATCCGCGAGGGCGAGATCGTCGGCATCGCCGGGGTCGAGGGCAACGGCCAGTCCGAGCTCATCGAGGCCATCATGGGGATGCGCCGGGCCAGTTCCGGCACCATCACCCTCGAAGAGCGCGACATCACCGAGTGGTCCACGCTGAGCATCCGCGAGGCCGGTGTCGGCTACATCCCCGAGGACCGCCACCGGCACGGCATCCTGCTGGAGTCCCCGCTCTGGGAGAACCGCATCCTCGGCCACCAGACCCGGGAACCCAGCGTCAACGGTGCCTGGATCAACCGGTCCGGTGCCCGCGCCGACTCCGAGCGCATCGTCGGCGAGTACGACGTGCGCACCCCCAACATCGACGTCATCGCCGACGCGCTGTCCGGGGGCAACCAGCAGAAGTTCATCATCGGCCGGGAGATGAGCGGGGACCCTCGATTCCTGGTCGCCGCACACCCGACCCGAGGCGTGGACGTGGGCGCGCAGTCGGCTATCTGGGAGCAGCTGCGCGAGGCGCGCGCCGCCGGGCTGGCCGTGCTGCTCATCTCCGCCGACCTCGACGAGCTCATCGGCATGTCCGACACACTCCACGTCATCCTGCGCGGCCGCCTGGTCGCGGAGGCCGACCCCACCAGCGTCACCCCCGAACAGCTCGGATCCGCCATGACCGGCGCCGGACTGGACGGCTCGGACGCGCACACGGAAGGTGACAGCGGTGCTGAGGGCGCCCATCGTAACGAGAGCGAGGGCGGCGCATGACTGACAGCGGACGCCGCACCGTCGCGGCACCGATCGTGATCCTCCTCGCCGTCCTCATGGGCGGTCTGGTCACCGTCGTGCTGGACCTGTTCCTCCTGTGGTGGGCCGCGCTCATCGTCGGAGTGACCCTCGCCTTCGTCCTCGTGGCCGTGCTCGCCCCGATGACCCCCGACCGGGGCCGGGTGGGCGCCGACGGCACCAAGGAGGAGGGCACACCCCTCCACAACGTCCTCGTCCTCCCGATGGCCCTGGTGCTGTCGGTCGTGGGCGGCCTGGTCGCCGGGTGGATGCTGGACCTCTCGCTGATCGAGCCCGTCGCGGCCGCCTCGGGCGCGGTGATCGGCTCGCTGCTGGCGTTCGTGCTCTTCCACCGCCTCGCGGCGATGATGGCGCTGTCCTTCGCCGCCGTCCTGACGGCGGGCGTGATCGCGATCGGCGTCACCGCCGCCGTCCTGTACTTCAGCGGTATCGCCCCGCTGCCCACCTTCGAGCGGATGCTGGAGTACGGCACCCGGCCCAACAGCCTGGTGCAGATCATCAACGACAGCACCACCTACTACCTGGCCGCCGTAGCCGTGGCGATCGGCTTCAAGATGAAGCTGTTCAACATCGGTGTGGACGGTCAGTACCGGCTCGCGGCCCTGCTGGCCGCCGCCGTCGGCGGGTACCTGGTGCTGCCCCCGGTGCTCAGCCAGTTCGTGGTCATCCTCACCGCCGTGGCCGTGGGCGGCCTGTGGGCGGGCATCGCGGGCTACCTCAAGGTCGCCCGGGGCGTGTCCGAGGTGATCTCCACGATCATGCTCAACGCGATCGCCACCGGGATCACCGCCTACCTGCTGACCGAGGGCCGCCTCGCGGTCGAGATCAGCACCAACAACATCGGCACCCCGCCCATCCCCGAGTCGGGCTGGGTCCCGGGCATCCCGGCGACCTTCCTCGGCTCGGACCGGGAGGTCTACGGTCTGATCCTGCTGTCCGTCGCTGTGGGCATCGGGTACTGGATCATGCTCAACCGCACGCGGTTCGGCTTCGAGCTGCGGGCCACCGGCCAGTCGCAGACGGCGGCCGAGGCCAGCGGAGTGAACGTCAAGAAGATGGTCTTCCTGTCCATGCTCTTCTCGGGCATGGTCGCCGGTCTGGTGGGTCTGCCGCAGTTGCTCGGCAACTCCCACTACTACGCGCTGGACTTCCCGACGGGGATCGGCTTCATCGGCATCGCGATCGCGCTGCTGGGCCGCAACCACCCCGTGGGCATCGTCTTCGCCTCCCTGTTCTGGGCCTTCCTGACCCAGGCGGCGGGCATCCTGCCCTTCGACGGCATCCCGCAGGAGATCGCCGTCATCGCGCAGGCCACCATCGTCCTCACGGTCGTCGTGGTCTACGAGGTCGTGCACCGCTGGGGCCGCCGCTACCAGCAGCAGCAGATCGGCAGGCAGCTCGGCCGTACGACCGAGTCCACCCCGGAGCCCGCGGCCGTGTCCGACGGCGGCGCCTCCGACGGAGCCGTCACCGAGGACACCGACGGCACCGACGACAAGCGCGGCGGGGAGGCACAGTGAGCCAGGAACTCAACGTGATGGAGCCGGTGACCCAGCGGTCCCGGCCCCGGGGGTGGGCGCGCTGGCGCGTCCTCACCCTGCTGATGGCGGTCTTCGTATCGCTGGCGGGTCTGCGCGTCATCACCGGTCAGGACATGCTGACCGACGCGGGCACCGTCCGCACCACGCTGACCTTCGCGGTCCCGATCGGTCTGGCTGCCCTCGGCGGTCTGTGGGCCGAGCGCGCGGGCATCATCAACATCGGCCTCGAGGGCATGATGATCTTCGGGACGTGGTTCGGCGCGTACTTCGCGTGGAGCTTCAACGACCCGTGGATCGGCCTGCTGGCCGGAACCCTGGGCGGCATGCTCGGCGGCCTGATCCACGCGGTGGCCACCGTGACCTTCGCGGTGGACCACATCGTGTCCGGTGTGGCGATCAACATCCTCGCCCTGGGCGCCATGCGCTACCTGTCGATCCTGGTCTACTCCGACATCCCCGGCGCGGGTGCGGCCCAGTCCCCGTCGGCGCCGTCGTTCCCGACCCTGAACCTGCCGTGGCTGCCGGAGGCGCTCGCCCCGGTCGCCCAGAGCGGCATCTTCCTGGTCAGCGACCTGGCCGCGCTGGTCATCGGCCTCACCACCCGGATGTCCGCGCTGACCCTCATCGCCATCCTGCTGGTCCCGATCAGCTACCTGGTGCTGTGGAAGACCACCTTCGGCCTGCGGCTGCGCTCGGTGGGTGAGAACCCCGACGCCGCCGAGTCCCTCGGTGTGCCGGTGTACACGCTCAAGTACGTCGCCGTGGTCATCTCCGGCGGTCTGGCCGGTATGGGCGGCGTGTTCCTCGCGATCGTCGCCTCCCAGATCTACCAGGAGGGGCAGACCGGCGGCCGCGGGGACATCGGTCTGGCCGCGATGATCTTCGGCAACTGGCGGCCGGGCGGCCTGGCGATGGGCGCGACCCTGTTCGGCTACACCGACGCGCTCCAGCTGCGCGGCGGCGGCGCGGCCATCCACGCGCTGCTGCTGCTCCTGGCCGTGGTCCTGCTCGTGGTGGCCGTGTGGCAGGTGCGCAAGGACCGCAAGGGCATCGCCGTGGCGGGTTTCCTCGCCGCGATCGTCCTGCTCTTCTGGTACTTCAGCACCGACTCGCTGCCGCGTGAGCTGGCGACCTACAGCCCGCACATCGCCACGCTGCTGGTGCTCTCGCTGGCCTCGCAACGGCTGCGCGCACCCGCCGGGATCGGAAAACAGTGGAGGGCGAGCAGGTCATGACCGACACCGCAGTGGACTGGGAGGCCCTCCGGGAGACCGCCCGGGAGGCCATGGGCCGCGCCTACGCGCCCTACTCGAACTACCCGGTGGGGGCGGCGGCGCTGGTCGACGACGGCCGGGTGGTGAGCGGCTGCAACGTGGAGAACGCCTCCTACGGTGTGGGCCTGTGCGCCGAATGCGGTCTGGTCAGCGCCCTGCACGCCTCCGGCGGCGGTCGGCTGGTCGCCTTCGCCTGCGTGGACGGTCGGGGCCTGGCCCTGATGCCGTGCGGGCGCTGCCGTCAGCTCCTGTACGAACACGGCGGGCCGGACCTGCTGGTGGACACGCCGGAGGGCATCCTGCCCATGGAGCGCGTGCTGCCCCAGGCCTTCGGACCGCACAACCTCGCCTGACGGGCGGAGCACCATCGGTCGTCTCCCCGGTCGCCGGTCCACGGCGGCCGGGGAGAGGTCGTTTCGCACCACCTCTTCACGACGGAAGGAACATGACATGGACGTCATCGAGATCATCCGGGCCAAGCGCGACGGGGGACGGCTCTCCCCGGAGCAGATCGACTGGGTGATCGGGGCCTACACCCGTGGTGAGGTGGCCGAGGAGCAGATGGCGGCGCTGGCGATGGCGATCTTCCTGCGCGGCATGGACCGCGCGGAGGTGAGCCGCTGGACCGAGGCCATGCTCTCCTCCGGCGACCGGCTGGACTTCACCGACCTGGCCAGGCCCACCACGGACAAGCACTCCACCGGGGGTGTGGGAGACAAGATCACCCTTCCGCTCACCCCCACCGTGGCGGCCTGCGGGGCGGCCGTCCCGCAGCTGTCCGGGCGCGGACTCGGGCACACCGGCGGCACCCTCGACAAGCTGGAGTCGATCCCCGGGTGGCGGGCCTCGCTGTCCACTCAGGAGATGCGGGAGGTCATCACCGATACCGGCGGGGTGATCTGCGCGGCAGGGAGCGGGCTCGCCCCGGCTGACCGCGAGCTGTACGCGCTGCGCGACGTCACCGGCACGGTGGAGTCCATCCCGCTGATCGCCGCCTCCATCATGAGCAAGAAGCTCGCGGAGGGCACGAGCGCCCTGGTCCTGGACGTCAAGGTGGGGTCGGGCGCGTTCATGAAGGACGCCGACTCCGCCCGCGAGCTGGCCCGCACCATGGTGGACATCGGCAACGACCACGGAGTGCGCACGGTGGCGCTGCTCACCGACATGGCCACGCCCCTGGGCCGCCAGGTCGGCAACGCGCTGGAGGTCGCGGAGTCGGTGGAGGTGCTCTCCGGGGGCGGCCCCGCCGACGTCGTCGAACTCACCGTGGCGCTGGCCCGCGAGATGCTGGCAGCGGCCGGGATGACGCCCGGTGAGAAGGGTGTGAAGGACCCGGCCGAGGCGCTGCGCGACGGCAGCGCGCTGGAGTCGTGGAAGGCGCTGGTGCGCGCCCAGGGCGGCGACCCGGACGCGCCGCTGCCCGTGGCGGCCGAACGCCGCACCGTGCTGGCCCCGGCCACCGGTGTGGTCACGCGGCTGGACGCCTACCAGGTGGGTCTGGCCGCCTGGCGTCTGGGCGCCGGTCGGGCCCGCAAGGAGGACGACGTCTCCTTCGGCGCCGGGGTCACCCTGCACGCCAAGCCGGGAGAGGCGGTCGCGGCGGGCGAACCCCTGTTCACCCTGCACGCGGACGAGCCCGAACGCTTCGACCGCGCCGCCGAGGCGCTTGAGGGCGCCTTCGACATCGGCGGCGCGGCCGAGCGGAAGCCGGGCCCGCTGGTCATCGACCGGGTCTCCTGACCCGGTGTTCCCCGGAGCGGGATGACCCCTGCTAGTTGGGCATGGGGGGCATCATCTGCTGCGGGGCGGCGTCCGGCACCAGCAGGAACGCGGCGGCGGCGACGAGGACGAACAGGAAACCGACCACGGTCGTCGCCGTGGCGGTCCAGCGCGCCCACGGGCTGCTGCCCCGGTTGAGCAGGGCCAGCGCCAGGGTCGAGGCGAGCACGGTGAGCAGGGACACCGCTCCGCCCATCCACAGCTGGGCCTCGATCGAGCGGACCTGCCCGGCGTCGATGGGCTGGCCTCCGAGCATGATCATGCTGGTGAGGAGCTCCAGCAGCTGGCCGGAGAAGATGGTGACCGCGAGCAGGGCAAGGCCCACGATGCTGAGGGTCTCGGTGGAGAAGGCGCCGCCGGGTCGGGGCTCGGCCTCGGTGACCTCGAACTCGTGTTCGTGGTCGTGACCGGCCTCCTCATCGGCGAGGCCGTCCTCCGCGGAGTCTGCGGCATCCGTCGCGCCGGAGTTCTGGGCGGGGTACCCCGGCTCGAACTTCGGCTGCGGCGAGCCCTCGCCGGAGCTCGTGGTGTTCTCGGGCTTGTCGTTGTCTTCCGGTGCGGTACTCACGCGGCCAACGTACCCGCGCATCGGGATAAGCGGGACCTAAGAATCACCTGCTCAGGCCAGGGATACCGCCAATTTCCAGTCAGGCGGCGGGCGCGGGGGCGGTCAGCAGCACGTACGACAGCACGGTCAGGACGACGAGCAGGATCCCGACCAGCACGGTGCCGGCTGCCAGGTGGCGGACCCACGGGTGGGTCTCGGGACCCGACCGGAACAGGGCCACCGCCGAGCACAGGACGGCCAGTGCCGAGAACAGTCCGGCGCCGGTGAGTTCGCCCTGGACCGCCGCTCCGAGGGTGCCCTCGGCTCCGATCAGGGTCTGCGTGTTGAAGATCCCGACCAGCTGGGTGGACAGCAGGGTGGTGGCCAGCATGATGAGCCCGGCCACGCTGAAGGTCCCGGCGCCGAACAGGGAGTCGCGGTGCGGGGCGGGCTGACCCTGGAGGAAGGCCTCGGAGGCGGGTGAGGGCTCCGGGGTCGCGGAGGTCTCGGGTGTCTCGGGGGACTCCGTGGTGGGGGAGGTCTCGGGCGTCTCGGGGGACTCCGAGGCCTCGTCGGGGGTACTGGGGGACGCGGTGTCTTCTGAGGAGGTACTCACGCGCGCCAAAATACCCCTCGTCTGTCCCGATTCGCGGCCCCGTAACCGGTCGACTGCGGCCGGTTCCGGCCATTTCACCCGAGGGTGCCGTTCAGGGGAAAAACAATCACGGGTGCTTGTTCTTTTCTGTGTCCGGTGTCACCCTCTTTCCCATGACCGCTACAGCAGCTCCCCCTCTGCGGATCGGGAACGCCTCCGGCTTCTACGGCGACCGCCTCGCGGCCGTCCACGAGATGCTCACCGAAGGCCCCGTCGACGTGCTCACCGGCGACTACCTGGCCGAACTCACGATGGCCATCCTCGGTCGGGACCAGCTGGCCGACCCGAGCCGGGGCTACGCGCGCACCTTTCTGCGGCAGATGCGCGAGTGCCTGGCCACCGTCATGGAACGCCGGGTCCGCGTGGTCACCAACGCGGGCGGCCTCAACCCACGGGGGCTGGCCGACCGCCTCACCGAGCTCGCCGACGGCCTCGGCTTCGAGCCCCGCATCGCCTGCGTCACCGGTGACGACCTGCTGCACCGAGCCGAGGAACTCCACCTGGGCACCCCCCTCACCGCCAACGCCTACCTGGGCGCCTTCGGCATCGCCCGGTGCCTGGACGCGGGGGCCGACATCGTCGTCACCGGGCGCGTCACCGACGCCTCACTGACGGTCGGCCCCGCCGTCTCCCACTTCGGCTGGGCCCGGGACGACCTCGACGCCCTCGCCGGGGCCACCGTCGCCGGACACGTGATCGAGTGCGGGACCCAGGCCACCGGCGGGAACTACGCCCTGCCGCGCGAACTCGCCGGACACGACCTGGACCACCCCGGGTTCCCGATCGCCGAGATCGCCGCCGACGGCACCTCGGTCATCACCAAACAGCCCGGCTCCGGCGGCGCGGTCACCGCGGGCACCGTCACCGCGCAACTCGTCTACGAGATCCGCGGCGCCCGCTACCCCGGCCCCGACGTCACCACCCGCTTGGACACCGTGCGGCTCCACCAGGAGACGCGGGACCGGGTGCGGATCAGCGGAGCCACCGGGGAGGACCCGCCACCGGACCTCAAGGTCGGCCTCACCGGCATCAGCGGCTTCCGCAACGAGGTCGAGTTCCTCGTCACCGGCCTGGACGCCGAGGACAAGGCGGCCCTCGCCGAACGCCAGATGCGCGCCGCCCTGGCCCACCGGGGCCCCGCCGACCTTCGGTTCGAGTTCGTCCCCGCCCTCGACCCCCACGGCGACACCCAGGACGACGCCACCGCGCGCCTGCGCGTGGTCGCCCGTGACCACGACCCCGCCGTCATCGGCCGCCGCTTCGGCGCCGCGGCCGTGGAGCTGGCGCTCTCCAGCTACGCCGGGTTCCACATCACCGCGCCGCCCCGCGACGCCCGACCGGACGGGGTCACCGTCACCCACGCGCTGGTCCCAGCCGCCGAGGTCGAGCACACCGTCATCACCCCCGAAGGCGAACGCGAGCAGGTACCGCACACCGTTCGCACCAGGGAGCTCACGGAGGTTCCCGAACCCCCGCTCCCCGCGCCCCCTCCCGACGAACCCACCAGGCTGGCCCCCCTCGGCCTGGTCCTGGGCGCGCGCAGCGGCGACAAGGGAGCCGACGCCAACGTGGGCGTGTGGGCCCCCTCGGACGAGGCCTGGCGCTGGCTGGCGCACCCCCTCACCGCCGACACGCTGCGCGAGCTGCTGCCGGAGACCGCCGACCTCCGGGTCACCCGCCACCTGCTCCCCGGCCTGCGGGCCGCCAACTTCTGGATCGAGGGGATACTCGCGCCGGGCACCGCCCGCCGCGAGGGACTGGACCCCCAGGCCAAGGGGCTCGGTGAGTGGCTGCGCGCCCGCCGCCTCCCCGTCCCCGAGTCGCTGCTGTCCGAGACCCCGCTGCCCGAGGAGGGCCCGTGAGCGTTCTGACCTCCCGACTCGACACCCGGGGCCCGGCCTACGCCGAGGCGCGGGACACCATGCTCGCCAAGCTGGCCGAGCTCGACACCGAACACGCGAAGGCGCTGGCCGGGGGCGGCGAACGCTACGTGGAGCGGCACCGCGCCAGGGGAGGTCTGCTGGCCCGGGAACGGATCGAACTCCTCCTGGACGAGGGCAGCCCCTTCCTCGAACTGTCCCCCCTGGCCGCGTGGGGCAGCGACTTCCACGTGGGCGCCAGCGTGGTCACCGGGGTGGGCGTGGTCTCGGGCGTGGAGTGCGTGATCGTCGCCAACGACCCCACCGTGCGCGGCGGCTCCAGCAATCCCTGGAGCCTGCGCAAGTCCCAGCGGGCCGGGGAGGTCGCCGAGCGCAACCGGATGCCCATGATCAGTCTCGTGGAGTCGGGCGGCGCCGACCTGCCCACCCAGAAGGAGATCTTCATCCCCGGCGGCGGCACCTTCCGCCACCTCACCCGGCTCTCCGCCGCGGGAATCCCCACCATCGCCCTGGTCTTCGGCAACTCCACGGCCGGAGGCGCCTACGTCCCGGGCATGAGCGACCACGTGGTCATGGTCCGGGACCGGTCCAAGGTCTTTCTCGGCGGACCACCGCTGGTCAAGGCCGCCACCGGGGAGGAGAGCGACGACGAGTCCCTGGGCGGCGCGCGCATGCACGCCGAGGTCTCCGGGCTCGCCGACCACCTGGCCGAGGACGAGCACGACGCGATCCGCGTCGGCCGCCGTATCGTGGCCCGCCTCAACCACACCAAGGCCGGTCCCGCCCCCGTCCGCGGGGTACGCGAACCCCTGTTGCCCGCTGAGGAACTCCTGGGGATCATGCCGCCCGACCTCAAGGTCCCGGTGGACCCGCGCGAGGTGATCGCGCGCGTGGTGGACGGCTCGGAGTTCGACGAGTTCAAACCCTCGTACGGCCCCGGCCTGGTCACCGGCTGGGCCACCCTGCACGGGTACCCGGTCGGACTCCTGGCCAACGACAACGGCGTGCTGTTCAGCGCCGAGTCGCAGAAGGCCACCCAGTTCATCCAACTCGCCAACCGGTCGAACACACCGCTGGTGTTCCTGCACAACACCACCGGCTACATGGTGGGCGCGGAGTACGAGCAGGGCGGGATCATCAAGCACGGCTCGATGATGATCAACGCCGTCTCCAACAGCACCGTCCCGCACTTCTCGGTGCTCATCGGCGCCTCCTACGGCGCCGGGCACTACGGAATGTGCGGACGCGCCTACGATCCCCGCTTCCTCTTCTCCTGGCCCAGCGCCCGCTCCGCCGTCATGGGCCCCAAACAGCTGGCCGAGGTCGTCTCGATCGTCTCGCGCGCCTCGGCCGCCAAGAAGGGCCAGCCCTACGACGACGACCAGGACGCGGCCATGCGCGAGCTGGTGGAGAACCAGATCGAGGCCGAGTCCCTGCCGATGTTCCTGTCCGGCCGGGTCTACGACGACGGCGTCATCGACCCCCGCGACACCCGCACCGTCCTCGGGCTGTGCCTGTCCTTCGCCAGCAACGCACCGGTACGCGGCACCGACCGCTTCGGTGTCTTCCGAATGTGAGAAGGGGAAGGCCCATGACCCCCACAAGCCACACCGCCCACGCCCGTCCCATCAGCACGCTGCTCGTTGCCAACCGGGGCGAGATCGCCCGCCGGGTCATCCGCACCTGCCGGACCCTGGGAGTGGCCACCGTCGCCGTGCACGCCCCCGGCGAGGAGGACGCCGCCCACGTGCGCGAGGCCGACACCGCCGTGCGCCTGTCCGTCCCCGAGGGGCGCGGTCCCGTCGACGCCTACCTCGACCCCGACGCGCTCGTGGCCGCCGCGCGGACCGCCGGAGCCGACGCCGTCCACCCCGGGTACGGCTTCCTCTCCGAGAACGCCGACTTCGCGCGCGCGGTCACCGGCGCCGGACTCACCTGGGTCGGACCCTCCGCCGAGGCCGTCGAGCAGATGGGGTCCAAGACCCTCGCCAAGAAGATCGCCCGCGACGCCGGGGTGCCGGTCGCGGACGCCCTCGACCCCGCCGCCGTGCGCGCCGAACACCTGCCCGTCCTGGTCAAGGCGGTGTCCGGGGGAGGCGGACGCGGCATGCGCGTGGTCCGCGACCTCGGCTCCCTCGCGGACGAGGCCGAGACCGCGCGCGCCGAGGCGGCCTCCGCGTTCGGGGACCCGGCGGTGTTCTGTGAGCCCTACGTGGAGCGCGGCCGCCACGTGGAGGTGCAGATCCTCGCCGACCACCACGGCACGGTCTGGGCACTGGGCGAACGCGACTGCTCGGCCCAGCGCCGCCACCAGAAGGTGCTGGAGGAGGCGCCCGCCCCGGGGCTGCCCGAGGAGGTCCGCCAGCGGCTGCACCGGGCTGCCCGCGACCTCGCCGCCGTGATCGGCTACACGGGGGCCGGAACGGCCGAGTTCCTGGTCCCGGTCACGGACGCGGGCCTGGGGGAGCCGGTCTTCCTGGAGATGAACACCCGCCTCCAGGTGGAGCACCCCGTCACCGAGTGCGTCACCGG
>NZ_ANAE01000199.1 GCF_000341265.1 Nocardiopsis prasina DSM 43845 | reverse complement strand
CCTGGGGGAGCCGGTCTTCCTGGAGATGAACCCCCGCCTCCAGGTGGAGCACCCCGTCACCGAGTGCGTCACCGGACTGGACCTGGTGGAGTGGCAGCTGCGGATCGCTGAGGGCGAGCCGCTGCCCGACACCGGGCCTCCCGCCCCGCGCGGCCACGCAGTGGAGGCCCGCCTGTACGCCGAGGACCCCGGTGACGACTGGCGGCCCCGCACCGGCACGCTGCACGCCTTCGAGGTCCCCGCCGCGGACCTCTCCTTCGCTCCGCTCACCGCGCCCGGGGTGCGCCTCGACCACGGGGTGGAGGCGGGTGACACGGTGGGAACCGACTTCGACCCCATGCTGGCCAAGGTCATCGCCTACGGACGCGACCGCCGTGACGCCCTGCGCCGACTGTCCGCCGCCCTGGCGCGGGCCCGTGTGCACGGGGTGGGCACCAACCGGGACCTGCTCGTCCGCGCCCTGCGCCACCCGGACCTCACGCATGCCGAGACCGGTCCCGAACGACTGCACACCGGCTTCCTGACCGGCGACCGGCTCACCGAGCTCGCCCGACCCCTCGCCGACCCGGCCACGGAGGAGCTGGCCGCGCTCGCCGCCTCCCTGGCCTCGGTCGAGGCGGCCCGGGGGAACGGCGTCCTTCCCCCGGGCGTCCCGGCCGGATGGCGCAACCTGCCCTCCGCCCTGCACCGGCACCGGCACACCACACCCAAGGGCCGCGAGACCACCTCGTCCTTCCGTTCCGTGCGCGGCGCCCACCTGCCCGAACGCGAGGGCGTCCGGGTGCTCTCGGCCACGCCGGAACGGGTGGTGCTGGAAGTGGACGGGCTGCGGCGCGCCTTCGACGTGTACGGCCCCCGCCCCGGCGGCGCGGACGTGTACGTGGAGTCCGCTCTGGGCTCGGTCACCCTCACCCCCGTCGACCCGCTCCCCGCACCCGAACCCGCCGTCGACCCCGGTGCCCTGCCCGCGCCCCTGCCCGGAACCGTCACCGCCGTGGACGTCGCGGTGGGGGATCGGGTCCGCGAGGGGCAGACCCTGCTGCGCATGGAGGCGATGAAGATGGAGCACCGCGTCACCGCTCCCGCCGCCGGGACCGTCCGGGAACTGCCCGTCGCCGCGGGGGACCGGGTCCCCGCAGGGGCCCCGCTGGCCGTCCTCGACCACACCGACAACAACGAAGGGCCTGATCAGTGACCGGTGCCATGACCTTCAACGAACCGACCGAGCGCGTCGAACTCCGGGCCGCCGTCGCCGACCTCGCGGCCAAGTACGGCTCCGAGTACTACCGGGCCAAGGCCAGGGAGGGCTCCTACCTCACGGAACTGTGGAAGGAGGCGGGCGGCCTCGGATACCTCGGCGTCAACGTCCCCGAGGAGTACGGCGGCGGGGGCGGCGGCATCGGCGACCTGGCCGCCGTCCTGGAGGAGTTCAGCGCGGCGGGCTGCCCCACCCTGATGATGGTGGTGTCCCCGGCCATCTGCGGCACCGTTCTGGCCCGCTTCGGCACCCCCGAGCAGCGCGGCCGGTGGCTGCCCGGGCTGGCCAGCGGAGAGTCCATCATGGCCTTCGCCATCACCGAACCCGACGCCGGATCCAACTCGCACCGCATCACCACCACCGCGCGCCGTGACGGCGACGGCTGGGTGCTCAACGGACAGAAGACCTTCATCTCCGGCGTGGACGTCGCCGACGCCGTTCTCGTGGTCGGCCGTGTCCAGGACGAGGACACCGGCCGCCTCTCGGCCGCCCTGTTCGTCGTCCCCACCGGAACCCCGGGGTTCACGGCCCAGCGCATCGAGATGGACCTGGTCAGCCCCGACCACCAGTACCAGCTGTTCCTGGACGACGTCCGGCTGCCCGCCGACGCGCTGGTCGGGGACCCCGAGGCCGGACTCCTCCAGCTCTTCGCCGGGCTCAACCCCGAACGCATCATGGCCGCCTCCCTGGCCACCGGCAGCGCGCGCCACGCCCTCGACAAGGCCGTCGCCTACGCCAAGGAACGCACCGTGTGGCGCGACCAGCCCATCGGCTCCCACCAGGGGCTGGCCCACCCGCTGGCGCAGGTGAAGATCGAGATGGAGCAGGCCCGCCTGATGACCCAGCACGCGGCGCTCCGCTACGATTCCGGCGACGACGCGGGCGCCGGGGAGGCCGCCAACATGGCCAAGTACGCCGCCGCCGAGGCGTGCGTCCGATCGGTGGATCAGGCCGTGCAGACCCTCGGGGGCAACGGTCTGGCCAGCGGGTACGGTCTGGGTTCGGCGATCGCCGCCGCCCGGCTGGCCCGGATCGCCCCGGTGAGCCGGGAGATGGTCCTCAACTACGTGGCCCAGCAGTCCCTCGGGCTGCCCAAGTCGTACTGACACGGGAGAGAAGGGGCGCGCAGTGGGCACGGCATCCGACCGGGAGCCGAGACAGGAACGCAGCCGGGCCACGCGGGCCCGGCTGCTCGACGCGGCCGTGGAGTGCCTGGCCGAACGCGGCGTGGCCGGAGCCACGGTGGGCGCGGTCGCCCAGCGCGCCGGGGTGTCCCGGGGCGCCGCGCAGCACCACTTCCCGACCCGTGAGGACCTGCTCCTCGCCGCGCTGCGGCACATGGTGGACGGTCGCGGGGCCGAGCTGCGCCGCCGCGCCGAGGCGGTCCCGGAGGGGCCGGGCCGCACCGAGGCCGTCGTGCAGATGGTGGTGGACGCCTTCAGCGGCACCGGCTTCAACGCCGCCCTCCAACTGTGGGCCGGGGCCGCCAGCGACCCCGCGCTGCGCGCGCGGGTCATCCCCCTGGAGGAACAGGTGGGGCGGGAGGTGCACCGCGCGGCCGTGGAACTGCTGGGCGCGGACGAGTCCGTGCCCGGGACCCGGGAAGCGGTCCAGGCCACCCTGGACCTCGCTCGGGGGCTGGGCCTGGCCAACCTCCTCACCGATGACGGACCCCGTCGGCGCCGGGTCGTCCGCCAGTGGGCGGCCATGCTCGACCGGGCCCTGGAGACCGTCGGCTGAACCCCGGGAGTGGAGCCGCCCGACAACTTCCCGTCGTCGCGTTGGCCGCGAGCGGCATGATCGGGTCCTTCGTGGTCGCGAAAGCCCGACTGATTCGTCCCGGGTTCCTCAGAGGCTCGGAACCAACGCTGCGTCGTGTGCCGACACGGGGTCCCGCCGGTGGAACGTCAGCTCGGGGGGCTCCTCAAGGGTGTGGGTCTGTAACCACCGGACGCTCGCGTGCCCCACGCCCGGGTGGTCTGCGGCTACTGTTGGGTAATCGCCTACCACCCCGGCGTGGCGGGCGATTATGATCGGAAGTGTCGGTCGGGGGACCGCCCCGACGGTTCCTCACAACACTTCTGCGGACAGGGCGGTGGACCGGTGGCAGCGGACGCGGGCAGGGACCTTCCCAGCCTGGCCAAACGGGCGTTGGACGCGTTCTCTGAGAGCGCCACGCGCGGCAGGGACCGCGACGCCCTCATGGACTCCGCGTTCGCGCGGCTCTTCGAGCTCTACCAGGCCACGACCGAGGCCGAACGCCGATCCCCGGCCGGGCAGAACTTCAACGCGACCCTCGCCGAACTCCTCGTGAGCGGCAACAACCCGGTCCGGCTCAGCCTGTACGTGGTGCGCAGCCAGACCGCCGCCGAGAACGGCCAGCACGAGGGGTACCGGCCGGCCTGCTGGCGCCGTTCCATGATCCAGCTCCTCGGCGACGCGTTCGTCCCGCTGGAGAGCTTCCTGCGGCCGATCGACCTCGGAGCGCTCCCGCGCATCGACGACGCCCTGGAGGCGGTGGCCGCCAACGCCAGCCCCGCCACAGTCGAGGAGGTCCCCGCCTGGGTGCCGGAGACGCACTGGTGGTGGTGGGAACCGGCCCGTCAGCGCGGCGAGGAGACTCCCTCGCACACCCGTGCGGACAGCGGCACCCTGGACGCCGTCAGCGACTGACCGGCGGGTCGCGCAGGGAGTCGAAGCCGCCCCGGGCCGGAACCAGGTGGACCTCCCCGGGCCTGGCCGTGTCCACGGTCTCCTGGAGATGGACCATCAGCAGCTCGAAGGCCTCGGTCAGGCCCTCCTCGCGTCGGGTGCCGAACGCGGCCACCGCTTCCTCGACCAGATCCCGCAGCCGGGCGGCCAGGGTCGGCGGGTCCAGGTGCAGGACCATCGACTCCTCCAGCTCCCGGCCCTGGAAGCAGCCGATCCGGATCCCGCGCTCCCCGGGCAGGACCTCGGCCCGGCTGGCGGCACGGTAGGTCACCGGGGCGCCGGCCCCGCCGGGCTGGACGGTCGTCTCCGCACCCTCGGTCAGCTCCCTGACCAGCCAATCCCAGGTCTTCCGCTCATCCATGCCCCCATGGTCACCCCTGGTGGGGCAGTGGCGCCAGGGGTGACACGGTGGTCAGCCCGCTCCGGGCCCCGCTGCCGGGGGCTCAGCGCACGCCCCGGATCCTCCAGACGGTCACCGCCCCCACCAGGGAGACGAGCCCGCAGACGGAGTACAGCACCGGGTAGCCGCCCAGGTGGACGACGATCGGCCCGGCCAGTGCCGGGGCGATCACCTGGGGGCCCGAACTGGCGATGTTGACGATGCCCAGGTCCTTGGCGCGCCCCTCGGCGGCCGGGAGCACTTCGGTGACCAGCGCGTTGTCCACGGACAGGAAGACACCGAACCCCACCCCCAGGACCACGGCGCAGGCCAGCACGGCGGTCCACGTGGGCACGAGCGCCAACGCGAACGCGGGCAGGCCCATCACCACCCCGGCGAGGGCGACCATGCCGCGGCGCCTCCCGATCCGGTCCGAGACCGCGCCCGCGACCACGGTGGTGGCCACGACCGCCGCCGTGTACACGAGGATCAGCGTGAGCAGCCCGTCCGTGGCGGAGGAGCCGGGGAACAGGTCCTCGTACCCCACGGCGTCGCGCAGGAAGTAGAGCATGTAGAGGATGAACATCGCGTTGCCCGTGCCGATGAGGAACCGGGTGAGGAAGGCCCAGGCGAAGTCCGGGTGCCTCCGGGGCGAGACCCACAGGCTCCGGACGAGGTCGCGCCAGGGCGGCCGGTCCTCGCGGGGCAGGGGAGGGTCGGGGGACAGGAGCGCGAACGGCAGGGCGCACACCAGGGTGAGGACCCCGATGAGCGTGTACCCGGGGGAGACCTCGGTGACGACCACGGTGACCAGTACGACCGCAGCCACGACCCCGGCCGACTGGGGGATGCCGATCCACCCGGAGACCGCGCCGCGCTGGCTCCGGGGCACGTGGTCCGGGACGGCGGCGAGCAGGGTGGCGTTCAGGCAGGACAGCGCGGTCTGCACGAACGCCCAGCCCAGCAGGATGCCCCAGACGCTCTCCTGGGAGCCCAGGACGACCAGCCCGGCGCCGCCGAGCAGGGCGCCGGCCAGGACCCAGGGTCTGCGACGGCCCAGGGGCCCCGTGGTGCGGTCCGACAGCGCTCCGGCCAGCGGAGTGGCCACCATGGCCATCGCCGCGCCGACACCGGTGACCCAGGCCAGGACGGTCTCCTTGTCGGCGGGGCTGACCCGGCCGATCTGTTCCGGGAGGAGTACCTGGAGGGGGCCGAAGAAGGCCATCCACATGCCGAGGTTGGCCAGGCTGATCCCGGCCACCCACAGGGCGCGGACGTCGCGTGTCGGCTCGGCGAGGGCTCGGGGCGGCGGCGCCGGGGGAGTGCGCACAGTGTGACCCACCTAACATGAGGAGGGTTCATGTTAGACCAGTCGGGCCGAGTGGGGGAAGGGTTCGGGGGAACCCGTTGGCATCTAGTCAACTTTGACTAGTAGCGTGGGGGCATGGCAGAGTCGATGCGTCCCAACGAGACCACCGTGCCGGGTCTGCACACCCACGACCCCCAGGCCACCCTCGACTTCTACGAGTCGCTCGGTTTCGAGGTCACCTGGAAGCAGTTCCGGCCCTACGTCTACCTCGCGTTCAGGTGGAGCGGCTTCGAGCTCCACTACAGTGCCGCGCCCAAGGGACTGGACCCCGCCCAGGAGAACACCGGCGGCGCGCTGGTGATGGTCGACGCCGTGGCCCCGTACCACGAGGCCATCACCGACGCCATGCGCGCGGCCCACGGCAAGGTCCTGTCGCGGGGCCTGCCGCGCGTCACCCGCTTCCGCCCCGGCGCGAGCCGCTTCACCCTGATGGACCCCTCCGGGAACAGCCTCATCTTCATCCGGCGCGACGAGCCCGAGGGTCTGGACTACGGCGGATCACCCGAACTGGAGGGCATCGCGCGGGCCCTCGACCAGGCGCGCAACTTCAGGGAGTTCAAGAACGACGACCTCGCCGCGTACCGCCACCTGAAGTCCGCCCTGCGCAGGCACGCGGAGACGGCCCCGGCGGTGGAGCGGGCCCTGGCGCACGCCACCCTGGTCGAGCTGTCCCTGGCACTGGACGACCCGGAACGGGCCCGGGCCTGGCGGACCGAGCTGGCGTCGGTGGAACTCACCGAGGAGGAGCGCCAGCGGGTCGAGCGGGAGCTGGACCACGCCATCCGCCTGGAGGAGTGGCGGGACGGCGAGGACGACCGGTCCTGACGTCGTTCAGTTCCCGGTGTCGGGGGCCAGCACGCCCTCGAACGGCGTGCCCTCCTCGTCGGCGAAGGTGTACGCGCCGCCCTCGACCCGTGAGATCAGCCCCCGGGTCCAGGCGGCCTCGGAGTCCGAGGTGTGCACCCACAGGTCCATGATCTCGCCGATGTGCCCCATCGGCTCCGGGCCCCGGTCGGGGTCGTAGTACCGCACCACCTCGGAGCGCCACTCCTCCAGCCCCGCCAAGCGTCGCCGCAACAGGGTGAGGGCCTCACTCCGGGGCAGGTCCACGGCGAAGCCGAGTCCGGCGGAGAGCACGTCCGGCCTGGTGTCGTGCGCCGACAACGCGGCGCGCAGCAGCGAGAAGTACTCCTCGGTGCCGCGCCCGGTGACCTCGTACTCGACCCGGGGCGGACCACCGGCGGTGGAGGGCGCCACCTCGTGCGCCACGAGCAGGCCCTGCCGGGCCATCTGCTTGAGCGCGTGGTAGATCGACCCCGGCTTGGCGTTGGTCCACTCGTGCGCGCCCCAGGACTCCAGGTCGTTACGGACCTGGTAACCGTGTGCCCGCCCGTGGAGCCGGACCGCTCCGAGCACCAGCAAGCGGATGGCCGACATCCCCGCACCCCTCACCCCGTGTGGTCAACGCCGACCAGCCTACGGGGTGAGGGGCACTGCGGGCCGGATCAGACCGGCTGCTCGGCGGCCAGCTGCTCGTCCTGCCGCCGGTGCTCGGCGCCCAGGGCGATCGGCGCGCCCAGCCACTCGTCACGCAGCCCGAAGGCGTCCACCAGCCGCACCGCGTAGGGGCGCAGCCCGCGGCAGAGGTCGTTCACGGCGGCCGTGACCGCCTTGGTGCGCGCGGTCGAGAGCCGCTCGTGCTCCAGGAACCAGGCCCGGTCCTCCTCGATCACCGACAGCACGTAGAGGTCGCACAGGCGGTTGAGCAGCTTGGCCGTGGACTGGTCGCCGCAGCGGTCGATGCCCGCCACGAACGCCTCCAGCACCACCCGGTCCATGTGCGCCCGACCGGCCGCGAGCACGTGGTCCTGGGCCTGGTTGAACACCTCGAAGGCGTCGCTGCCGTCCTTCCTGGAGCGCCGCAGCCGCCCGGCCAGGCCCTCGATGATGTGCTTCTCGCGGTCCTCCATCAGCTCCAGGTGCCAGCCCCGGTTGTACAGGCCCGCCTCGTCCCGGCCCGGGGACGCGGCGACCAGCCGGTCGATCAGCGGGATCGCGGCGGTGCGCTCGATGACGGTCTCGAACACCTTCCCCGCCATGAACCGGGCCAGGCCCAGCTGGTCGAGGTCGCCGAAGGAGTCCTTGAAGTTGGTGAGCAGGGCCTTGGTGAGCTGCTGCAACAGGACGGTGTTGTCACCCTCGAACGTGGTGAAGATGTCCGAGTCCGCCTTGAGCTGCGGGATGCGGTTCTCCGAGAGGTACCCCGAGCCGCCGCACGCCTCGCGGCAGGTCTGGATGGTCTCGGTGGCGTGCCAGGTGGCGACGGCCTTGAGCCCGGCCGCGCGCGACTCCAACTCCCTCTGGGCGTGCTCGTCGCGCTCGCTGGCCCGGGACAGCTCGTGCAGGCGGGTGACCAGCTCCTCCTGGGCGAAGTGCAGGCCGTAGGTGCGGGCCAGCGCGGGCAGCAGCTTGCGCTGGTGGGCGAGGTAGTCCAGGACGCGCACCTCCCGCTCCGGCTGGGTGTCCGTGGCCGGGCGGGTGAACTGGCGGCGGGTGTCGGCGTAGCGGATCGCGATGGCCAGCGACGCCTTGGTGGCGGTGCCCGCGCCCCCGGCCACGCTGATGCGGCCCCGGATCAGGGTGCCCAGCATGGTGAAGAACCGGCGGTTGGGGTTCTCGATGGGGCTGGAGTAGGTGCCGTCGGCGGCCACGTCCCCGTACCGGTTGAGCAGGTTGGTGCGGGGCACCCGCACGCCGTCGAACCACAGGCGGCCGTTGTCCACCCCGTTCAGCCCGGCCTTGGGGCCGCAGTCCTCGACGGTCACTCCGGGCAGCGGCGTGCCCTCGGCGTCGCGGAGGGGCACCATGACCGCGTGCACGCCGTGCTCGATCAGGCCGCCGTCGCCGTCCGGCGTGCGCAGCTGGGCGAAGACCACCGCCATGCGTCCGTCGCGGGCGGCGTTGCCGATGTAGTCCTTGCGCGCGGACTCGTCGGGGGTGTGGACCACCAACTCCCCGGTGCCCGGGTCGAAGGTGGCCGTGGTGCGCAGGCGCTGCACGTCGGATCCGTGGCCGGTCTCGGTCATCGCGAAGCAGCCCGGCAGGTCCACGGTCATGACGCCGGGCAGGTACCTCCGGTGGTGCTCGTCGGTGCCCAGGGCCCGGATGGCCCCGCCGAACAGTCCGAACTGCACACCCATCTTGACCATGAGGGACATGTCCGCGACGAGCATCTCGAAGGCCACCACCGAGGCACCGATGTCGTCGGTTCCGCCCACGGACTCGGGGAAGCCGTAGGCGGGCACTCCGGTCTCCGCCAGCGCCAAGAGCTGCTTGAGGCTGCGGGCGCGGTGCTCCTCCACGGACAGGCCGTACACCGGGGCGAACTCCTCGCCCCGGATCACGTCGCGCGCGCGTTCGCGCACGTGGGCCCAACGCCCGTCGAGCAGCCCGCGCAGCTCGGCCTCGTCCAGCTTCAACAGAGCCTGTTCGCTCATGTGCTCCCCCTGTGGTCGTCGTTGACGCGACCTTCACCTGTTACCACTCCGCCCCGGAGGGCGGCCGTGTACACGCCCGGGTCGCGGGTGTGTGAGTCCCAACGTAGGGGGTGGCGCGCCGGAGTTCCTCCCTTCCCCGTTTGTGGCCCGACGGCGGCGGTAATCACTGACCACGGTGGGGGTGGTCGAGTGCGTGAGAGAGAAAGGGGCCCGGAGAAGGACACCGGCCGGATACGGCGGACTCCCGGGCGCGTTCTGGTGGCGGGGTGGTTCTCCTTCCTGCATGGGGAGGCCACAGCAGGCGATGTCGGCGCCGCCGAGGCGGTGGGCGCCACGCTGCGGTCGGCCGGAATCCGGTACGAGGTGGCATGGAGCCCCGTCTTCAGGCCCGACGGGCTCACCCTGGACGAGGCGGAGAAGCGTGACTACTCGGATCTGGTCTTCGTCTGCGGGCCGGTCGGCGGTGAGCAGGTGCGCGATCTGCACCGGCGGTTCCCACGGAGCCGACGTGTCGCGGTGGGCGTCTCAGTGGTGGATCGCGGGGACCCCGCCTTCCTTGGTTTCCATGCGGTCCTGGCCCGGGACGGAACGTGCGCGGGGCCCGAGCGTGACCTGGCGCAGGGGGCACCGAGGAAAGGCCGGGAACTTCCGGTCGTCGGGGTGACCGCCGCGCCTGGCCAGCCCGAGTACGGTGCTCTCTCGGCTCATGACCGGGTCCATGAGGCTCTTAGCGGATGGTTGGTCGCCAAGGACTGCGGGCGTCTGCCCCTTGACACGAGACTCGACCGGACGGACTGGCGACACTGCGCGCACCCCGACCAGTTCGACGCCTTGGTGCGTCGCACCGACCTGGTGGTGACGACCCGCCTTCACGGGCTCGTCCTGGCCCTGCGCAACGGTGTGCCCGCGCTCGCGGTGGACCCCGTCGTCCACGGGGCGAAGGTCGCGGCACAGGGCAGGGCCTGGAACTGGCCGGTGCTGACGGTCGAGGATCCCGTCCGGGGCCCGGACCCCGCTTCCCTGGACCGTTGGTGGGAGTGGTGTCTGGCAGAAGGACGCCGGGAGGCGGGGCTCAGGGCGGCGGACACGGTCTCGCCGCTGGGGTGCCGGCTGGTGGAGGTGCTGCGAGGGGAGAGGGCGCCCCTCAACGGAGGCTGAAGGGCCCCTGTGCTGTGCCGTCGTCGAGTGCTCCTCCCGCCGAGGTCAGACGGCGATGCCGTGCAGGGGGGCGGGTACGGGGCTCGGCACGGGGTCGACCCGGGCGAGCAGGGTGTCCAGGGACAGTCCCAGGGTGGCGGCGACGGCCGCCACGGTGAAAAAGGCCGGGGTGGGGACGCGGCCGCCCTCGATCTTGCGGAGGGTCTCCACGGAGATCCCCGAGCAGCGGGCGACGTCCACCATCGTGCGGTCGGCCCGGGCCTCCCGCAGGAGGGTCCCCAGGGCACGGCCGCGTTCGATCTGGTCTTCGGTCAGCGGTTCTCGAACCATGGCGCGAGTCTATCCCGGGCGCGAGAGGTCGTATATTAATACCGGTATAGTTATCCTCACCTCATTCGGAAAGGGTTCCCCATGGTCGAGATCAAGACCCCCGCGGAGATCGCACTCATGCGCGAGGCCGGACGGGTCGTCGCCAACGCGCTCGCCGCCGGACGCCGGATCGCCGCACCCGGCCTCACCACCGCAGACCTCGACCGCGCCGCCGCCAAGGTCATCTCCGACGCGGGCGCCGAGCCGCTCTTCCAGGGGTACCAACCGGGCTGGGCTCCCATGCCCTTCCCCGGTGTGGCCTGCGTGAGCGTCAACGACGAGATCGTCCACGGCGTCCCCGGAGAGCGGGTGCTGGCCGAAGGAGACCTGGTCAGTCTCGACTGCGGCGCGCGCCTGCGCGGCTGGTCCGCCGACGCCGCGATCAGCTTCGTGGTGGGGGAGGCCGACCCCGCCGACCTTGCCCTGATCGCCGACACCGAGGCCGCGCTGGCCCGGGGGATCGCCGCCGCGCGCCCCGGTGACCGCGTGGGCGACATCGGCCACGCCATCGCGACCGAGGCCCGCGCCGCCGGGTACGGGCTCACCGCCGACCACGGCGGGCACGGTATCGGCCGCACCATGCACGAGGCACCCGACGTGCTCAACGACGGTCGTCCCGGCCGGGGCTTCCGGCTCGTCCCGGGGCTGGTCATCGCCATCGAGCCCATGCTGGTGCGCGGCGGCTCCGACGGCTACGCCCACGGCGACGACGGGTGGACGGTGCTCAGCGACGACGGCACCCGGGCCGCCCACTGCGAGCACACGGTCGCCGTCACCGAGGACGGCCCGGTGGTGCTCACCCTGCCCTGACGCGGCCCGGCCCGAGAACGGCCCCTGGGGCCCCGGTCCACCCGCACGAGCGGGTGGCGCGGGGATCCCGGGGT
This sequence comes from Nocardiopsis prasina DSM 43845, assembly GCF_000341265.1. Lineage (GTDB taxonomy): Bacteria > Actinomycetota > Actinomycetes > Streptosporangiales > Streptosporangiaceae > Nocardiopsis > Nocardiopsis prasina. The sequence continues at coordinate 30,182 of NZ_ANAE01000199.1, read as the reverse complement.
CGTCTGCTCCAGCTATTCCAGTCCCGGTACACCCAGAGCGAGGGTGCCCGCGTCGGCGTCCAACACCGCCGGAACACCCAGCGGGACGGTGAGCTGCGCGGGGCAGTGCCCGAAGTCCAGGCCCCACAGCACCGGTACCCCCAACGGCTCCAGGCGTTCCCGCATCAGCTCGGAGACGACCCCGGGGTCGGGCGGGCAGTCCGTCCACGTGCCCAGGGCGACCCCGGCGACCCCGTCCATCCACCCCGTCCGCAACAGATGGGTGAGCATGCGGTCGAGTCGCGCGGCGTCCTCGTTGACGTCCTCCAGGATCAGGACCCCGCCCGCCGCCGAGAGCCGGCTGTGCGGGGTGGCCAGCCCGTCGTTGAGCAGACTCAGGTTCCCGCCGAAGGTGACCCCCGCGACCCGGCCCGGGACCAGGGCCCGGGCACCCGGCGAGGTCAGGAGCATGCGCCTCTCGGGGGTGAACAGTGTGGTGTGCAGCTCCCGCTGGGCCACGTCGTCACCCACGAAGTAGCGGGTCCCCACCACCGGACCGTGTACGGTCGCCATCCCCAGCTCCACCGCGAACGCCTCGTGCAGCGCGGTGATGTCGCTGAAGCCGATCAGCGCCTTGGGAGCGGCCTGGCGCATCGCGTCGAAGTCCAGCAGGTCCAGCATCCGGTGGGCGCCGTCACCGCCCCGCGCGCAGAACACCGCGCGCACACCGGGATCGCACCACGCCTCCTGGAGGTCGCGGGCCCGGTCCCGGTCCGCCCCGGCCAGGTACGGCAGCACCGGATGGCGGTCACGCACGTGGGGGGCCAGCTCGACCTCCAGGCCCCACCCCCGCAGCGCCTCCACCGCCGCGTCCAGCTGCTGGTCCGGAACCGGACTGCACGGGGCGACCAGACGCACCCGGTCGCCCTCCCGCAGTCTCGGCGGACGGGTCAGCGCCCTCGCTCTGCGGGGGTCCGCCACGGGTCCCCCTTCGCGAACCTCGGTCACCGACTCACCCACGTTGGTCCCCATCCCTGTTGTTGGTGCCCGCCGCCTCAGGCGCGCAGGAAGCTGTCCAGCACCCGTACGCCGAACCGGAGTCCGTCCAGCGGCACCCGCTCGTCCACCCCGTGCAGCAGGTCGGGGTAGTCGATGCCGCCGGGCAGGCGCATGGGGGAGAAGCCGTAGCAGTCGATCCCCAGCCGCGCGAAGACCTTCGCGTCCGTCCCGCCGCCCAGGCACACCGGGACCACCAGGCCCTCCGGGTCGTGGGCCAGGATCGCCGAGCGCAGCGCGTCGAAGGCGGGCGAGTCCACCGGAGCCTCGACCGGCGGAGACCCGTGCGCGTACTCCCAGTCCACACGGTCCCCGGTGAGCGCGTTCATGGTCGCCTCGAAGTCGTCCCGGCCCCCGGGCAGCACACGGCCGTCCACACCGGCGGTCGCGTCGCCCGGCACGACGTTCACCTTGTACCCGGCCGAGAGCATGGTCGGAGCGGCGCTGTTGCGGACCGTCGCGGAGACCAGGGAGGCGGCGGTGCCGAACTTCCTCACCAGGTCGTCCACCGCCTCGTTGGATCCGGTGTCACCGGCCGCGCGCTCGACCTCCAGCGCCCGGGCGATCGCGTCGATCGCGGCACGGGTGACCGGGGTCAGGTGCAGCGGCCAGCGGTGCTGGTCGATCCGGGCCACCGCTGCGGCCAGCGAGCCCACGGCGTTGTCCCTCGGCGGCCGCGAACCGTGCCCCGCCGTCCCGTGCGAGCGCAGCGTCAGCCAGGCGCTGCCCCGTTCGGCGGCCCCGATCGGGTACAGCCGGGCCGCCGCCCCCGAGGAGGTCCGGGCGTGCACGGTGTGCCCGCCGCCCTCGCCGATCGCCATCGTGCAGCCCTCGAAGAGGTCGGCGTGGCCGCGCACCAGGTAGTCGGCGCCGTAGGCGGCGCTGTCCTCCTCGTCGGCCACGAACGCCAGCACGATGTCGCGCCGGGGACGCAGGCCCAGCCTCGCCCAGTACCGGACGACGGCGCTGACCATGCCCACCGTGTTCTTCATGTCCACCGCGCCGCGCCCCCACAGTGAGGGGGCGCCGGTCACCGGGCAGTCAGCGATCTCCCCGGCGAAGGGCGGGAACGTCCAGTCGTGGGCGTCCGCCGGCACCACGTCCAGGTGACCGTGGACCAGCAGGGCGTCCGCGTCCGGGTCGGTCCCGGGGATGCGCACCACCACGTTCGCGCGCCGGTCGGCGGACTCCAGGACCACCGGGGAGAGCCCGGCCTCCCCGAGCGCCTCGGCGGCGAACTCGGCGGCGGCGCGTTCGTCGCCCTCGCCCCTGCCGTGGTTGGTGGAGTCCCGCCTGATCAGTTCTCGGGTCAGGCGGACGGCGTCCTCCCCCGCCTCGGCCAGTTCCGCGTCGCGCGCGCTGTCCGTCAGGGAGGTGTTGGTGTGGCCCACGGTCTCGGCCTCTCTCAGCAGGCTTCGGGGTTCTTGCTCACTTCAGACACACGTTTCCCACGTGTGGTTCTCCCCGCCACAGTTCTATCGTTTCCCACGGGGCGCTGTCCTCGCGATGCGCACATCACCTGGCGCACGAGGAAGTCACCCGTAGTCCTTCTCCATGGCGTTCGAAATCAGGGTGCAGACCGCCTTGAACGTCCGGATCATCTCGTAGGCGTCCGGCGACGTGTACCGGACACGCCGAGCGTCCGTTCGGGTCACACCGGGAACGATCGCCGCGGCCTGGGCCAGCTGCGCGGAGTCGACCTCGACCTCCATCGTCTTCGGAGAGGGCTCCACCGCCTCCGTCCGCCCGGCCAGCGCCATCGCGCGCCGCGCCTCGCCGCGGATGTCCGCGGCCGTTCGCGCCGGGGGCCGGCAGCGGGCCGCGTACCGGCTCACGTGGTCCTTGACCGCCACCGTGCCCGCCGACGGAGCGTAGGACCCCGCGTCCTCGCACGCGCGGTCGTCCCCGGTCACCAGGATCACCGGGGTTCCGTACTCCGCCACCACCGCCGCGTTCAGGTAGCCCTCACTCGCCGTGTGGCCGTCCAGCCACACCCCGGTGATCGCGTTGGGCAGGTACGTGTGCGCCAGCACGCCGTCCTCGCCCGCAGCGCAGTGGTACCCGAGGAAGACGATCCCGTCGACGTCCCCCGCCTGGACACCCTCCACCATGGAGAGCTCCTTGTGGCGTCCGGTGATCATCGTGGCCCGCTCGTCCAGCTCCTCCAGCAACAGGTTGCGCATGGTCGAGTGGGCTTCGTTGACCAGCACCTCCGTGGCGCCGCCCTCGAACAACCCGCCGATGGCGGCGTTGACGTCGCTGGTGAACATGGACCGGCAGCGCTGCCACTGCTCGGTCCCGGGCTCGCAGTCGGCGGGCCAGGTGACGCCGGTGGCGCCCTCCATGTCCGCGGAGATGAGGATCTTCATCCAGCAGACCCTAGCCCGGAGTCGAAACCGGTCACCAGTCCCGTACCGGCCGCCGCGCCCGTGCCCCGCCGTCCCGTGGTGGCGCCCGTCATCGGTTCACGCCGCTTCGCGCAGGTCATCTCGCCGCCGATCAGCGCACCACACGGTGGCGGAGGTAGACGACCCCCGAACCGAAGGTGCGGGACTCGACGAACTCGAGGTCCACCCGGCGCTCCTCGCGGGGGAAGAACGGGACACCGCCGCCCACCAGCACGGGGTGGACCCTGATCCGGTACTCGTCGATCAGGTCCGAAGCCGCGGCCGCGGCCGCGAGGGTGGCGCCGCCGATCGCGATGTCGCCGTCCCCCGGCTCGGCCCGCAGGCGCACGATCTCCTCCTCCAGGCCGCCGGAGAGGAGTCGGGCGTTGCCACGCACCGTCGACAGCGTCGTGGAGAACACCACCTTGGGAAGCGAGTTCCAGAGAGCGGCCCACTCCAGCGTCGCGTCGTCGAGGGAGGGATCCCCGCCGACGGTCTCCCAGTACAGCATCGTCTCGTAGAGGCGTCGGCCCAGCAGGTAGACGTCGATCCGCCGGGTCTCGTCGGTGACGAAGCGGAAGAGTCCGTCGTCGGGGTCGGTCCAGTCGAAGCCGCCGTCCGGTCCGACGATGTAGCCGTCGAGCGATACGCCCATCGAACAGGTCACTCTGCGCACGGGAAGCCCTCCTCGGTGACGGTCCCACCGTACGACCGCCACATGTCGCGGACCCGGCACGGCTCGCCGGGACACCCGTGTCGCGCGCCCGGCCCGTTCAGTGACGGGTACGGGGGTGGAACAGGGCGCCTCTGGGGTGCGGGAGCGCCCCTTCGGGCACGCTCGGAGAGGCGGACCGGATCCCGCGGGGCCGGGGGACCGGTACGGCGGCGCGGGTCTCCAAGGCCTGGACGGCGGCCTCGCGGACCTTGTGGTCGGGGTCCCCGGACAGGCGGGTCAGCAGGTCGTCCACGCCGGGGACGGCCCAGGGGACGATGGACTCGGCCAGGGTGGCGCGGACCAGGGGTTCGGGATGGCCGCACAGGGACGCGACGCGGTCGATGGGGCCCCGGCGGCGCCGGCCGAGCAGGGACAGGGCCTCACGCAGGGCCACAGTGTCGGCCCGGTCGCAGGCGTCGGCGACCAGTTCCATCGGGACCGGACCGCTCCGGGGGAGGGGCCGGGTCTCGGCGAGCCGGCGGACCTCCCGGATGCGGTGGACCTCGTGGCGGTCGACCCGGCGGGGTACGAACACCTCCCAGCCGCGGGGTTCGCGGAGCCCGGCGACGACACGCACCGCTTCGGCGGCGCCGACCCTCTGGGGGCCGTCGCTGTCGTCGAAGTGCCCCACGGTGACCGGTTCGTCGTCGGCCAGGGTCAGGTACACCGCTATCAGGCCACGGGGTCCGTGGTGTCCGGTCAGCTCACGCAGCCACTGGTGGGTCACCGTGTACGACGGCAGCACGGGGAAGCAGAACACCCCGCGCAGGCCTCCGGGCCCGATGGCGGTGCCCAGGCCGGACCTCCGTATGCGGGAGATGTTGGCGCGGGGTGTCAGGTGGACGAACATCGCCATGGTTGGTTCCTGTGTGTTGGTGGGTTGTGACGGTGGGTTGATGGTGTCGGGGATCAGTCAATCCGCAACAGTGCGCCCGGTGCAGGGGTTTTCCCCAACCCGTTCGGAGCCCGCTCCGTGTCGTCCGCACGCGCGAGGGCCCCGGTGCCCGTCGGGCGGCCAGGGTCTGGGGGATGGGAGCGTCGGGCGGTCGACCGTCGGTCCGGGGGTGACGCGGCCCGCTCGGGGTTACCGAAGGGGAAGTACCCGGGTTCGCGGTCGTTCGTATTCCGCACAGCATAGGATGCCGCTCCGTGAGCGAGCGACCGCGTTCCGACACACTGTCCACCAGGGTCCCAGCGGAAAGGGGGGCGCGCGAGGGTCGGACGGCCCTGGAGTTCCCCTCTCGCGATTGGCACTCTCCGTTCTGACGGCATCACCCTGGGTTCCTGTCAGTGGGCACAGGGGAGCCCCGGCGCCGAGGGCGGCCGGGGCTCGGGGACTACGGCAGGGTGAGGATCTCCGCGCCGGAGTCGGTGATGACCAGCGTGTGCTCGAACTGCGCGGTCCACCTGCGGTCGGCGGTGACGGCGGTCCAGCCGTCGTCCCACATGTCGTACTCCACGCCGCCCAGGGTGATCATGGGCTCGATCGTGAAGGTCATGCCCGGCTCCATCACGGTGGTGGCGCGCGGGTCGTCGTAGTGCGGGACCACGAGGCCGGAGTGGAACTCGGGGCCCACACCGTGGCCGGTGAAGTCGCGCACCACCCCGTAGCCGAAGCGCTTGGCGTACGACTCGATGACGCGGCCGATCACGTTGATCTGCCGCCCGGGGCGGCAGGCCTTGATGGCGCGCATCGTGGCCTCACGGGTGCGCTCGACGAGGAGGCGGTTCTCCTCGGAGACGTCACCGGAGAGGAACGTGGCGTTGGTGTCGCCGTGCACGCCGTCCTTGTACGCGGTGATGTCGATGTTCACGATGTCGCCGTCGCGGACCACGGTGTCGTCCGGGATGCCGTGGCAGATGACCTCGTTCAGGGAGGAGCAGAGCGACTTCGGGTAGCCCTTGTAACCGAGGGTGCTCGGGTAGGCGCCGTGGTCCAGCAGGAACTCGTGGCCGATCCGGTCCAGCTCGTCCGTGGTCACCCCGGGCTGGACGTTTTTGCCGACCTCTTCGAGCGCACGAGCCGCGATGCGTCCCGCCTCACGGATCCGCTCGATCGTCTCCGGGGTCTGGACGTCGCCCAGGACGCCCTCCACGGGACGCTTCTGACCCACGTACTCCGGCCGGACGATGTGCGAGGGGACCGAACGTTGGGGCGAGATGCGCCCAGGAACCAGCGGAGTAGTCATGGACACTGATTGTAGTTCGTGGGCGCGGTCAGGAGCGCCCGGCGGAGGGTAGGTGCCACACGTACCCGCAACGACGAGAGGGGTCGGTAGTGAGCGACGCACAGGACGACGGCTGGTGGTACTGCCTCCGTCACGGCAGGGTCGAACACGGCGCGGGATGCCCCGACTCCCAACGGCTCGGCCCCTACGAGGACGAGGCCACGGCGGCGCGCGCACTGCGCATCGCGGCGGAGCGCAACGAGGCCTGGGACGAGCAGGACGAGAACGAGGGCAACAGCTGACGGAGCAGGGGCCGGGCCGGAGGAGCACCGGCCCTGCGCGTTCCCCCGCCGGGCCCGTTCTGACAGGATCGGCGCATGAGCGAACACGACGCACAGCAGGGCGCGGACATCACCGGGCTGACCATCGCGGTCCTGGGCGGGACCGGCGACCAGGGACGCGGGCTGGCCCGCCGCTTCGCGCTGGCCGGACTCCCGGTCCTCCTGGGTTCCCGCAGCGCCGAGCGCGCGGCCCAGGCCGCGGACGCCCTCGTGGCGGCCGAGTCCACGCCGATCGAGGTCCGGGGGCTGGCCAACGCCGACGCGGCGGAGCGCGGTGACATCGTGATCGTCGCCGTTCCGTGGGACGGCCACCGTGAGCTGCTGGTGTCGCTGGCCGACCGGCTCGCGGGCAAGATCGTGGTGGACTGCGTGAACCCCCTCGGTTTCGACAAGAAGGGCCCCTTCGCTCTGGACGTCCCCGAGGGCAGCGCCGCCCAGCAGGCCGCCGAGGTCCTGCCGGGCAGCCGGGTCACCGCCGCCTTCCACCACGTCTCCGCCGTGCTCCTCCTGGACCCGGAGGTCGACCAGATCGAGCTGGACGTCCTGGTGCTGGGGGAGGACCGTGAGGCCACGGACACCGTGCGCGCCCTGGCGGACCGGATCCCCGGGGTGCGCGGAGTGTTCGGCGGGCGGCTGCGCAACGCCCACCAGGTCGAGGCCCTCACGGCCAACCTCATCGCGGTCAACCGCCGCTACAAGACGCACGCGGGCGTGCGGATCACCGGTATCTAGGCGGCCCACTCCCTGACCTTCTCGATGAGCCGGGCGGGGTTCTCGCCGACCGGGGTCACGTTGAGCTGGGTGACCCCGGCGGCTCGGAAGGCCTCCACGCGTTCGCGCACGTAGGACTCGGGGCCGACCAGGTTGGTCAGCTCCACGAACTCGTCCGGCACCGCGGCGGCGGCCTCGTCCTTCTTCCCGGCGAGGTAGAGGTCCTGGATCTTCTCCGCGGCCTCCTCGTAGCCGTAGCGCTGGGCCACCGTGTTGTAGAAGTTCCTGCCCTTGGCGCCCATGCCGCCCACGTAGAGGGCGATGACCGGGCGGGTGAGGTCCGCGATCCGTCGGGTCTGCTCGCCCTCACCGATGGCGAGCAGCCCGCCCGCGGAGATCTCCAGCGCACCCAGCCCGGGATCGCGCTTGGCCCTTCCCTTGGCGAGGAACCCGCCCCACACGCTCTCGGCCTTCTCCGGGATGAACAGGTGCGGAAGCCAGCCGTCGGCGATCTCGGCGGTCATCTCGACGTTCTTCTCACCGAGGGAGGCCACGTGGATCGGGATCCGTGAGCGCACCGGGTGGTTGATGATCTTGAGCGGCCTGCCCAGGCCGGTGCCCTGCTCGGGAGGCAGCGGCAGCTGGAACACCTTGCCGTCGTGGGTCAGACGCTCCTCGCGGGCCCAGACCTTGCGGCAGATCTCGATGGTCTCCCGGGTGCGGGCGAGCGGTTTGGTGTAGGGGACGCCGTGGAAGCCCTCGATCACCTGCGGGCCGCTGGCCCCGAGGCCGAGCACGGCGCGCCCGTCGGAGAGGTAGTCGAGACCCGCGGCGGTCATCGCGACGAGCGTGGGGGTGCGGCTGTACATCGGCAGGATGGCGGAGCCGATCGTCACCCGCTCGGTGCGGGCGGCGAGGTAGCCCATGAGGGTGGGGCTGTCGTAGCCGTAGGCCTCGGCGACCCACACGGTGTCCAGCCCGGCCTTCTCCAGTTCGACGACCTGATCGACGGCGTCCTTGGGCTCACCCGCGTACTGGAGCGGCATCGAGATGCGCATGTGCTGTCCTCCCGTGGGCCGGACCCCGGCCCGCGTCGGTGCTCGGTGTGTCGACACTGTACTACCGAGCCCCGTTCGGTTTTAGGGTGCCGTCCGGCCTTCGTGCCCGACACCTCCCACCCAAGAGGGATCCGGGCTCGGCGGCGGGCTGATCAACCCGATACTGAGCGCGGTGATCTTCGAACGCCTGCCCGCGCGCATGGTCGGTCGGGGGATGTCCATGGTGGGGGCGCTCGCCCGGATCGGAGCGCCGGTCGCGGCGCCGGGCGTCGGGGTGGCGATCGGCCTGTTCGGGGTCTCCCCGGTCCTGGCCGCCGGGGCCGCGCTGTACCTGGCGGCGGTGTGCCTGCCCGCCTTCGGTCGGGCCGCGCGGGGGCTGGAACGGCCCCCGGAACCACCGGAGGCCGTCCAGCGGCCGGATCAGCTGGCGTAGGTGTGCTCCTCGGCGGGGAAGCTCCCGCCGACGACCTCGGACGCGTAGTCCGAGGCGGCCTCGCGCAGCGTCTCCGCCAGGTTGGCGTAGGTCTTGACGAACTTCGCCACCCGGGGGCTCAGCCCGGCCATGTCCTGCCACACCAGCACCTGGGCGTCGGTGGACGGACCGGCGCCGATCCCGATGGTCGGGACCGCCAGCTGCTCGGTGACCTCGGCGGCCAGATCGGCCGGGACCGCCTCCAGCACGACGGAGAACGCGCCCGCGCGCTCCAGCTCCTTGGCGTCCTTGAGCAGACCGGCGGCGGCCTCGCCCCGGCCCTGCACGCGGTAGCCGCCCAGGGTGTTGACCGACTGCGGAGTCAGGCCGATGTGGCCCATGACCGGGATGCCCGCCGAGGTCAGCAGCTCCACCTGGGGGGCGACCGCCTGGCCGCCCTCCAGCTTCACCGCCTGGGCGTTGCCCTCCTTCATGAACCGGGAGGCGCTCTCCAGCGCCTGCTGGGGGGAGGCCTGGTAGGAGCCGAAGGGCAGGTCCGCCACGACCAGGGACCGCTGGGTGGAGCGGGCCACGGCGGCGGTGAGCGGGACCAGCTCGTCCACCGTCACCGGGACGGTGGAGTCGTAGCCGTAGACCACGTTGGCGGCGGAGTCGCCGACGAGGAGGACGGGGATGCCCGCCTCGTCGAAGATCCGCGAGGTGAGGGCGTCGTAGGCGGTCAGCATCGGCCAGCGCTCGCCGCGCTGCTTGGCCAGGGCCAGGTCACGGATGGTGACGCGCCGATTGGTGACCCCGCCGTACAGGGCGTTCCCGGCGGAGGGGGTCTTGGCTGTGGTGCTCATGATGGTTCTTCCTCCGTTGTCTCGAAGCACCCGCTGGGGGGTGTCCCCGGACCTGTGGACGAAAACTGTTGTCGTGCGCTCGCGCGCGGTTCCCCGAAGGGAGGGGTTCCTCGGGAGGAACGGCGTGCCAGAGGGGGATGTTCCCCGTCTCCCGTCCACCGGTTCCCTGCCACCCGGCGGCGCCGGTGCGGGGGGAACGGGTGTGCGGGGGTGGCACGCAAGCATCATCGCACGGGACGTGCCGCGCCGTCCTCCCCGGGGAGGCGGCCGTTTTCGGACCCGTCCGGTGAGCCCGGTGCGGTGCGGGGCACCGCGAGGGGGCGGCTGGTTAGCATGACAGGCGGCACCGGATGGACGGCGGAAAGGGTGTTCGTGGACCAGCAGACAGCGCACCGGCGCAGGTGGGGCGGGCTGGCGGTGCTCATCATCTGCCTGCTGGTGATCGTGGCTGACAACACGATCCTCAACGTCGCACTGAAGACCCTCTCCGACCCGCAGCGCGGCGTGGGCGCCAGCCAGTCCCAGCTGGCGTGGGCGATCAACGCCTACACCCTGGTCTTCGCCGGGCTGCTGTTCACCTTCGGGGTGCTCGGCGACCGGTGGGGGAGGCGGCGGCTGCTGGTGGCCGGGCTGGTGGTGTTCGGCACCGCCTCGGCGCTGACGGCCTACTCGCAGAGCCCCGAGCAACTCATCGCGGCGCGCGCCGCGATGGGGTTTGGCGCCTCCATGGTGATGCCGCAGACCCTGTCCGTGATCACCAACGTGTTCCCACCCGAGGAGCGTGCGCGTGCGATCGGCCTGTGGGCGGGCGCCGTCGGCCTGGCGATGGCGATCGGCCCCTCGGCGGGCGGTCTGCTCCTGGAGAACTTCTGGTGGGGTTCGATCTTCCTGGTCAACGTGCCCTTCGTGATCCTCGGGCTGTCGCTGATGTTCGTGCTCATCCCCGAGTCCAGGAACGAGAACGCCGGACGCCCGGACGTGCTGGGCGTGCTGCTGTCCATCCCTGGACTGGTGTTGATCGTCTACGGGATCATCACGGCGGGGGAGCGGGCCTCACTCACGGACTGGGACGTGTACGGCTCGCTGGTGCTGGGTGTGGGGGTGCTGGTGTTGTTCGTGTTCCACGAGTCGCGCACCACCGACCCCTCTCTGGACGTGCGCTTCTTCCGGGACCCCCGGTTCAGCGTCTCCGTCGCCACGGTCATGGTGCTGTTCTTCAGCATGGCCGGGATCATCTTCTTCCTCAGCTTCTACTGGCAGAGCGTGCGCGAGTTCCCTCCGTTCATCGCGGGGCTCCTGGTGCTTCCCGCCGCTCTGGGCCAGATGATCTTCGCCCCGCTCAGTCCCACCCTGGTGCGCTACGTGGGCCCGCGCGCCCTCGCCCTGGCGGGTGTGGCGACCGTCTGTTGCAGCTTCGCCTTCTACACCCAGATCCGGGTGGACACCCCGCTGTACTTGATCATCGCGTTCTTCTTCCTCCAGACCTCGGCCATGGCGGTGGTGCTCACCCCGGCCACCAACGCGATCATGTCCTCGGTTCCGCCGGCCAAGGCCGGGGCGGCGTCGGCGGTGCAGAACACGGCGCGCCAGATCGCCACCGCCATGGGGGTGGCGGTGCTGGGGGCGGTGATCTCCTTCCGTTACCGGGCGGGGATCGAGCCCACGCTGGACTCGGTCACGGAGCGGGCCCACGACGTGGACCCGGCGCAGGTGCGGGCGGCGGGTGAGTCCATCGAGGCCACCATGGTCCTGGCCCAGCAGTTGGGCGGGGAGGGTGACGCGCTGGTCGCCCCGGCCAAGGAGGCCTTCGTGTCGGGCCTGCACGCGGCGGCGCTGGTCTCTCTGTGCTTCGGCCTGCTGGGACTCGCGGTGGTGTGGAAGTGGATGCCCCGGGAACCGCCCACCCACGAGTCGAACGATCGGACCGCGAGCACCTCCTAGCGCGGGCGCACCGAGAGGAGGCCGCGGACCCGGTCGCGGATGTCCCGACCAATGACCCCCGCCCCGACGGGATCCAACGGACATACTGGACCTCATGCAGGTCCACGAACCCTCCCCCGTCTTCGTCGGTCGCCACCACCACCTGTCCCAGCTCGCGGCGGACGCGCGCCGCACCGTCCCTGAGGGCGCCCGCACCGTCCTGGTCTGCGGCGGTGCCGGGGTCGGCAAGTCCCGCCTGTTCACCGAGCACCTGCGGCGGGTGTCCGGCACCCCCTCCGCCGTGGGCGGATGCCTGGAGCTGGGCGCCGAGGGCGTCCCCTTCGCCCCCTTCACCGCCCTGCTGCGCCAACTCGTGCGCTCGGGCGGATCCGCCGCCGAGCCCACCGGCGACATCGGTCGCCTCCTTCCCGGACCGGGCGGGGCCGCAGGGACCGCCGACCAGGGGCGCGCCCGGCTGTTCGAGGCGGTGCTCGCCTTCCTGGAGGAACGCGCCACGCCCCACGGCCTCACCCTGGTGATCGAGGACCTGCACTGGGCCGACACCTCCACCCGGGACCTGCTCGTCTTCCTGCTCCGCAACCTCGGCCCCGCACCCGTCCAGCTGCTCGTCAGCGTGCGCACCGACGACCTGCACCGCACGCACCCGCTACGCCGCCTGCTCCCCGAACTCGAACGCCTGCCCGGGGTCCGGCGCCTCGACCTGGAACCGCTCTCCCGTGACGAGGTCGGCGCCCAGGCCACCGCCCTGCGCGGCCGGGAACTCGACCCGGCCGACCTCGACCTGCTGTTCGAGCGCAGCGGAGGCAACCCGCTCTTCGTGGAATCGTTCCTGGCCGCCAGTCACGACCCCGCCGGAGCGCCCATCCCGGACGGCCCCCGGGACCTGCTGCTCTCCGCCGTCGAGCCCCTGCCCGAACCGACCCGGCGCGTCCTCGGCCTGGTCGCCACAGCGGGGACCCGGGTCCGGCACACCCTGCTCGCCAGCGTCGCCCGCCGTACGGGGGTCTCCGAGGAGGACCTGGAAGCCGCCCTGCGCCCGGCCATCGACGCCCGGATCCTCCGCTCCACCGCGGACGGCTACGCGTTCCGGCACGCCCTGCTCTCGGAAGCCGTGCACACCGACCTCATGCCGGGCGAACGGGTGCGCGCGCACCGGCGCTACGCCGAGGCGCTCCAGGAGGGAGTGGAGCGCGTACCCGAGAGCGAGCTGGCCCTCCAACTCGCCCACCACGCGCACTGCGCGCACGACCAGCCGCTCGCGCTCTCCGCCGCGTGGCGGGCCGCCGAACACGCCGCCGCCGCGCACGCCTACCCAGAGCACCTGGGGCTGATCGAACGCGTCCTCGAACTCTGGGACCAGGTGCCCGACGCCGCCGAACGCGTCGGCCTGCCCCGTGACCAGGTGCTGGCCCGGGCCTCCGAGGTCTCCCTGGTCGCCGGTTCGCTGCGCAGGGCGGTCAGCTACGCCACCGAGGGACTGGAGGAACTCGGGGTCACCGGCGTCCACGATCCCCGGAAGGGCCGCCCGGAGAACTTCGAACGCGTCTCCCGGCTGCGCCACGCGCGCGGGCGGGCGCTCAAGGAGTTGGGCCGTGACGGCGCGATGGAGGACCTGGCCGAGGCCTCCATCCTGCTCACATTCAACCACCCGGACGCCCCCGGGGTGGCCGCGACCATGGCCGCCACCTTCATGATGCGCGGCCACCACGAGCAGGCCGCCAGTTCGGCCCGCCGCGTCCTCGCCCGCGCACGCGAGCTCGGTGACCGGCGCAGTGAGGCCGACGCCCTCATCACCCTCGGTAGTCTCAGTGGCCCCCTGGACGCGGACGAGGGACTGGAACTGTTCGCCGAGGGCATCGGGCTGGCCCGGGAGATCGGTGACGTCCCGGCCGAGATCCGGGGGCTGATCAACCTCAGCGGGTACTTCAAGAACCTCGACAGGCTGGAGGAGAGCGCCCAGGTCTCCCTGGAGGGGATGCGCCGCTGCCGTGAGTTCGGGCTGACCCGGACCCAGGGCGGGGCGTTCGCCTGCGGGCTGGCGGTCACCCGCTTCTACCAGGGGCGCTTCTCCGAGTGCGAGGAACTGCTGACGGGAGTCACGGACGGAGGGGTGACGTGGGCCCGGGCGCTGACCCTGCGCATGCACCTGGAGCTGTACCGCTGGCGGCCGGACGCGCTGAGGGCCACCCTGAACGAGTTCCACCGCGTGCTTCCCGCACAGGTGAGTTCTCCGGTGGAGCACCTGCCGGTCCACGCCGTCCTCCAACAGCTGGCCGTGTACGAGGGTCGCCTGGTGGACGCGGGACGGATGGCCCGGGACCTGCTCTCCAGCGCGACTGGCGACCGGTCCCTGACCCCCCTCGCCCACGGCCTCTACCGGTCCACTCAGGTGTGGCACGCGTCGATCGTCGCGCGACTGGCCGAGGAACCGGGGGACGAAGCCCGCCGCCTGGCGGAGGAGATCCGCGAACTCAGCGAGAAGGTGGCCGCGAACCCCGAACACGCCGACTCCCCTCCGGTCCGGCTGGCCGCCAGGGCCTGGCTGGCCCCGGACCCCGAGGAATCGCTGGCCCTGTTCGAGGCCGCGGTGGCCGCGGTCGTCCCCAGCGGCCACGTCCTCGTGCGGGCCGAGTACCAGTTGGCCGCGGCAGGGGCGGCGCTGCGGGCGGGGCGCCGCGACCGCGCGACCGAGCACGTCGACACCGTCCACCGCCTGGCCGTGCGGCACGGCATGGCGCTCTTCGAGCGGGAGACCCGCGCCCTGCGCGCCCGCCACGGCCTGCCCGACCCCGACCAGAACGCCGCCACCGGTGCCACTCCGGAACGCACGGCGCTCCCCGCCGCCCCCGGCGGCGGGGCACCACCGATGGGCCTCACCCCACGTGAGGTGGAGGTCCTGGCGGAGGTGGCCAGGGGATCAAGCAACCGTGAGGTGGGGGAGGCGCTGTTCATCTCGGCCAAGACGGTGAGCGTGCACGTCACCAACCTCATGGGCAAACTCGGCGTGCGCAACCGCACCGCCGCCGCGGCGAGGGGGCGCGAACTGGGACTGTTCTGACCCGCCCCGGTTCTGGGCGTCCCGGGCATACTGGGGCGTATGTCCCCCTCCGCCTTCGTCGGCCGCCAACAGCAGGTCGACCACCTTCTCTCCGACGCCGCGCGGGTCCGTTCGGGAGGATCCAGCACGGTCCTGCTCTGCGGTGACGCGGGGATCGGCAAGTCGCGGCTCCTGGAGGAGTACCTGGAGCGCACGCCCCTGCGGCACGCGGCCCTGGGCGGATGCCTGGAGCTGGGCGCCGAGGGCATCGCCTTCGCCCCCTTCACCGCGCTCCTGCGCCAGCTGGTCCGGGCGGGCGGCCCGGCACCCGGCGAAGGCAGCGATCTCACCCGTCTCCTGCCCGGCCCGGGGCGCAGCCCCCAGAGGCGCCCCGGCACCGACGACAACTCCCGGGCCAGGCTCTTCGAGGCGGTGCTCACCTACGTGGAGGAGTACGCCGACCCGGGCGGCCTCAGCCTGGTGATCGAGGACCTGCACTGGTCGGACGCCTCCACCCGCGACCTGCTGGTCTTCCTGCTGCGCAACCTCGGCCCCGCCCCCGTGCACCTGGTGGTCTCGGTGCGCTCGGACGACCTGCACCGGGCCCACCCCCTGCGCCGGGTCCTCCCCGAGCTGGAGCGGCTGCCCCGGGTGACGCGGCTCGACCTCGACCCCCTCACCCGGGAGGCCGTCGCCGAGCAGGCCGCCGCCTTGCGGGGGCGGGCCCCGGACCCCGCAGCGCTGGACCTGCTCCTGGAGCGCAGCGGCGGCAACCCGCTGTTCGTGGAGTCCTTCCTCGCCGCCCCCGGAGGCGCCGTCCCCGACGGCCCGCGCGAACTCCTCATGCGCCGGGTGGAACCCCTCGCCCCCACCACCCGCAAGGTCCTCGGGCTGGCCTCGATCGCCGGTGACCGGGTCGACCACGGGCTGCTCGCCGAGGTCGCCGAGGCCTCCGGGGTCGGTGAGGACGACCTCGACGAGGCGCTGCGCGAGGCCGTGGACGCCCGGGTGCTGAGCGCCACCGAGACCGGTTACCTGTTCCGGCACGCACTGCTGGCCGAGGCGGTCCAGGGCGACCTGCTGCCGGGCCAGCGGGTGCGTGCCCACCGCCGTTACGCGCAGGCGTTGGAGAGTGGCGTCCCGGGTCTGGCCCGCACGGAGACAGTCGCCCAGCTGGCGCACCACGCCTACGCCGCGCACGACCACCCGAGGGCCCTGGCCGCCTCGTGGGAGGCGGCCCAGCGGGCGCGGGACGCCAGCGCCTACCCCGAGCACCTGGCGTTGCTCGAACGTGTGCTTGAGCTGTGGGAGCTGGTCCCGGACGCCGCCGATCTGCTCGGGCTCTCCCAGGGGGAACTGCTCCTGGGGGTGTGTGGGGCGGCGCAGATCGCGGGCAGCCTGCGCAGGTCGGTCGAGCACGCCAGTGAGGCCCTGTCCGACCTCGACCCCCGGGTCGATCCCGAACTGGTCGCCCGCTTCCTGGTCGCGCGGGGTCTCTCCTACAAGGAACTGGGGCGCATCGAGGCGCTGGACGACCTGCGCGCGGCCGCCGCGCTCGTCCCCGACGGACATCCGGAGCGGGCCGTGGTGAGCGCCACGACCGCGTCGGTGCTCATGCTGAGGGGCAGCGACGCCGAGGCGGAGCGGGTCGCCCGCGTGGCCATCGAGGAGGCGCGGGCCTGCGGGGACTGGGTGAGCGAGGCCGACGCGCTGATCACCCTGGGCAGCCTGCTGGACCACACGGGATCCGATGAGGCTCTGGAGATGCTCCGGAAGGGGGTGCGGCTCGCTCGGGAGCAGGGTGCCGTCCAGGTGGAGATGCGCGGGCTCAACAACCTCGGCAGCAACCACGCCAGCCGGTTCGAGTACGCGGAGTGGCTGGCGTGCGCGCGGGAGGCGCTGGACCGCTGCACGGAACTGGGGGTGGCCCGCAGCCAGGGCGTCGGCCTGGTCAACGGGGTGGCCAGTGCCCTCCTGGCCTCGGGGAGGGTGGAGGAGGCCCGGGCGGAACTGCTCGCGAGCCCGGCGGGGGAGGACCTCATGGGAGGGCGCCGACAGGCCATCATCGCGCAGCTCACCGCACTGGAGGGGGACTGGGAGGGCAGCCAGCGCGCCCAGGACGAGTTCACCCGCCTGCTGCCCCGGGAGACCGCCACCTGGGTGGAGTACATGCCGCACTACTACACACGGGTCCTGCTCCTGCTGTTCGGGCCCGGAGAGCGGTGGGCCGAGGCCGCCCGGGTGATCCTGGAGGGGGAGCGCGACATCGGCATGCTCTCCCTGGTCCGGTTCAGCTCCAGTGGTCTGTCCGCCATGGCGATGGTGGCCTGGCGGCTGCGGCGCCGGGCCGACCCCGGGGACCGCGTCCTCGCCGACGAACTGGCCGGGGCCCTGTCGACGCAGCTCGACCGGGAGGACTGGCCTGTCTCACCGGTGGGAGAGCTGATCGGCTCCACCAGCAGGGCCTTCCTGGAGGAGGACCCGGCTCTGGCGCTGGCGCACTGGGAACGGGCGCTGCCCCTGGTCGGCCGGGCGAGGGGGCTGACCCGGTACGCGTGTCTGTTCGGGGCCTTCTGGTCCGCGTACGAGACGGGGGACACCAGTGGTGCCCGGGAGCTGCTGCACCGTTCCGAGAGGCTGCTGACCGAGCTCGACCTGCACTTCGCCCGCCAGTTCGTGGCGGAGATGCGCGCGGTCCTGCCCCGATCGGCCACCACAGCACCACCCGCCGGACTGACCCCACGTGAGGTGGAGGTCCTGGTGGAGGTGGCCAAGGGGCTGAGCAACCGTGAGGTGGGGGAGGCACTGTTCATCTCGGCCAAGACGGTGAGCGTGCACCTGAGCAACGCGATGGGAAAGCTGGGGGTGGCCAACCGGACGGCGGCGGTGGCGCGTGCCCGGGAGTTCGGCCTGCTCCAGACCTGAACTCCCGGGCGGCTATTCGGGTGGACCGTCAGGTCCGGGAACCGGCTCGGCTGATCCGTGCCAGTGAGGCCTCGACGTCCACCCGCTCGGTCGGCCGGTTGTAGGGGAGCTTCGAGAGCAGGTGGACCATGGCGCACGTGTTGGTGATCCCCGCGAAGGCCAGCCCGGCGCCGACGAACGCGGCCACGAACACGGCGGGGGTCCACCACAGGCTCAGCAGCGCCGCGACCAGCACGATCGAACCGGCGACAAGGCGCACCTGGCGGTCCAGGGCCCACCGTTGCGGCCCGTGCACGGCGGGGCCGTCGGCGGCCGCCCAGGCGTTCATGCCGCCGGTCAGCACCACGGCGTCGTCCATTCCGGCGGCGGCCAGCCGCCGCCGCGCCTGTTCGGCGCGGGGTCCGGACTGGCACACCAGGACGACCTGCTCGGAGGCGTCCCGGGCGACCCGCCCGGCGTGTTGGTCCAGCTCGCCCAGCGGGAGGTTGACCGCCCCGGGGATGTGCGCGCCCTCGAACTCGGCGGGGGTGCGCACATCCACCAGGAGCGGGGCCGACCCGCTGTCGAGCCTGGCTCTGACGGTCGCTGCGTCGACGGACTCGATCATGTGTGTGTGACTCCAGGAGGGGAGAAGGGATAGTCGACAGCTTTGGTAGGAATTCTACCCCCCGGGGTATGTGACGTGCTTGCCACTCCTTCCGGGAATACCCCCCGCCGCGAAGCCCGGCACCCGGTCAGAGCGTGGGCAGATACCTCTGGAGTTCGTACGGGGTCACCTGGCGTCGGTAGGAGTTCCACTCCGACTTCTTGTTGCGCAGGAAGAAGTCGAAGACGTGCTCGCCCAGTGTCTCGGCGACCAGCTCGCTGTTCTCCATCAGGCGCAGCGCCTCGTCCAGGCTCTGCGGCAGCGGCTTGATGCCCAGCGCGCGGCGCTCGGAGTCAGTGAGGGCCCAGACGTCGTCCTCGGCGCCCGGCGGCAGCTCGTAGCCCTCCTCGATCCCCTTCAGCCCGGCGGCGAGGATCACCGCGTAGGCCAGGTAGGGGTTGGCGGAGCTGTCCAGCGAGCGGATCTCGATCCGGCTGGAGTTCGACTTGCCGGGCTTGTACATCGGAACGCGGACCAGGGCCGAGCGGTTGTTGTGCCCCCAGCAGATGTAGGCCGGGGCCTCACCGCCCATGCCGGCCGAGGCGGCCGGGTCGTCCCAGATGCGCTTGTAGGAGTTCACCCACTGGTTGGTGACGGCCGCGATCTCGTCGGCGTGTCGCAGCAGCCCGGCGATGAACCCGCGCCCGACCTTCGAGAGCTGGTACTCCGCGCCCGGCTCGTAGAAGGCGTTGCGGTCACCCTCGAACAGCGACAGGTGGGTGTGCATGCCCGAGCCCGGGTACTGCGTGAACGGCTTCGGCATGAACGTGGCGTACACGCCCTGCTCCATCGCCACCTCCTTCATCACGAGCCGGAAGGTCATGATGTTGTCGGCGGTGGTGAGCGCGTCCGCGTAGCGCAGGTCGATCTCCTGCTGGCCGGGGCCGCCCTCGTGGTGGCTGAACTCCACCGAGATGCCCATGGCCTCCAGCATGTTGATCGCGTTGCGGCGGAAGTCGTGGGCGCTGTTGTGCGGCGTGTGGTCGAAGTACCCGCCCGAGTCGTTGGGCTCGGGGAACTCGCCGTGCTCGGGGAACTTCTTCAGCAGGTAGAACTCGATCTCGGGGTGCGTGTAGAAGGTGAACCCGAGGTCGGAGGCCTTGCCGAGCTGGCGCTTGAGCACGTGCCGGGGGTCCGCCGGGGACGGCGAGCCGTCGGGCATGAGGATGTCGCAGTACATGCGCGCGGTGCCGTGCGGCTCGTTGCGCCATGGCAGCACCTGGAACGTGGAGGGGTCGGGCTGGGCGAGCATGTCGGCCTCGTAGACCCGGGCGAAGCCCTCGATGGCGGAGCCGTCGAACCCGATGCCCTCGGAGAAGGCGGCCTCCAGTTCGGCGGGTGCGACCGCCACGGACTTGAGGTACCCGAGCACGTCGGTGAACCACAGCCTCACGAACCGGATGTCGCGCTCCTCCAACGTGCGGAGCACGAATTCCTGCTGTCGATTCACGATCAAACCTCCTCGATGCCGGTCGGTCCCGGCCCGGTCCGCGCACGTGAGCCGTGCCGGGAACGATCTCCCGGGGCCAGTCTGCCGTGCGGATATTTCCGGGGCATTTCCGCACACGCCAGCCAGCCTGCCCGGACCTCCCCCGCACAGGCATTATGACCGCTGAACCGGGAGGTTCGGGACGAGCTGTGCCAGGCCGAGTTCGCGCGCACGCGCCCCGGCCGTCGCGCGGTTGGGCACACCGAGCTTGCCCAGGATGTTGGACACGTGCACGCTCGCGGTCTTCGGGCTGATGAACAGCGACTCGGCGATGGCCGCGTTGGTCGCGCCCGAGGCCAGAAGCCGCAGCACCTCGGTCTCCCGGGCGGTGAGCCCGGCGGGCGCGGGCGGCGGCACGGACCCGCCGGACAGGCCCGTCCCGAGCCTGCGCGCCAGGTCCTCGGCCGCGCGGGCCAAGGGTGACGCACCACACGCGGCGGCCGTCTCGTGGACCATGCGGGTCAGCTCCACGGCACGTGACCGTTCCCCGGCGGCGACCCGGGCCTCGGCCTCACGCAACCGGGCCCGTGCCCGGTGCAGCCGCATGGGGGTGGCGTCCCAGGCCGTCACCGCGGCGGCCCACGACGCGGCCAGGGACGGGGCCTCGGTCCCCCCGGCCTCGGCCAGCAGGGACCGCACGGTCGCCGCGTACGCCGGTCGGACCAGACCGTTGAGAGGGAGCCTCCCCGCGACGGTGCCGACCAGCCCGCCCACCAACCGGGCCGTCTCCCCGTACTCCGCTCCTCCGCGGGCCCGCTCCGCCCCCAGCCGGGCGGCCTCGGCCATCTGTTCCAGCAGCGGCCACGAGTACCCCGGAGAACGCTCCAGGGCCGCCTGCTCCAGGACGTCCCGGGAGAGGGACAGCGTCTCGGCCAGGTCACCCTCGGCCAGGGCGGCGTCCAGCATCCCCGTGGTGCGCAGCTGAACGATGTCCATCCGGTGCGCGTCCAGCATGGAGCGGTCGCCGCTGGGCCCCGCCTCGGCCCGCGCCGCGACCACGTCTCCCATCGCGGCCGCGGCCCGCGCCTCCACCGCCTGCATGTAGTGCTGGTGTTTGCGGTCGCCCAGATTCCTGCTCAGGTAGCGGCGGTAGACCTCCCGGCTCTGGCGGAGTTCTCCTGTCTCGAAGAGGATCTCGGCCCGGTTCTGGTGGTTGAAGGACCGGTGGAAGGGCGCCCAGCTCAGTGCCTCGTGCCGGGCGAGGGACTCCTCCAACACGCGCAGGCCCTCCTCGTGGTGACCGAGTTCACGCAGGAAGTGGCCCAGGTTCCCTGCTCCGCGCGCCTCCATGTAGGGCTCACGCAGCTCCATGGCCTCCGCCATGCCCCGTTCCACCAGAGGGCGCCCGTGTTCGACGTCACCGTCGCGCATGCGGACCCCGCCCAACGTGATCCGGGCGTCGNGGCTGCCGCCGTCGGCCGCCTCGATCGCGAGTTCGGCCAACGTGCTGGAGCCGCGGCCGGTGTCGTTCAGTTCCTGGAGGATGCGCTGCGCGGGCGTCGGCTCCCGGTCCTCGCGCAGCATGGCGCTCTCCCGGGCGAGGATGGCCAGGAGCTGGCTGTACTCCGGCATGTGCGGCGGGTGCAGTTCCAGGGCCCGCACCAGGTCGTCCAAGCCGCCGCCGCGCACGTTGGTGGAGCGGGCCTGCCCGCGCTTGCGCAGCAGGATCGCCCGTGTCGCGAGGGTCACGTCGTCGTCGGCGTCCTCGGGCAGGGTCGCCAGCGCCTCGTCGACCAGCTCCAGCGCGCGCCGGTGGCGGTCGGCGGAGATCGCCGCGCTCGCGGCCTGGCTCACGACCTCGGCCCAGCTGTGCCCCTCCACCCGGTCGCCGGGGTCGGGTACCCGGTCCCACAGGGCCAGGACGCGGTCCAGCATGCCCAGGCGTTCGCCGAAGGCGAGCGTCCTGCTGGCCTGGACAGCCGCCCGCCAGGCGGCCTCCATGGCCCGGGGCAGGTCCTGCGCGGCGTGGTAGTGGTGGGCCTGCTCGGCGGCGCGGCGGTCCTTGGGGACCGCGTCCGGGTACTCGTCGATGAGCTGCGCGTAGCGCAGGTGCAGCCGGGAGTGCGGCCCGGGCAGGATCTCGTGGTGCACGGCGTCGCGCAGCAGCGCGTGCCGGAACCGGTAGCCGGTGCGATGGGGGCGCAGCACGTTGGAGTCGACCAGGGTGTGCAGGGCGGCCTCCAACTCACGCTCGGGCAGGTCGACCGCGTGCTGGAGCACCTCGTGCTCGATACCGTCGGCCACGGCCCCCACCGCCGCCACGCGCAGGACCGACAGCGTGGTCTCGTCGAAGCGGCGCACCGGTTCCAGCAAGAGGTCGCGGAAGTGGTCGGGCAGGTCGGGGTCGTCGTCGGAGGGGCAGGTCTCGGCGGCGGCCAGCGCCTCCACGAACAACGGGACGCCCTCGCTGCGTCGGAAGAGCGTGTCCAGGGCGTCCTGTTCCAGTTCCTCGCCCCGGATCGCCGTGGCCTGGGCGCCCACCTCCTCCCGGGTGAACGGCTCCAGCACGATCCGGCCCACGCACNTGTGGAGGGAGCCGCCGCAGCGGGTGCGTGCGGTGCAGGTCGTCACTGCGGTAGGTCGCGATGACCTGGGTCCCGGGCCGGGAGAGGTTGCGGGCGAGGAAGACCAGCAGGTCCCGGGTGGCGCCGTCCGCCCAGTGCAGGTCCTCCAGGACGACGGTGACCCCCGCCTCCCCGGCCACCTGCTCGAACAGGCGCAGCACCTGTTCGAAGAGGATGCCCCGGTTCTCCCGGTGGTCGGCGGAGGGCTCGCCGAGTTCGGGGAGGAGCCGGGCGAACTCACCGGTCCCGCCCGGTGCGGCCGCGTCGAACGGGGGACGCCCGCGTTCGCGCAGGATCTGGCGGAGCACGGCGGTGAAGGGGGCGTAGGACAGGCCGTCCACACCCAACTGCAGGCAGGCGCCGACGAACACCGTCCCGGCGGGCCGGGTCGCGGCGAACTCGGAGACCAGGCGGCTCTTGCCGACCCCCGCGTCCCCGCCGACCAGCAACGTCTCCGGTGACCCGGTGCGCACGCGTTGGGCCTGGTCTGCCAGGAGACGGAGGTGGTCCCGGCGGCCGACGAAGAGGGGACTGGTTTCGGAGCGCGCGGCGGCTGAGTTCGGCCTGGCGCAGGCGTTCGTCGCTGAGCGCGCGGGCGGTGGCGGCGCGCAGGTCCTCGAAGGTCATGGTGGTGGTTCCTCTTCCTCTGGGTCAGCGGGTGCGCGGGAGCCGTTTGCGGGGCCGAACCCGTGTCCCGCCCCGATGACCTCCACGATCCGGCTAAGAACGGACCCGGCGCATCGGTAGGAATCAGCGGTTCCCCGCCCGGCCCGGGGGATGGCGTCCTAAGACGGGTGGGAACCGTCCTAAGCGCCGCGTGGGCACGGCCGATTCGCCAAACGCCCCGGCACTTCCTTGACTCCGGGGCCCTGAGCCGGACAAGTGTGTGAGGTGGCCGGTCGTCTCCTGCGGGGGGCTGCCTGACCGGCCCCAGTGGTGAATCTCAGGAGGGCGTGGGATGACTCGGGTCGCTTGCGGGACCGACCGACGGGGCACGTTCGGGCGAAGGGCCGGAGGGGTCGTCGCGGGGCTGGTCGCGGCCGTGCTGTGCGCGGCCCCCGCCGTCGCGGACAGCGGTGGGTTCGGGGACGCGGACGCCGTGCGGCTGTCCCTGTCCGGGGTGGACGAGCCGCCGCTTCCCGGCGAGGAGGTCGTCTACCGGGCCACCGTGGTCAATGGCGCGGGGGTCGAGGTGGAGAAGGGCCTGCTCGCGCAGCACGTGCCCGAACCCCTGACCGTCCAGGAGGTGGGCGAGGGCGGGATCGTCGAGGAGGGCGTGGCCAACTGGAGGGTGGACCTGCCGGAGGAGGGCGAAGGGGTGTACACCGTCCGGGTCCGAGTGGCCGAGGACGCCGAGGTGGGGGAGCGGGTGGTGAGTACGGCCTGCCTGCTGTTGGACCGGGACGCCGAACCCGCGGCCTGTGCGAGCGACACCCTGCTGGTCGGTGACCCCACGGTGCTCTCACGGGTGGGGGATCTGATGGACCGGGACGGTCTCGTCCGCGCGGTGGGCGTGGGGGTGCTGATGTTGTTGGTCTGGCTGCTGTGGCGCCAGTGGGGCGCCTCCCGCAGAACCTGACCGGGTGGGTGTCTGATTTGTTACGTCACTGCGTCAGAAAGACGGGAGCTTCAACTACAACGCGTAGTAGTGTGCGGGTATGGACTTCCTTTACTCCGCGCTCGTGTTCCTGCACATGATCGGCCTGGCCGGGATCATCGCCGGTTTCCTCATGCAGCTGATGACCGACAACGTCAAGGCCACCAAGGTGCTGCTGCACAGCGCCCTGCTCCAGTTCGTCACGGGCCTGCTGCTCGTCGGCGTGGCCGAGATGGCCGACATCGGCGAACTCAACCACGTCAAGATCGGCGTGAAGCTCGTCATCGCCCTGGCCGTGGTGGTCGTCGGTGTGCTCAACCTGCGCAAGCCCGCGAAGAACCTGGCGATCATTGCCGGGGTCCTGGCCATCGTCAACATCGGTGTGGCGGTCTTCTGGTAGACGCCGCACCCGACCCGCCCGCACGGGTCTGTCGCCGGTGGCGGTCCGGAGTGCTCCGGACCGCCACCGGCTTTTTCGTCTGGAAAATCTTGCAGCTCCTTTCGTCCAGATCAGAGCCGCGTTTCCACCATGTGTGCGTCTGAGCCGCCGTTCACGCGGTGTTCACAGGCGGGAGTTGGTCTGTTACCTTCGTTACCTCAATGCAAACTCTTGCGGAAACTGCAAGAGAATGCAGCACCTCCCCCAAGGAGCGCACATGAGAACACCCCGCGTCGGCGCCCTCGCCGGAGCGGCCCTGCTGGGAGCCGCCCTGCTGGCGGTTCCCAGCCCGGCCGCCACCCAGGACGCCGAACCCGTCTCCGCGCAGAACCCCGCCCAGAACGGCAACGGGGACACCATCGTCCACCTCTTCCAGTGGAACTGGGACTCCGTCGCCGCCGAGTGCGCCGACTTCCTCGGCCCCGCCGGATACGGCGGCGTCCAGGTCTCCCCGCCCCAGGAACACGTGGTCGTCCCCTTCTCCGAGGGCGGCAACCACCCCTGGTGGCAGGACTACCAGCCGGTCTCCTACCGGATCGACAACACACGGCGCGGCACCGCCGAGGACTTCCAGGAGATGGTCTCCACCTGCGCCGACAACGGCGTGCGGATCTACGTGGACGCCGTCATCAACCACATGACCGGGCCGGCCGAGGGCACCAGCACCGGCAGCGCCGGGACGGAGTGGGAGCGCTACGAGTACCCCGACCTGTTCGGGGACGGCACCGCCGCCTACTCCTACGACGACTTCGGCCCCTGCTACGACACCATCGAGAACTGGAACGACAAGGACGAGGTGCAGAACTGCCAGCTCCTCGACCTGGCCGACCTCGACACCGGTTCCCCGCACGTCCGTGACCAGATCGTCCGGTACCTGAACGGCCTCGTCGCCATGGGGGTCGGCGGTTTCCGGGTGGACGCCTCCAAGCACGTGCCCGAGGACGACATGGGCGCCATCGTCGGAGCCCTGGACGAGGTCCCCGGCTTCGGCGGCGCCCCCCGGGTGTTCCACGAGGTCTACGGGGACCAGACGATCCCCTACACCGCCTACACGCCCTACGGGCAGGTCACCAACTTCGACTACAAGCGCTCCGTCGCCTCGGCCTTCGCCAACGGTGACATCGCCGGGCTCACCGACATGCCCGACCACGGCGGCCTCACCTCGGAGGAGGCCGTGGTCTTCGTCGACAACCACGACACCCAGCGCTACGAGCCCACCCTCACGTACGTGGACGGCGACCGCTACTACCTCGCCACCGCCTTCATGCTGGCGCACCCCTACGGCACCCCCGTGGTGATGTCCAGCTACGACTTCGAGGGCAACGTGACCGAGGGCCCGCCCAGTGTGGGCGAGCAGGACGGCAACCCCGCCGGGTGGGTCACCGATGACAGCGACTGCTCCGGCTCCGCGTGGGTCTGCGAGCACCGGAACGAGGCCGTCAGCGGCATGGTGGCCTTCCGTGCGGCGGTGGACGGCACGGGCCTGACCGAACGGGTCCGGGAGGGCTCCTCCCGAGTGGCCTTCGACCGCGGTGCGGCCGGATTCGCCGCCTTCAACGCCTCGGGCGGGTCCTGGTCGCTGACCGCCCCGACCTCGCTCCCGGACGGCGAGTACGACAACGCCTCCGGCCCCGGAACCGCCACGGTCTCCGGTGGCCAGGTCAGCGCGACGGTCCCCGCCGACGGCGCTCTGGCGCTGCACGTGGGCGGCGAGTGCGAGCAGGACTGCGGCGGCGGTGAGCCGGGCGAACCGGGTGAGCCGGGTGCCCCCGACACCCTGACCGCGACCGTCGAGACCCGGTTCGGCCAGGAGGTGTACGTGGTCGGCTCCACCCCCGAGCTCGGGTCCTGGGACCCGGCCAACGGCGCCCCGCTGAGCACCGACGCGTCCACCTACCCGCAGTGGTCCGGCCCCGTCACCATCGGTTCGGAGACGGAGTGGAAGCTGGTCAGGGTCTCCCCGGACGGCGGCGCGGACTGGGAGCCCGGTGACAACCGGGTCGGCCCGGCCACCGCCGTCACCTGGGGTCAGCGCTGAGACCACCGGGCACCCCCGCGCTGGCGGGGGGGCCCGGCCCGGTTCAGCCCGCCGACGCGTCCTCCAGCGGCGTCGGGCAGGTTTCGCCCGGCTCCACGGTGAGTTCGTAGTGCCACACCTCGTTGGCGTAGGTCTGGCAGAGCCCGAACCTCGCCCCGTGTTCGACGAACCAGTACGCCGCGTCGGTGAGCCCCACGTCCACAGCGGCCCCCTTGACGTGCGAGGAGTCCTGGGGGGAGGCCACCCACCGGGCCGCCTCCTCCTCGCTTCCGTACACCTTCACCGCGGACTCCAGCAGGTAGCGCTGATAGCGCTCGCTGCGCCACCCGCTGGTCACCAGCACCTCGATCCCGGCCTCCTCCAGCGCCGCGTCGGCGGCCTCGCGCACCGCCTCCAGCAGGTCCGGGTCCAGCTCGGACAGCGCGGGCACGCCGTCAGCGGGATCCAGGCCGCCGCCCTCGGGAACGAACCCGTCCTCGTCGCCCAGCGGCGTCAGCCGGGTCACCGGCAGGTCCCGCGTCCAGGACTTCCCGGGGCCCGCCTCGCCCGCGTCGGCCGTCCCGGAGGCCGCGCACCCCGCAAGGGCCACCACCAGGGCGGCCACGGTGGTCAGAACGGTCGTTCGAAAGCGCATGGCACGTCCCTCCTCCATGGGCCGAACCCCGTGCTCGGCGCCGAAGGGCCCAGACCACCAGGGAGGATGTTGCACGGGTGTGTGCCGCCGAGCCAACACTTTCGCAACACCCCGCCTGCCTACACTGGGTCGCTGGCCGAGTGACGGGGGGAACCGCATGCGTGTGCTGGTGGTCGAGGACGAGGTCTTCATGGCCGAGGCCCTTCAGGCGGGACTGCGCCAGGAGGCCATCGCCGCCGACGTCGCCCTGGACGGCGACGCCGCGCTGGAGCGGATCGGGGTCAACGACTACGACGTGGTCGTCCTGGACCGGGACCTCCCCGGCACCCACGGGGACGAGGTGTGCGCGGTCATCGCCCGCGACCGTCCCGGCACGCGGGTGCTCATGCTCACCGCCGCCGCCCGGCTCCGGGACAAGGTGGACGGCTTCTCCCTGGGTGCCGACGACTACCTCACCAAACCGTTCGCGGTCGAGGAGCTGGTCATGCGCCTGCGCGCGCTCGCCCGCAGACCCGCGGCCACCGTCCAGCCGGTGCTGGAGCGGGCCGACCTGCGCCTGGACCCCTACCGGCGGGAGGCCTACCGTTCCGGCCGCTACGTCCGGCTGCCCCGCAAGCAGTTCGCCGTCCTCGAACTGCTCATGCGCGCGGACGGAGGAGTGGTCAGCGCGGAGACCCTCCTGGAGAAGGTCTGGGACGAGCACGCCGACCCCTTCACCAGCGCTCCCCGTGTCACGGTGTCCCAGCTGCGCCGGGCCCTGGGGGAACCCGACCCCATCGTGACCGTGCCGGGGGTGGGCTACCGCCTGGTCGACACCGGGGAGGGGAAGTGAGCGACGGCGGGGTGCGGGTCAGTGCGCGCCTGCGCCTGACCCTGGGCTACGCCGGGTTCGTGGTCGTGGCGGGTCTGACGGTGCTGGTCGGGGTGTACGCGGTCCTGCGGTACGTGCCCGACTATCCGCTCACCGCAGCCAACCCCAGCGACCTGGGTCAACCCATCGCGGCCCGAGGGCAGATCCTGGAGGCCGTCGTCCGGATCTCCGGGGGCGTCCTGCTGGTGCTGGCGGTGATCGGGCTGGTCGGCGGCTGGATCCTGGCCGGATGGGTCCTGCGCCCCCTGAACCGGATCAACGACGCCGTCCTGATCGCCACCACCGGCAGGCTGGGCCACCGGGTCGCCCTCTCCGGGCGCAACGACGAGTTCCGGCAGCTCGCCGACGCGTTCGACCACATGCTGGACCGCCTCCAGGACGCCTTCGAGGTCCAGGAGCGGTTCGCCGCCAACGCCTCCCACGAACTCCGCACCCCGCTGGCGGTCAACGCGACCCTCCTGGACGTGGCCCGGCGCGACCCGGAGGGGCAGGACCACCCGCGCCTGCTCGAACGGCTGGACCTCACCAACGCCCGGGCGATCGGCCTCACCGAGGCGCTGCTGCGGCTGGCCGACGCCAACGCCGTCACCGCGGTGTCCGAACCCGCCGACCTCGCCGAGATCGCGCGCGGGGTCCTGGCCGAGGGCGAGGAGGAGGCGCTGCGTCGAGGCGTCCGGCTGGAGCACGGGCTCGTCCCGGCGCCGACGGTCGGCGACACCGCGCTGCTCACCCAGCTCACCGAGAACCTGGTGCGCAACGCCCTGCGCCACAACACCCCGGGGGAGGGGGACACCGGCACCGCCATGGTCACCACCGGTCGCGACCGGAGCACCGGCGACACCGTCCTGCGGGTCGAGAACACCGGGCCCGTGTACACGCCGGAGACCGCGGCCCGCCTGCACGAACCCTTCCTCCGTGGCGCGGGACGGATCGGGTCCGGCCAGGGACACGGCCTGGGCCTGGCCCTGGTGGCGCGGGTCGTGCGGGTCCACGGCGGCACCCTGGACCTGCGTCCGCGCCGGGCCGACCAGGGGGGAGGGCTCACCGTCACGGTCACCCTCCCCGCCCGCGGCGCCCCTCAGTCGTCGTAGAAGGCGCGTTCCATCACGGCGCGCGCCCGCCGGGTGGTCCGCAGGTAGGCCTCGGTCAGCTGCTCGGCCGGGCCCTCCTGTTCGGGACCCTCCGCCACCGCCTCGTCCTCCTCGGTACCCTCGCCGTCCGCGTCGGTCCCGTCGTCGTCGCCGAACCCCATGGCCTGGGCCAGGGCCGCGCGCACCCGCAGGTCGTGCGGGATCGAGTCGCCGCCCCGGCCGCGCACCAGCATCACCATGCCGCGCACCCGGGAGGCCAGCCGCCACGACCGCTCCAGGGCCACACCGTCGTCGGCGGCCAGGAACCCGTGCGCCACCGCCACCGCCAGAGCGGGCAGCGTCTGCGGGGTGCGCAGGTCCGGGTACTCGTGCGCGTGCCGCAGCTGCACCAGCTGCGCCACCCACTCCACGTCGGACAACCCGCCCCGGCCCAGCTTCGTGTGCAGGGTCGGATCCGCCCCGCGCGGCAGCCGCTCGGCCTCCATCCGTGCCTTGAGCTTGCGGATCTCCAGCACGGAGGCACGGGACACGCCGCCCTCCGGGTAGCGGAGCGGGTCGATCAGCGCGACGAACGCCGAACGCAGCCCCTCGTCCCCGGCGATCGGCCGCGCCCGCAGCAGCGCCTGGCTCTCCCACACCTGTGACCAGCGCCCGTAGTAGGCGGCGTAGGAGTCCAGGGTGCGCACCACCGGTCCGCTCCTGCCCTCGGGCCGAAGGTCCGTGTCGATCTTCAGCGGGGGCTCGGCCTGCGGCATCTCCAGCAGCCGGGCCAGCTCCCGCACGATCGCCAAGGCCTGCTTGGTGGCCGCGCCCTTGTCCGCGCCCGGCATCGGGTCGTGCACGTACATCACGTCGGCGTCGCTGGCGTAGGTCAGCTCACCGCCGCCGAACCGGCCCATGGCGACGACGCACACCCGGGTGAGCTCCTCACCGCCGGACTCGGCCACCACCTTGGTGTAGGCCGCGCGCAGGGCCGCGTCGATGGTGACCGCCGCGATCCCCGTGAGGGCCCGGCCCACCTCCTCGACCGAGCACACCCCCAGCAGGTCGGCGGCGGCCGTGCGCAGCAGCTCCCGGCGGCGCAGGGCCCGCACAGCGGACACCTTCTCCTCCGGGGTGTCGTAGCGGCGCAGGGCCGCGTCCGCCTCGGCCATCAGCGACCGCGTCTCCCGGCGCCGGAGGTCGGCGTCGTCGCCCAGCATGGCCACCGCTTCGGGGGC
>NZ_ANAE01000198.1 GCF_000341265.1 Nocardiopsis prasina DSM 43845 | reverse complement strand
TGCCCAGCAGCCACGCCATCCGCTCGGCCACCCGGACGTCGTCCCGCAGCAGCCGCAGGTACCAGGGCGTGGTGCCCAGGGCATCGCTGACCTGCCGGAACCCGAGCAACCCGGCGTCCGGGTCGGGGGAGTCCGCGAACCACCCCAGCATCACCGGCAACAGCGTGCGCTGGATGGCGGCCCGGCGGGACAGCCCCGACGTCAACGACTCCAGGTGGCGCAGCGCCCCGCGCGGATCCACGAACCCCAGTGCGCCCAACCGCTCCACGGCCTGGTCGGCGGAGAGCCGGATCTCGTCCTCGGGCAGGGCGGCCACCGCGTTCAGCAGCGGACGGTAGAAGAGCTTCTCGTGCAGGCGGCGCACCTCCGCCGACACCCGCTTGCGGGCTCCGGTCAGCTCCCGGACCGGATCGGCGGTGAACCCCAGGGCCCGACCCAGCTGCCGCAGCCGCGACGGGCCGTCCGGGGCCTGGGGATCGGGCATCAGGTGGGTCCGGCGCAGCCGCTCCAACTGCAACAGGTGCTCCACCCGGCGCAGGAACCGGTAGGCGTCGGACAGCCCGGCCGCGTCCCGCCGCCCCACGTATCCGTACTCCGACAGCGCCGCCAGGGCCTCGAGGGTGTTGCCCGACCGCAGGCGCTCGTCCGAACGCCCGTGCACCAGCTGGAGCAGCTGCACGGAGAACTCGATGTCGCGCAGCCCTCCCGGGCCCAGTTTCAGTTCGTGCTCGGCCTGGCCAGCGGGGATGTGCGCCACCACCCGGCGGCGCATGGCCTGTACGTCCTCCACGAAGTCCTTGCGGCCGGAGGCCTCCCACACCAGCGGGGCGATCGCCTCCGCGTACTGTCGACCGAGCCCCTCGTCACCGGCGATCGGCCGAGCCTTGAGCAGCGCCTGGAACTCCCAGGTCTTGGCCCAGCGGTCGTAGTACGCCAGGTGTCCGGCCAGCGGCCGAACCAGCGGACCGTTGCGGCCCTCCGGGCGCAGCGCCGGGTCCACCTCCCACAGGGTGCCCTCCGCGTCGGTCTCCGACGGGACGCGCATCATGGCCGTGGCCAGTCGCGTCGCGGCCCTCTGGGCCTCCTGTTCGTCGGCGGGCACGCCGTCCTCGCCCAGGGCGGGTTCGGCCACGAACACCACGTCCACGTCGCTGACGTAGTTCAGTTCGCGCCCGCCGCACTTGCCCATGCCGATCACGCTCAGACGGCACAGCGCGGCGTCCTCGGGGGACTCCGCGCGGGCCACCGCCAGCGCCGCGTCGAGGGTCGCCGCCGCGAGGTCGGCCAGCTCGGCGGCGACCTCGTCCACGGTGTTCACCCCGGTCAGGTCACGCCCGGCCAGCCGCAGCACACGGCGCCGGTAGGCCACCCGCAGGGTGTGCCGCAGCACCGCCGAGGGGTCGTCGTCCCCGCCCAGCCCCAAAGAGAGGTCGGCCACCGGGGCGGGATCGTCGGGCCGCGCGCCCACGGTGTGCATCAGCCCCCGGCGCAGCTCCTCCCGGTCCGGGGTCCGGGCGGCGTCGGCCCCGCGCAGCTCACGCCAGTCGCCGGGGTGGCGCACCAGGTGGTCGGTGAGCGCCGGGCTGACCCCGAGGACGCCGCACAGACGGGTGCGCAGGTCCAGCTCCTCCCGCAGGGCCGCGCGCACCTCCTCCGGGTCCGGGGCGGCCTCCAGCAGCCGGAGCAGGCCCAGCAGCGCCTGGTCCGGGTCGGCCGCGGCCGCGAGGGCGCCGATCACCTCGGTGTCGGCCAGGGCGTCCAGCCCCGCCTCCTCCACCAGCCGCAGGGCCCGGGTGCTGTCACTGAAACCGCGTCGAGCGAGCGCGCCCGCTGTCATGTTGGTTCTTCCGTCCCTTGCCACGCGTCAACGGTAGCCGCATCGGGGAACCATGCCCCGGAACCGGGTCGGGGCCGGTACCCGAACTGGATACCGGCCCCGAGGGGTGTCGCTAGATGTCGTAGTAGAGCTCGAACTCGCGCGGGTGCGGACGCAGGCGCAGGGAGTCGATCTCCTCGGTGCGCTTGAAGTCGATGTAGGTCTCGATCAGGTCCTTGGTGAAGACCCCGCCCTCCAGGAGGAACTCGTGGTCGGCCTCCAGGGCCTCCAGAGCGGCGTCCAGGGACGCCGGGACGGTCTCGATCGCCGCGGCCTCGGCCGGGGGCAGCTCGTACAGGTCCTTGTCGACCGGCTCCGGCGGCTCGATCTTGTTCCGGATACCGTCCATGCCCGCCATCAGCATGGCCGAGAAGGCCAGGTACGGGTTGGCCGAGGGGTCCGGCACCCGGAACTCGATGCGCTTGGCCTTCGGGTTGGACCCGGTGAGCGGCAGGCGGATGCAGGCCGAGCGGTTCCGCTGGCTGTAGACCAGGTTGATCGGGGCCTCGTAGCCCGGAACCAGGCGGTGGAAGGAGTTCACCGTCGGGTTGGTGAAGGCCAGCAGCGCGGAGGCGTGCTTGAGCAGACCGCCGATGTAGTAGCGGGCCGTGTCCGAGAGCTGGCCGTAGCCGGCCTCGTCGAAGAACAGCGGGGCGCCGTCCTTCCACAGGCTCTGGTGGCAGTGCATGCCGGAACCGTTGTCGCCGAAGAGCGGCTTGGGCATGAACGTGGCGGTCTTGCCGGCCTCGTTCGCGACGTTCTTCACGATGTACTTGTACAGCTGGACCTTGTCGGCCTGCTCAAGCAGCGTGCCGAACTTGATGCCGATCTCGGCCTGCCCGGCGGTGCCGACCTCGTGGTGCTGGAGCTCGACCTCGATACCGGAGTCGATCAGGGTCCGCACCATGTCCGAGCGCAGGTCGCTGTAGTGGTCGACCGGCTCGACGGGGAAGTAGCCGCCCTTGAAGCGCGGGCGGTAGCCGCGGTTGCCGCCCTCGATCGCGGAGCCGGTGTTCCAGGCGCCCTCGATCGAGTCGATCTCGTAGTAACCGGTGTTCGCACGCGTCTCGAACTTGACGTCGTCGAAGATGTAGAACTCGGCCTCGGGGCCGAAGAAGGCGGTGTCGGCCACGCCCGAGCCCTTGAGGTAGGCCTCGGCCTTGCGGGCGACGTTGCGCGGGTCGCGGCTGTACGACTCCAGCGTGAGCGGGTCGTGCACGAAGAACGTCATGTTCAACGTCTTGTGCTTGCGGAACGGGTCCAGGACACCGGTGCTCAGGTCGGGCAGGAGCAGCATGTCGGACTCGTGGATGGCCTGGAAGCCGCGGATCGAGGAACCGTCGAACATCTGACCGTCGGTGAACGTGGACTCGTCAACGTTCTCGACCGGGAGGGTAACGTGGTTCACGCCTCCGAACAGGTCCGTGAACCGGACGTCGAGGAACCTGACGTCCTCGTCTCGGATGTAGGCGAGAACCTCTTCGACGCTGCTGAACAAAACGGAACCTCCGTGCAGATAGCTGAGACGGCGGGTTCGCGGGCCGCACCATCGCGGCCATGTCGAACCACGCGCCGTCTCCCGGCCTCGTCATCGAAGCTAGGAGCGCGTGATTTCCACGCCGTGTCTCGATTGTTTCCTGCATGTTACGGAGCCGGTCGCCCGCGTTGGCCAGTGGTCCCGTAACGGTGATTCCGCCTGTTTTGGGGAGAAACCGGGGCACCCGGATCTTTCGGAGTGACCGGCGACACACCCTCTCCCGTGGCACGTCACACCGCTCGCGCGGGCCCGCGCGCGGAGGGTGACGTGGGGCGGATAGCGTGAAAGGCATGAGCGACAAGAGCCGGAGCGGCGCCCCCACGGTCTCCGAAGACGACTTCCGTTACCGCGGCAACCGGCTGGGTCTGCCCGAGAGCGGGAGCGGTTCGGTGCCCGGGGTCATGCGCCGCCTGGTCGGCCTCGCCCTGGACTGGGCCATCTCCGCGATGCTGGTGTGGGTCGCCATCAGCTTCGGGCTGGTCGGCCAGGAACTGGCCGCGGCCGCTGCCGCCGGGGGGGACCCCGAGGCCATCGCGCTGACCAACTTCACCACCCTGTCCACGCTGGTGGTGTTCGCGGCGATGAACCTCGTCCTGCTCACGCTGTTCGGTACCACGATCGGGCGACGACTCGTCGGGGTCGGTATCAGCGGAACCGGTGAGCGCTCCTGGCCCTGGTTCGCCTCCATGGCGGTGCGCACCCTGCTGTTGTGCCTGGTGATCCCGGCCGTGGTCTACGACCGCGACACGCGGGGCCTGCACGACCGCGCCGCCGGAACCGTCGCGACCCGCTACTGAGCGAGCACGCGCCGTACGCACCCTCCGCGCGCTGTGCGCACGCGCGTGCGCACCCGTGCCGAGCTGCTGTTAGCATCCGTTCACGGCGTTTCCGCAGGGACCCCCGCGACCTCGGGCCGTGTACCGCCTCTCGACGCCCGCCGCTCCGGCGGGCGCGCCGCCCGGACACGCCCTGGCTGCCCTGACCCGCCCCCCTCTAGGTCTCCTCGCACCCTCGAAGGTTCGCATGGCTGGAAGACGCTCCGCCCCTCG
The DNA here is from genome assembly GCF_000341265.1 of Nocardiopsis prasina DSM 43845. GTDB lineage: Bacteria > Actinomycetota > Actinomycetes > Streptosporangiales > Streptosporangiaceae > Nocardiopsis > Nocardiopsis prasina. The sequence goes on along the minus strand of NZ_ANAE01000198.1, from coordinate 759 downwards.
CAGCTCCGGTGCCCTGGGCACCTCCCGGCTGTCCGCCGCACAGTGGGTCGCGTGCGTCGTGACCGCGCTGGCGATCATCGCCAGCCTCGGTAGTTACGGCTGGTACCAGGGCCTGATCGGCAACATCACGACCGCCCAGGTCGACACCGACGAGTGGGACCGGCCCACGAACGTCGAGGGCGTCCTGAACATCCTCGTCATCGGCTCGGACGTGCGCTCCGGCGAGAACGCCGACTACGGTGCCGCCGAGGGCGAGCGGCCGGACACCATGCTCATCGCGAGCATCAACGTGGACAACGGCGCCGCCACACTGGTGAACCTGCCCCGCGACCTCATGGTCGACCTGCCCGGCTGTGAGGCAGCGGAGGGTTACGAGGGCATGCAGCCCCAGCAGGGCATGATCAACTCGGCCATGACCTTCGGCGGGGTGGGCTGCCAGTGGAACGCGGTCGAGCAGGTCACCGGCGTGCACCTGGACCACTTCCTGATGATGGACTTCGTCGGCTTCAAGGACATGGTCGACGCCATCGGCGGGGTGGAGATGTGCATCCCCGAGCCGATCGACGACCCCAAGGCGCACCTGGTGCTGGACGCCGGACTCCAGAACCTGGACGGTGAGGACTCGCTCGGCTTCGTGCGCTCCCGCTACTCCCAGGGCGACGGCAGCGACCTGTCGCGGATCGACCGCCAACAGGAGTTCATGGGCGCCATGCTCCGCGAGGTGCTCAGCAGCGAGGTGATGACCAGCCCCGTCACCAT
>NZ_ANAE01000197.1 GCF_000341265.1 Nocardiopsis prasina DSM 43845 | reverse complement strand
CTCCGAGTTTACATGGCCCGAGCAGTGCTCGAACCGGTGTGTTTCGGAGATTGTCTGACTCGAAGATCCGATCACGCCCACGGAGAACCCGTGTTCGTTTCGATCGAGAAGATCCTGATCCCCCTTGCGACCTTGGGCCGGTCGGAGGCGACTCGGAGAACATTACCCCTCGGCCCGGTGTCGCGCAAACGGTTCTCCGCATGACCCGGGTCACATCAGTTGAGGATGCTCCCGCCGCCCGTTCCCGGCGCCGCGTACAACCACTCCACCTCCAGTGACACCGCCGCCACCGTCCCCGGGGAATACGCCATGAGGGCCTCGGGGCCCACGAAGGACGCGGCCACCTGGGCGATGGTCGGGTTGTGCCCGACCACCAGGAGCGTGCCGGCGTCCGCGTCCGCCTGGTTGACCAACTCCAGGAGCTGGTCGACCCCTGCGAGGTAGGCGGCCTCCGAGTAGTCGACGGCGGCCCCGCCCCCTCTTGTCGGGTCCATGGCTCCGAGGACTCCGTCGAGTGTCTGCCGGGTGCGCCTGGCCGTCGAGCAGATCACGTGGTCCGGGGCGTGCCCGAGCTCGGCGAGCAGCACTCCCGCCCGCCGTGCCTGTTCCCTGCCCAGATCGGTGAGCGCGCGCTCGTGGTCGGTGCCCCCGTGACCGTCCTCCGCCTGTGCGTGGCGCATGAGCAGCAGTGTGCGGCTCATGGCGTCAACACCGTCGCGACGATGGCGAGCAGGGCCATGAAGCCCACCATCGCCCCCACGATGACCAACAAACCCTTCATCCCGGACAAGGCCAACTCCTTCGACTCCGGCTACCCCTGTTGTCTGACCGCTCCGCCGGGTACCGCACGGACGCGTTCCCTCAGGTTAGGTGCGCCCCTGCGGACCGGTGCCGCGCCCTCACCCCAGGACGCGGCGCGGCCGCCCGGGTCTCCCCGGACGGCCGCGTCATCGCTTCGGACCGGCCTCGCCCCCGTCCGTCTTCCCACCCCGCGTTTGCAGTGGGGGAGGGGTCCGGTCAGGTGCTCCGGTCCGGGTCTCAGCCCTGGTTGGTCTCCCCCGCCCGGGCCTCCTCCCTGTGTCCGCCGTCTTCGTCGGCCGGGTCGGCGACGTCACCACTCACGGCGTCCGCGCCCTGGTCCCCGCCACCGGAGACGGATCCGTCTCCGGCCTCCGGGGCACCCTTGGGGGCGGAGGCCCCGCTGGTCTCGGCGAGGTCGGTCTCGGTGCCCGACCCCCGGTTCTTCGACCACAGGACGGCGCCGACCAGCACGCCGACCGCGACCACGGTGACCGCCACCCGCAGGGCGACGTTGTCCGCGTAGATCACCACGCTGGGCGCGACGATCAGGGCGACGAGGTTCATCACCTTGAGCAGCGGGTTGATGGCCGGTCCGGCGGTGTCCTTGAAGGGGTCGCCGACCGTGTCGCCGATGACGGTCGCCTCGTGGGCGGCGGAACCCTTGCCACCGTGGTGGCCGTCCTCCACGAGCTTCTTGGCGTTGTCCCAGGCGCCGCCCGAGTTGGACAGGAACACCGCCATCAGCACGCCCGCGGCGATCGCGCCGCCCAGGAAGGCGCCGAGCGGGGCGTACCCGAAGGCGAAGCCGACCGCGATGGGCGCCAGGACCGCGAGGAGGCCGGGGGTGACCAGCTCCCGCAGCGAGTCCTTCGTGCAGATGTCGACCACCCGGGCGTACTCGGGCTTCTCCGTACCGTCCATGATCCCCGGGCGGGTGCGGAACTGGTTGCGCACCTCAAGGACCACGCGCTGGGCGGCGCGGCCGACGGCCATGATCGCCAGACCGGAGAAGAAGAACACGACGCTGGCGCCGATGATGACCCCGACGAGGACGTCGGGCTGGTCCAGGGAGAGGGAGAAGACCTCCGTGTCCCCGAGGCGTTCCTGGACCGAGGTGCGGAAGGCACCGAAGAGGGCGGTGGCGGCCAGGACCGCCGTAGCGATCGCGATGCCCTTGGTGATGGCCTTGGTGGTGTTGCCGACGGCGTCGAGGCCGGTGAGGATCTCGGCACCCTTGCCCTCGACGTCCCCGGACATCTCGGCGATGCCCTGGGCGTTGTCGGAGACCGGGCCGAAGGTGTCCATCGCGACGATGATGCCGACCGTGGTGAGCAGGCCCGTGCCCGCGAGGGCGACGGCGAACAGGCTCAGGGTGATGGACCCGCCGCCCAGCAGGAAGGCGGCGTACACGGCGCCGGCGATGAGCAGAGCCGAGTAGACGGCCGACTCCAGGCCGACGGAGATGCCGGAGAGGATGACGGTGGCCGCACCGGTCTGCGAGCTCTCCCCGATGTCCCTGACCGGACGCTTGTCGGTCTCGGTGAAGTAGCCGGTGAGCAGTTGGATGGCGGCGGCGAGCACGAGGCCGATGAGGACGGCCGCGACCGCGATGAACCTGGGGTCGGGGTTGGTCCCGGCGTCGGAGATCTCCTGCAGGACGGTGTCGCTGACCCCGGACATCTGCTCGAAGCTGCTGGGCAGGTACCAGAAGGCGGTGGCCGTGACCAGGACGGCGGAGATCGCGGCGGAGATGAAGAAGCCCCGGTTGATCGCGGTCATCGCGCTCCGGTCCCGGGTCCTGGGCGCCACGATGAAGATGCCGATGATGGCGGTGAGGACACCGATCATCGGGACCAGCAGCGGGAAGACCAGGCCCTCGGTGCCGAAGGCGACGCGACCGAGGATGAGCGAGGCGACCAGCACCACGGCGTAGGACTCGAAGAGGTCGGCCGCCATGCCGGCGCAGTCGCCGACGTTGTCACCGACGTTGTCCGCGATGGTGGCCGCGTTGCGCGGGTCGTCCTCGGGGATGCCCTGTTCGACCTTGCCGACGAGGTCGGCGCCGACGTCGGCGGCCTTGGTGAAGATGCCGCCGCCGACACGCATGAACATCGCGAGGAGGGCGGCGCCGAAGCCGAAGCCCTCCAGGACGATGGGGGCGTCTCCCCGGTAGAGGAGGACGACGAGCGCGGCACCGAACAGGCCGAGGCCCACGGTGATCATGCCCGCGACGCCGCCGGTGCGGAAGGCGATCCGCATGGCGGTGTGGTTGTCGCTCTCCGTTCCTCCCCGGGCGGCGGCCGCCACCCGGACGTTGCCGCGTACCGCGAGCCACATGCCGATGAACCCGGTGGCGGCCGAGAGCAGCGCGCCGAGGGCGAAGAAGACCGACCGGCCGACCGCGATGGCCCATGTGTCGGCCGGGAGCAGCAGCAGGAGAAGGGGAATGGCGACGACGAACACCGCGAGGGTGCGGAACTGCCGTTTCAGATAGGCCGCGGCTCCTTCCTGTACCGCGACCGCGATGTTGCGCATTCGCTCGGTGCCCTGGCCGGCGGCGAGTACCTCACGAACCAGCATCCCCGCGACGGCGAGCGCCAAAAGCGCGACCACCATGACGAGGATGACGAGTGTGAGGTCCCGACCCTCCAGTGCCAGTGCCATGCCACTTCCTGTGGCGAGGTTGAGCCCAGACAATCCGTCCTCCTTGAGACGGGCACGTCCTTTTCGGCCCCTTGTCGAAGGCGCGCGGGACGTCGGGCCGTGTGGGCTCCGGTGCCGCGCACCGCCGTGGACGTACCGCCGTCCGTAAGGCTCCTGAACTGGCTCGACGGCACGCTTGCCGGGGTCGAAGCGGTGCCACCTTCCTGTGTGGTGAACGCCGCCCGCAGTCACGCACGCGCGGACGGTGATCCGGGGATTCTACGCACGGAAGGGAATAAAGCAGAGAGCCGGTTCGGCATTTGCCCAAGAGAGATTAAAGATGTGATCTCACGGTGATCCTGGGAATCGGATAAATGCCTTTAGCGACATTATTGGGCTTGCATAGCCTCGCATAACACGTTAACTCGATGTTAACGTTAAAGTACGCATAAAGCCAGGAACAGGGAAGTTGTCCCTTTGGCCTCATCCCACCCATCAGCCCCGCGCACAACATCGATCCCCCAGTTCGCGCACGGATCACTGACACGGGGCAGCGGACCCGCCTCTGTGAAAGGCGGAGAAAGGGGTTTCGGTCCGAACGGAACTACGCTCGGAGCAACCGCATCCCCGAGGGGTCGATCCCGTCCCCCGAGGTCGCCCTGCCGGAGTCGAGGTCGTCGGCCAGCCCCCGGGCGAACGCGGCCACCCCGGCCACGTCGACACCGTGGGGCGCCTCAGGCCCGAAGGCCTCCACGCGGTCCGCACCGCGCCTGAGCAGCCGGGCGGCGCCCACCCTGTTGCCGCGCTGGGCGTGGGTGACGCCGACGGCCGTCTGCGCGAGGCCCCGCCACAGCTCCCGCTCCGGTTCCGGCGCGGACTTCCAGACCGCTTCGAGAACCTCGTGGGCGGTGAACGCGAATCCGCCGTCCAGCAGGAGCTGCGCCTCCGCGACGCCCTCCTCCACGGTGAACTCCGCGTCGTCGGGCACCCGGTCGACCTCACCGACGCTGCCGTGCGGCATCGGACGGCCGTAGCGATCACGCGGGCGCTGGTTCTGCGCCTGCCCGGACTCGTTGCGATCGCGGACGCCGTCGGCCCCGGGCCGAGATCTCCTGGTCATACGTTCCTCACCGCCGTTCGCCGTCGACGCCCCGTTCACCGGCGACGCCGAGCCCACCGTCGACTTCCCGCAACCACCCTACGAGAGCGCGTTCCACTTCGAGCGGGCGCTCCTCGTGCGGAAAGTGTCCGGCCTCCGGCACCTCCACCCACCGGAAGGGGCCTCGCACGAACTTCCCGGAGGCGCGTGCCGTCCCGGGCGGGCACACCGGGTCCAGGGCTCCGTGCAGCTGGAGGACGGGGACGCGCACCGGGTGGCGCATGCTCATCGCGTACCTGAACCCGTCCGCGCGGAACCGCGAGCGGAAGATCCAACGGTGGTACTCCAGCGAGCAGTGCGAGACCTTCGGTATGGCGAACGCGAGGCGGTAGCGCTCCTCCGTCTCCCGGTCCGGCCAGCCGGGGGCGGACCAGGAGTCCAGCAGTTCGCCCACCCGGACGCAGCCGTCTGCGAGGAGGCGGTGCTCGGGCAGGACCGGTACCTGGGCGCGGAGCATGTGCGTGGTGCCCGGACCTCCGGAGAACAGGACACGTGCGGCGCGGCGTGGGTGGGGCGCGGACACCGCCGCCAGGGCACGGACCGCACCGGGGTGGTGGGCGGTCAGGGTCCAGCCCACCAGTCCGCCGACCCCGTGGCCGACCACGGCGGCGTTCGCCGCTCCGAGCGCGCGCACCAGGCTCGCCATGTCCTGGGCCAATCCCACGAGGTCGTAACCGCGCGGTGTCTTGTCGCTGGCTCCGTAACCGCGCAGGTCGACCGCGACGGCGCGGTACCCGGCCTCGGCCAGGCCGGTCAGCTGGGCGCGCCAGGCCCACCAGAACTGGGGGAACCCGTGCAGGAGGAGGACCAGGGGGCCCTCCCCGAGTTCGGCCACGTGGAACCGGGCGCCGGCGGCACTGACCGTCCGGTGGGACCAGGGGCCGTCGACGTAGGCGGCCGAGTCGTCCAGCACCGGCGACTAACGGCCGGCGGGTTCGGGCGCCTCGCTGTCCGAGGCGGCCTCGACCGACCCGTCCCTGGGCGGACGGATCTCGCCGCGCAGGATGCCCATGAGCCGGGAGGTGGTGAGCGCCGTGCGGGCCAGGCCCTGGCGGCGGCGCAGGTTGATCACGGCGACCAGGATGAGGACGGCGGCGATCAGCAGGTAGAAGCCGGTGACGGTCAGGAAGGAGAGCCAGAAGGCCCACCCGGCGACCTCGGCGAGGAAGAGTCCCGCGGTGACCGAGAACAGGATCAGGACGAGGTGGAGGACGAAGGCCGCGGCCCCGAACTCGCCGACGCTCTTGCCGATCCTGGTCGCGTCGGCCTTGGCCTCGAGCTTGGCGAGCCTGAGCTCCAGCCGCACGATGCGGGAGAGGTTGTCGGTGGCGTCGGAGACCAGCTCACCGATGGAACGGTCGGAGTCGCTGGCAGTGCCAGGTCGACCGGTACCCGGCTTGTCCACCATCGTGGGGGTTCCCTTCTCTCGGTCCGTACACGCGGATGATCCTCCGCATCCTCGCACATGCCCTCCCACCCGTGTCTCTCACGGCACGCAAAACCCGGGGCTTCGGTTTCGTCACGTGGGTGAGCGGGAACGGCGCCCCGTCCCTTCGGAAGGGGCGGGGCGCCGTGGTGTCCGGGCCGGACCGGGGGCGCGGCGGGGCCGCGCGGCGTCGGTCGGTCAGGCCGTTCAGTCGCCCTTCTTGGCGGAGGGCAGCTGCTTGGCGATCACGTCCATGATCGAGGAGTCGGTGAGGGTCGAGGTGTCACCGACCTCGCGCTCCTCGGCGATGTCGCGCAGCAGGCGGCGCATGATCTTGCCGGAACGGGTCTTGGGCAGCTCGGGAACGGCGAGGAGCCGGGCCGGCTTGGCGATGGGGCCGAGCGAGCTGCCGACGTGGTTGCGCAGTTCCTGCACCAGGTCCGCCGGGACCTCCTCGGCACCGCCGCGCAGGATGACGAAGCCGACGATGGCCTGGCCGGTCACCTTGTCGACGGCGCCCACGACGGCCGCCTCGGCGACCTTCGGGTGGGAGACCAGGGCCGACTCCACCTCGGTGGTGGAGATGTTGTGGCCGGAGACGAGCATGACGTCGTCCACGCGGCCGAGCAGCCACATGTCGCCGTCCTCGTCCTTCTTGGCCCCGTCACCCGGGAAGTAGAGGCCCTCGAAGCGCGACCAGTAGGTGTCCTTGTAACGCTGGTCGTCGCCCCAGATGCCGCGCAGCATGGCCGGCCACGGCTCGCGGATGACGATGAAGCCGCCCTCACCGTCCGGGACGGACTCGCCGTGCTCGTCCACGACGTCCGCGACGACGCCCGGGATGGCGCGCATGGCCGCTCCGGGCTTGCCGGAGGTCACGCCGGGCAGCGGGCTGACCATGATCGCGCCCGTCTCTGTCTGCCACCAGGTGTCGACGACCGGGGTGCTGCCGCCGCCGATGTTCTCCCGGTACCACATGTAGGCCTCGGGGTTGATGGGCTCGCCGACCGAGCCGATGACCCGGAGGCTCGACAGGTCGTACTTGGCGGGGATCTCGTCGCCCCACTTCATGAAGGTGCGGATCGCCGTGGGCGCCATGTAGGCGATGGTGACCTTGTACTTCTCGATGATCTCCCAGAAGCGGCCCTTGTGCGGGGTGTCCGGGGTGCCCTCGTACATGACGACGGTGGCCGCGTTGGAGAGCGGGCCGTAGACGATGTAGGAGTGGCCGGTCACCCAGCCGATGTCGGCGGCGCACCAGTAGACGTCGGTCTCCGGCTTGAGGTCGAAGACCGCCCAGTGGGTGTAGGAGGCCTGCGTGAGGTAGCCGCCGGTGGTGTGCAGGATGCCCTTGGGCTTCGCCGTCGTTCCGCTGGTGTACATGATGTACAGCGGGTGCTCGGCGTCGTGCGCCTCGGGGGCGTGCTCGGTGCTGGCGGTCTCGACGACGTCGTGCCACCACACGTCGCGCTCGTTCCACTCGACGTCCTGGCCGGTGCGGCGAACGACGAGGACGTTCTCGACGGCGGGGCGGTCGGCGACGGCACCGTCGACGGCGGGCTTGAGGGCGCTGGGCTTGCCGCGCCGGTAGCCGCCGTCCGCCGTGATCACGAGCTTGGCCTGGCTGTCGTCCAGGCGCTGGCCGAGAGCGTCGACGGAGAAGCCGCCGAAGACGACCATGTGCACGGCGCCGATGCGGGCGCAGGCGAGCATGGCCACGACGGTCTCGGGGATCATCGGCATGTAGATGGCGACGCGGTCGCCCTTGGTCACGCCGAGCGAGGTGAGGGCGTTGGCCGCCTGGCACACCTGGTCCTTGAGCTCGGCGTAGGTGATGGCGCGGCTGTCGCCGGGCTCCCCCTCCCACTGGAGGGCGACGCGGTCGCCGATCCCGGCCTCCACGTGCCGGTCCAGACAGTTGACGGAGGCGTTGATCTGGCCGCCGACGAACCACTGTGCGTAGGGCGGCTTCCAGTCCAGGACGGTGTCCCAGGTCCGCTCCCACTGGAGCCTCCGGGCCTGCTCCTCCCAGAAGCCCAGGCGGTCACCGGCAGCCGCGTCGTAGGCGTCCGCCTTGACGTTGGCGTTCGCGGCGAGGTCCGCCGGCGGCGGGAAACTCCTGGTCTCGTGGAGAAGGTTGGACAGTGTCTCCTGGCTCGGGGGAGTGCTGTCGGCCACTGTGATTCTCCTTACGTTGGCTTTGGGTCCAGACTAATCATGTGGTCCATACCGGGGGAACAGCCGGGTCCGCGTCCAGCGGCGGCGCGGCGCGGGCGCGCGACGAACGGTCGGCGAACGGTCACCGGTCCGCGACGAGCGGTCCCTGTGGGACCGGTGAGGGCCGTGGAGCGCACGGTGTTACCGACGCGTAGTGTTGGCTTCCGTGAGCGAATCGACTTCTGCATCCCTGTCCGACCCACTGTCCCGGATCGCCGGGCTCCCCGGGGTGAGCGACGCGGTGAACGAGACGCGGACCCTGGTCGACAGGCTGCTGGGACACCGCATCCTGCGCCGTCGGAGCAGCGACGTGTCCATGGAGTCCTCCCTGCGGGGCGCGTGCGCGTCGGCCGCTTTGGAGGGCGCCGAGGTCTCGATGGACGAGATCCGCGAGGGTCACGTGTACGACACCCGGATCAAGGGCGCGCTCCGTATCGGCGGTGAGCTGGGCACGATGGTGGACACCTGGCCCCAGGCCCCTCGGCAGGCGCTGGCGCGACTGCACACTCTGGCTGCGGCGGACGCGGTGTCCGAGGACGCCCTGGGTCGACCCCGCTTGGAGGGTGAGCGGGTCGAGGACCCGCTCGACCTGGGTCCGGCGCCGAGCGCGGCGGAGGCATCCGCTCGCCTTGAGGGCCTGTACGCGCTGCTGGGCGCGCGCACGAGGGTTCCGGCCCTGGTGACGTCGGCGCTGGTGCACGGCGAGCTGATGGCGATCCGGCCGTTCGGCTGGGGGGACGGGCTGGTGGCGCGCGCCGCCGAGCGGCTGACCCTGGTGGAGCGGGGCCTGGACCCCAAGTCCCTGGTGACGTCCGAGCTGGGCCACCAGACGCTGAGGGACGAGTACGCCCCGGCGCTGCGCGGGTACATGGCCGGTACCGCCGAGGGCGTGGCCGCGTGGGTCGCGTACTGCTGCCGCGCGGTGCGGGCCGGTGCACAGGACTCCCTCGCCACATGCGAGGCACTCAAGCGCGGGTGATCCCGGCCGGAGTCGAACCGAACCGTGTTCGTTCGTACCGCACTCCGGAGTGCCATCGGATATTCGGCAGTTCACCCACTCAGTTGATTTACCAACAAGCAGTAGCGCGAACGCGTCTCGTTTCGATCACGCTTGACCGTGCGCGAATGTTTCCTGATTGCTCACGCACATGCACGTGCATGCGAACGGCACTCCGGATGACCGTCCGGGGTGCCGTTTCTGATGGGCGGGAGTGACTTAGCAGGCGCCACCACATATGACCCCACCTGGGAAAACAGAGCATCCACAAACCTGGGAAGGGCCTATGCGAGCCTGTGGAACACGGCTTCTCAACCCGCACTCATGGACGACCCAGAGCCCCGTCTCCTTTGTTGCAAGACCGAGGACCCTTCTTCCAAAAGGTGGCGGGACGAAGTTTCTCTGTTGGATTCCCGATCCCATAGACAGTGTCTCGTGATAGCGTCTGTTCCGGAGTTGCGCGAAGGGTCGACTGCGACGGGCCAAAAATCCGAGCTTACCGTCTTTATGGACACAAGCCGCCAATACGGACATTGCGCCCGCGAAACTGCGTCGCCGTCGTTCCTCGCGAGAAGCACGAACCCGGACACCCCGCACGGGGTGCCGTGCGTTCACGCCAGCGCTCCCGACGGACCCTTCCCCGGAGAGCGGACTCCGGCCTGTCCCCCCGAGGCCGGAACCGAGTGGCCCCCAGTTCCCCCTGTGGGGTCCGCTCGACGTCCTCCGCTCCGTCTCACCTGACGGGCCGGGACACACGACAGCCCCCGTACGTGTGTCCCGCCCGCCGGGTGGGGCAGCCTCCGGCCTCCGCCTCCTCCTCACTCCCCCGACCGTTCCGCGACAACGCACCGGGTTATCCACAGATCCGCATCGGTGGCTTCCGCCGCGCCCCCGGTTCGGCGAAGGTCGAAAGGGCAGGTTCCCTCCCTTCCCGGAAGGCCCGATGGACGTCCCGCAGCGCACCCTGATCGCCACCGCAGACCCCGCCCTCCTCGACGACCTCCTCCGGCTGACGGCCGCGGCCGCCACCGAGGTCACCGTCGCCCCCGACCCCGACCAGGCCCTGCGCGCCTGGGGCCGCTCCCCGCTCGTCGTGGTCGGCCACGACCTGGACCACGCCCTGCGCGCGGCCGGACCCCCGCCCCACCCCCGTGTCGCGGTGGTCGCCCACGGCACCGGGGACACCCGCGGCGAAGGCGTCTACCTGCTGCCCAGGGACGAGTCGGCCCTCATTGACCTGTTCTCCTCCGTCTCCGACCGCTCCCCCGCTCCCGTGGTGTCGGTCGTCGGCGGCCGGGGCGGCGCCGGAGCCAGCCTGCTGTCGGTCGCCCTGTCCCTCGCCGGTGAGCGGGCGGGCCTGGCCACGGCCCTGCTCGACGCCGACCCTCTGGGCTGCGGGCCCGACATCTACCTGGGCTGCGACCACACCGACCCGCGGACCCAGACCGGATGGGCGGACCTGCTCCGGCAGCGCGGCCGGGTTCCCTGGCGGACACTGCGCGACGGCCTTCCCAGGGTCGGCCGGGTGGACGTGCTCACGTGGGCGCGGAGCGACGGCGCCGAACAGGGGCACCCGCTGCCGGTCGGGGCCGCGCGGGCCGCCCTGGAGTCCGCACGCAGGGGCACCGACCTCGTGGTGACGGACCTGCCCCGCTGCTTCGACCCCGGCACCACCGTTTTCCTCAACCACTCCACGCTCGTGCTCGTGGTGGTTCCGGCGGACGTGCACTCGGTGGTGTCCGCCGCGCGGATGACCCACCGCCTGCGGCAGGAGACGACACGGGTGCGGGCGGTGGTGCGGGGTGCCCGGGGCGGCCTCTCCACCGGGATGGTCACCACAACCCTCGGGGTGGAGCTCGGCGCCGACCTGCCACCGGAACCGGGACTGTCCCGGGTGCTCCGTGTGGGCGAGGTCCCCGCCCGGCACCCCCGTTCCCCGCTGGCGCGCTACGCGGACCAGGTCGTGGGCTCCCTCGTCACCGAACGGGAGGCGCGGTGAACGCCGTCTGGGGCCGACTCACCAACCGCGCGCCGACCCCGCCCACACAGGGCCCACCTCAGGTGAACAGCGTGCTGGACCGGGTCCGCGACCGGTTCGTGGCGTCCGGTACGCCGGTCACCCCGTCCAACGTCGCCGCGGCGATCCGCTCCGAGGGCGGAGCCCTGGGCGACCGCGAGCTGCTCGCGATGACCCGTCGGCTGGCCGCCGACCTGTCCGGTGCCGGACCCCTGGAGGAGCTGCTCACCTCGGACGTCACCGACGTCCTGGTGAACGGCCCGGACCAGGTCTGGGTCGACTCCGGAGAGGGGCTGCGCCGGGTTCGGGACGTGCGCTTCACGTCCGAGGACGAGGTGCGCAGGCTCGCCCAGCGGCTCGCCTTCCAGGCGGGCCGCCGCCTGGACGCGGCCGCACCCTACGTGGACGCCCGTCTGCCCAACGGGGCCCGACTGCACGCGGTACTGCCGCCGATCGCCCCCGAGGGGGCCTGTCTCTCCCTGCGGATACCTCCCCGGAGGGTGTTCGGCCTCCGGGAGCTGACCGCCAGCGGAACCCTCACCGCCTCCGGCGCGGACCTGCTGCGCGCCCTCGTCTCCCACCGTGAGCCCTTCCTGGTCAGCGGCGGCACCGGGACGGGGAAGACCACGCTGCTCTCCTCCCTGTTGTCGCTGGTGGACCCGGAGGAGCGGATCGTGCTCGCCGAGGACTCCCCCGAACTGCGCCCCGAGCACCCGCACGTGGTGCGCCTCCAGACCCGACCGCCCAACATCGAGGGCAGCGGGGAGGTCTCACTGGAGACCCTGGTCCGGCAGGGGCTGCGCATGCGCCCGGACCGGCTGGTGGTCGGTGAGGCGCGCGGCCCGGAGATCGTTTCCTTGCTGGGAGCCCTCAACACCGGCCACCGGGGCGGCGCGGGAACGCTCCACGCCAACGGGGCCGGTGAGGTGCCCGCCCGCGTCGAGGCGATGGGGTGCGCCGCAGGGCTCGGCCGGGGCGCGGTGCACAGCCAGCTCGCCGCCACCGGGGTCCTGGTGGTCCACCTGGTGAGGGACCACTGCGGGCGCCGCCTCTCCGAGGTGAGGGTCCTGCGCCGGGAACCCTCCGGACTGGTGCGGGCCGAACCGGCGGTGGCCTTCGCCGCGGACGGGCGCAGACACGAGCACCCCGGAGCTGAGGAGGTGGCCGCCCGCCTGGGCCGGGGGTGGATGCGGTGACCCTCCTCGTGGTGTTGACGCTGGCGGCCGCCCTGGCCTGGTCCGTGCCCCGCACCGGCTGGTACCGGTTGGCGGGCCTCGTGCCACGGCGCCCGCGCCGTGCACTCCCCCGGCCCTCCCTGGCACCGCTCCGCGCCCTGCTCACCCGCCGCGAGGAGGCAGCCGAGCGACGGCGGGCGGTGATCCAGCTCTGCCGGGTGATGGCGGTCGAGCTCCGCTCCGGGCAGCCCCCGGAGACGGCTCTGCGGGTCGCGGTGCTGGAGACGGGTCCGCTGGTGGGCGCGGTGTCGGACGTGGCCTCACTCCGCAGGGCCGCCGAGCAGGAGGAGGACCTGTGGGCGCTCTCCTATGTGGCGGCCTGCTGGGAGGTGGCGTCGGAGACCGGCGCCGGGCTGGCCGGGGTGGTGGACGAACTGGCGGAGAGCCTGACCGAACGGGAGGAGCAGCGCGCCGAGGTGTGGGCGCGGACCGCCGGTCCGCGCACCACCGCCCTGGTGCTGGCCGGGTTGCCGCTGGTCGG
>NZ_ANAE01000196.1 GCF_000341265.1 Nocardiopsis prasina DSM 43845 | reverse complement strand
GGGCGCGGCCCGCCGGTCCGCGCACCACCGCCCTGGTGCTGGCCGGGTTGCCGCTGGTCGGCATGGCGATGTCGGCGGGTCTGGGCGGTTCACCGCTGGTGTTCCTGTTCACCACGCCCGTGGGCCTGCTCTGCCTGGGCGTCGGGATACTGCTCGACATCCTGGGTGCCTGGTGGACCCTGCGCATGGTCCGAGGAGCGGTGGCGTGAACCCGGTGCGACGCACGAGACCAACGATTCCGAGGCTTCGGGAAGCCAGACGGGCACCGCCGTCCCGGGCATCCGGTCATCGGAACCGAAGGGGCCTCTCGGCCCGGACCTCAGGCGTCCGCGCCTCACGCAGGTGCCCAGGAGTGAGGAGTCGCGTCGACCCGGTACCGGCAGGGTCCTCTCAGCCCAGACCTCTGATGTCCGAGCTCACCGAAGCTATCGGGGAGTCGAGTGCGCCGGGATCCGCTGGGGGCCGCTGGACCCGGACACCCGACGTCCATGCCTCGCGCGAGGGGTGCTGCATGGCCTCGGATCCGACCGCTGAGGGTGCGACGGGAGCGACGGGAGCGACGGGAGCGACGGGAGCGACCGAGGATCGTACTCCCCTGCCAGCAGGGGAGGTGGGTTCCCGGGACGGGCGAACTGTGGTCGGACTCCGCTGGCAAACAACGAAGGAGGAGGGATGTTCTTGGAGGTGCTGGCGGTGCTGTTCGCGGTGGGATCGGTGTGGGTCCTGTGCGGTTCGGACCGCCCACGGGTGCTCCGACAGGTGCTCGGCACCCCCAAGCCCCAGAACGACGTCGGGCGGGGGGCTGGAATCAGGCGCGGGGCGGGGCCGTGGCTGCGGGTCGTAGCCCTGGTCGGTGCCGCGACACTGCTGGTGGCCCTCCTCGGAGGGGTGGGCGTGCTCGCCGCACTGGGCGCGGGCGCCTACCTGTGGTGGCGCTCCCGTCAGAGCCGACAACGCTCCCCACGGTTACCGGTCACCGACGACCTCCCCGTGCTCATCGGACTGCTCGCGTCGGGGGTCCGGGCCGGAGCCACGCTCCCGGCCTGCCTGGGTGCGGTGGCCGGAGCGGCACGCGGCGACCTGGGTGCGGAGCTGTCCGCGGTCAGGGACCAACTGAGACTGGGAGCCGAGCCCTCACCCGCCTGGGAGCGATCGGCACTGCCAGCGCCCCTGGT
>NZ_ANAE01000195.1 GCF_000341265.1 Nocardiopsis prasina DSM 43845 | reverse complement strand
CCCTGGCTGGGCCCGCCGTGACCGGCGCGCCCGTGGCCGAGCTGCTCGACCGGCACGTGCGGGACCTGCGGCGACGGTCCAGAGCCGAGGCCACCGGCCGCGTCGAGAGACTGGGGGTCCTCGTCGTGGCCCCACTGGGTCTGTGCTTCCTGCCCGCCTTCGTCCTGATCGGCATCGTGCCCATGGCCGCCGAACTCCTGCTGGCCG
>NZ_ANAE01000194.1 GCF_000341265.1 Nocardiopsis prasina DSM 43845 | reverse complement strand
CCTCCCGTCGGGGGCGTTGGCCGATCTCGCCGACCCAGCCCGACCACACGAACCCGATCTGCTCGGTGAGGAGCGGGTACTCCAGCCCGAAGTCGGCGGCGTCCCCGTAGCCGGGGCCCTCCTCCAGCAGGGTCGTGTCGCGGTAGAGCAGCGCGCCGTCCAGGGCGTCGTACATGTACCGGACCTCGGTCACCCGGCCGTCGTCCTCCACGGTGAAGGAGAACAGCTCACCCTCACGGTTCAGGGTGTCGGTGGCGGTGCCCAGGTAGGTCACGTCGGCGACCTCCGCGAACACCCGCTGGACGGCGGCCTCCTCCGCGCCGGACAGCGGACGCGACTCGTAGAGCCGGTCCACGGCGTTGGCCACTGCGGGCAGGGACTCGTCGACCGGGCCCTCCCCGAAGTCTGCGAGCACCTCCAGCATGCCGTCAGTGTCAGTGGGCAGCTCGGCGGGCCACACCAGACTCTCGTGCAGGGTGTCCTCGTGGGACTCGCTGCCCTGGTCCAGGAACCACTCGTGGTCGGCCTCCTCGCCACCGGTCTCCAGCGGGGGCTTGGGCTCGGTGTCCTGGCGCGTGTTGCCCTCCAGGTCCTCCCAGTCCGTCCAGTCGTAGGGGACGAACCGGTACCCGTAGGTCTCGTCGGGGTCCTCGTCACCGGCATTGGCGGTGAGCAGGTGCAGCTGCACGCCGGTGGTGGACACGAAGGCGACGTCCCCCTCACCGGGGGCCGCGCCGCGCGTCTCGGTGACGTCGGCCAGCTCCGTCAGCGGTTCGGTGCCGTCGGCAGGGTCACCTCCGGTCACCTCGATGGGTTCGGGCTGCGCGGCGTAGGCGAGCGGAATGCCAGCGGGGTCGTCACCGGGCAGGACGACCACACCGGCGCCCACGGCGAGGGCTGCGGTGGCCGCACCGGCGGCCAGGACGGGGATGCGCTTCCACAGGGGGCGGGCCATGGTCTCGTGTTCCTCCAGTTTCGCGATGGCTTCGACACGCGCCCGCTGTCGGGCCTCGGGGGTGGGGCGAACGTCCTTCGCGGGGTCGGTCCCCTCGAACGCGTTGCGCAGAGCGGTCAGGTCGTCCACGGGGCCTCCTTCAGGACGCGGACCCGTGCGGGCGCGGGGGCGTCTTCCTTCATGTACGCGGTCAGTTTTCTTCGAGCCCGGTGCAGACGTCCGCGAGCGGTGACGTGGGTGCAGCCGATCACCTTGGCGGCCTGGCGGCAGTCGAGCCCCTCCCAGGTCACGAGCATCACGAGTTCGCGTTCGACCTCCGTCAGCCGGGCCAGGGCGGTCAGCGCTCCAGCACGGTCGATGAACTGGTCGGCGTCGTCGTGGTGGGCGTCGGTCTCACGCCCGAGCGACGCGGCGATCAGCCCCTGGCGTTGCGCGGTGCGCATGTGGGCGAGACCGATCCGGCGTGCGCAGGCGTAGAGCCAGGGCAGTTCCTGGCCCGGGGGCAACCGCGCCCGGCGTTGCCACGCCACCGCGAAGGCCTCCGAGGCGACGTCATCGGCCTGGTCGGGCCCCACACGTCGGCGCGCGTAGCGGTAGACCGCGTCGTAGTGCTCTTCGAACACGGCGTTGAAGTCGCGTCGGTCGGAGTGTTCGTCTCCGGCCCGGCCTTCTCGCATCGGCGTTCCTCCCGTTCTCTCACCCGTCTATGTCGGTGGAGGGGGTGTGTGTTCGGTCGGGAGGCGACTTTTCTCGTGGACCCGCACGTGTCCTGGGTCACACATCCGGCGCGGAGGTGGGAGGGCGCCTAAAGCGTGTTGTGGATCATTCCGCCCACCCGTCACCCGCCACCACCCTCAACGGACACCTACGGCGCGGCACCCACCCTCTTCGTCACCCGCCACCACCCTCAACGGACAGCACCGGTGAAACTGGCACAGCCAACCCCGGGGTGGCCCCGCTGGGCGACTCTGCGGAACCTGCGTAGTAGCGCACAGTAGAGGGCGGCCGCTCGCATCGATGGCGGCTCCGCCGCGACCGGCGAAAGCTTCCAAAGAAGTCGCCCTAGCCTGGGGGCTCGTCCCACCTGAAAGGTGAGGTCCCCAAGCCAACCAGGCAGTTCTCCCGCCGGGCGAAGGAAGACCATGGCGCCGGTCACCCTGGCGCTCCCGTCACCGCGCCCTTGTGGCCACCTCCGGAGGTCGCAGGTCAGGCAGGCTCCTTGAGGGGCCGCACGAACCCTGGGTGTGGCACCTCGGGCACCGTCGGCACGGCCGGGAGACCCGGGAAGTGGAAGCTCGCCACCAGGTCGGTCACTCTGTCTCCCCGGGATCGTGGAGCGGTCCGGCCCGGGAGCGCGCGGTGACCTCGTGGGGCAGGGCCGAAGCGGTGAGGGAGATGGTGACCTCGACGGTGAGGCCGTCCAGTTCGCAGGAGGCGAGCACCGCCCCGTTGGCCTCGGCGGTTCGTCGGGCCACCGCGCAGACGGGCTCGGCGCCCTCGTGTGCCCGGGCCGCGGCGGCGAGCACGGCGAGGTCCGCCGCGGTCGCCGCGCGGTCGCGGTCCAGGCGTGCCGTGGCGACGAGGAGCACGGCGTGGACCAGGAACCACAGCACCAGGCTCAGCGAGATCCACCAGACGCTCGCCGACCCCGAATCCGCGGGACCCGATGCCCCTGATCTCCGCGGGCGCGAAGGGGGCACCGGGGCGGGTGACCCCTGAGCACCGGACGACGGTTCCTCGCGGCCGGGTGATCCCGGGGCGGCCACCGGGAACCGGACCGCGAATCCCGGGCTCATCCGTGTGCCTCCAGGGGGACCGCCGCTTCGGCGCCCACACCGAGCGGCGGAGCTCGGAGGGGACCGATCCGGAGTTCGGCGCGGACGGTCACGCGGGCGGTGCCGTCGCCCTCGGAGAGTTCCACCCGGGCCCGGTCGGGCGCGGCCGACAGAGCCAGGGCCCGGGCCCGTTCGGGCGGTTCCCCACGGGCCAGTGCGCGGGCGCCGATCCGGGCGGCGTCGGCGCAGGACAGCCGAGCCTCGGCGGCGGCGATCCCGCCGAGGGCAACCGCCAGCAGGAGCATCAGCGTGGGAAGCAGCATGGCGGCCTCCATCGTCACGGAGCCGTGGTCAGTGCCGGGGCTGGAGCGCATCGACGAAGACCTTGGTGAGCGCGGCCGAGACGGGTTCGCTGGTGGCGATGAGGTAGAGCACCCCCGCGATGGCGACGGCTGCGATCGTGCCGACGGCGTACTCGGCGGTACTCATGCCCCGGTCGAGGGTGAACGGGCACGGCGAAGAGAACACGGGACCTCCCTGGTGGTCCGGGAGGAGGAGGTTCCGCCCGGTCCTTCCAGAGTGCGGTGTCCTCTGGTGGAGGGGAAGGCGTTGTCCCCAGCCTGTGGACAACTCAGCTCGCGGCGCCCAGGACCTCGTCGAGGAGGCGCAGGGCGCCTGACTTGCTCAGGGGCTCGTTGCCGGTGCCGCACTTGGGCGACTGGATGCACGAGGGGCAGCCCTGTTCGCACTCGCAGTCGGCGATGGCCGCCCGGGTGGCGCCGAGCCACTCCCGGGCCGCCGCGTAGCCGCGTTCGGCGAACCCCGCGCCGCCCTCGTAGCCGTCGTAGACGAACACCGTCAGCTTCCCGGTGTCCCCGTGCAGGGCGGTGGACACCCCGCCGATGTCCCAGCGGTCGCAGGTGGCGAGCAGGGGCAGCAGGCCGATCGCCGCGTGTTCGGCGGCGTGCGCGGCCCCCAGGAGGGCGACGTCCTCCCCGCGCAGCCGGTCCTCCCCCTCCCGGGGCAGGGTCCACCACACCGCGCGGGTCTGGAGGGTGCGTTCGGGCATGTCCAGGGACTGTTCGCCCAGGACGGAGCCGGTGCGCACGTCCCGTTTGAGGAAGCCCACCACCTGGCGGACCACCTCGACCTCGCCGAAGCAGACCTTCGCCCCGCTCGGCCAGGCCTCCTCACGGAGCACCGACCGCACCGTGATGTCCGTGGTGTCCCGGGACCAGGTGCTGTAGGGCGGCTCGGCGGCGTGCACCAGGGCCACCCCCTCGTCCAGGTCGAGGTCGTCGACCAGGTAGGTCGCGCCCCGGTGGAGGTAGACCGCCCCGGCGTGGACGGTTCCGTGCGCGGCGGCCTCGTCGATCTCCCCGAGCAGCTGTCCGCTGGCGGTGTCGACGATCTGGACCGGAGGCCCACCCGCACCACGGATATCGGCGAGGTCGCTTGCCCGTTCGTGACTGGTCCAGAACCAGCCCCTCGGGCGCTTCCTCAGCAGTCCCCGGTCCACGAGTTCGGCGAGTTGGCCCTCGGTGGTCTCCCCGAAGAGGGCGAGGTCCTCACGCGTGATCGGGAGCTCCTGGGCGGCCGCGCACAGGTGCGGGCCGAGGATGTGCGGGTTTTCCGGATCAAGGACGGTCGCCTCCACGGAGCGCCCGAAAATGGCCTCGGGGTGGTGGGCGAGATACGTGTCCAGGGGGTCGTCGCGCGCGATGAACACCGCCAGGGCGTCCTCCCCGCGCCGCCCGGCGCGGCCCGCCTGCTGCCACAGCGACGCCAGCGTGCCCGGCCAACCCGCGATGAGCACGGCGTCCAGACCGCTGATGTCCACACCCAGTTCCAGGGCGTTCGTGCTGGCCAGGCCGAGGAGCTCCCCCGATCTCAGGGCCTCCTCGAGTTCGCGCCGCTCACCGGCCAGGTATCCGCCCCGGTAGGCGGCGACCCGTCCGGCCAGGTCGTGCTCGCCGTCCTCGGTCAGCATCCTCTGGGCGTTCATCGCGACCACCTCCGCGCCCTGGCGCGAACGCACGAACACCAGCGTCCGGACCCCGTCCCGTACCAGGTCGACGAGCATCTCGGCGGCCTGCGAGGGCGCGGTGCGGCGAATCGGCGCGCCGTGCTCGCCGGTGAGGTCGGTGAGCTCCGGCTCGACCAGCGCGACGGACATCCCCGGCCGGGGAGAACCGTCCTCGCTCACGGCGGTGACCGGGACGCCGGTCAGCCGGGTGGCGCTCTCGGCGGGTGATCCCGAGGTGGCCGAGGCCAGGACGAACACCGGCTCGGAGCGGTAGCGGGCGCACAGCCTGCGCAGACGCCGCAGGATCTGGGCCACGTGCGAGCCGAAGACCCCCCGGTACCGGTGGGCCTCGTCGATCACCACGTAGCGGAGCCGTCGCAGGAACCTCGACCACGCCCCGTGCCGGGGCAGGATGCCGTGGTGCAGCATGTCCGGGTTGGTCAGGACGTAGTTCCCGTGCTCGCGCACCCAGGAGCGCTCCTCGGGGGTGGTGTCGCCGTCGTAGACGGCCGCGCGCATGCCCGAAAGTCCCAGGTCCGTAATCCATCTGAGCTGGTCCTGGGAAAGCGCTTTCGTGGGAGAGAGGTAGAGCACCGTTTCCCCTGAGTCAACGGCGTCCACAGCGGGCATAAGGAAGGCGAGCGACTTCCCCGAGGCGGTGCCCGTGGCTATGATCACATCACGGCCCGAGCGTGCGAGGTCGGCGGCGGCTGCCTGGTGGGACCACGGACCCGTGATCCCCCGTTCGGCCAGTCGTTCGACCAGATGGGGGGCTGTCCACTCAGGCCAGTCCCCACTCACTCCCGCGTTCCGGGCCACATGCTCGATGTGGGTGACCTGCGGGTACCGGGTGTCGTCACGCCACACGCCGGGGAGCGCGGGCTCCGATCGCCTCATCGAGTCCCCTCCTCACTGGACACGTTCGCGAGTCGTCCGCCCTCGTTCCGAGGTTCGGGGCACCGCTCGACGTCGGTTTCAGTGTGACATCCGGGGTAGGAGTGGCGCGGGGTCGCCGTTTGCGCGTGCATGGCGGGCAGACATTAGCGACACCCGTGGTTGAATGCGTGCTGGTGGGGTAACGCCCGGCAGAGATACTTCGCGATATTTCGCGGTTCGGCGCTGGAGGACTTGTGGATTTGAAGCTTGATCATTACACCGAGGGCGACACCGAGATCGTCGTCGTTGAGGGTGAGATCGATGTCTATACCGCGCCCCGGCTCCGCGAGCTGCTGATCGACCTGGTCAACAAGGGCAACTTCCACCTCGTGGTCAACATGGAGAAGGTGGAGTTCCTGGACTCGACGGGCCTCGGTGTGCTTGTGGGCGGGTTGAAGCGGGTCCGTGCTCACGACGGGACCCTGGACCTGGTCTGCACCCAGGAGCGGATTCTGAAGATCTTCCGGATCACCGGGCTGACCAAGGTGTTCGGTATCCACGGCTCTGTGCAGGAAGCCATCGACAAGCGTTCGTCGAAGTAACCCAGAGCGAGCGATGGCAACCATCACGCTCACGATCAGCGCGCTCCCGGCCCACGTGCGTACGGCTCGGCTCATGGCCGCGACCGTCGCGCGTCGGGCGGGTATCGCCGCCTCCGCGATCGACGAGATCAGGCTGGCGGTCGGTGAGGCCTGCTCACGGGCGGTCGCGGCGCACAAGCTGCACTGCCCCACGCAGCCGATCCAACTCCAGCTGATCGACGGCAGCGGACCCGATCCGGCGACGGACCCCAGTACCGACGCCTCGAACCCGATGCCGGGCTCCACCGGGAGCGCGACACGACGCTTCGAGGTGGTCGTCTCCGACCGTGCCCCCGCGAAGGACACCGAGGAGACGCCACACCGCCTGGAGCCGTTGCTCGACGGCCTCTTCCTGGACGGCGAGGACACCCCTCCCGGCGGGATCTCCGGTTTCTCCCCCGGCCTCGGCCTGGCGGTGATCACCGGCCTCGCGGACGAGGTGAGCATCGAACCCGAGGAATCGGGCACGGTGGTCCGGATGAGCTGGCCGCTCCACGCGGACCAGACCCAGAACCCGAGCTCGAACTAGGCCTCACGTCACGAGGGGGCGCCTCCCGCACCGGGAGGCGCCCCCTCGTCGTCCGTGGGGCTCCCGCCCCGACCGCGCTCAGTCGCAGGTCTGGGACGAGACCTCCGCGGTGGCGGTCAGCCCCTCTTCCGCGTTGGCCGCGACCTCGTCGGCGGTCAGCACATAGCCGGTCTCGTCCTCGTTGGTGGCCGCGGCGAACACCACTCCGTACACGGTGCCGTCGGGGGCGAGCAGCGGGCCGCCGGAGTTGCCGGGGCGCACCACCGCACGCACCTGGTAGATCTCCCGGCTCACCTGTTGCGCGTGGTAGAAGTCCGAGCCCTGCGCGGTCTGCTTGGCGCGGATGCGCGCCGGGACCGCGGTGAACCCGCTGTTGCGCGGGAAGCCCGCCACGACGGCGTCGTCTCCCTGAACCGCCTCAGCGTTGAAGTCCAGGGGCTCCAGGTCCATTCCGGGCACGTGCAGCACGGCCAGGTCCTGCTGGGCGTCGAACAGCACCAGGGTGGCCTCCAGCTGGTGCCCGTCCCGGGTGACCACGCGCAGGTCCTCGGTGACCCCGGCGACCACGTGGGCGTTGGTCATGATGCGGTCCTGGCCGTAGGCGAAGCCGGTGCCCTCCACCCGCCGCTGGCAGGAGGGGGCGGTACCGAGCACCTTGACCACACTGCGGCTGGACTCGATGAGCTCCGGTGTGGTGAGGACGTCGGGGTCGGGCGGGTCCACCTCGGCGAGTTCGCCCGTACCGAGGCCGCTGAACACCTGCGGGAAGGCGCTCTGGTCCACCACCCGGCGGAAGGTCGAGAAGCCCTGGTGCGCGGCGTCCGGCATCAGCGAGTCCACCGCCTGGAGGATGCGTGACTCCTTGACCTGCTGGGACACGTACGGCAGGGCCGAGTTGGCCACCGTGCTGCCGATGAACCAGGCGACCAGCAGCACCGAGATCCCGCTGACCACCGCGCCGCCGAGCGCGTCCACGACGCGCGCCGAGTCCCACGTGACCTTGTTGCGCACCATGGTGCCCAGGTAGGACGCGAGGAACTGGCCCAGGGCGGCGGAGAGGAACACCACGGCGATGGCCAGCAGGGCCTGGCGCCCGGGGTCGGCCACCCACTCCTGGATGAGCCCGGGCGCGGTGAGCGCCGCGACGATCCCGCCGCCGATGAAGCCGACGAAGCTGAAGACGCCGACGATGAACCCCTGCCGGTAGCCGGTCACCGCGAAGAGCAGCAACAGGATGACCAGGACCGCGTCGAGCACGGATGCCCTCCAAGAAGTGAGCGTTACCCGACCGGGCGGAGTCCCTGCGGGGTGGCTTCGAACACGTCTGTTAGACCCCTGTCACGCCAGGGAAGTTCCCATCCCCCGAGAACGAGCAGGCTGTCGATGATCGCCCCCGTGAAACCCCACACGAGCATGCCGTCCACCCGGAACCCCGGCCCCCACATGGGGCCTCCCCCGTAGCGGACCTTGACCCTGTTCGCGGGGTCGGCGAGGTCGGCGACGGGGACGCGGGCCACCGCGGCGACCTCCCCGGCGTCGGCGGCGCGCACCTCGGAGGGTTCGCGCCACCAGCCGAGGATGGGGGCGACCCGGAAGTCGCTGAAGCTCAGGTAGAGCTCGGGGAGACGGCCGACCACGTCGATCCCCGCGGGGACGGCACCGGTCTCCTCCTCCGCCTCGCGCAGCGCGGCCGCCTCGGGTGAGGCGTCGGTGGGTTCGATCCGCCCGCCGGGAAAGGCGGGCTGGCCAGCGTGGCGGCGCAGCCCGTCGTTGCGCTGGATGAGCAGGAGGTCGGGGCCCCGGTCGGTCTCCCCGAAGAGGATGAGCACGGCGGACTCGCGGCCGCCCCGTTCCGGCGGGCGCATCGGCTTGGGCACCGGCATCGTCCGGGCGTCGTCCGCGAGCGCGGACAGCCAGAGCGGGGTCGAGTTCATTCGCTGGGAACCTGTTCCGGGGGTTGTCGCGCCGACATCTGTACGAGTGCGGACGCCTCGGGAGCCGGTGTGCGCGCACTCACGTGATTCAGGGTACAAACTGCCGGGACCCGTGCCCGCGTCTCCGGGTCCTGGCCGGTCAGGCGAAGGAGCGCATGCGCAGCAGTTTGGTGGCGGTCTCGGTGTCCGTGGGCCCCTCCCCGTAGGACGGGCACCAGCGGGCCACGCCGCACGCGCCACAGGCGGGCCTGCGGGCGTGGCACACGCGGCGGCCGTGCCACACCACCCGGTGGGAGAGCATCGTCCAGTCCTTGGGCGGGAAGAGTTCACCGACGGCGTGTTCGACCCTGACCGGGTCCTCCTCGTCGGTCCACCCGAATCGCCGGACCAGTCGGCCGAAGTGGGTGTCCACGGTGATCCCCGGCACATCGAAGGCGTTACCGAGCAGTACGTTTGCGGTTTTTCGTCCTACACCGGGTAGTTTGACCAGGTCGGCGAGGTTTCCAGGAACCTCGCCGCCGTGTCGTTCGCACAGGGCCTGGCCCAGCCCCAACAGGCTGTTGGCCTTGGCCCGGAAGAACCCCGTCGAACGGATCATCTCCTCCAGCTCCTCGCGCCTGGCCGACGCGTAGGCCTCGGCGTCGGGGTAGCGCGCGAAGAGCGCCGGGGTGACCAGGTTGACCCGCTTGTCCGTGCACTGCGCGGACAGGATCGTCGCGACCAGGAGCTCCAGCGGGGTGGTGAAGTTCAGTTCGGCGTGGGCGTCCGGGTACAGCTCCGAGAGCTCCCGGTACATCTTCCGAGCGCGGCGGACCAGCGCGAGTCGGCTCTCCCCGGTGGGCGTGGCGTTCTCCGGCACGGCCGCACCCTCCTCGGACGCGGTGTGACGGGGCTCTGGAGTGTGGGACATCGTCACAGGGTAGGCGTCCGGTCGTGGGGGCACGTCCGGGTCGACTCACACCGGTGCCGGGATTCGGTCGCGTGCCGACGTTTCGACTGGTGACCGAGATTATGTAACCAATGTCCGGTCGTACGGCGCGGACACGCCGTGACCCAAGTCGGCAACGACTAGGATCGCATGGGCTGACGTCGGCTGTTGTGGGCACGTTGTCTCCCGGCGGACTAGCCGTGGTAACGAACTGGTTTCCCACCCGGTTGCGATATACGTCACACTGTTGACGGTCAGGTTTTAGGAGGACGTGTGGACGAGATCAACGAGGTGCTCCGGAAGGCCCCTCTGTTCGAGGCGCTGGACGAGGAGGACACGGCCGCGCTCCGCTCCTCGGTGAACGAGGTGCGTCTCGGTCGCGGTCAGACCCTGTTCAACGAGGGTGACGAGGGCGACCGCCTGTACGTGATCCTCAGCGGGAAGGTGAAGCTGACCCGCACGGCCGTGGACGGTCGCGAGAACCTGCTGGGCGTGCTCGGCCCCAGCGAGATGTTCGGAGAGCTGTCGCTGTTCGACCCGCGCCCGCGCACCGCGAGCGCCGTGGCCGTCACCGACTCCGTGCTCGCCGGGCTCGGCCACGACGACCTGCGGCCCTTCCTGTCAAGCCGCCCGCAGGTGGGCCTCCAGCTGCTGAAGTCGCTGGCCGCCCGACTGCGCCGGACCAACGACGTGATGGCCGACCTGGTCTTCACCGACGTGCCCGGCCGCGTGGCCAAGGCCCTGCTCGAACTCGCCGACAAGTTCGGCAAGGAGGGCGACGACGGCCTGCACGTGCACCACGACCTCACCCAGGAGGAGCTGGCCCAGCTGGTGGGCGCCTCCCGTGAGACGGTCAACAAGGCCCTCGCCGAGTTCGCCCTGCGCGGCTGGCTGCGGATCGAGGCCAAGGCCGTGGTCCTGCTGGATGTCGAGCGCATGCGCCGTCGCGCCCGCTAGGGACGCCTCAGCAGAACCACAGACGCTGTGCGGCCGCCGCCCTCCGGGGTGGCGGCCGCAGCGCTTTCAGGGGCCTCTCAGGCGCTCTCCGGGCCGCGTGGGCTCCGTGCTTCGACTCCGGGGCTTCGACTCCGGGGACGCGGACCTACTCCTCGAACCCCTCGGGGAGCTCGCCCTTGACCGCCAGGTAGCGCAGCTGCGCCCGGACCGAGGAGGCCGCGGCCGGGCGGACGCTCTCCACCACGTCCGGGTAGACGCGGTCGATGATCTCCCCGACCCCCGCCGCTCCGGCCGCCACCGCGTCCCGCACCTGCGCCAGACGCGCCTCACGGTGGTCGATGTAGGAGGTCAGCGCGGCCGTCGGCGAGGTCAGGATCGGCCCGTGCCCCGGCAGCAGCGTCCGCACCTGGTACTCCTCCACCAGGCCCCGGAGGCGGTACAGCGAGTCCATGTAGGGGGCCAGGCCGTCGTCCCCGTCGATCACCGTCGTGCCGTGTCCCAGGATGGTGTCCCCGGTCAGGATGGCGCTGTCGGCCTCGACGAGCAGGCAGACCGAGTCGTCGGTGTGCCCCGGCGTGGCGATGACCCGGACCTCCAGACCGTCCACATCGAGCAGCTGACCGTCCTCCAGGCCCGCGCCGCCCACCCGCACCTGCGGGTCCACCGCGTGCACGGGCGCACCGGTCAGTTCCGAGAAGTAACGGGAACCCTCGGCGTGGTCGAAGTGCCGGTGCGTCACCACGGCCATCTGGACCTGGGCGCCCTGTTCCTGCACGGTCCGCGCCACCCGCTCCAGGTGGCGCTCGTCGTGGGGGCCCGGATCGACGACCATCACCCCGCGCGCGCCCGGTTCACGCAGAATCCAGGTGTTGGTGCCCTCCAGCGTCATCGGGCCTGGATTGGGGCAGAGCACGCAACCGGCGCGCAGTGTCCCGGAACCGTCGATCCTCATCGCACCTCGCTTCGATCGCCGTACCCGGAGCCGCCCGGAGGGCCCGCGGCCCGCCCCACGACGGGGCGCCGCGCGCCGCCGGAGCGGACGCCGTGCTCACTGTCCCGCGCCGGGCCCCGGTAGGGGGAAGTCGCTGCCGTCCGGCGCCACGACACGGAGCTGTCCGCCTATTTCCCGAACGTCCGGTTCGAGAGGAACGATATCCCGCCGGGCCTCCCTCACACCCTGGAGGGTCCGCCGGTCCGCCAGCTGGGCGCAGGCGATCACGGTCGGCGGCAGCATCGGCATCCTGCCGGCGCCCCACTCCTCGGCGACCACGGACGGGTCGGTCCACCGCGTGAGGTCGGCCTCGCCGCCGACGTCGCGTGCCGCCTGCCCCGGAGGGAGTTCGGCCGTGAAGAACCAGGTGTCGAACCGGCGCGGCTGGTTGCTGGGGGTGATCCACCTCGACCACGCGCGCAGCCACTCCGAGCGCAGCACCAGCCCGCGCCGACGCAGCACCTCCGTGAAGGAGTGGGTGTGGTCGATCAGGCCCAGCCGGTCCCGCTCCCAGTCGTCGGTGGCGGTGTCGAGGGTGATCGCCTCCTCGCCCGCCCGCTCGGGTTCGCTGGCCAGCAGGACGCCGGTCTCCTCGAAGGTCTCCCGGACCGCCGCGCACACGAGGGCACGGGCCCGGGCCACGTCCGTTCCCAGGATCCCGGCCCACTCCTCGGGCGACGGGCCGGTCCACGGGAGGTCGCCGTCGGCGTCGCGCTCGTCCACCCGGCCGCCCGGGAAGACGTAGGCGCCCGGGGCGAACCCCATGGTCGGCACCCTGCGCATGAGCAGGACCTCCATGGGGCGCTCCGCCCGTCCGGCGTCCGAGCCCGCCGCCGGACGCAGCAACATCACGGTGGCTGCGGGGCGGGGCCGGGCCACACCGTCGTCCTCGGTCATCGACTCACTCCCGTCGTTCACGAAGGCCGCGCTGTGGCCCGGGTCGCCCTCGGGTCCGGTCAGCGGACCTCGACGATCATGTCAACCTCGACCGGGGCGTCCAACGGCAGGGACGCGACACCGACGGCGGCCCGGGCGTGCACCCCGGCCGCACCGAAGACCTCGCCGAGCAGCTCGCTGGCCCCGTTGATCACACCGGGGTGCCCGGTGAACCCGGGATCGCTGGCCACGAAGCCGCCAACCCGCACCACGCGCACCACGTTGGACAGGTCGCCGACCTCGGCCCGCACCGCCGCGATGGCGTTCAGCGCGCACACGGCGGCCAGTTCCTTGGCGGTCTCCGGGCTGACCTCGGCACCGACCTTGCCGGTGGCCGGAAGGGCGCCGTCGACGAACGGCAGCTGGCCGGAGACGTAGACGTGGTCACCGCTGCGGACGGTCGGCTGGTAGGCCGCGACCGGGGGAACGACCTCGGGCAGGGTGAGCCCGAGTTCGGCGATCCGCTCCTCCGGGGTCGCCATCTACTTGGCCCGCTTCATGTAGGCGACGTACTGCTGGTTGCGCGGGTCGGTGCCCTCGGGCAGCGGCGCCGGCACGACGGAAACCAGCTCCCAGCCGTCCTCACCCCAGTTGTCCAGGATCTGCTTGGTGGCGTGCGACAGCAGCGCCACGCTCTGGTACTCCCACTTGGTCATCGTCTACCCCTCTCGGTCACGGCGACCCCTGGGGCCGCCCCTCAACGCCGCTCACCTTACTCACCCGCGCCCACTCGGGAGGCCAGGCGTACCCGGTGACGCCCCCCTCAGGACGGGTCCCTCCGAGTGCCCGCCGGGTTCCAGGGGGAAGCCGACTCCGGTCAGGGCCTCCGAGACCGCCCACAGCCGACGCGCCACAGAGGCGTCCCGCGCTCTGCGTGCCCGTCCGACCAGCTTCGGAGCTCCCCGGAGCCCCATGAGTCGGCCCGGACCGGCGTAGCCGTTCCCAGGGATCTCGGCGACGGCGGCGTAGAGCGTGGGAAGGGCACCGTCGTCCTGGCTCTGTGTGAGCGCGCCGATCAGGGCCTGCCCCAGCCGAAAGCCCGGGCCCGGGTCCTCGGACCTCATCAGGTTCGTGGCCGAGATCCCCGGGTGCGCGGCCGTCGCGATCACCGGTGAGCCGACCGCCTCCAGTCGGCGCTGGAGTTCGCTGGTGAACAGCAGGTTGGCGAGCTTGGACTGCCCGTACGCGGCCATGCCCCGGTAGCGCTTGCGGTGCTGGTTGAGGTCGCCGAAATCGATCGAGCCGAGCAGGTGGGCGAGCGAGGCCACCGTGACGACCCGCTGCCGGATCCGTGGGAGCAGCAGGTTCGTCAGCGCGAAGTGGCCGAGGTGGTTGGTCCCGAGCTGCGGTTCGAAGTCGTCGGCGGTGCGGATGGGGGGCGGGAGTGACACACCCGCGTTGTTGATCAGCAGGTCGACGGGGTCGGTGAGGTCCCGGGCGAACGCACGAACCGAGGAGAGGTCGGCGAGGTCGAGTCGTCGGACCTCGACCTCACCGGTCATCTCCGCGGCTGCGGAGCGCCCCTTCTCCTCGCTGCGCACCGCCAGCACCACCCGTGCGCCCCGTTCGGCGAACACCCGGGCTGTGACCCGGCCGATGCCGCTGTTCGCGCCGGTGACGACAACGGTGCGGCCCCGCATCGGGGGCACGCTCGAAGCCGAGAACGCTGCCCGCACACCGCCCGCGGGGGCGGCACCGTCCACCGGGTCGTGCGGGGGACGAAATTCATATGACTTTGTCATATGAATGATGATGGGCGATTCATGTGACACTGTCAAGTAGAATTCGGCCATGGTGACCAGAGCTGAGACGGCCGCGGCGACCCGTAGCGCCCTCCTTCGAGCCGCGTCCGAACTGCTGGACGAGGGCGGTGCGGCAATGGTCACCCTCCGCGGAGTCGGTGCGCGGGCCGGGGTCTCACGCGGTGCGCCGTACGGGCACTTCACGAACAAGGAGCAGCTGCTGGCCACGCTCGCGATCGCGGCGTGGGACTCCCTCGCCGCCGAGGTCGAGCAGCTGCGCACGGGCTCGGGCGACCCGGGAGCCAGGCTGGAGAGCGCGGTCATGGCGCTCATCGGACGCGCACGCGAGCGACCGCATCTGTACGCGCTCATGTTCGCGACGCCCGCCGAGGACCGCGAGGCCGCGGAGTCCGCCGGTCGTCTCCAGGACGGGTTCCTCGACCTGCTCGGTGATCTGGTCGGTACGACCGATGCCCCCCGATACGGCGCGCTGCTGATGTCCACCGCGCACGGCATCGCGGAACTCGAGCGCAGCGGTCACCTCGGGGTCGAGACGTGGCGAGTCGACAGCGAAGAACTCGTCCGTATGACGATCGAGGGGATCCGGCTCGGCGCGCGGAGCTGACCCGGGACCGCCCCGGGGGCAGCAAGGGCGCGGGACGCCTCCGCGCCCGACGACACCTCGCCCGCGCCGGGTGGAGGGCACGCACATAGACTCCGTGGGGTGAGCGATCGTGAACAGGGACCGCGCGGTGACGACCCGGGGACGGCGTTCGCCGGTGCCCGGTTGCACATCGTGACGGGCAAGGGCGGTACCGGGAAGACGACGGCCGCCACGGCGTTGGCGCTCGCCCTGGCCTCCCGGGGCGGACGCGTGCTCCTGGTCGAGGTGGAGGGCCGCCAGGGGGTGGCCTCCCTGCTCGGGAGCCCCGCCCTGCCCTACGAGGAGCGCGAGATGATCACCGCGCCCGGCGGGGGTTGCGTCCACGTGCTGGCGGCGGACGCCGAGGCGGCGCTGCTGGAGTACCTGGAGCTGTTCTACGGGATGCGCCGGGCCGGTCAGGCGCTCACCAGGCTGGGCGCCGTCGACTTCGCCACCACCATTGCCCCGGGGCTGCGCGACGTCCTGCTCACCGGCAAGGCCACCGAGGCGGTCCGGCGGCGCACGGGCGATCGGGGACGGTCCTCCGACTCCCCCTCCAGCGCCCCCTTCCACTACGACGCCGTGGTCATGGACGCGCCGCCCACGGGGAGGATCGGGCGGTTCCTGAACGTCAACTCCGAGGTGGCGGGGCTGGCCCGGGTGGGGCCCGTTCGCGGCCACGCCGACCGGGTCATGGAGGTGATCCGGTCCGCCCGCACCCGCGTGCACTTCGTGACCCTGCTGGAGGAAATGCCCGCCCAGGAGACCCGGGACGGGATCGCGGAGCTGCGCGAGCTGGGACTGCCCCTGGGATCAGTCCTGGTGAACATGGTCGCACCGCCGCTGCTGGACGCCGCCGACCTCGCCGCCGCCGTCACGGGGGAGCTGGACTCGACCGCGCTCGCTTCGGGGCTCCGGGCCGCACCGCTGGACCCGGCTCTGCTGGAGGCGCCCGAGGAGCTGGCCGAGGACCTCGCGGGCGAGGTGCGCGCGCACGCGCTGCGCCAGCTGCTGGAGGAACGGGTCCGCGGCGAGTTGGAGGGATTGGGCCTGCCCATGGTGGAGCTGCCCCGGGTGGAGGGCGGGGTGGACCGCGCCGTGCTGGGCGACCTGGCCCGGAGCCTGACCGATCAGGGGGTGGAGCGGTGACCGAGGACCGGAGAGGGACGGGTCCGGGCGTCCGGGGACCACGTGAGGGCGCGCCGCTGGACGTGGACGCCCTGCTGGACGACACCCGCACGAGGATCGTCGTGTGCTGCGGGGCGGGCGGGGTCGGCAAGACCACCACCGCCGCCGCTCTGGGGCTGCGCGCCGCCGAACGAGGACGGCGCACCGTGGTGATCACGGTGGACCCGGCCCGGCGCCTGGCGCAGTCGATGGGGCTCGTGGAGCTGGACAACACCCCGCGCCCGGTACCGCTCCCCGAATCGGCCCGGGGCAGCCTGCACGCGATGATGCTCGACATGAAGCGGACCTTCGACGAGGTCGTCAGGGAGCACGCCGACCCCGAACGGGCCCGCCAGATCCTGGCCAACCCCTTCTACCAGACCCTCTCCACGAGCTTCTCCGGCACGCAGGAGTACATGGCGATGGAGAAGCTGGGGCAGCTGCGCCAGTCCGGCGACTGGGACCTGATCGTGGTGGACACCCCGCCCAGCCGGTCCGCGCTGGACTTCCTGGACGCGCCCAAGCGGCTCGGCCGGTTCCTGGACGGTCGGCTCATCCGCTTCCTGAGCCCCCCGGCCACCGGTGCGTTCCGGCTGCTGGGCGCCGGGTTCAACGTGGTGGGCTCGGTGGTGGGCAAGATCGTCGGGGCCCAGTTCCTGGCCGACCTGCGTTCCTTCGTCTCCGCGTTCGACACGGTGTTCGGCGGGTTCCAGGAACGCGCCGAGCGCACCTACCGGCTGCTCCAGACGCCGGGGACGGCCTTCGTGGTGGTGGCGACCCCGGACACGGACGCGATGCGCGAGGCCTCCTACTTCATGGACCGGTTGGCGGCGGAGTCCATGCCGCTGGCGGGCCTGGTGCTGAACCGGACGCATCCGCTGCCGTCCGGGCCGGGGGCGCGTCTGGGCGCGGACGAGGCGCTGGCGGCCGCCGGTTCCCTGAAGGAGTCGGACTCCCACCCGCTCGCGGCGGCGGCCCTGCGCCTTCACGCCGAGCGGGTCCGGGCACACGAGCGCGAGGAGCGGCTGCGAGCCCGGATGCTGTCGGCCCACCGGGGGGCGCGGGTGGTCGAGGTTCCGGCGCGGCCCGAGGACGTGCACGACCTCGCCGGTCTGCGCGGGATCGGCGTGGCGCTCGCCGGAGGCACCGAAGGAGCGTCCTTCACCGGAGGGGCCGCGAGCCCCGGGGAGACCGCGCCGGAGGACTCCTGAGGCCGTTCCGGGCCGGTGTCAGGCGGGCGTGTCCCGCAGGGTCCACGCGATCCGGGAGAGGTCGTCCGCACCCTCCCGGCGGGCCTCCTCCAGCAGGGGCGCCCAGTCGGTGATGTCGGGGTGCTTGCGTAGCAGGGAGCGGCGTTCGCGTTCGGTCATGCCGCCCCACACCCCGAACTCCACCCGGTGGTCGAGCGCGTCGGCGAGGCACTCGACACGCACGGGACAGCCGTGACAGAAGAGCTTGGCGCGGTTCTGCGCGGCGCCCTGGACGAAAAGGGCGTCGGGGTCGATCTGACGGCACAGGGCCTCTGTCGTCCACTGATGGGTCCACATGTGGCGCACTTCCCAGACGTGTGCTAGCGCTCGCGGTCAAAGGTGGTTGGTGTGCTCTGGTTGAGTGGAGGTGAACACGGTGGCCTCCCGCTACCGCGTGGGGCGCGACGTGCACGCATCGTCACGGCGCCCCGTATCTCGAAAGTACGGTTCGGATCGCCGCGCCAACAGAACCCACTCGACCCACTTTCCGTCTCACGGATATGGCCCGAGCGGGCCATTGCGCGACCGGCCGACCACCCTCCCCGACCGGGGCTGGGGTGCGTGTCGGCTGAACCACACCCGGGGCTGTCTGCGTTAACCGTGGAAGGATGGTCCGGGGATACGGCTCGTGCGTAGTCATGGGCGATTCGGCGTGAAAACGCACCGTCCGTTACCGATCGCACCGCTTCTGAGCGTTCGTGGTCACTTAGTCTGATGGGGTGGGTCAGGGGACATTGCTTCAAAGAATCAGCCAACTGGTCGTCGTCGGTGTGATCGCCGGCCTCCTCGTCGCCGCACTCGCCCTACCGGCGGTCGGCGGCATGGGGATCACCGCCCGCAACATCGCCAGCGGCTTCCTGGACATGCCCAGCCAACTCGAGACACCTCCACCTCCTCAGCGGTCGACCATCTACGACCGCGAGGGCGGTGTGATCGCGGAGATCTTCGACCAGAACCGTGAGCTCGTCGACATCGACGACGTGTCCCCGGTGATGGTCGACGCCATCCTCGCCATGGAGGACTCCCGCTTCTACGACCACGGTGGTCTGGACGTGTCCGGCACCCTGCGTGCCGCCCTCCGGACCATGGGAGGCAACACCGAGGGTGCCTCCTCCATCACCCAGCAGTACGTGAAGAACGTGCAGATCGAGGCCGCCACCTCACAGGAGGAGCTGGAGGAGGCCCGCGAGGAGACCATCGCCCGCAAGATCCGGGAGTTGCGTTACGCCGTCGCCCTGGAACAGAGGATGACCAAGGACGAGATCCTGGAGGGCTACCTCAACATCGCCTACTTCAGCGACGGCGCCTACGGCGTCGAGTCCGCCGCGCAGCACTTCTTCCAGGTGCCCGCGAGCGAGCTGGAGCTGCACCAGGCGGCGACCATCGCCGGTCTCGTCCGCTACCCCTACCTGTACAACCCGCGCTTCTTCCCCGAGCAGACCACCGAGCGGCGCAACGTCGTCCTGGACCGCATGGTCGCCACCGAGGCCATCACCGAGGAGGAGGCCGAGGAGGCCAAGGCCGAGGACATGGAGCTGGACCTGGACACCCCGCCCAACGGGTGCGTCCCCAGCGACCAGCCCTTCTTCTGCGACTACGTCGTGCAGGAGATCGAGCAGGACGAGCGGTTCGGTCCCAACGAGACCGAGCGGGCGCGCTGGTTGCGCACCGCCGGTCTGGAGATCCACACGACCCTGGACCCGCAGACGCAGGAGTCGGGCCAGAAGGCCGTGGACAAGTGGGTGCCGCGCGAGAACGACTCCCGCAAGGTGGCCGCGCAGGCGGTCGTCGAACCGGGCACCGGCCACATCCTCGGGATGATGCAGAGCCGCAACTACGGTCCCGACGAGAGCAAGCTCGGCGAGACCTCGATCAACTTCACCACCGACTCCGACCGGGGCGGCAGCAGCGGCTTCCAGGCCGGGTCGACGTTCAAGGCGATCACCCTCGCCGCCGCGCTGGAGGAGGGGTTGCCCTTCGGCACCTCCTTCAACTCACCGAGCTCCACCACGGTGAGCGGCCAGACCTCCTGCAACGGCGGTCGGCTGGAGTCGTGGTCGCTGAGCAACGCCGGTGACAGCAACGCGGGCAACCACAACATGGTGTCCGGCACCAAGGCCTCCTCCAACACCTACTTCGCGCAGCTCCAGGCCCGCGCGGGCCTGTGCAACACGATGAAGATGGCGGAGAAGCTGGGGCTGAAGCGCGCCGACGGCACCCTGTTCACGGAGAACGACAACTCGCTCGCCAACAGCAGCTTCACGCTGGGCAGCGAGGAGGTCTCCCCGCTGCGGGTGTCCAACGCCTACGCGACCTTCGCCTCCGGCGGCATGTACTGCGAGCCGCAGTCCATCACCAGGATCGAGGACCGCCAGGCGGGCGCCACGATCGACATCGAGCCGCAGTGCGAGCGCGTGATCGACGAGGACGTCGCCGACGGCACCAGCTACCTGCTGTCGCAGACCTTCAACGGGGGCACCGCCGCCAGCCTCGGTATCGGCCGTCCGGCGGCGGGCAAGACCGGAACCACCGACGGTTCCGCCGCCGCCTGGTTCGCCGGGTTCACCCCGCAGATGGCCAGCAGCGTGTTCGTCGGCGACCCGCGCGGTCCCCAGCAGTACCCGCTGCGCAACGTCAGGATCGGCGACCGGTACTTCGGGACCGTGTACGGGGCGACCATCCCCGGACCGATCTGGCAGGAGACCATGCGAGGCGCCCACGAGGGCCTGGACACCGAGAGTCTGGCGTCCGCGCCCGGCAAGTTCGGTTCCACCTCCGAGCCCCGCGCTCCCCGGGATGACGATGACGACGGGGACGAGGACGCCAGCCCGGCCAGCGACGACGGCGGCGTTCCCAACGTCGTCGGTCTGGGCGAGTCCGAGGCCGTCGCCGCCCTGGAGGCCGCCGGTTACTCGGTGAACGTGTCCGGAACGACGGTCCGCTCGTCCGAGAGCGAGGGTTCGGTGGCCGCGGTCAACCCGAACCCGGGCACCCGCCTCCCTGAGGGAGCGACGGTCAACGTGTTCCTGAGCAGCGGCGGCGGCCGTGCCAACTCGGAGGGGAGCCCGGACCGCGGCGGTTGGCACCCGGTGGTCCCGGCGGCCCAGCCCAGCCGGAGCGACTGACCCCGAGCAGCACGGAGGGGGCGGCGGTGACCTGGTCACCGCCGCCCCCTCGTCGTTCCGGGGCCCTAGGCCAGCTGGCGCTTGACCTCGGCGGCCACACGGGCGCCGTCGGCACGCCCGGCGATCTGGGCGTTGACGATCTTCATGACCTTGCCCATCTCCTTCATCCCGGAGGCGCTGGTCTCGGCGACCGCGGCCGTGACCAGCTGGGAGAGCTCGTCGTCGGTGAGGGGCTTGGGGAGGTAGTCCGACAGGACCTCGCTCTCGGCCCGCTCGTTGGCGGCGGCCTCGGGGCGGTCGCCCTTGTCGAAGGCCTCGGCGGCCTCGCGACGCTTCTTGGCCTCGCGGATGAGGAGCTTGGTGACCTCGTCGTCGCCGAGCGCCCGCTGCGAGGAGCCCGCGGACTCCTCGGTGGCGATGGTGGTGAGCACCATGCGCAGGGTGGCGGTGCGGACCTTGTCCTTCGCCTTCATGGCGGTGGTCAGGTCGGTCTTGAGACGGGCTTTGAGTTCGGACATGGCCCGATCCTACGGCCGCCCCGGCCACGCCCACCAACGGTTTGCGCGCGGGGCACCCCGGATCTGAGACGATCGGTACTCGACGAAGGAGGGCCGGATGGGCGCCGACAACAGACCACTCCTGCGCCGGATCGGGCGCGCGGCAGCGATCACCGGGGCGGTCGGTGTGGCCGGGCTGGGATACGCCTCGGTCATCGAACGCAACTGGTTCCGGCTGCGCCGCTACGAGCTGCCGCTGCTGCCCCCGGGCAGCCCCCGACTGCGTGTGCTGCACCTGTCCGACGCGCACCTGACGCCCGGGCGGAAGATGCTGATCGACTGGATCCGGGGACTGGAGGCCTACGAGCCCGACCTGGTGATCAACACCGGGGACTCGCTGGCCCACCCCGACGCGGTGGGGCCGTTCATCGACGCCCTGGGGCCGCTCCTGGACCGTCCGGGCGCCTTCGTGTACGGGTCCAACGACCTGTTCTCCCCGCAGTTGAAGAACCCGGCGCGCTACCTGTGGCGGACCAGCAAGACGGACTACCGCAAGCGCCGGGCGCCGGACCTGCCCTGGCGTGAGCTGGGCGCGTCGATGTCGGCCTCGGGCTGGTTGGACCTGAACAACCACAAGGGCTCGCTGAAGGCCAACGGGCTCGACGTGGCCCTGGCCGGGGTGCACGACTCGCACATCAAGCTGGACCGCTACGACGACGTCGCCGGTCCGGCCGACCCGCTGGCCGACATCAGGCTGGGTGTGCTGCACTCACCCGAGCCCTCGAACCTGGACCGCTTCGAGGCCGACGGGTACCAGCTGCTGCTCGCCGGACACACGCACGGCGGGCAGCTGTGCCTGCCGTTCTACGGGACGCTGGTCACCAACTGCGGTATCGACCGCAGGCGCGCGTGGGGCCTCAACGAGTACGGCGACGCGTGGCTGCACGTGTCCGGCGGCCTGGGCACGTCCCCGTACGCCCCGGTGCGGTTCTGCTGCCGCCCGGAGGCCTCGCTCCTGGACCTGGTCCCCCGCCCCTGACCAGCGGGTCCGCCTCCGCCCGAATCGAATTACCCAAGCACTCCC
Organism: Nocardiopsis prasina DSM 43845; assembly: GCF_000341265.1. GTDB lineage: Bacteria > Actinomycetota > Actinomycetes > Streptosporangiales > Streptosporangiaceae > Nocardiopsis > Nocardiopsis prasina. The sequence goes on along the minus strand of NZ_ANAE01000194.1, from coordinate 51,216 downwards.
CGAGTCCGCTAGACTTGGGGACGTTGCTTCGGGGTGTAGCGCAGCTTGGCAGCGCGCTTCGTTCGGGACGAAGAGGTCGTGGGTTCAAATCCCGCCACCCCGACAGAGCACGAAGGCCGGTCCCACGGGACCGGCCTTCGTCGTGTCCGAGGTGGGTCCGCCGTCCGGAGCGCCCGTCAGCCTCGTGGATCGGTTCCGAGGTAGGCCAGGATTCCGGCGACGGCGGCCCGGGTTCCGGTGGTGAGCGTCGGTTCCATGACCGGGCCGAAGTGCGGGGAGTGGTTGACCGGGGCCTCCTCGCCCGGGGCCAGGTCGAACCCCCCGAACATCCAGAAGACCGAGGGCACCCCGATGGCCTCCGCCAGGTGGCCGAAGTCCTCGCTGCCCATCACCGGTTCGGAGACGGACACGTTCCCCTCCCCCAGTTCGGCCCTGAGCGCCGTCTCGACGCGTGCGGCCTGGGCCGGGTCGTTGTGGCAGCTCGGGAACGCGTAGACCTCCTCGACCAGCGGCTCCGGAGCTCCCGAGACCGCGGCCTCACCGGAGACGATCCGCCGCACGGCGGAGAGCACCTGCTCGCGGACCTCGGGTTCGAACGTGCGGATGTTCAGGGTGAACTCCGCGCGGTCCGGGATGATGTTCTCCTTCAGGCCCGCGTGGAAGGTCCCCGAGGTGACCACGGCCGGGGTGCGCGGGTCGAGTTCGCGGGAGACGATCGTCTGCAATCGGGCGATCATGTGTGCCCCGAGGACGATCGGGTCGATGGAGGACTGCGGCCGCGACCCGTGGGACTGCTTGCCGTACACCGTCACCCGCAGGGCGTCGGCCATGGCCATCGCGACCCCGTGGGAGATGTTGACGGTCCCGGCCCGGAGCGGCATGACGTGCTGGCCCAGGACGACCTCGGGGACGGGAGCGCGCTCCCACAGGCCGTCGTCGACCATCGCCCGCGCACCGGCCGCGACCTCCTCGCCGGGTTGGAAGACCAGCACGAGGGTCCCGGACCAGGCTTCCGGGTGGGACGCCAGCGCGCGGGCGGCGGTCAGCAGGGACGTGACGTGGGTGTCGTGCCCGCAGCCGTGCATGACCGGCACCGTGGTGCCGTCCTCCAGCGTTCCGGTGGCACTGCTGGCGTACTCGAGCCCGGTGTCCTCGGCGATGGGCAGCCCGTCCGTGTCGGCGCGGAAGGCCACCACCGGCCCCTCTCCGTTGCGGAGGACGCCGACCACGCCGGTGCCGCCGCAACGGAAGTTCCCGATTCCGAGGTCGTCCAGTTCGGCCGCGACGAAGTCCGCGGTGGCGTACTCCCGCATGGAGAGTTCGGGGTGGGCGTGCAGGTGCCGGTAGATCCGGTGTGCGCGCCCGGTGTCGAGTCCGGACAGGACGGTGTCGGTCGGGCTGGTCATGCGGAGGCCTTCCTTCGCGGTCGGGGGCGGGAGTGAGCCCCCGTGTGGTCGTTTCCCGAAAAACCAGGACGAATCCACAGAGGGGAGGTTCCGGAACGTGCGGCCCGCAACGGAGACTGGGGCGCCACTGAACCGGCGGAGACCGCAGAAGGAGCCAGCGCCCCACCATGAACGAGATCCAGCTGATGTCCGCGACCACCCTGGTGGCGGCGATCCGCCGCCGCGAGGTCTCCGCGCGGGAGGCACTCGACGCCCACCTGGAACGGATCGAGGAGGTGAATCCGGCAGTCAACGCCGTGGTCACCCTGGATCCGGAACGGGCCCGGGCCGCCGCCGCGGCCGCTGATCAGCGCACCGTGTCCGGCGCCGCGCTTCCTCCGTTGCACGGGTTGCCGATGACCCACAAGGACACCCACGCGGTGGCCGGGATGCGCAGCACCAGCGGCTCGCGGCTCCTCGCCGACCACGTGCCCCCCGAGGACGACGCCGTCATCTCCAGGTTGAGGGGCGCGGGCGTCGTCTCCACGGGCAAGAGCAACGTCCCGGAGTTCGGCGCCGGTTCGCACACCTTCAACGAGGTCTTCGGCACGACCACCAACCCCTACGCCCCGGAGCTGAGCGCGGGCGGCTCGTCCGGTGGCCTGGCCGCAGCCGTGGCAAGCGGGATCCAGCCCCTGGGCGAGGGGTCGGACATGGGTGGATCGCTGCGCATCCCCGCGTCGTTCTGCGGTGTGGTGGGGCTGCGGCCCTCCCACGGGGTGATCCCGGCGCCGTCGGCGAGCGACGACTGGGCGTGGCTGACCCGCACCGGCCCGATGGCCCGCGAGGTGTCCGACATCGCCCTGTTCATGTCCGCGGTCGCCGGGCCCTCGCCCCGGGTCCAACCCCCGGCACCGGTCACCGGAACCGACTTCGCCGGGCCGCTGCTCGGGGACCTGCGCGGGGTACGGGTCGCCTGGAGCCCGGACCTCGGGCTGGGCCTGCCCGTGGAACCGGAGGTGCTGGAGGTCCTGGAGGGACGGCTGCGCGTCTTCGAGGAGGCGGGGGCCATCGTCGAGGAGGCCGCTCCGGACCTCAGCGGGGCGGACGAGGTCTTCCGCACCACCCGAGCCCTCGACTTCGCCGCCGCTCTCGGGCCCGTGGTGCGCGATCTGCCGGAGATGATCAAGCCCGAGGTGGTCTGGAACGTCGAGGCCGGATGGGCGCTGAGCGCACGGGAGATCATCGACGCCACGGCCGCGCGGACCCGGCTGGCCGCCGCCGTCCGAGCCTTCCACACCCGCCACGACCTCCTGGTCAGCCCCGCCGCCCAGGTGCTGCCCTTCGACGCCCGGCTGCGCTACCCGACCGCGATCAACGGAGTGGAGTCCACGACCTACCTGGACTGGATGCGTTCGGCGTGCGCGCTCTCCGCTACCGGGCTGCCCGTCCTGGCGCTCCCGGCGGGGTTCACCACGTCCGGGCTCCCGGTGGGTTTCCAGCTCTCCGCGGACCACTACCGGGACGTGGAGCTGCTGCGCTACGCGAAGGCGTTCGAGGACCGCACGCGCTGCGTCGACCGCCGCCCGGAGATCGGGGCGGGCACGGGGCAGCGCGTGCGTCCGGTGACGACGGCAGCGGCCCGGTAGACGGCCGCGGGATAGACGGCCGCCGCGTGCCGGGGTCACCCCAGACGGCTCACGGCACCTTCGGCGATCGAGATGATCACCTCCTCGCCGACGGTGAAGTCGACCCGGCCGCTCCTGTCCTCCCCGGCCTCCAGGACCCTGATCTCGACCAGGTACTCCGCGTTCCGGACGAGCACCGTCGCGTTACTGCCCTGCCCGTCGGTGCCCGCGAGGTAGTGGGAGACGAAGGACTCGTCTCCCAGGTCGAGGTCACGCCCCTCCAGGATCTCGAAACCCCGTGGGGCGTCCACGCCGTCGACCAGCTTGCCCCGCTCCTCCGCGAATCTCCTGGCCGTGTCGGACGGGTCGCGGGTCCTCTCCCCCTCCTCGTTCTCGGGGACGCTGTAGGTGACCCGGAGCGACCCCGGGGACCCGTTCGCGAACTCCGTGCTCCACCAACACGCCGTGCCCGCCTCAGAGTACGAGGCGGAGGCCAGGACGGCGTTGAGGGAACGCAGGTCCGAACTGCCGGGCGCCGAGCACGGGTCCAGGTCCAGACCTTCGAGCGACGGACCGGCGTGGTGGGAGCCCGAGGAGGAGGTCACCGCCCACACGCCGCCGACGACCAGGCCGTAGATCGCGAGTGTCACCGCCGCGGTGATCGCGATGACGCGCCCGGTGCCGCGCCGTCCGGGTGGCGACCCCGAAGCTGGGGTCCGGGCGGCGGGGGGTGACCCTTCGGGTTCCTGCGCTCGGGGAGCCTGGCCTGGGGTTCCGGACCCGTCGTGCTGTGGGGGGAACTGCTGTGGGGGGCCGTTGTACACGGCTGACCTCCTGTTTCTGTGCGACGCCCGCGCGCCTGGGGGAAGGGGATCAACCGAAGGCGTCGGCTGCCACGTCGGCGAGAAGCTCCTCGGCCTCGTTCAGATCGATGTCGTCGACGGTGGAGCCCAGGTTGAGGGTGACCTCGCTGACAAGGCGTCCCTCCCGGACGACCAGTGCCACCACCTGCTCGTGAGAGTCGCCGGAACCGGTGGGGAAGTCGGCGAGGACCAACGTGCTCTCGTCGCCGAACCTCAGCGGTCGGTCCCGCGACTGCGCGGCCTCGCTCCGCGCGCGTTCGGAGGCCCCTTCGACGGTCGACTCGTAGAGCTCCCGAGCATCAGTGGGCAACTCCTCCGCCTGCGGGTCACGTTCACGGAGCAGGGCGGCGTCCGCCGCGGAGAACGGCACGGAACGACGGAAGTGGAGGGAGATCCTCTCCTCCCCCGCCAGAGTGACTCTCCAGTCGCAGCCGCTGGAGTAGGAACTCGCTCCCCCGTATCTGGCCTCACCGTCCATCGACGCGAGGGTTCGGTCGCTGAGGACCGCGCAGGGGTCGTCAGTCGGCAGCCCGCTCGCGGGACTGATCCGCGCGGAGGAGGCGGTGGTGGCGGTGACCACCCACGTGAGGGCGCCCGCCACGGCGAGCGTGACGGCGGCGGTGAGTGCCACCGTGAGTGCGGTTCGGGGCCGACGTCGGGACGCCGGGGGCTGGTCAGGAACACCCGGGAAGCCCGGGTGGCCGGGAGGTCCGGGCGGGGGCGGGTTCGACGGAGCTCCGGGGTGGCCGGGCGGGCCCTGGGGGTAAGGCGGCCGGGGCGGCGGCTGACCCGGTGGGCCCTGCTGCCCGAACGGGGGCTGCCCCTGGTGGCCGGAGTGGCCTGGCGGGGTCGGCTGGAGGGGGTGTCCCATGCGAGGGTCCATCCACGAGTACGTGTGTCCTGACCCGTCGCATGTTCCCATAACCGCCCCGACGAATCCGGGCACGAGCACCACCCGGGTGGAAAACGGCCACCTCCGGCCAACCGGAACCCGGTCCCGTGAACGGGGACGCCCCGGGCCGGCGCTGGGCCGGACCGGGGCGGAACGCCGTGACGCCCGGGGCGGGGCGTCACGGCGTACGGAGGTGATCCTCCACGTGCCTACGCGGCGCCGACGTTGAGGTCGACGCAGACGTAGAAGGCCATCGGGGTGTCGGCCACGTTCCAGCGGGCCAGCACCGTCTGCTCACCGCTGTAGCCGGAGAGGTCGATGGTGTGGGAGAAGTTCGCCGGCGGCTGCGCACCGCCGTCGTCGATGCTCTCGATCTGCTGACCGTCGATGAAGTATTCCCACGTGCTGGTCGAGTGCCGCGCGGTGATCGTCCAGTCGAAGGTGACGGAGTTGCCGACCGGGGTGACGTCCCAGCCGTAGTTGTCGTCGTCCAGCTCGGAGAAGGCGGCGTTGCCTCCGGAACAGCTCATCAGACCCTTGGGGCCCTCGACGCTCTGCGGCTCCCACTGGATCGGCCCACAGGAGACCGTTCCGGCGGCGCACTGCGCCTGGCGGCTGGGCGGGTTGTTGATGTAGCCGTGGGCGCTGGCGGTGCCCGCGGGCATCAACGTGAAGGCCAGGGCGGTGGCGGCACCGACGGCCGCGGTCGAGCGGATCTTGCTGCTGATGCTCATGAGGGAGCCCTTCTGCTGGGTCACGACCCTGGGGGCCGTAGCGGGGTGACCCGGACCGTCTCCGGACCAGGGCGGGTGGAACGCACTCACGGCCGGTTATTTCCGTGAGCCCGGACGGGGGTTGCCCGGGGACGTTCCCGTGGGTTTCGGGAGCCGCCGTCCACCCAGTACCGAGGACGGTAAAGAGGTTGTCACCCCTCGTCAAGATCCCTGTTACCAGAGGGTGCGGATGGACACCCGTACCAGTGGAAGGGCCCAGAGACGGAGGCGCGGGCACTGGTACTGGTGGTCGTGCCGCAGGTACGGCAGCCCGAACAGGGCCGATGATCATCGCCGCGCGGGACCGGTCTGCCGCTCACGGACTGGACCAAGTGGTCGACCCGAACGCCGTTCCACCAGACCTCACCCGAAGGTGACATTCACCTTCCCCCCTTCCGTGCGGAGGGCGGGGGCGATCCGTCGGAAAAGCAGTGGACGGGGTCCGTGGTGAGTGACAGAACGGAGCACGGACGTCAGGCACGGAAGCCTCGGCACGCTGTGGCGACCGAGCCGAGGGCCAGGGCACGGACCCCGCGCGGCCCGGCCCACGGGAACGGAGTGAACGCGCATGACCGACCACCCCCCGCCCTCTCCGGCGGAACACGCGGCACCCCCTCCCCCTGAGGCGGACCGGGCGTTCCTGCCCGGGCTGGAGTTGTCGCGCGCCCTCTACGAGGAGGGGGTGGCCCCTCTTCTGCAGGGGGTCCCTCACGCCGCCGCCCGAGTGGGTACGGGTTCGGAGGTGCTGGGCCTGGACACCGCCCGCTCCACCGACCACGACTGGGGGCCGCGCCTCCAACTGTTCGTCTCCCACGGCCACGGACGCGTGCGGGCGCTCCTGGAGGAGTGCCTGCCCCGACGGGTGCGCGGCTGGCCCACGCGGTACGAACCGGTACCCGACGACCCCGGGGTGCACCGGCTCACTGACGGCCCCGGAGGGCGGCACCTGGTCGACGTGGTCGAACCCGGCACCTGGTTCACCGAGTGGCTGGGGTTCGATCCGAACGCCGAGGTGACCACCGCTGACTGGCTGGCGACCCCGACCCAACGGCTGGCGGGGGCGGTCGCCGGTGCCGTGTTCCACGACGGGGTCGGGGAACTCACCGCCGCGCGCCGGACCCTGCTCGGGTACCCCACCGACGTCTGGCGGTACGTGCTGGCCTGTCAGTGGCTGCGAATCGCCCAGGAGGAGCCTTTCGTGGGACGATGTGCGGAGACCGGTGACGAACTCGGAGCACGGGTGGTCGCCTCCCGTCTGGTTCGCGACCTCATGCGCCTGTGCCTGCTGCTCGCGCGCCGCTACCCGCCCTACTCCAAGTGGTTGGGGTCGGCCTTCTCCGCTTCCCGAGGCGGCCGAGGTGGGCCCCGTACTGCGCAGGGCGCTCTCCGCGCCCGACCCGCAGCACGACCTGGCCGAGGCGTGCCGGATGGTCGCGGCCTGGCAGAACCGGACCGGGTTGGCGGAGGAGCTGTCCCCCGAGCCCCGCCCCTTCCACTCGCGGCCGTACCCCGTCCTGGACGCCGCGCGCTACACCGAGGCCCTGCTCGCCGGGGTCGAGGACCCTCGCTCGTCGGTCTGCCGCCGGTGGGCGCCGTCGACCAGTACGTCGACAGCACCGACGCCCTGGAACGTGTCGGACTGGCCCGGAACGTGGCCCGCGCCGTGGGTCGGCTCGGCTCCGGCTAGGGCCCGATCGGAGCTCCCGTGGGCCGGGAGGGCCGTCCGGAAGCCGGGCGAGACGAACGTGGAGGAAGCCCCATATACCAGGATGGGCGCGTCACCTGCGACGAAGCAGGGCGCTGCCCTACGATCCAGGCATGGACCTATCCCACGCCCCGCCCGTTCTGCGGAGGCTCAACACCGAGGCCAGCATCCTCGCCGGGGCCGGTTACGCGATCCTGCTCCAGGTCGCCCACCCGAGCGTCGCCCGAGGAGTCGCCGAGCACAGCGACTTCGCGGCGCGCCCGCTCGACCGGCTGCGCGGCACTCTCTACTACGTCTACGGGACCGCCCTGGGCACGCCGGAGGAGCGCGAGCGCGTCCAGGCGATCGTGCGCGCCGTGCACCGCAAGGTCCGGGGGCCGGGCTACGACGCCCTCGACCCCGAACTCCTGCTCTGGATCGGTGCGACGCTGTACCACAGCGCGGTGCGCCTGTACGAGATGACCGTGGCCGAACTGACCGAGGAGGAACGCGCCCAGTTCCTGCGTGAGACCTCGGTGTACGCCACCGCACTCGGCCTACCCCAGGAATGGTGGCCCCAAAGCATCGAGGAGTTCTCGGACTACTGGGAGAACGCCTACGCCCGCTTGGAGGTCGGCCCGGACGCCGTGGGCCTGACCGAGGGGCTGTTCCGTCCGAACAACCGGCTGCTGTGGCCCATGTGTGAGACACAGCGGTTCCTCAGCGGTGGCCTGTTGGAGCCGGAGCTGCGCGAGCAGTTCGGCATCCCCTGGTCAGAGGCGCGCCAGCGTCGCTTCGAGCGCCTGATGCGCCTCACTCGCAGGGTGTACCCGCGCCTCCCGAAGGCCGTCCGGAGTCTGCCCTCGACCCTGTACCTGAGGTCGTTGAGGAAGAACGGCGGCTGGAAGCCGTCGAAGTCGTCGAAGTCCGAGAGGACGAAGCGCCGGACCGGTGACGGCGGCTGTCCGAGGGGCTGAGCGTGACCCGCCGCGGAGGGGCTCAGAGGCCCTTGAGCGCTTCCCGCGCCTGGTCGACCTCGGGCAGCCCCATCTCCTCGAAGGCCTGGAGGGCGTCGGTGAGCAGCGACCGGGCGCGATCGGCGTCGACCACCGGCGCGGGCAACCTCCCGAGTGCCAGTGCGGCCCTGGCCGCGGTGTAGCGCTCACCGCGCTCGGTCGCGCTGGTCAGGGCCTTCTCCAGGGTTCGCGCGGCTCTGGCGGGCTGCTCGGCGGCGGAGTAGGTCATCCCGAGGTCCGTCAGGATCTCCGCGTCGGCGCTGCGGTTGCCGCTCCGGTCCGCCAACTCCAGGGCCCTGCGGTGTTCCGCGACGGCCTCGTCGAACCTCCCGCCCGCACGGTAGGCGGCCCCCAGGGAGTTGTGGGCGTACATCTCCTTCATGCTCTTGCCCTGGGCCATACTGACCGCGACCCGCAGCGCCTCGTAGGCGCCCTCCAGGTCGCCGAGGGCCGTCCTGGCCTCACCTGCGACCAGCGCAGCCTGGGTCCGGCTGTTGTCCAGACTCTCGTCCGCGCCCAGGGCCAGGACACCCTCGCTCTGTGCCAGGGCCTCCCGGTACCTCCCGAGGTTCAGATGCAGCACGCTCAGGTTGGCCCGCTGCATCACCTCCAACTGCTTGTCCCCCTGGGACACCGCGTAGGCGAGAACGCCTTCCAGGCACTCGGCGCTCTCCCGGAACCGTCCCATGCGTTCGTAGACCATGCCCAGGTTGGCCAGAGCCCGGATGATGCCTCGTTCGTCACCGAGTTCCTCCAGGAGTTCGCGGGCCTCCTGGAGGAAGGAGAGCGAACTGTCGAACCGCCCGGAGAGGCAGTGCGCGATTCCCATGCCGATGAGGGTGACCGCGCGGCCCCGTTTACTGCCACGACGCTCGCTGGCTCGGAGGGCCTTCTCCTGGGAGGTGAGCAGGAGGCCCATTCTTCCGCGCTGTGCGTAGAACCTCCACACCGCGTCGGCCATCCTCCAGGCCTCCTCGACGCTCTGCCCGTCGCTGTAGAAGTCGATGACGTCGGCGACGTTGTCCTGGTGGAGGTCGAACCAGGCCTCGGCCTCGGCCCGGTCAAGCAGCTCGGCGTGGTACCGCGAGCCTCCCGCCTCGTCCGGGCTGCCGTGCGCGCGTGGTCCCAACAGGTCGGCCGCCCGTTGTGAGACGGACATGTACTGGTTGGCCAGCCTCGCCCTTGCCTCGTCGGCCTCACCGGAGCTCAGGTCGGACGACCCCCGGTAACGCGAGAAGTCGCCGATGAGGTCGTGTAACCGGTACACGTCACCGTCCGGTTCCTCCAGTAGACAGACGCCCACCAGCCCTTGGAGGAGGTCGTCCGCGTCCTCCGGCTCCATGTCCATCAGGGCCGCCGCCCCGTGCAGGTCGACGGTGGTACCGATCAGCACCCCGAGCAGGAGGAAGGCCCGCCGCTGGTCGGGGTTGAGGCTCTGGTACGAGAGGTCGATCGCCGCCTCGACGTCCTGGCCGTCCATCTGGAGCTCGCGGAAACGGCGGCTCTGCTCGCTCAGCCGACGCTCGACGTGTCCGAAGGACCACTTCGGCCTGCTGAGCATCCGCCCGGCGACGACCCGCAACGCCAGGGGCAACCCGCCGCAGATCCGAACCACCCTCAGGGCCTTTTCCCGCTCCCGAAGGACCCTGTCCTCCCCCAGGACCTTTCCGAGCAGTTCCAGTGCCGACTCCTCGCCCAGCATGCTGAGGGAGACGTAGTCCGTACCGCTGAGACCGGCCAGGTCGTTCCGGGTGGTGATGAGTGTGAGCGTGCCCTCCGCCGAGGGCAGGATCGGGTTGACCTGCGCGTAGCTGACCGCGTTGTCCAGGATCACCAGCAGGCGCCTGCCCCGCAGGGTAGCTCGCCAGAGCGCGGACCGTTCATCCACTGAGTCGGGCAGGTCCTCGAAGGGCACGCCGACCGCACGCAGGAGGGCGCCCAGCGCAGCGCCCTCGTCCAGGGGCCTCTTCTCGGCCGTGTACCCGTACAGGTCGATGAACAGCTGTCCGTCCGGGAAGTGGGACACCAGTTCGTGTCCGGCACGAACGGCGAGCGTGGTCTTCCCGGACCCCCCACTGCCCGAGATCACACAGACTCTGGCTCGTTCGCCCTGCGAGGTACCCACTCCGACCAGGTGGTTCAGGCTCTCACGACGTCCAGCGAAGTCCTGGATGTCCCGAGGGAGGTCGTTGCGGACCACGAAGTGGTCCTTCACCGCGGGGAAGGGTGAGGGCAGTCCCTTCACGGGTGTGTGCTCGGGTGTGTCCGCACGCAGGATCTGGGTGTGCAGCGCCGTGAGGTCCGGGTCCGGGTCCACTCCCAGTTCCTCCGCCAGGCGGGAGCGGATCTCCTCGTAGGCCGACAACGCCGCCGCCCGTTCACCGCTGTGCCAGAGGGCGGAGACGAAGAGGTGGTGCAGCCGTTCCCGGAGCGTCTCCTCCCGCACGATCGGGGTGAGGTAGGAGACCACTTCGCTGGCACGGCCCAGTGAGAGAGCGCAGGAGGCCCACTCGGCCACCGCCGCCCAGCGCTCCTCCAGGAGCGGGGAGACCACCGAGTAGTAGAGGTGTTCGGCCCCGACCCCGGAGAAGGGGACCCCGCGCCAGCACTCCAGCGCCTCGGAGAGGCGCTCGAGAGCGGTCTCCGGGTCGGCGGGGTCGGCGCTGTCACGCAGGCGCCGGAACCGGTGCAGGTCGACGCGGCCCGGGTCGACGTCGGCCAGGTAACCACCGGAGGTGGTGCTGATCATCCCGGGGAACTCGCGGCGCAGGTGGGAGATCTGGACCTGGATGACCGAGCGGGCGGTCCGCGGTGGATCGTCGCTCCAGAGGTAGCTGATCAGCTGGTCAAAGGTGACCTCACGCCCCGCGTACACGAGCAGCGCGCCCAGAACACACCGCTGGCGTGGTCCACCGACAGGCAGGGGCCGTCCTTCGGACCACGCGGCAATGGGGCCAAGCACGCCGAATTCCACAAGGAGCAACCCTAGCAAGCTCGACTTGTGGAATTCGGTGTGCGTCGGAGCCGCTCACACCGAGCAACCCTCTTACCTGGGACCCGGAGCAGCGGCGCCTGGAGTCGGGTCCGTCCACGCCGAGTGCCCCCCTCTTCTACAGCACTCGGTGCGGCGCCCCCGAAAGGAATCTGGCTACTTCTCTTCCTTCTTCTCCTCGGGCTTGTCCTCCCGCTCGGCGGGGAGGCTCTCCTTCGGAGCGGGCTCCTGGAAGGGATCAATTCTCGCCGTGATCTCGACACCGCCGACGATCGCGTCGAACTGCTCGTTGACTGTGAGCATCTCGGGCACTCGGACTCCTTTGCGTACGGCACTCGCGTAGAGCCTGAGAGTCGCCCTACGTCGTCTACGAAGCATCAAGGGGCACCGCCTTCCGACGGAGCCGCCACCCGTGGCGCTGCCGCCTCAGCTACGCCACGGATGGCATGTGTCCGACGGACGCCGGACGCACTGGGAAGCTGCGAGCCGTCCTCACGCAGCTACCGATCCGACGAACGTGCACCACACTAGAGAGATCCTCTTCCGCTCCGCTTTCAACCGGCTTTCAATCCCGAACGGAAAACCCAAGGTCACAACGCCGCTACCCGTTGTTCGCTTCTCGCACCGCAGCGAACTCCCCAGGGGCGCCCCACCGCTTCCCGTCACCGCGCGAACACGAATCACCGGATTCTCGACACCTCTCGAAGGTGGCTGGGGAGTGGAGGCGGCTTTCCGAAATACGAACGGCGGCGGGGAACAGTCTCACACCAAGGGGCGTTCCTACCCCCACAGGGGATCCCGCGAACATTTCCGACCCTTCCTTACCCCCTCGAACCCTCACCCGTCACGGTTCCGAGCACCGGAATCCTTCCGCGAGCCGGGACGTTCGCAGTGCCCTCTTTCGGTCACGTTCGGGGCGCCTTGGGGGGTCGGGGCGTCCACCCCGGTTCACGGCCCGACCCGCCTGCGCGGACGACCTCCGCCCCCGCTCCGACGTCCGTCATCGGCCCCGGCCTGAGCAGCTGGAACATGACGACGAAGGTGGTCAGGGTGACGAGGGGGGTGAGACCGAGCCCGGCAGGGGAAGGGGTGGGGTTGACCGTCGGTGAAGGCGACCAGCCCGCGCATGAGCGGCGTGTGGGTGAGCATTCCGGCGGTGTGGACGCACAGCGGGAGAACTCCGTGGCTTCTGACGAGGCCGGGGGCGTACACGAGCAGAGAGGCTGCGGAAGAGGTCGAGCGGGCCATAGGTTCAAGAGATGAGCGGGAATGATCTCCGTGGATCCGGTTGTCCACAGGGCCGTGGGCCGAGGACCCCTGATCGTGACACGAACGACAGCTCTGGTTGGAGGGCTTGATGCAGGAGGGCGACGGAAACGGCTGGGTGGACCTGGCCGACGGATCCCGCAGGTGGGGTCGGTACGGCGCGGCCGGGTTGCTGTTGTACGCCACCGACGCGGCCGGGTCCGGTCACGTCCTGCTCCAGCACCGTGCGGGCTGGACGCACATGGGCGGGACCTGGGGCATCCCCGGCGGGGCCCGCAACCGGGACGAGACCCCACTCGAGGCGGCCGTGCGCGAGTTCAGCGAGGAGGTGTCCGGTGACCTCGGGCAGTACACGGTCCTGGGCTCCCACGAGCAGGACCTGTCCGTGTGGCGCTACGACACGTTCCTGCTGCGGATTCCCGCCCTCACCCCGTTCCGCCCGGGGAACTCGGAGAGCAAGGAGATCCGGTGGGTCCGGGTGGACAGCGCCGAGGACCTCCCACTGCTGCCCGCCTTCCGTTCCGCCTGGCCGCACCTGAGCGCCGACCTGCGGGCCGCGACGGCGTAGGCGGGGTCGGGGGCGGTGCCCCCGTGCCTCACCGGCCGCTCCAACCCCTGCGGCCGACCCAAACGCCCCAAACGCATCGCGGCGCCGCGCGACGGCGTGGCGTGGCCGGCACCGACCGGCCCGTCTCCGCCTGGTGGGGAGGTCCCTCTCCGCCAGGCGGAGACGGGCGCGGGGGCCCGATGTGCCCACAGCCACGCCACTCCCAGTCGTGGCCACCGATCGACCGTGGACGAGCCCGGGGACGCGGTGTTGCCCCACACCCCACGGAGGAGACCACGTTCACGTCGACGCCCGAACGGGACCGGGGAGTCCCGCCTGCCCCGAGGCCCCTCTGTCCGGCTACACGCCCCGGCCCATCCTGGCGAGGACGCGCTCCTGTCGGGAGGCCCCGGGCGGCGCCTCGGGGCCGCGCACGAACACCCCCTCCATGTACGCGTGCTCGCCAAAGGACTCCAGAGCCGCCTCCAGACGGTCGACCTCCGCCTCGGTGAGCTCGGTGTCCCCGCCGACGGCCCGGGCGACGTCCCACCGGTGCGCGATCATGTCGAACACGTAGTAGGTGTCGAGGGTCCGGGTGACGGTGGTCGTGCCGAACATGCCCTCGTAGGATCTCTCGGCGACCTCGGGATCCGAGAGCAGGTCGAGCATCCCCCTCTCGTGGACGGTCCAGGCCTCGGCCGGATCGTCGTCCACGTCGGGGACGGCCGGGAGTGCGACCCCCACGCCCTCGAGAAACGACCTCTGGGTTCCGATCAGGTGGCGTACGACGTCTGCGGCGGACCACCCCTCGCAGGGCGAGGGGGCGGACCACCGGTCGCTCGGCACGGTGCGCAGGAGCTCGCCGAGGGGCCGAGCGGCGGCACGGTAGTTCTCATGGACGGTCGACATGGATCCATCCTCTCTCCGAAGGCGGATCCGGGTCCTGAGGAGTCCCGGCGAGCGGGGGCGTGTCCTCCGAGGAGACCCGTTCCGGGGGCTCCGCGAGGACGCCGCACACCCGCGCGGACACTGACACCCCAGGTCGGAACCGTGAGGACGACAACCTCTGCGGAACGGGCACTTCCGGGCCCCGTCGATCGTTGGACTCGGCAGAGGCGGCGACCACACGGTTCTGGGATGATGATTCGTGTCGGCTTCCCCCGCGCGCCAGGTGCCAAGGCACCGTCTCGGGGGTAAGTCAGGGACGGGCCCTGATGTGCTTGACCGCCCCGACCCCGCATGCTGGAGGGGACGGCCCTGCGAAGAGTGGGCGCCACGCGATTCGACTGGAGCTGTGAACATGACGCTGGAGCGCGGTAACGCATTCACTCCCGTCGCCTCGGCGACGATGATCTGGCCGTGGGGGGCGTCCGTCGTTGGCGGCACCGTGGCCGGTGCCCTCTCCTTCCTCGCCAACTTCGGACTGGCCGGCATCCCGGCCGCCGTGACCACCGGAATCTTCTTCTTCGCCCTGATCGGCGGGGTCGGCGGCGTGCTGAGCAAGAAGGGCGACCGCCGCGGCCGCCGCTGGGCCGCCGCCTATCCGTTCCGCTACGCGAGCGCCCCGGCGATCCTCGGCGGTGGCGCCACCGCCGTGGTGAGCTACATCGTGTCCGTGATCACCGACTTCGCCATCATCGGCGGCCTGTTCGGCGGGCTCTGGGCGGGTCTCGGTGTGGGGCTGGCCCTGTGGCTCATCATCGGCGTCGTGGCCATGGTCGCGGGCGACAAGAAGTAGGCGCACACCGGGGTCGTTCGGCGCCGCCGTGATGGTGGAGGGGAACAGAAGGGCCTAGGCTCGATGTTTTCCGCCAAGGAGCGGATGGACCACACCTCACCTACGGGAGACAACCGGCGCCGATGACTGAAGCTGCTCGTCAGAAGATGGTCGAGCGGGTCCGCGGGCTCCTTCGCATGGCGGAGGACCCCGCGGTCACTGATGCCGAGAGCCAGGCGTTCACCGCCAAGGCCGCCGAGCTGATGACCCGCCACGCGATCGCCGAGGCCGAGGCCCGCGCCGAGAGGGGCGAGGAACCGGACGCGATCAGCCGCATGGACTACACGGTCCCGGGGGTGGGGGGTCACGGCAAGGCCCGGGTCAGAGCCCTCGCCGACATCGCCGCCGCCTACGGGTGCCAGTCGGCGGTGCGCGGGAACAACTCCGAGAACACCGAACGGACCATCATCCTGGTGGGGACGGTCAGCGCCCTGGACGCGCTGCGGATGCTGATGCCGTCGATCTCCATGCAGATGGAGGCCTCGGCCAGGTTCATGAGTTCCTCGCACGTGGCCGACATCCGGGAACTCCGCAACTACACCCGCTCCGAACTGGAGACCGAGCGCAAGCGCTACTACCGGTCGTTCGTTCGCGCCTACGGCCAGGCGGTGGCCGAACGCATTCGCGAGTTCCGGGCGCGACTCCAGGAAATGGCCGCTCACGACGGAGAACCAGGCGTCACTGAGGGTGACGGCGAGAACGGTTCAGTGCGTGGTGCGGAGTTGGTTCTGCGGGACGACGTGAACCGGGTGAACGAAGAGTTCCACAAGCAATTCCCACAGTTGCGTAAACACCGCCCCGAGCGCACCCACAGCGCCGCCGGATACCGCGCCGGCTACCGGCGCGGACGCCAGGCAGAGCTGGGTCTGGACACCCCGGTGACCAGCGGACGGACGTCCTCTCTGGCCGAGGGCGAATAGCTCCTCACCCCGAGTTATCCACAGGGTGTGCAGAGAATCCACAGGCTCACCGTTTTCCCATGTCACATAGGAAATACGAGCCGATTCAAGAGGCCGTTCAGGCCCCGGAGGGGGCCGATCACCCGGGGTTATCCACAGGCTGGGGGAGCAGCCTGTGGATAACCTGTGGACAGTCCTGTGGAGAACTTTCCCAAGAACACCAAAACCCCTGGTCAACTAACCCGAAGCGGTTGTACCAGGTAGCGGAAAGCGGGACTCTCGCCCTCCTTGGCCGGAACATCCGTGAACACCGCGGGTTTGGTCGGCTCGGTGAGGTGCAGGTGGGCGGTGTCGGTCTCCACCCCGTTGAGCCCGTCCGTCAGGTAGTCGGGCCGGAAGGCCAGCCGGATCGGGTCCCCCTCGAAGCCGACCTCCAGGGCCTCCACGGCCTGGGCGTCGTCACCCGAACCCGCCTCGAGTACGACCTCACGCTCAGTGAAGGCGAGCCGCAGCGGCGTGTTTCGGTCCGCCACCAACGCGACCCGCTTGACCGCCTCCAGCAGCGGCGCGACGGGCACCTCGGCCCGCGCGGCGAAGTCGGTGGGGAACCAGGAGGCGTACTTGACGAAGTCGCTGTCGATCAACCGGGTGGTGGTCCGGCGCTCACCGTTCTCGAACCCGACCATGCCCTCGGCGGGACCGGCCCCGGTGGACAGGGCGATGTCCACGTTGCTCTGGTTGATCAGACCCCGGACCGTGTTGGCCAGGGTGCGCGCGGGCACCAGTGCGGCGGCGTCGACCTCGGCGTCCTCCGGCCGCCACCAGAGTTCACGCACCGCGATGCGGTAGCGGTCGGTGGCCACGACACTCAGCTGGTCGCCGGTGAAGTCCAGGTAGGCACCGGTGAGCATCGGCAGGGTGTCGTCCCGACTCGCCGCCGGGGTGACCTGGCGAACCGCCGCGGTGAACGCGTCGGCGGGCACGGAGCCGATCCGCCCGGGCATCCCGGGCAGGCTCGGGTAGTCCTCCAGCGGCATGGTGATCAGGGTGAACCTGGCCGCACCGGCGCTGACCAGCAATCTGGCCCCGTCGGTCTCAAGGCGCACCGTGCCCGAGGGAAGGTTGTTGACGATCTCGGCCAACAGTCTCCCGGGCACCAACGCGGCGCCGGTCTCCTCCGAGAGGACCTCCACGGAGGCCCGGGTGGAGACCTCGTAGTCGAAGCCGGACATGTGCAGGGCACTGCCGTCCGGCGCGACCTCCAGGCGCATCCCGGCGAGCACGGGGACCGCGTGCCGGGTCGGCAGGGCCCTGGCGGTCCACGCGACCGCCTCCGCGAACGCGTCGCGGTCCACACGTACTCTCACTGCGCCTCCCGGTCGTTGCTTGCGGCCAACGTACCCAGCGGCACCGACACTCGACGGATGGCTACTTCCGGTTCGGACGCAGGGTCCACACCACGGTCATCCGGCCCGTGACGGTGCCGTCGTCCGTGCGCAGTTCGATCTCCACCGGGAACTCGGGACGCTTGCCCTCGTCCAGTTCGGCGAGGACCTCGTCCCGCGAGCGGCCCAGCGTGGCCTCGGCGGTCACGTCGCCCATGGCGAGCTTGAGGTAGCGGATCTCGGCGCTGACGGCCAGCGGGACCGCGCGCTCCAGCTGGTCACCGAAGGTGCCGATCACGATGGCACCCGAGGCAGACTCGGCCAGCGTGAACATGGCGCCCGCGTGCGGGCCGCCCACGTGGTTGTGGTGGTCGGCGTTGTCGGGCAGCCGCATGGTGGCGCGCCCGTAGTCGAGGTCGCTGAAGGTCACGCCCAGCGTGCGCGCGAAGGGAACCGAGGCCAGGAACCCGGACTTGACCATCTCCGCCGTCTCGGCGTCCATTTTCTGCATACCCCCAAGGTTACTCACGAGTAACCCGAGAGCGCCACCCCCAACCAAGCCCGAATACTCCCGCGAAGCCGCCCCCGCCGTGGGCTACCATGTCTGGCGGAGAGGACTCCTCTCCCAAGGAGGGTTCGCATAGCGGCCGAGTGCAGTGCTCTTGAAAAGCACCAAGTCCTTGACGGGGCTTCATGGGTTCAAATCCCATACCCTCCGCAGAAGAGAAGGCCGGTGATCCGGGTCCGCGCGGGACCAGGGCCACCGGCCTTCGTCGTTCCTAGTTCCAGAGCCCCAGGTGCTCAGCTGGTCAGACCTGCCGCCGACCTGGTCCGCGTTTGACCGGTTTCGGGCGCGGTAAACCCGGAGTAGCGGCCGCCCCCGGTCCCCAAGGACTCAGATGACCGATCTCCCCCGCTGGCTCACCTCGCCGGGAGCTTCGATGGCGCTTCTCGTGGCGGTGGCTGTCACCATCGGCGTCCTGATCGGCTGGATGTTCTCCCCACCACCGTGGGTCATTGGAACGATCGTCGGTGTCGTGTGCGGTACCGGCGCTCCCCTGGTCGTCAAGAGAGCGATAGCCCCGGAAGCGCGGGAGACGGACGAACGATGACGGGAGGGCATCGGGAAGTCCTGCCGAGGCGGACGGCTGTCAGCGCGGTCCTTGCTTCACGGTGACGGGCGTCGGCTACATGCACCGCTTCCGGCACGACGACCCTCCGAAGACCCCTCGAACAGGCTCACACCGGAAGGCCTGAGGGAAGCGAGCGATCGAGCACCCGATGGTCGCGGCTGGGACCTGTCGCTTTGTCGACAGATCGCCACTGGGGGTTTGACGCGCTTCTGGTTCGGTATGCCGGAGAGTGACCGGTTCGACACTGGTCCGCAGCCATCCACGGAAGTTCGAGGTGAGGACGATCGGAAAAGCCCCCTGGAGACAGAAGGTCCTGTGGATCACCCTCGGGATCGTCTTCGCGGCCGGCGCCCTGGCGGTGCTGGTCCCCACCCTCGGAGGGTCGTGGACCGTCTACTTCTTCGTCCTGGCGCCGTTCGTGGTGAGCGGCGTCTGGGTCCTGGCCAGCGGCGGATCCCGCAGCAGGTCGGAGCTGGGGAGCTAGGCACGGGGCGGTCCTCGGGCCGCCCCTTCGCTAGTTCTCCTCGTCGGCGTGCTTGGGCAGCACCACCACGGGGATCTTCGCGTGGTGCAGCACGCCCTGGCTCACCGAGCCCAGGAGCAAACCTCGGATGGTGCCGCGGCCACGGGACCCCACGACGATGGCGTCGGCCCCCTCGGCGGCCTCCAGGATCGCGTCGACGGGCCCTGACTGGGTCCGCACCACGGTGACCTCGATGTTCACGTCCTCGCGCTGCTCGTCCATGGCCTCGGCCAGCAGCTCGGCGACGAGCTCCTCGGACTGCCTCTCGAAGATGTTCTCCTGCGGCTGGTGGCCCGCCGCCGTCATCGCGATCGGGTCGTACGGGTAGGGGACCTCCCAGCTGTTGACCACGACCAGCTCACCGTCGGTCTCGGCCGCCAGGTTCACGGCGAGGCCGAGGGCGCGCCGGGAGGGGTTCGACCCGTCGACACCCACGACGATCCGGTCCAGCTTCGTGGTCGCGGGCTTCCCCTTGGGCCCGGAGGGGACCACCACGACGGGGCACGGGGCCTGCGCGGACACCCGGACGCTCACGGAGCCCACGAACATCGAGGCGAACGCCCCGAGGCCGCGGGTACCCAGCACGATGAGGTCGTGCGGGTGGCTGTCCCGGATCAACGCCAACGGCGGTTCCTCCAGAGCCGTGAACGTCTCCACCCTCACGGACGGGTGTTCCTTGCGGACCAGGTCGATGGCCTCAGAGAGGATCGTGGTGGCCTGCCCCGAGATCTCGTCGGAAGGCTCGAAGCGGGTCGGTCCCCCGTAGGCGGACACGATCAGTGGCATCCCGAGTGCGTACACGACGTGCAGCTCGACGTCCCGGCGCGCGGCCTCGGCCGCCGCCCATTCGAGGGCCGCCCGCGAGTGGTCCGATCCGTCCGCGCCCACAACCACCCTGCTGGGACGTTGTCGTTCGCCTGACATGGTTCCCCCTTGAGACGAGTTCTCCCTCTACCCATCATCATCACCGAGTCCAGCACGAACACACGTGAACGGCACAGGGAAAACGGGCCCGTCTGTGTCAGTCCTCCTCGTCGGAGTGCGGCGGCAGCACCGCCACGGGGCCGCGCGCCCGGCTCAGCACCCCCTGGCTGGTGGAGCCCATGACCAGGCCCCGCACACCTCCGCGCCCACGGGAGCCCACCACGATGAGGTCGGCCCGCCCACCGGCCTCGAGGAGGGCGTCCACCGGGTCGGCCTGCATCCGCACGGCGCTGATCTCCACTGCCTGGGTCCGGTCGTCGATCACCTCCGCCAGCACCCCGGCGACCACCTCCTCGGACTGGCGGTCGAACATCTCCTCGTGCAGTGACTGGGTGTCGGCCGAGAGAGAGTCCGGATCCTCCGGGAGCGGCACCTCCCAGCTGTTGACCACCACGACCTCGGCGTCCGTGGCCAGCGCGTGCTCCAGGGCGAAGCGCAGCGCCCGGCGTGAGGACTCCGAGCCGTCCACCCCGACCACCACCGTGTTCCGCGGGCGCTCCGGGGCCGGTTCCGGGACGACCACCACCGGGCAGGGGGCGTGGGAGGAGGTGTGCTGGCTCACCGAGCCGAGCATGATCGCCCGAACCGCGCCCAGCCCTCGGGAACCGACGACGATGACGTCGCCGTGTCGGGCCTCGTTGAGCAGGACCGCCGGGGCCTCCTCCGGGGAGAGCGCGGTGGCCACGTCCAGGTCGGGTCGGGCGCTCCGGGCGTACTCGGCGCTCTCGGCGAGCAGCGCGTGCCCGGCCTCCCGGGCAGCCTCCCCGGCTTCGTACCGCTCCGTCGCGGAGTCGACGAAGGTCCCCGTCACCGTCGGCAGGCCGAGGCCGTGCACGATCCTGAGCTGTCGCCCGTATCTGGCGGCGGTGTCGGTCGCCCAGGCCAGCGCCGCGCGGGCGATGGGTGAGCCGTCCACCCCCGCAATGACCGCTGGCGGGCGTTCCTGTGCGTTCATGTCCACCTCTTCCCCTCACTGTTCATTGTCGGGACCGGTCGGCGGGAAACCCGCGAGGGAGGGCCCGCGCGTCTCCCGTCAGCGTGCGAAGGCCTCCCCCACGCTCGCCGCCAGTTGCAGGTACGCGTCCCTGGTCGCGGGGGCGAGCTGTTCCAGGTCGACCTCGGCTCCCTCTTCCAGGTGTCCGTCCCAGGGCACGCGCACGACGGACCGGCAGCGTCCCGCGAAGTGGTCCTCCAGTCGGTTGAGGTCCACGCTGCTCTTGCTGTTGGAGCGGACCATGGACAGCACCACGGCGGCGCCGCGTACGAGGTCTCCGTGGCCGTGCGCGTCCAGCCAGTCGAGGGTGGCGCTGGCGCTGCGCGCGCCGTCCACGGAGGCCGAGCTGACCAGCACCACCTGGTCGGCCAGGCCGAGCACCCCGCGCATCGCGGCGTGCAGGAGTCCGGTGCCGCAGTCGGTGATGCAGATGGAGTAGAAGTGCTCGACGATCCGGGCCACCTCGCGGTAGTCGGCGTCGCTGAACGCCTCGGAGACCGCCGGGTCGCGGTCGGAGGCGAGGATCTCCAGTCGGCTGGGCGCCTGGGAGGTGAAGCCGCGGATGTCGGCGTAGCGCGACACCAGGTGGCGTTCGTTGAGCAGGTCCCGGATGGTGGCCGCGGTCTCCAGGCGCACCTTGTCCGAGAGCGTGCCGCGGTCGGGGTTGGCGTCCACGGCGAGGACCCGGTCCCCGCGCAGGGAGGCCAGGGTGGCGCCCAGGGCGACCGTGGTGGTGGTCTTGCCGACGCCGCCCTTGAGGCTGAGGACCGCCACCCTGTGGTGCCCGGACGCGACCGGGGTGCAGGCGCGGGCGACCAGCTCGCGTTCACGCAGCACCTTGGGCGACTCCCCCGGGTTGATCAGGCCGAGGCTGGCGTTGTGCACGGCCTTGCGCCAGCCGCTGCTGGGGCCGTAGCGCCGGTTGCGGACGAGGGTGGCCGCGCTGAGGGAGTCGGAGGTCTCCCCCTGGTCGGTGTGGGGCGCGGGCGGTCGGGCCGGCGCCTGGCTCCCGCTCCAGGGGTTGGGGCCGGGTCCCAGCCCGCTGCCGGGGCCGGTGTCGCGGGGGCCGGTCAGGGACGCGGGCGGCGCGGGGCGTTCCGGCAGCGGCTCCGCGCGTTCCACGGAGGCCGCCCCGAGCCCGGGCAGGCCCCAGGGGTTCTGGATGCCCGCGTTCTCCGTGCGACCCGCACCAGCGAACCCGGGGTCCTGCCCGGCGCCGGGCGGCGAGGGCGGTAGGGGACCGGGACCGGCGGCCCAGGGCGACGGACCCGGGCGCTCCTGTTCCGCGGGTTCGGGGCGCTCGGCCTCCAGCGGCGGCAGCTGTTCGGGCTCGGGGACGTCGGAGTCGCCGGGCGTCCTGCGCGGGGCCAGCGGGTCCCTCTCCTCGCCCGCCGGACCTCCGAGGCGCTGGGGTCGCTGGGGACGGCGCTCCTCCTGCCACGGGCCTGAAGGCGGCCGGTTCCGGGCGCCGGGCAGCAGCCGGACCGTGTTGCTCGGCAGCTCCTCGGGCTCGTCCGGGGTGTCGTCCCCTCCCCCTTCCGGCGCCGGTGCCCGGAAGGCGGTACCGGGGGTCGGGGGCGGGGTGTCCTCGGGCAGGCGCGCGTACGGCNCCCCCCCCCCGACCCCGCCGAACCACTGTTCCCTGGGGGTGGGTGCGGACGGACCCGGTGCGCCCTCGACCTCCTCCGCGAAGTCAGCCGCGTCGTCATCCGTCCGGCGCCGGATCGACTCCGTGCGCTCGTGCGGCTCCGGCTCGGCTCCTGACCCGTTCTGTTCCTGCTGTGCCACCGGGGCTCTCCTGCGTCGAGGGGATGTGCTGTGGAGGAAGGGCCCTGTCGGGGTTGCCGGGGTGGGGCCCTCGGGGTTCTCATACCCGCGCTGAACAAGAAAAGCATCCCCCTCGACGCCCTGAACAGAGTGATCCCCCTTCCAGCGCGGAACCCTCCTCCCCTTCGGTCGCGTCTCTGGGTACTGTCGGCCCCATGCACGCGATCACAATCACCGAACCCGGCGGCCCCGACGTCCTGGCCTGGTCCGAGGTCCCCGATCCCGTCGTCCGGGAGGGCGAGGTCCTGGTGGACGTGGCGGCCACCGCGGTCAACCGCGCGGACGTCGCCCAACGCCAGGGTGTCTACCCCCCGCCCCCCGGCGGCTCCGAGTACCCGGGCCTGGAGTGCTCGGGCACCATCGCCGAGCTCGGCCCCGGCACGGACGGGACCGGCTGGTCCGTCGGTGACCGGGTGTGCGCCCTGCTGACCGGCGGCGGGTACGCCGAGAGGGTCGCCGTCCCGGTCGGCCAGCTCCTGCCGGTGCCACGCGGGGTGAGTCTGACCGACGCGGCGGCACTGCCCGAGGTGGCCTGCACCGTGTGGTCCAACCTCGTGATGGTGGGCGGGCTTCGTGCCGGGCAGACCGTCCTCGTCCACGGCGGCGGCAGCGGCGTGGGCACGTTCGCCGTCCAGTTCGCGAAGGCCCTGGGCGCCCGTGTGGCGGTCACCGCGGGCAGCGAGGAGAAGCTGGAGCGCTGCCGTGAACTGGGCGCCGAGATCACCGTGAACTACCGCACCGGGAACTTCACCGAGGTCCTGCGGGCCGAGGGCGGCGCGGACCTGATCCTCGACATCATGGGCGGCTCCTACCTGGACGCGAACCTGCGCTCACTGGCCACCAACGGACGCCTCGTGATCATCGGGCTGATGGGCGGCGGCGCCTCCGAGATCGACCTCGGTCGCATGCTGGTCAAACGTCTCTCGGTGCAGGCCACCACGCTGCGCTCCCGGCCGGCCGAGGAGAAGGCGGCCATCGTCTCGGGAGTACTGGAGGAGGTTTGGCCGTTGGTAGAGGAAGGAACCATCCGCCCCGTCGTGGACCGCGAACTGTCGATCGAGGACGCGGCGGAGGCCCACCGCGTGTTGGAATCGAGCGCGCACACAGGCAAGATCCTTCTCACCCGTTGACAGCGTGCCGGACACAGCCGAACTAGGGGATCGATGAGCAACGCAGACGACCAGAAGGAACCGCAGGTCCTGGTGGTCGGAACCGACGACAGCCACGGGAACGGCGACGAGGACGGCTCCGGGGAGCCGCGCACCCTCGCGGACATGGTGGAGCAGCCCGCCAAGGTGATGCGGATCGGCAGCATGATCCGCCAGCTCCTCGACGAGGTGAAGGCGGCCCCGCTGGACGAGGCCAGCCGCACCCGGCTGAAGGAGATCCACACCTCCTCGATCAAGGAGCTGGAGGACGGGCTCGCACCCGAACTCATCGAGGAGCTGGAGCGGCTGACCCTGCCGTTCGCCGAGGGCGCGGCGCCCAGCGACGCCGAGCTGAGGATCGCCCAGGCCCAGCTGGTGGGCTGGCTGGAGGGGCTCTTCCACGGTATCCAGACCACCCTGTTCGCCCAGCAGATGGCGGCCCGGGCGCAGCTGGAGAACATGCGCAAGGCGCTTCCGCCGGGGGTGTCCGGGCTCCAGGCCCAGGGCCCCGGCGCGGAGTCGCAGGAGGACCACCCGCACATGGGGTCCGGCCCCTACCTGTAGGGCCGAACACGACGGAGCCCGCCCCTCACGTGAGGGGCGGGCTCCGTCGTCGTGCCTACTTCTTGCCCTTGGCGGCCTGGACGGGTTCGAGGACGTCCTTGCCCAGGTAGGGGCGCAGGGCCTCGGGGACCACCACGGATCCGTCCGCGCGCTGGTGGTTCTCCAGGATCGCGACGATCCACCGCGTGGTGGCCAGCGTGCCGTTCAGGGTGGCGGCGAAGCGGGGCTTGCCGTCCTCGTCCCGGTAGCGCACGTTGAGGCGCCGGGCCTGGAACTCGGTGCAGTTCGAGGTGGAGGTCAGCTCGCGGTAGGTCTCCTGGGTCGGGACCCACGCCTCGCAGTCGTACTTGCGGGCGGCGCTGGTGCCCAGGTCGCCTCCCGCGATGTCCACCACGCGGTAGGGAAGCTCCAGCTTGTCCAGCATCTCCCGCTCCCAGGCCAGGAGCCGCTTGTGCTCCTCGTGCGCCTGCTCCGGGCGGGTGTAGACGAACATCTCCACCTTGTTGAACTGGTGGACGCGGATGATGCCCCGGGTGTCCTTGCCGTAGGACCCGGCCTCGCGGCGGAAGCAGGACGACCAGCCCACGTAGCGGTTGGGCAGCGCGTCGGCGGGCAGGATCTCGCCGCCGTGATACCCGGCCAGCGCCACCTCGGAGGTCCCCACGAGGTAGAGGTCGTCGGCGGGCAGGTTGTAGACCTCGTCGGAGTGCTCGCCGAGGAACCCGGTGCCCTCCATGGTCTCGGGCTTGACCAGCACCGGCGGGATCATCGCGGTGAAGCCCGCCTCGATGGCCTGGTTCATCGCCATGTTGAGCAGGGCCAGCTCCAGCTGGGCACCCACACCGGTGAGGAAGTAGAACCGGGCGCCGGAGACCTTGGCGCCGCGCTCCATGTCGATGGCGCCGAGCATCTCGCCCAGCTCCAGGTGGTCGCGCGGGGTGAAGTCGAACCCGCGGGGCTCGCCCACGGTCTCCAGCACCACGAAGTCGTCCACGCCGCCCTCGGGGGCGCCCGCCTCGACGAGGTTCGGCACGCGCGCCAGCACGGCGTCGAGCTCGTCCCCGAGCCGTCCCGCCTCGGCCTCGGCCTCCTTGACCTCGGCCGAGAGGGCCTTGGCCCGGGTCAGCAACTCCTCGCGCTCCTCGGGTGAGGCCTTGGAGACGGACTTGCCCACGCTCTTCTGCTCGGCGCGCAGGGTCTCGAACCGGGTCAGCGCGGAGCGCCGACTGGAGTCCAGTTCGAGCAGCCGGTCGGCCACGGCGGGGTCCTCACCGCGGGCCCGCTGCGATGCACGGAGTCGTTCGGGGTCTTCTCGAAGAGCGCGAAGGTCGATCACGTCTTGCAGGTTACCGCCCACCCCACCCGCGCCCCACATCTTTTGCTGACACTCACGTCATGAACCGTCCCCGACCCCGTCTCTCCATCGAAGGACCGAACGGGGAGCGCGAGCCCCCGGGCGGCACCGACGACGATGGGGGAGAAGTCGTGAAACCGCTGGGTGAGATGACCACCGAGGAACTCTCCGGTGCCCTGGAGGCCCTGGACGACGCGCGCCCGGAGGACACGGCGCTGAGGCTGGCGCTGTACCTGGAGCTGCGCCGGGCGGCAACGGAGGAGTGGCTCTTCGAGGAGGGCGCGAACGCCCCCGTCGAGGCCACCTGACGGGTTCGGCTCAGCCTGTCTCGCCCGCGCGCACGCGGGTGAGCCAGAGTTCGGCCTCAGCGAAGTCCGCGTCGGTGGCCGGGCGGGGGCGCATCGCCGGGGTGATCTCGGTGTCCCGGTCGCCGCGCGGGTAGCTGCCCAGGAAGCGCACGTCCCGGCAGACCCGGCGGATGCCCATGAGGGCCTCACCGACGCGCGCCTCGGCGACGTGCCCCTCGGCGTCGATGCAGAAGCAGTAGCTGCCGAGGCCGTCGCCGGTGGGGCGCGACTCCAGGCGGGTGAGGTTCACACCGCGCACCGCGAACTGGTTGAGCACCTCGATGAGCGCTCCGGGGTGGTCGTCGGCGATGAAGGCCACCAGTGAGGTCCGGTCGGCGCCGGTGGGCTCGGGGAGCGCCCCGGCGCGGGACAGGTAGACGAAGCGGGTGGCGGCGTCGGGGCGGTCGCCCACCCCGGTGGCCAGTGCCCTCAGCCCGTAGCGCTCACCCGCGATGACCGCGCAGATGGCGGCGTCGTAGGGGGCTCCCGGCTCGGACACGGCGCGCGCGGCGGCGGCCGTGGAGGACACGGTGTGGGTGTCGGCCTCGGGCAGGTTGCGGGCGAGCCAGCCACGGCACTGAGCGAGGGCGTGGGGGTGGGTGGCCACCCGCTTGACGTCCTCCAGCACGGTTCCGGGCCGGACGAAGAGAGCGAACTCGACCGGGACGGCGGTCTCCCCTGTGATGAGCAGGGGCTCGCCGTCGATGAGTTCGGCGATGGTGGCGGTGACCCCGCCCTCCACCGAGTTCTCCAGCGGAACGACCCCGCCGTCCACGACCCCGGCTCGGACCGCGTCGAAGACCGCCGCCACACCGTCGCACGGGACGCGTGCCTCTTCGGTTGCTTCCGGACGCAGATCGCGCAGGGCGGCTTCGGTGAAGGTGCCCTCAGGGCCGAGGTAGGCGTAACGGTTGGGCATACTGCTCAGGCTATACGCAGCCGGTGACCCCGGGTGGTCACTTCTCCGGGCGGGGCGCCGGAGGAACGTGGGTTCCTCCGCTGCCCTCGGGCGAGGTGTCGGCGTCCTCGGCGCCGCTCTCCTTCCCCTCGGCCCCCCGCACCACCGTGACCAGGGCTTCCGCACCCTCGTCGGATTCGTCGGCGGACGGACCGGCGGGTTCGGCCGGGGTGGGGTCGGGCAGCGTGGCCCCGATCCCGTTGCCCAGGCGCGCCGAGCGGATCACCCGGTACTCCTCGGGGCTGAGCAGGTGGTCGGCCTCGCCCCGGGTGACGGCCTTGGCATAGGTGCGGGTCTCGGTACGCCCGTTGATGGACGTGACGACCACTCCGTCACCGTGGCTGTTGAGCATGGCCAGGGAGAAGGAGCGGGCGCCCGACATCTCCTCCAGGGCGTCGTAGTGCAGGACGGCCACGTCGCGGACGGCCCTGGGGTCGGCCCCCGAGGCGTTGACCGCGAGGGCGCGTTGGGCCAGGACCTGGTACTCACTGCGGACCTGGCGGGTCCGGTACAGCGCGTACACACCGAGGGCGAGCCCGGCAAGCCCGGCGAACAGTGCGATGGATGCGATGAAGGTAGTGAACACAGCGCGAGCGTATCCCTACGCATCGCGCCCATGGGGTCACTCTTGGCGATTTTTGCGAGTAATGTGCCCGGTTTTTCGGATGTGTTCACGCCCGCCGCCGCTGCTCCTGGCCGTCACTCCCTGCCAGGTCCGGCGCAGTGTCGGCCGCAGCTCACGGGCGGTCAGGGCACGGGCGACGTCCACGAACTGGTGCGCGCGGTGCAGCTGGGCGCGCAGGTCGGTGCCGGTCGCGCGGTGCTCCAGCGGTACCTCGACCTCCATGACGCGGAAGCCCGCGTGCAGGACGTCGATGGTCAGCCCGGTCTCGACCCCGAACCCGGGGGCGAGGGGCCGCGCCGCTTCGAAGGCCGCACGGCTCATGCAGCGCTGTCCGTTCAGCGGCTGCTCGGGCTCCCACCCGGTGCTCCTGCGCACGCCCTCCCGGGCCAGGCGGACCACGAATCCGTGCCCGCCCAGTCGCAGCCGGGTGGCCGGGAACAGCGCGATGGTCATGTCCGAGGTACCCGCCAGCACCGGCTCCACCAGGGGCGCCGCGTCCTTGGCGGTCTCCCCGAGGTCGGCGTCGAGGAAGAGCAGGTGGCGCGGGGCACGGATGGCCCCCTCCGCCGCCTCGCGCTCCTCGGTCAGGCGCACGCCCTCGGCGCCCGTCTCCATGGCGGCGCCCTTGCCCCGGTTGCGGCCGTGCCTGAGTACCCTGGCCCCCGCCTCGAGGGCGAGGTCCGCGGTGCGGTCGGTGGAACCGTCGTCGACCACCACGACCAGGTCGACACCCGGCAGCGTGTGGGCGGCCACAATGGTGGCGCCGATGCGGTCGTCCTCGTTCTTGGCGGCGATCACCACGGCGACCGCCGCGTCCGTCGGCTCTTCGGGCCGTCCTCGTACCACGGACACCCGGCTACTGCGCCGAACCGGTTCCCGCGGCCACCGGCGACGCGTCGACGTCGGGATGGATCACGAAGACCTCGTCCAGACCGGTGACCTGAAGGACCTTCATGACCGCCGGCTTGGGCGCCACGAGCTCCAGGTCCCCGCCCCGGTCACGGGAGCGCTTCATGGCGGAGAGCAGGACGCTGATCCCCGTCGAGTCGCAGAACTCCGCCCTCGACATGTCGATGACCAGGCGCCGTGCCCCCATCTCCAGGGACTCGACGAGTTCAGTGCGCAACTGGGGTGCCGTGTACAGATCGATCTCACCGCCCACGGTTACCACTGCGACGTCATCTTGAGATCGGCTTGATATCTTCAACTCCACGGTCGTGACTGTAGCGTCCACGCCAAGGCCAGGCCACCTCGTTGGCGGCGTTTCGCTACATCGGTCACGTTCCTCCGCTCGAAACCACCGAAAGACCAGCTCAAAGCGGATCAGACCGGTGATTCCCGGGTCAGGGCAGGACACTCCAGGCGTGCTGGCCCTCGCGGACACCCAGGTCGAGTTCGACCACGTCGGCCGCGTACGACCGGGCGCACCCCTCGTCCGAGACGGGGGCGTTCGCGACGGTGTCCCCCGCTTCCTCGGCGATCTCCAGCACCGCCCAGACCGTGGTCGTCGTGGCGTCCATCTCGGTGCCCCAACGGCCGGCGAGGGACTGCACGATGCCCAGGCCGCGCCCGCCCAGACCCGAAAGCGAGGGGCGGGACACCCGGGGCATGGTGGTGGAGCCGCCGTCGCGCACCGAGATCTCCAACCAGTCAGCGGTCGGGCCGTCCGGGTCGATCTCGGCCCGCCAGCACACACCCACCGTGTCGTCGGGGAGGGCACTGGCGTGTCTGAGGGCGTTGCTGACCAGTTCGCTGAGGATCAGGGCCGCGTCGTCGATCCGGTCCGCCCTGACGTCCAGGGCGCGCAGGTCCGCGCAGAGCGCCTGTCTGGCCCCGGTGACGCTCTCGGGAACGTAGGGAAGGATGACGCTTCGCTCGACCTTCCGAGGCGCGCGGTGGCCCCCGTCGTCGTGTGCGGCGTTGTCTCCTGACACAGCTTTCGTCCCCGCGAGTTCGTGCTTCTCGGTCGGTCCGGAACTCGCCCGAAGTGTGCCAGCGAATTCCACCAGGGGTGGAAATGCCCCGATCCCCCGCAGGGGAAACCAGCCCGTGGGCGAATCCACGTGGACGATCCCGGCCACGCCCGCGTACAACTCCGACGTGACAGGGCTTGAGGGGCCGTTGAGGTTTTTGTTGTTTTCTGTGTGTCGCCGTGTCCGTTCTACGCCTTTGCCGGGGAAACCTCCGGCTCTCCCCTGCTCTTCGGCGTTTCGGACCCCAGGACGCCGAGCTCGGCGTCCTCACCCCGGTGCCGGGGCAGGGTGACCCGCATCCGGGTGCCGTTCTCCATCCGGTGCGCGGTCACCTCACCGCCCTGTTCCCGCACCAGCTGGCGCACGATGTACAGGCCGATCCCGAGCCCGCTGTACCCCCGGCGGTCTCCCCGTTCACCGCTCTGGAAGAAGCGCTCGAAGATCCGTTCCTCGTCACCCGGGTCGATCCCGATGCCTTCGTCGTCCACGTGGATGGTGACGACGTCCTCGTCCTCCTGGACGGTGACCCGCACGGTCCCGCCGCTGGGTGAGAACTTCAGCGAGTTCTCCAGCAGCTGGTCGATGACCATCCCCGTGACCAGGGGGTCTCCCACTGTCCACAGGGTTCCGCCGGAGTCCAGGATCAGCTCCTGGCGCTCGGCCAGGGGACGGAAGGCCGTCACGGACTGGCCCAACAGCTCCACGAGGTCGAAGGGGACCTTGTCCACGGTCATCTCGCCGCTGGCCACGTCCGAGCCCAGTCGCAGCCGCTCCACCAGCTTGGCCAGCGAACGGGCGCGGTCGAGGATGATCTCGCTCGCCTCCTGACGACCCTCCGGGCCCAGCCGCTCACCCTTGCGGGACAGCAGCGCCGCGTACCCCTGGATCACCGTCACGGGTGTGCGCAGTTCGTGCCCGGTGCTGGCCAGGAAGAACTCCCGCTCCTCCTCCAGCGCCTTCTGCGCGGTGATGTCGCGGAAGTCCACCACCCACTCGTCGGTGTCCGGGATGCGCGCCATGAGGATCTCCAACCACCGGCCGCCCTCGTTCTTGTGCTTGACGGGCTCACCGTGCGCGGCCGGTATCGGGAACGGCGGGTGACGGCCCTCCATCTCCTCGAACGAGTAGCCGGTCAGCTCCGCGGCCGACCGGTTCCACTTGCGGACCTTGCCGGTGGAGTCCAGCACCGCGATCCCGTCCGCGCTGGAGTCCGACACCGCCTGCTCCCTGGCCCGCTGGAGCTTGAGTTCCTCGTAGGCCATCGCGTTGCCTATGGCCACCCCGGCGTGCTCCGCCAGCAGTTCCAGGAGCTCCAGCTCCACGTGCCCGACCCTGCGCTCGCTGTACAGCGCGTACAGGGCGCCGTAGGGGCGGCCCTGCACGTTGGACACGCACAGGGCGATGGTGTGCAGGCCGGGCAGGTCGGCCCAGACCAGGTCCTCCAGGCTGCGGGTGGCGCTGTTGGCAAGGAGCACGGACTTGCCGCTGCGCAGGAGCTCGCCGAACAGGCTGGACTCCAGGGGCGCGCTGACCCCGTACAGCTCCTCCGACAGGTGGGTGAGGCTGACCAGCTCCACCCGGTTCTCGTTGAGCAGGACGAACCCGCCCGCGTCGGCACCGGTCAGCTCGGTGAGGCTGCTGATGATGCGGTCCAGGACCGACTTGAGGCTGAGGTCCGCGTTGATGTCGGCGACCACGTCGGTCAGCCGTCGCACCAGGCGGGCGCGCTCCATGGCGGAGGTCTGCGCCTGGACCTCCTTCTCGCTCGGGTAGAGCACCAGCACCCACCCGGCGTGGCTCCCGCGCTCGTCGTGCACGCAACCGGTGCTGACCCGCACGTCGACGGCGGTGCCGTCCCTGCGCATGCGGCGGGTGAAGATCGTCAACGGGGTCCCGTTGCGCACCTGTTCCAGCACCGCGCCGTGCTCCGGCCGCAGTTCCTTGGGGATGATCGGCAGCTCGCCGCCGAGCACCTCGGCGGCGGGCCAGCCGAACATCCGCTCGGCCGCCGGGTTCCAGACGGTGACCCGCAGCCGGTCGTCGATGCCGATGACCGCGTCCGCCGAGGACGCCAGCACGGCTTCGGCACTGAGGGGCGCGCGGTCGGAACTCACGTCGTCATAGTGCCATTCGTGGGGCTCCGCGTGGCGGGCCTTCGCACAATCCGACCAAATTCGACGACCACCGCGTCACAGCGTGACCACTAGATGACTGTGGGCTCACCTTCGCCCTCGGCCGCCATGTCACGGGCGGCGTGCTGCCAGGCCTGCATGCCCCCGGCGACGTTGACCGCGTCCCAACCGGCCTGGTTGAGCGCCATCGTCGCCTGGGCCGAGCGTCCGCCCACCCGGCAGACCACGTAGACCTTCCGATCCTTGGGCACCTCGCCCGCGCGCTCCCCCAGCGTCCGCAGCGGGATGTGCGCGGCGCCGGGCACGTGGCCGGCCCTCCACTCGTCGTCCTCGCGGACGTCGAGAAGGTAGGCGCCCTCGGGCACGTCGTTGACGAGGACCTCGGCGACCTGCTCACCGAACATGTTGGTGACTCCCTGTGTCGGGTGTGTTCCGAAAATCGAGAAAACGGTGGAACCCGGGAACCGGGCCCTCCGTCCAACCAGTATGCGTAAGCACACCTTCGCAACGGCCCTGCCGACCCGCCTCGCCGCACTCGCAGCTCTTGGCCTGCTCCTCACGGCCTGCGGCAACGAGCCCACCGAGGTGAACGCGCCGGCTCCCGACCAGACAGCCCCCGACGAGACGACCCCCGACGAGTCCGCCGAAGTGGAACTCGTGATCGAACGCTCGCTGTCCGAAGAGGACGCCCTGACCCCCGAGGAGGGGTTCGAGGAGGACGAGTGGACGCTCACCTGTGCCCCTGCGGGCGGTGACCACCCCGACCCCGAGGCCGCGTGCGCGGAGATCGAGGCCGTCGGGACCGAACCCTTCACCCTCGACACCAGCGACGCCATGTGCACGATGCAGATCGGCGGCCCCGAGGTCGTCCGCGTCACCGGGCACGTGAACGGCACCGACATCGACACCGAGTTCAACAAGCGCGACGGTTGTGAGATCGAGCGCTTCGAAGAGGTCCACACGGTCCTCAACCCGTAGGACCACGGTCCTCGACGAGTGGAACCACGGAGGGGCGGACCCGGTCCGCCCCTCCGCGTCTACGCGTAGGGGGTGTCCCAGAAGGCCACCTCGTGGCGCATGCCCTCCAGGAAGAAGCGCTCCGCCCTCGCCGGATCGGGTCGCGCCTCCTCCAGCATGCGTCCGTACTTCCGGGTCAGATCGGTGAAGGCCG
Source organism: Nocardiopsis prasina DSM 43845 (assembly GCF_000341265.1). Classification (GTDB taxonomy): domain Bacteria; phylum Actinomycetota; class Actinomycetes; order Streptosporangiales; family Streptosporangiaceae; genus Nocardiopsis; species Nocardiopsis prasina. Next base: position 18,376 of record NZ_ANAE01000194.1, on the reverse strand, counting down.
GATCGGCGTAGGTGTCGATCCACCGCTGGTACCTGGGGTCCTCCGGCCTGGCCCGGGCCAGTTCGAGCCCCAGCGTGTTGTAGCCCCACATGCACGGGTAAACGGCCGCCAGCCCGTCCCGGTAGTCGGCGGCCGCGTCCAGGAGCCAGGACGTGTAGGCCTCGCAGGCGGCGCCCTTCTCCTTGGTGTCCAGGTCCGCGCCGAACTCCCCGGACAGGGAGCGGTGCAGCTCCAGTTCCTCGGTCAGGGTGCTGTGCGCGATCCCGACCAGGTCGGCGAGGTGGCCGTCCGGCGCCTGCCAGGCGAGCCGGGAGAAGGCCCGGGCGTAGTCCAGCAGGTACAGGTGGTCCTGCTCCAGCCAGTACCGGAAGGCCCGTTCGTCGAGGTCGCCCCGGGCGATCCCGGAGACCGTCGGATGCGCGAGCTGTTCGGCGACCAGCGGCCGCCCGATGTCGTGAAGTCTCTCGATGATTCCCACGCCCGGAGTGTCCCATTCGCACGGATGGTCCCCGGAACCCGCCACCCTCGGTGTCCGCATCCGGCCCCGACCTAACGATCGAAGATCGTTAGTGGGCAGCCCGGCCCGTTGGGGCAACCCGAATCCCGTGCTCAACGGCGACCGAAAGCCGCGCCACGCCCGAAGTCCCGACAGAACTGCCAAAAACGGCAGACCGACTCCAACGGAGGACCAACCCGCACGCCTGACCAGGCACAAGGACCAGCCGTGGACCCGAGCGCCCCACCACACGGAGAGCCAGGGGACCGGCTCATCCACGGACGTGCCGGAAGCCGGACGACCGGAGGCCGAGTGGCACATCGGGGGCGCTGCGCTTCGCTCCCACAGGGCACAACGAAACGACCCCGGAAGCTGGCCTGAGGCCAACGACCAGGGTCGTCTTCGTTTGGTGCGCGAGGAGGGATTTGAACCCTCACATCCTTTCGGACACACGGACCTGAACCGTGCGCGTCTACCGTTCCGCCACCCGCGCTGGTGTGACTCATGAAGTTGTGTTGCCAGGTGATCCGGGCGTTTTGCCTGTTCCCCCTGGCGACATGAATAAGGCTAGCACGGCTTCAAGGCGGGTTGCACACCGTTTGTCGCGGGCCCGGATCAGGGCTCCCGGAGCCTCCCGACAGGGGTGCGCCTGAAACCAGGGACACCCGGGCCCGGTTACGATCGTCTACACATACGGAGTGGAGTACAAGGGAGGTACCTCGTGGGAGTGCTCCAACGCTTCGAGCGCAGGCTTGAGGGCATGATCGAAGGCACCTTCGCGATGGCCTTCAAGTCTGAGCTCCAGCCGGTCGAGGTCGCGAGCGCGGTCCAGCGTGAGATGGACGAGCGCGCGGCGATCGTCGCCCAGGGACGCACACTGGTTCCGAACGACTTCATCGTCGAGCTCTCGGCCAGTGACAAGGAGCGCCTGGAAGTCTACGCCGACAGCCTCGGCCAGGAACTGTCCAAGCTGGCCCGCGACTACGCGACCGAACAGGGCTACTCGTTCGTCGGTCCGGTGCGGGTGCAGTTCAGGTCGGACGAGGGTCTGAAGACGGGTCGCTTCCGCATCCGCTCGGGCGTCGTCCGAGGAACGATGGTCAAGGACGGAGAGGTCCGTCAGCCCGTCGGCGACCCGGGCCCGGGCGGGGGACCGCGCCAGACCGGCCGTCCCCGACTGCTGATCTCCCCCGGCGGCGCGACCGCCGAGGGCAACATCGCCAGCCAGGGCATGCAGCAGTCCTTCGAGCTGACCACACCGGTCACCCTGCTGGGGCGCGGCACCGACTGCGATCTGCGCCTGGTGGACAACGGTGTCTCACGTCACCACGTGGAGATCCGGGTCGACGGCGACGAGGTCGTCCTGGAGGACAAGGGGTCCACGAACGGGACCTTCGTCAACGGACAGCAGGTCAGGCAGGCCAGGTTGGTGGACGGGACCCGGATCAGCCTGGGCCGTACCACGATGACCTTCCGCCGGGACTGACCGCCCGGCCCCGATCCGTCGGGCGATCCGGCCGAACCGGACCGCAACCAACCGCCCCGATTCGGCGTCTGAAAGGTCGATGTCCGAGTCAGGCCTGGTATGGACCTGTGTCGGAACTCCGGCCGGGAGGGTAGTCTCCGCGATGACCTGACCGATCGGGCAGAATGGCCGCGCCCGGCTGGGCCGCGGACCAGCGACCCAGACTCACCGACTCGAAGGTGGGGCAGAAACGGTGGCGGCGCCGATGACCGCCACCCCGGCCGAAGCACGACAGGGGCTGAAGAGCAGTTCGATGTCCAACTTGACCCTCATATTGATCAAGATCGCGTACCTCGCGGTGCTTTGGCTGTTCGTCCTCATGGCGGTCGGCGTCATCCGCACGGACCTCTTCGGCCAGTCGAAGAAGAAGCCCCGGAAGAAACCTCGCCCCTCCTCGGCGCGTCCGGCCCCGCGCCGCGCGGCGTCGTCGTCCCAGGAGCGACCGCAGCGTCCCCGCCGCAACGAGCCCACGGTCCTGGCCGTGACCCAGGGCCCGTTGACGGGAACCACGGTCAACCTGTCCTCACAGCCCATCCTCATCGGCCGCGCCCCGGACTCGACACTGGTCATCACCGATGACTACGCCTCGGGTCGCCACGCGCGCGTCTACTCCGAAAACGGCCGCTGGTTCGTCGAGGACCTGAACTCCACCAACGGCACCTACCTCGGCCAGCAGAAGCTGAACCGCCCCCAGCCCATCACGGTGGGTCAGCCCATCCGTATCGGCAAAACCGTCCTGGAACTGCGCAAATGACAATCGCTCTCCGATACGCGGCGTACTCCGACGTTGGATGCCTCCGCGAAGGCAACGAAGACTCCGGCTACGCCGGCCAACACCTCCTCGCGGTAGCCGACGGCATGGGCGGTTACGCGGGCGGTGAGGTGGCCAGCTCCATCGCCATCTCGTCCATCCGCCAGCTCGACACCCAGGACGACCCCAAGGCCGAGGAGATGGCCGAGGTCCTCCAGCGCGCGGTCGAGCGGGCCAACGAGTCGCTCGCCATCCGCATCCGGCAGGAACCCCAGCTGGAGAACATGGGCACGACCCTGACCGCCATGCTGTGGTCGGGCTCCCAGGCCGCCCTGATCCACATCGGCGACTCGCGCGCCTACCTGCTGCGCGGTCCGCGCTTCGAGCAGATCACCCACGACCACACCCTGGTGCAGACCCTCGTCGACGAGGGCAAGATCACCGAGGAGGAGGTCGCCACCCACCCGCAGAGGTCGCTGATCCTGCGCGCGCTGGACGGCAAGACCCCCGTCGACCCGGACATCTCCATCAGCAAGGCGAAGGTCGGCGACCGCTACCTGCTCTGCTCCGACGGCCTGTCCGGCGTGGTCAGCAAGAAGACGATCCACGAGACGCTCGTCGCCGAGACCGACCCGCGCGGGGCCGCGAAGAAGCTGATCGAGCTGGCCATCCGCGGCGGCGGCCCGGACAACATCACCGCGGTCGTCGCGGACGTCATCGAGACGGACACCGACCGCGAGGGTCCGACCAACGTCTCCCACACGGTGGGCGCGGCCGACCAGCGCGACGAGTCGACGGGGCCGAACGAGACCAGCCCCGCCAGACGGGCGCAGGAGCTGCGCGGCGCGGGAGGCGACACCGCCGAACTCGACCCGGTCCGGGAGAACGCCCAGAACCAGGACCCCGCCTACGGCGCCCCCTACGAGGAGCGGGCCTACGACACCCACGACGACTACGACGCGCCGCCCTCGCGTGGCCGGGACGCCGAGCCCGAGTACCGCACGCGCAGCTGGTGGCCGATCATCGTGGTCTTCATCGTGGTGGTGGCGCTGGTCGCGGGCGGCGGTTACTACTTCGGCCGCCAGTACGTGGAGAGCCAGTTCTACGTGGGCCTGTCCCCGAACGGCGAGACGGTCAGCGTCTACCAGGGCATCGACACCGACATCGCGGGCATCAGCCTCTCCGACGAGGTCGAGACGACCGACCTCCAGTTGGGGTCGCTCTCCGAGGCCGACCAGGAACTGGTCAGGAACACCATCACGGTCGACGACCGTGCCGACGCCACCCGCGTCGTCGGGGAGCTGGAGGAGGCCGCCGACGGCGCCGCCTCGAACGGGTCCACGACGGGCGGCGCCAACAGGGAGACCGAGACCGAGGAATCGGGGTGACCCTGTGAGTACCACCGCGCCCGAGGCGCCCACGGCACTCCCCCCGATCCAGCGCCGCAACGCGGAGCTGGTCCTGATCGGGATCACCATCCTCATCACCATGGGTGCGATGGCGATCTCGGGTCTGAACCTCAACGGCCAGGTCCCCGGCGCCATGTGGGGCTACGGCCTCATCTTCGGAGCCCTGGCCCTCGCCACCCACGTGGCACTGCGCTTCATCGCCCCCTACGCGGACCCGCTCATCCTTCCGTGCGCGCTGTTCCTCAACGGCATCGGCGTCGCGATGATCTGGCGTCTGGACGCCGCGGACTCCGGCGAGATCGAGCACGCGGGCGTCGGCATGCAGCTGATCTGGACCGCGGTCGGCATGGTGATGTGCATCGCCCTGCTGTTCTTCCTCAAGGAGCCGCGGGTCCTCCAGCGCTACACCTACATCAGCGCGCTGGCCGCTCTGATCCTCATCGCCCTCCCGATGATCCCGGGTCTGGGCGTCTCCGAGTACGGCGCCCGGCGGTGGATCGGCATCGCGGGCCGCACGATCCAGCCCTCCGAGTTCGCCAAGATCGCGCTGGTGATCTTCCTGGCGTCCTACCTGGTCACCAAACGGCAGGTGCTGTCGTTGGCGGCCCGGCAGGTGAAGATCGGCCGGTTCAAGATCCTGGACCTGCCGCGCGCCCGTGACTTCATGCCGATGGTCGTCGGCTGGGTCGCGGCGATCGGTCTGCTGGTCATCACCAAGGACCTCGGCACCTCGCTGCTGCTCTTCGGCACCTTCCTGGCGATGCTGTACGTCGCCACCCAGCGCTCCTCCTGGGTGATCATCGGCCTGACCGTGTTCCTCGGGGCGGCCGCGCTCGCCTTCCAGCTCTTCTGGCACTTCCGCCAGCGCGTCGACATCTGGTTCAACGCCTTCGACCAGGAGGTCTACGACCGTCTGGGCGGCAGCATGCAGCTGGTCCAGGGCCAGATCGGCATGGCGTACGGCGGACTGTTCGGCACCGGCATGGGCGGCGGCCAGGCCCACAACATCTTCGCCGCCGACAGCGACTTCATCCTGGCCTCCCTCTCGGAGGACCTCGGGCTGACCGGCCTCATGGCGATCCTGATCGTCATCTTCATCCTGGTGGAGCGGGGCATGCGCATCGCCCTGGCCTCCCGTGAGCTGTTCGTCAAGATGCTCGCCAGCGGCCTGGCCTTCGTCATGTGCTTCCAGGTGTTCGTGGTGCTCGGCGGCCTGACCCGGCTCATCCCCCTGACCGGTATGACCACGCCCTTCATGGCCGCGGGTGGTTCCGCCCTCATGGCCAGCTGGTTGATGATCGGCCTGTTGCTCCGGATGAGCGACAACGCGCGGCGCCCGGCGCCGCAGGCCATCCAGGACGAGGGGGCCACCCAGGTGATCCAGCGATGAACACACCCATCCGACGCCTCAGCGTCTTCTCGATGATCCTGTTCGCCGCCCTGATGGTCCAGCTGACCTACATCCAGGGGTTCCAGGCCGAGGCCATCCGCGACGACCCGCTGAACGCGCGCCAGTACACCGAGCGCCTCAGCGAGCAGCGCGGTCCGATCGTGATCGGTGACGAGAACGTCGCCTCCTCCACGAACATCTCGGAGGAGGGCGACCCGGCCCGCTACCAGCGCGAGTACGTCGGCGGCAGCATGTACACCCCCGTCGTCGGCTCGTTCCGCCGGTTCGGCGCCTCGGGGATCGAGTACACGGAGAACGCCCTGCTGGACGGCAGCGACGACCGTCTCGCCGTGCGCAACTTCCGCGACATCATCACCGGCCGCGAGCCCGAGGGCGCGCGGATCGAGCTGACCATCGACCCGGCTGTGCAGGAGGCCGGTTTCCGGGGCTTCGAGGCGCTGGGCAAGAACGGCTCCGCCGTGGCCCTGGACCCGAACACCGGAGCGGTCCTCGGTTCTGTCTCCTACCCGTCCTACGACGGCAACGACGTCTCCAGCATCACCGACGTCACCGAGGCCAACGAGAACTACGTGGCTCTGGAGAACGACCCCAACCAGCCGCTGCTCAACCGGGCACTGCGCGAGCGCTACCCTCCGGGTTCGACGTTCAAGATCGTGACGGCCGCCGCCGCCATCGAGCACCTGGACGCCGGTCCGGACAGCACCATGGACGCCCCGGACGTCCTGGAACTGGGGCACTCGCTGCCCAACGCGACCCCGGGCGGCACCTGCAACGGCGGGCAGCCGGACACCCTGGCCCACTCCATCCAGATCTCCTGCAACACCTCGATGGCCAACTGGGCGATCGAGATGGGCGGGGAGGCCCTGGCGGACCAGGCCTCGGCGTTCGGCTTCTCCAAGACCCCCGACGAGCGCGACACGCTGACCGTCCCCATGGACGTCGTGCCGAGCCTGGCGCCGGTCGAGGACGACCGCAACATCCTGGGGCGCGCGGGCATCGGGCAGTCCAACGTCGAGGCGACGCCGCTCCAGATGGCCATGGTCGCCGCCGGTGTGGCCAACTCCGGCGAGGTCATGCACCCGTACCTGGTCGACTCGGTGCGCGACGCGGACCGCTCGGTGGTCACCCAGACCACCCCCGAGGTCTACAGCCAGGCGATGAGCGCCAGCACGGCGTCCACCCTGACGGACATGATGGTCCTGGTGACCGGCCCGGACGGGTCCGGCACCAACGGCGCCATCCGGGGCATCGACGTCGCGGGCAAGACCGGTACCGCCGAGACCGGCGGTGAGAGCGGAACGCACAACTGGTTCATCGGATTCGCACCCGCGGACGACCCGCAGGTCGCGGTCGCCGTGGTGATCGAGCACGGCGGCGGCAGCGGTGGCGAACTCGCCGCGCCGATCGCCCGCCAGATGATGGAGGCAGTGGTCCAGTAGTGAGCGCCTACGAGCCGTCTTCCCAGAACGGCCCCGGTGGACTGGCCGGGGCCGTTCTGAGCAACCGTTACCGCCTGGAGGAGCAGATCGGCTCCGGCGGTATGGGCACCGTGTGGCGGGCGACCGACACACTGCTCAACCGTTCCGTCGCGGTGAAGCTGCTGCACCCGGCCCAGATGGCCGAGCCGACGGCACGAGAGCGCTTCCGAACGGAGGGCCGGATCACCGCCGGCCTGTCCCACCCGGGGATCGCCCAGGTCTTCGACTACGGCGAGGAGGAGGGCCGCGCGTTCCTGATCATGGAACTCGTGGTCAGCGAGCCGCTGTCTCAGGTCCTGCGCGAGCAGGGCCAACTCAGCTCCGACCAGACCCTGGACTTCGTGTGCCAGGCGGCCAAGGCGCTCGCCGCGGCGCACGCCCGCGGTGTGGTGCACCGCGACATCAAGCCGGGCAACCTCCTGGTGACCGAGGACGGCCAGCTCAAACTGACCGACTTCGGTATCGCCCGGGGTGACACGTCGGTGACCCTGACCCAGACCGGCATGGTCATGGGCACCGCCCAGTACATCTCGCCCGAGCAGGCGTCGGGTCGGCCCGCGAGCGCCGCTTCCGACGTGTACGCGCTCGGTGTGGTGGCCTACGAGTGTCTGGCGGGGACGCCCCCGTTCACCGGGGACAGCCCGGTCGCCCTGGCGCTCGCGCACACCCGCGACGATCCGCCCGAGCTGCCCGAGTACGTTCCCGCCGACATCGACGACCTGGTCTTCTCGATGTTGCAGAAGGACCCGGAGGACCGCCCCTCCTCGGCGGGCGAGGTCGCGCACCTGGCCGCGGTCATCCGCTCCAACGCGGGCACCGGGCCGCCCACCCCCTCCACCGGTTTCCACGGCATGGCCCAGACGATGGTGGTCGGTTCCGTGCCGGACGGCGGACCCCGTACCGGACCGTCCGGAACCGTGCGGCGAACCGCCGGACAGTCAGCCGTAACCCCTGTTCAGGGCGGCGATTCGGCTAGTCTGGCCGAGGGTTCGGGGACGGAGCGACGCATCCGGACCCCCGTGGTGTTGGCCGCGGTGGCCGCGACCATCCTGATCGTGGCCGCGGCCGTGGCGGGGTTCGTCTTCAGCCCGGACCGCGACACCCAGAATGTCAACGACAGCACGAAGCCCCCGACCTCCGAGGTCTCCCCCTCGCCCACCCCCAGTGAGGACGAGGACGAGGACGAGGAGATCGAGCCCCATGTGCCGGTGGACGACACGCCGCACTGGACGCCCGATCCCGGCGGCTGGGAGGAGACGGAGAGCCCCCTGCCCGATGAGGGCGAGGAGGAGCCGACCGTCCCCGAGGACGACGAGAGCGACGGATCCGAGGAGGATCCCGGCACCGACGAACCCGCACCCGACCCGGAGGCCCCCGGTGACGGCGAAGGCGGGGGCAACGAACCCCCGCCCGGCTCGGGCGGTGGCAACAATCCTCCGTGAAGAGGGAACGAGCCAGAGACGATCAGGGTAGGCGGCGGCCCTCGGGCGGCTTCCGGATGACACGAGGATGAGTGCACGACATGTCCCAGCCCCGGCTTCTCGGCGGCCGCTACGAACTCGACACGGTGGTCGGGCGCGGCGGCATGGCCGAGGTACACCGCGCACGCGACCTCCGGCTCGACCGGCTCGTCGCCATCAAGACGCTCCGCCACGACCTGGCACGAGACCACGTCTTCCAGGCGCGCTTCCGTAGGGAGGCGCAGTCGGCGGCGTCCCTGAACCACCCGGCGATCATCGCGGTGTACGACACCGGCGAGGACATGGTCGACGGGGTCTCCATCCCGTACATCGTCATGGAGTTCGTGGACGGGCGCACGCTCAAGGAGCTCCTGGACGACGACCGCAAGCTGCTGCCGGAGCGTTCGGCCGAGCTGGTGGACGGCATCCTCAAGGCCCTGGAGTACAGCCACGACAACGGGATCGTCCACCGGGACATCAAGCCCGCCAACGTGATGCTGACCAAGAACGCCGAAGTCAAGGTGATGGACTTCGGCATCGCCCGGTCGATGGACGACAACCAGGCGACGATGACCCAGACCTCCCAGGTCATCGGCACCGCACAGTACCTCTCCCCTGAGCAGGCGCGCGGTGAGCGTGTCGACCCCCGCAGCGACATCTACTCGACCGGCTGCGTGCTCTACGAACTGCTCACCAACCGGCCGCCGTTCACCGGCGACTCCCCCGTCTCGATCGCCTACCAGCACGTCCGTGAGGACCCGGTTCCGCCGTCCGAGCTGGACGGGCAGATCCCGGAGTGGCTGGAGGACGTCACCCTCCGCGCGATGACCAAGGACCGCGAGGAGCGGTACCAGAACGCCGCCGAGATGCGCGCGGACATCCAGCGCGGTCTGGCCGGGATGCCCACCCAGGCCGGCACCATGGCGATGGCCGCGGCCGGGGCGACCACCGCGATGCCGCCCGCTGGCGACGACCGGTACGACGACTACGACGATGACGACTACGACGACTACCGGGACGAGAAGAAGGGCGGCGGGGGCAAGGCGGCCCTGTGGACCCTGCTGGCCCTGGGCGTGATCGGCTCGATCATCCTGGTGTTCTTCCTGCTGAGCCAGAACAGCAGGGACGACGTGGCGACGATGGCCGTCCCCGACCTGGCAGGGAGCACACTGCCGGAGGCGGAGGCCCAGCTCACCGAGGACGGGTTCGAGAACTTCCGCTCCGAGCAGAGGGCCGACGACGAGGTCGAGGAGGGGACGGTCATCGAGACCGACCCCACGGCCGGATCGGAGATCGAGGCCACCACCTCCATCGTCGTCTACGTCTCCTCCGGCCCCGGGGCCGTGGAGGTTCCGAACGTGGAGAACCAGTCGGAGGCCGACGCGCTGTCGACGCTCAACGGCGCCGGCTTCGAGAACGTCACCACCGACCGCAGGGCTGACGACAGCATCGCCGAGGGCAACGCGGTGGGGACCGAGCCTGACTCGGGCACGGACGCCGACCCCTCCGAGGAGATCACGCTGATCATCTCCTCCGGCCCCGACCAGGTGGGGGTGCCCGACCTCCAGAGGATGACGCGCGAGCAGGCGGAGAACGCGCTCAGCTCCGCGGGGCTCAGCGGCGACTTCCAGGAGCAGGAGAACGGCGACGCCCCGGAGGGGACCGTCATCAGCCAGTCGCCCTCCGCCGGGCAGAACGTGAACACGGGAAGCACGGTGACCGTGACGCTGGCGGTGGCCCCGGCAGAACAGCCCACCGACCCCGACGAGCCCACGGACCCGGAGGAGCCCACCGACCCCGGTGAGCCCGACGTGCCGACCTTCCCCGACTTCCCGGGCCCGGGTGGGGACGACTTCGTCTTCCGCAGGAACTAGGAGACGGTTGACACGACGGCGGGCGGGTGCTCCGAGGAGCCCCGCCCGCCGTCGTGTGCGCTCCGCAAGCCCGAGGCGTTGGGCTATTGGAACCTTCCTCCAGTGACGTGCGCCCCACCCGACCCGTAGACTGTGTTCGTTCCGAACCGCCGCTAATCCTTGGAGCAACGACCGTGCCCAAGTCCCGCAACGACCGCAAGAAGAAGGCTGTCTACACGCCGCCTCCTTCCAAAGAGAAGCCGAAGGTCAGTCCGCGTTGGCTCGTGCCGACGATGCTGGGGTTCTTCATCCTGGGCATTCTCTGGATCGCGGTCTACTACATCGCGGGTTCCCAGGTGCCCTACATGCAGGACTGGCACAACTGGAACCTGCTGATCGGCTTCAGCGGGATCATCGTGGCCGTCATCCTGTCCACGCGCTGGCACTGACCCCCGTCGCGCACCGCGCGGCACCCCCGACCCGAGCGGTCCGACAACGGCGCCGACGTCCCCCGTGGGCGTTCCACCAGCCTTGATCAGGTTTTCCACAGGGTTATCCACAGGCTGTGGGTAGCTCTGTTCGCATGCCCGGAAACGGAAGCGACCGACCAGCGTCCCGGGGCGGTGCGGCCCCGGTACCAGGAAGGCCCCCGGAGGAGTCGAACTCCTCCGGGGGCCTTCCTGGTACCGATCGGGTCGGCTCAGACGGACAGCACCGAGAACCAGAGCGTCGGCGCCAGGAACAGCAGCACGATCAGCAGGACCACGAAGGACGCCACGAGGACCGTGTGCGTCAGGGTCCGCCGCCCCTCCCGACCCGACGCCCCGGACGGCAGGTAGGCGAAGGCCGCGCCGAGGGCGAGCCCCGCCACGAGGCCGCCGATGTGCGCCGTCCAGGAGATGCCGGGAACCAGGAACGTGATGCCCAGGTTGAGCGCCAGCAGGACCAGGATCATCCGCATGTCCAGCCGGAGGCGCCGGCCGATCACGAAGACCGCCCCGAAGAGGGCGAAGATCGCGCCGGAGGCACCCACCGAGAGCTGACCGGGAGCGAAGAGCGCGCTCATGACGGACCCGGCCAGGGCGCCCGTCACCCACAGCGCGACGAACCGGCCGTGCCCGAGCCAGCGCTCCAACTGCTGCCCCAGGAGGTACATCGCGTACCCGTTGAACAGCAGGTGCATGACACCGCCGTGCAGGAACGCCGCGGTGATCAGCCGGTACCACTCGTGTTGCAGGATCGCGGCGAAGCCGTGCATCCCGAACTCGACGACCAGCGGTGACCGCCCGGCCTGGCCGACCGGGTCGGAGGTGCCCAGCTGCACGAGGAAGCCCACCGCCATCAGAGCCAGGATCGTCCAGGTCACGTAGGGCTTCTGGACGACCCGGCCGCCGAAGGTGGTCCGTGCGGACCGCACGCTCCGGTTCCCCTCCGCCACGCACTCGGGGCACTGGAACCCGACAGACGCCTCGACCATGCAGTCCGGGCAGATCGGCCGCGAGCACCGGGTGCAGCTGACGCCGGTCTCCCGACCGGAGTGCCGGTAGCAGGTACGGGGTGTTCCCGGCTCGGAGCCGGGTTCGGACGGGCTTCCTGGCGGAGGGGGGTACGCGGTCATGGGTGGGTCGTCACTCCTCTGGGTCTCACCGCTGTGGTTCCCGGTCTAGCGGGTGATCTCGACGCTGTTGATCACCACGTCCTCGTGGGGACGGTCCTGCGCGTCGGTCGAGACCTTGGTGATCTCGTTGACGACGTCACTGCCCTCGACGACCTCGCCGAAGATGGTGTGACGGCCGTTGAGCCAGTACGGCTCACCGACGGTGATGAAGAACTGCGAACCGTTGGTGCCCGGGCCCGCGTTGGCCATGGCCAGCAGGAACGGACGGTCGAAGCTCAGGTCCGGGTGGATCTCGTCCCCGAACTTGTAGCCGGGGCCGCCGCGACCGGTGCCCAGCGGGTCCCCGCCCTGAATCATGAAGCCGTCGATGACGCGGTGGAAGACCGTGCCCTCGTAGAGGCTGCTGTTGGACGGCTTGCCCGTGGTGGGGTCCACCCACTGCTTGGAACCGTCGGCCAGCCCGATGAAGTTGGCGACCGTTTCCGGCGCCTGCTCCTCGAAGAGCTTGACGACGATGGTTCCCTTGGAGGTGTTCAGCCGCGCGGTGGGCTGACCCGTGGAGTCCGACACCTCAGTGCCTTTCGGTCGAGTGAGATTTACGTGCTCACGTTACCCGTCCGTCCACCGCGTTTCGCCTGAACCCGATCGGCCCTTGACGGTGTCGAAACGTAGATCACAGACGCAGAGGACGTATGTTGAGATAACACCCGGATAACGGGGAAGGACGACGGGAAGCCGCCCGGGGGGCCGCACGCGTCGGCCGCCGGGTGGAGGAACCCAACGAACCTGAGATCGATCGAAGGAGCTGACGACGTGCCTATCACTGCCAAGCGTCGCAAGGCACGCAAGGAGGCCGAGGCCAGCCTCGCCCGCTTGCAGGACCTGGCCAAGGAGCAGGCCGACCGTTTCGGCCCGTACGCAGACCAGGCGCGGGACCAGGCGGCGCTCAGGCTCCTCCAGGCGCGTGGATGGACCGCTCCTCGACTGGAGACCGCCGCGCTCCGTGTCGAGGACACTGTGGCGCCCAGGGTGGCCGGGCTGCTGACCACGGCCGCGCAGCGGATCGACCCGAAGCCGAGTCGCCGCGGGCTGCGGCTGCTCCGGCGCGGGAACCGCCGTGTGCCTCGAGGGGTGCTGATCGGTGGCGCCGCCGTGGTCGGCGGCGTGATCGTGTACTCGCTCATCCGTATGCGCCAGGCCTCACAGGACGCCGAGTGGCAGGAACACCTGGACCAGGCCCGCGAGCAGGTCCGTGAGACCCGTGAGCACCTGGAGGAGAAGGCCTCGGACGCCGCGGACACCGCTACCGAGACCGCCAAGGCCACCAAGGCCAAGGCGAAGGAGACGGTCCGCGCCGCCAAGAAGGACTGACGTCCCGGACCTGACATCCCCCTCCCGGTGAGGGCGGGGCCCCTCCGGGAGGGGCCCGCCGACCGGTCCGTTCTGTGAGCCGCGTCGAAGTATCGGCGCGGCCTCAGTCGTGTTCGGGTCAGTTGTCCTTGATCAGGCGGTAGACCAGCGGGTACTTCCAACTCCGGCCCATCAGGGCTCCGGCCGCCGCGATGATCGGCAGGATGAACCAGCCGAGGAAGATTCCGACCAGGACGAGGGCCGGTAGCACCAGCCAGACCAGCAGGAGGCTCACGATCGCGCCGACGAGGCAGAAGAGCTGGAAGTTGAGCGCCTCCATGGCCTGGCGCCGCAGGTACGGCGACAGCTCCCCGCCGATGAGCAGCAGTACCAGCGGGGCCAGGAAGGGAAGGAAGAACGCGGACAGGTGTCCCGCGGCCGCCCCGACCTTCTCCACCGGGTTGTCGGTGGTCAGCTGCGGCTCCTTCTCTCCCTTGCCCTGTTGCGGGCCCGCAGCCCCGCGGGCGTTCCCGGTCCCGCCGGGCGAGACGCTGACCCCCAGGTCGGCCGTGAGCGGCACGAGGTCGGCGCTGACCTTGGCCCGCATCGCGTGGTCGAGCCGGTCACCGAACTCGTCCTCGTCCAACTGTCCCTGCGAGTAGGCCTCGCGGAGCACCTCGGCCACGGCGTCGCGGTCGGCGTGGGTCAGCCGGATCTGCGGATCGGGAACGGCGGGGCTCTGATCCCACGGGTTCCGCCTCGGCGGCTTCTGAGGGTTCTGCACGGCCATCCCCACTCCCAGTGTGCTCGGTGAGCACGGCCGTACGAGGATGACCGCGCCCTCCTCCATGATGCGGCATCACACGCGGCGCGGGTATGGGGGGCGTCCCTGATCCTCCCCTGATCCGGTCCTCCCCCCGAGGGAGGAGACCGGCATCGACTTTGGTCGGAACGCGCCACACACCGCCGCGGTCGCCGTCACGGATGGGCGCGAGCATCCCCGTGGCCGACCGTCATCCGTCCGGGCTCCCCTCCCAGACGGGTCTCACCTCACTGACGCGCGGCCGCGGGCACCCCGGGACGCGCCACGGGCTCCTGCTCGGTCCGATCCTCCTCGTAGCGCCGCTCGGCGCTGGTGAGCAGGTCGAACCAGCTCGTCACGTCCTTGCGCCGACGCAGCAGGGCACGGCGCTCGCGTTCGGTCATGCCTCCCCAGACACCGAACTCGATCCGACTGTCCAGCGCCTCGGCGAGGCACTGGGTACGCACCGGGCATCCCCGGCAGATGAGCTTCGCGCGGTTCTGCGCGGCACCCTGAACGAACAGGGCGTCAGGGTCGATTTCGCGGCACTTGGCTCGGGCCGCCATCTTCTCATTCCACATGTTGCCCCACTCCCAAGATCAGCATGTGTGGTGTTCGAATCCCACCGGACGGCTCAGGCCTTCCGGTGGACGAGGAACAGCGGACCGAAGCGAGGACGGTGCACGATGCCGGGCGGGGGGCCGCGCGGCTCGCCTTCGGGGGTCGTCGTTTCGGCGCGCTGTCTTTCTCGTTGTCGTTGGTGTCGAAACTACGGATCGCCGGAGTTCACCAACAGGCCCCAAGAGGCCTATTTCTCATATGGCCCACTAGGACCATTGCCTCTTCAGGAAGTGTCATCATACACACACGGAGAGTCACTGCATGTGATACAAGCACCCCTGCGCAACCACAATGAAAGGTCGGTCTCAGACCATTCCCTGAAAAGCATGATGACCTGCGACTTCACGCCATCCCAAGAGCGACTGTCCCCACTGCGACAGGCCTGCCCCAACAGGACAGGCTGTCACCGAACCCACCCGATCGGGCTATGCGGACGCCCCGGACAGACGTGCAGGGCAACCACACAGGTCCCCCAATTCACTCCCACACGAACACATACAGAACTACTGTTTAGTAACCTCGTGGAATTTTTCGCCCGACCGTTCCGGAGCACCCCACCCAATGTGACCAAAGGTCCCAGCACCGGGATTTCGGCACGAATGGCTCACGGTCCATGATTCGCGGCGGTCCACCAGGACCTGCTTGGCGTCGCCCCGATCGAACAGCGTGGTCCTGGCGCCCGCGCGCGCCAACGAGAACATCACCGGCGTGTCCGCCCCCTACGGGATGACCGAGAGACGGGTCTCCCACCAAAACGAAGAAGCGGCCCTGTGCCAAGCACAGGACCGCTTCAGGGGTGGAGCCAAGGGGAGTCGAACCCCTGACCTCCGGTATGCAAAACCGGCGCTCTGCCAGCTGAGCTATGGCCCCGTCGGGCCCGGGAACTTCCAGGCCACTCCGAGAGCATACCCGCATCGTGGGGCCGCACAGCACAAAGCCGTGGGTCGCACCACGGGATTGTCGGCCCACCCACGTCTTCGTGTCACCTGGAAAGCTCTCGGCCCCTCATGAAGGCCGAAGGGCGATCAGCTCTCGCTGGCCGCGGTGGCTTCCGTCCACAGGTCGAGCTCGGCGCGGTCCGCCTGGATCTTGCGGTAGACGGCGAAAGCCCCGAGGGCCACCAGCGCCAGAACGATGATCTTCTTCACTGTCCGGACCCTTTCACTGTTGGAAAACCGGTCGTACGCACGGGCTCCCTGAACGAGAGCCCCGTGGGCAACTTTATGAGGTTGTCACCTAGCAGACTAGCAAGCCATGGCGGGCGGTCCCTGCCATGGTGGACGGATTCACACCGTCTTCTTCCGCTGATCCGCCCTGAGGGGGTTCCGTACGGTCAGGTCAACAGCGCCATCCGCCCCAGGATCCCGACCGTGGACTGGGGGGAGGCCGCGATGCGCGTGAGCTTCTCCCAGACCCTCCGGCACGAACGGAGCGACTCCTCCGCCTCGACGATCCCCCCGCCCTGCGTGGCCTCCACGTACGCGAGGTCGGCCTCGTCCTCCTCGAACTCCAGTATGGAGAAGGGGCCCGCCAACCCCGGATGGGGTCCCGCGGACGTCGGCAGCAGCTGGACCGTCACATGCGGCTCGGATGCCAGCTCGACGATCCTCCTCGTCTGCCCGCGCAACAGGCCCAGATCACCGGAGACGCGTTGAAGGGCGTCCTCCTCGACGACCGCGTGGTAGTGCCCCAGGGAGCCGGAGTCGAGAATCTCCTGGCGTTTCAGGTACGCGGCGACCATCCGCTCCGCCGCGTGGTCCCCGTGCCCCAGCCCTCGCGCCAGGGCGGCCGTGTAGTCGGGTGTCTGCAACAGATCGGGGACCAGGATGCCCGCATAGGACCTCAACGACACGGCTCCGGCCTCGTTCCCCACGTAGGCCGACGACAGCACGTCCTCGTACTCGGTCCACCAGGGCCTCAGCCGCGACTCCCGCACCAGCGTCAGGACGGCCTCCCGCTGCCCCCCGGTGACCCCGTACAACCGCAGCAGCGCGGAGATCTCCATGACCGAGGGCCACTTGCGGATACCCGTCTCGATGTGACCCAGCTTGGCCGGCGACCACTCCAGCTCCTCCGCCACGTCGTTGAGGGTCATGCCCGCCTGGACACGGCGACGTCGGAGTTCGGCGGACAGTCGCCGTCGGCGAACAGTGGGGCTAGTCATAGCACTGATCCAATGACGCAGAGTGTCGGGTCTCTCAGCGAAACACGACACCTAGCATCTAGCAATGAGTTTCTAGAAAAGAGCGACCGATTCGATGCATTACGAGACGGACCTCAAAGCCAAAACCGAAGGTTTGTTACGATAAGTAACCACATCCGCCACACGAACCCACAGTTGGAAAGCGCGTACGATGCTTGAGGGCGTACCCGCACACATAGAGGAAACCCATGAGCTACCCGCTTGACGACGCAGAGCAGTTGATCGCGAACGCGGAGGCCCAGATGCCACCCAGCACCCGGTCACGCCTGATCGCGAAACTCCGCATGGGTAAGCACATCGACGACGCCGCCAAGGAGCTGGACATCAGCCCCAAGCAGGTCTTCTCGACGGCGCGAGTCCTCAAGCCCTTCGGCGAGCAGCTCGACGCCACGCTCACGAGCCAGCGCGACCCCTCACTCCCCCACGGCAGCGTCACCGGCTACAACAAGCGCTGCCGCTGCCCCGAGTGCCGCGGCGCCCTCCAACAGCGGGTCTGAACCACCCCGTCCTCTTCCGGCCACCTCCCCCACCTGCACCAACTCCCCGTTAACCCAGACTTCTCGAACCAATACGCCGAACAGAGGCTTACGGACGTGGAAGTTGGGGAGACCGCTGAACATGAACGAGCACGTGGACTGGTCGACGTTGAGCGAGGACGACTTCGTTGCGCTGCTGCGGCAGCTCATAGACACACCAGAAGCCGACGAGGACTGACCCCCTCTTCGGAGCTGCACCACACCCACGAGCGCCCCACCCTCCTGCGGGTACCACTTACTGCACCCCACACCGCCGTTGTGAAGCAGTGGCCCGCAGGGGGTCGAACCGCGTGCTGTTGCGACCCGCACGGCACCACCCCCTCACCCCCAGGGGGTGCGCTTGAAGCTCGGAGACCGCTGGTTGAACCCGCACGGCGCAAATCCCCTCAGACACAGCGGGGTACAAACGTGCACCTGTGTGCTTGGTTCAGTGGTGCGGGTTGGCCGTAGAGCGGCAAGTGGCGCCCGGACGGCGGGGGTTTTTACCAGAGGTGGGGACACGCATCTCTAGAACACGTCAGTAGTCCTGGGGGGTGGCCCGTGTCCGTACTTGGCCCTGAACTACCAGACGTGCACCGCTCTACACATCCGCCAAGTGCGGTGCGGGCACAGCACCATCCACCCACCCCGCCCTGAATAAACCGAGAAACCCCAAGGGGTACGGTTGAACCCGCACCCGACCGCCTTTAGCTAATGGGAAAAACGGGTTGGCCGTAGAAAGGCCGCGCCACAGCAACCCCCACCGGCGAGGCCGCACACCCACACCAACCCCCAGTGGCCCTCGGCCCCGGGAGATCTCTCATAACCCAACCCACACCCGAAAACCACAATTCACAAACGCACAAACAACCCCAACAAAAAAA
>NZ_ANAE01000193.1 GCF_000341265.1 Nocardiopsis prasina DSM 43845 | reverse complement strand
AGGATGTCGGAGATCGCGGCCCGGTTCCGAGTCGAATCCACGAAGGTTTCGCTCGCCGCCCCGCAGCGACTCGTTCGACTATAGAGGGGTCGGGTGCGGACGTCAACTCAGGACCCGGAACGGGCGCCGTCTCGGCGATCCGGGCCTCTGGCACCCCGCGCGCGGTCCTCACACCAGGCCCGCGCCGGTGACGTCGGCTGTAGTCAGACAACAACAGTTGTGCCCGAATCATCCCGAGGCCAAACCTGCGCCGAACGCGCACACGGAAGTCCCGGACGGCGGCGAACGCGTGAGGGTCGGTCTCCCCCAGTGGGAAACCGACCCTCGTGCACGTGCGTCCGGGCGTCAGCCCTTGAGGACGACGCCACCGATGTTGCGCTTGCCCTTGCGGAGTACGACGAAGCGGTCGGCGAGCACGTCGTCCGCGCTCAGCGTGGCCTCCACATCGGTGACCTTCACGTTGTTCACGTAGGCACCGCCCTCCTGGATGGCGCGGCGAGCCGCCGACTTACTGGGCGTCAGGCCGCTCAGCGCGAACAGATCGGTGACGAGCAGCTCCCCCACCGGGCCGTCGACCTCGGCCTTGGGCACCTCGGCCAGGGCGGCGTCCAGCGTGCGGCCGTCCAGCTCCGCCAGGTCCGCGCGGCCGAACAGCGCCAGGCTGGCGTCCTTGACCTTGCGAGTCTCCTCCTCACCGTGGACCAGCGTCGTCAGCGTCTCCGCGAGCGCGCGCTGCGCCGCACGGGCCTGCGGACGCTCCTCAGTCTGGCGCTCGAGGTCCTCGATCTCCTCACGGGAGAGGAAGCTGAACACCTTGAGGTAGCGGATGACGTCGCGGTCGTCCGCGTTGAACCAGAACTGGTAGAAGGCGTACGGCGAGGTCAGCTCGGGGTCGAGCCACACCGTGCCGGTCTCGGTCTTGCCGAACTTGGTGCCGTCGGCCTTCGTGAGCAGGTTCGTGGTCAGGGCGTGCGCCTGGCCGTGCGGCTCGTTCCCCTCGATCCGGCGGACCAGGTCCATTCCGGCGGTGATGTTGCCCCACTGGTCCGAGCCGCCCGTCTGGAGCGTGCAGCCGTAGCGGCGGTAGAGCTCGACGAAGTCGTAGGACTGGAGGAGGACGTAGCTGAACTCGGTGTAGCTCATGCCCTCACCGTCGAGGCGGCTCCTGACCGTCTCCCGGGCCAGCATCTGGTTGATGCTGAAGTGCTTTCCCACGTCCCGGAGCAGCTCGATCGCGTTCATCTGCCCCAGCCAGTCGCCGTTGTTGGCGAGGATGGCGTCGGTCGGTCCGGCCTGTTCGCCCTCGGGGGTGAACCGCAGGAAGGCCGAGAGCTGCCCGGCCAGGTTCCCGACCCAGTCCAGCACCGTCTCCACCGAGTTCATCTGGCGCTCGGCGTTCGGCTTGGGGTCGCCGATGAGGCCCGTGCCACCGCCGACGAGGGCGATGGGCCGGTGTCCGGCCTGCTGGAAGCGGGCCAGGGTGAGCGCCTGGGTGAGGTGTCCGACGTGGAGGCTGCCCGCGGTGGGGTCGAATCCGCAATAGAGGGTGATCGGACCATCGGCCAGCGCCTTGCGGAGTGCGTCAAGGTCGGTCGTCTGCGCGATCAGTCCGCGCCACTGGAGTTCGTCGATGATGTCGATCACTGTGTAGCTCTCTGTTGTGTAGGCGGGCCCTTCGGCCCGATCTGCCTAGCAGTGTAGGGCGGCCGTGCGCACGGGGCACCCGGTTATCCCTCACACGGCCACGCTACCGGCCGGGTGTCGGCCCAGTTCACGTGGCCACCGGACCTGCGGGGCACCGGCCCGAGAACCGCACCTTGACGCTATAGGCTAATGGCATTAGCTTTTTGGCTATGGGTATGAGCCACCGGGTTCGCCCCACCGAGTACAGGGTTCGCCCCACGGAGTAAGGACACCGTCATGCACCACCTCCAGCGCCCCGACGGGCGAATCGCCTACGACCTCCAAGGAACCGGGAACACCGGAACGCTCGTGATCTGTGTGCCCGGCATGTTCGACCACCGCTCCTCCTTCCGGTTCGTCGCCGCCGCGCTCGCCGAGGCCGGGCACCGCGTGGCCGTCATGGACCTGCGCGGCCACGGGGACAGCGACACCACCTTCGACCGCTACGACAGCCGCGCGACCGCCGGTGACGTCGTCGCCCTGGCCGAGGAACTCGGTGGCAGGAGGGTGGTCGTCGCGGGCAACTCCATGGGCGCCGCGGCCGCGACCATCGCCGCGCTGGACCGTCCCGACCTGGTGAGCGGTATCGCCCTGCTCGGCCCGTTCCTGCGACCCGGCGTCCAGAGCCGACTGGAGCGTGCCGCGCTGAGGATCCTCGTCTCCGGACCCTGGATGGCGCGCGGACTGACGATGGTCTACGACTCCCTGCACAAAGGACGCGTTCCCGAGGGGCACGCCGAGCAGAAGGCACGCGTCCACGCGATGCTCCGCCCCGCCGAGCGGCGTCGGGCCGTGGCCCGGACCATCGGGGTCACCAACGAGACGATCGACGACGCGAGCGGGCTGTCCGCTCGGGCCGTGGTGATCATGGGCGAACTGGACCCCGACTGGAAGGACCCCCGCGCGGAGGCCGACTGGGTGGCCTCCGTGGTTCGGGGCGAGGTGGTCATGGTCCCCGACTGCGGGCACTACGCGCAGTCCCAACGCCCCGACGTCGTGGTCCCCGCGCTCGTCGACCTGATCGAGAAGGCGGAAGCCGTTGCCTAGGGCGGGCTTGACCCCCGTGGTGGTCACGGCCGAGGCGGCGTCGCTCATCGACGAACGGGGGTTCGACAGCCTGTCCCTGGCGGCGCTGGCCAAGCGGTTGGGTGTGGCGACTCCGAGCCTGTACAAGCACGTCGACGGGTTGGACGGGCTGCGACGGGAGGTGTCCCTGCTCGCCGTGGCCGAGCTGGCCGAGCGGCTCCGGTCCGCCGCGACGGGCCGGTCCGGCCCCGGGGCCCTGCGGGAGGTGTTCGATGCCTACCGTCGCTACGCGCTGGAGTACCCGGGCCGCTACGTGTCGATCCAGCGGGCTCCGGCCCCGACGGACACCGAGGCGCGGGCGACCTTCGCACGACCCGTCGAGGTGATCGCCGCGGTGCTGCGCGGGTTCGCGATCCCCGAACGGCAGATGGTGCACACGATCCGCGCGCTGCGCAGCGCCGTGCACGGGTTCGTCGACCTGGAGACCCACGGGGGCTTCGGGCTGCCGGAGGACGTCGACGAGAGCTATGCCGTGATGGTGGAGGGCTTCGTCCGCGCCCTGGAGAACTGGCCCGGCCGCGACGAGGGGGCCAGGGAGATCTGACCCCGGGCGTCGTTACGGTCCGGGCCGGTGATGGGCCAAGCTTGAGGGACCCGGATCGGACGACCCGCCCGTCACGGGAGGCAAGACAGTGTTGGAGTTCCCCGATGGCCCAGAAATCCTCCCCCCGACCCCCCGCCAAGGGCGGGAAGCCCACCTCTCGACTGACCGCGATCATCAGTACCGTCGTCGGCGTCGTGGTGCTCGCCGCCTTCGTGCTGCAACAGCTGGGCGTGATCGACCTGGAGTTCGGTGAGTCCGGCACCGAGCCGCAGAGCTCCCCCGAGTCGGGTTCCTCCGACGTCGACCAGGCCAGGCAGCAGTTGGAGGAGATCCGGATCGAGGAGGAGAACGACCCGCCGGGATACGACCGCGCGCTGTTCCCGCACTGGGACTCCGGGGTCGAGGACAACTGCTCCACCCGTCAGGTCGTGCTGCTCCGCGACGGTGAGGACGTCCAGACAAACGACAACTGCCAGCCGGTCTCCGGTTCCTGGCACAGCCCCTACGACGGCGAGACCTTCACCGACGCGCAGGACATCGACATCGACCACATGGTGGCGCTCAAGGAGGGGTGGCGGTCCGGAGCCCACGCCTGGTCCACCGAGGAGCGCCAGGAGTTCGCGAACGACCTCGACTCCTCACAGCTGTGGGCGGTGAGCGCCTCGACCAACCGGTCCAAGGGTGACGCGGACCCGGCGAACTGGCTGCCGCCGCTGGAGTCCTCCCACTGCGACTACGTCGTGTCCTGGATCGAGGTCAAGCACAAGTGGGATCTGACCGCCGATCCCGAAGAGGAGACCGCGCTGCGCGAGGTCCTCTCCGGTTGCTGACGCGGCCCCCGGTCCGATGACCACGTGACGCGCTGGCCCGGCGGTCCGGGCCAGCGCCCTAGGCCGGGTTCTCCTGAGCCATCCCCCGGGCGGTCGCCAGGATCTCCTCCTCGCCGATCAGGCCGAAGGGATCTCGGACTTCGACGGCCACCCCCGGCGCGGGCGTCCAGAAGGCCTCGGACCCCCCGTACAGGCCCCCGGTGCCGTTGTTGTCGAAGTCGCCCAGCGCCCAGGTGTCCGGATCGCGCTCGTGGTAGCGGGTGAGGAAGGAGCGGACCGTCTCCAGGTCGGTGAGCTCCTCCCCCCTCAGGACCAGGACCTGGAGCAGCACCTCGAACCCGCCGCCCTCCCTGGCCTGTTCCCAGGCCCGTTGGGTGAAGGCGACGTCTCCCCACTCGTAGGTGAAGTCCGAAGCAGAGGCCTCTGGCCCGACCTGCGCGGGCAGGTGGCCGATGGTGAATCCGTCCAAGGGTCCTCCTCGGGGGCCGACGGCGGACACCGCCGCCGTGAGAACGAGTGCGAGCACGGTGGCGAGGGCCACCGGGGCCCACCTGGTCAGGCGCATGTCACCTCCACCGGCGCCCCCGGGACCGTCCCGGGGGTGACCGGTGATTCCATGCTCCGCCGGGCGGGCGGTCAGTACCAGAGTGTCCTCGAACCTGTGGATAACTCCGCTCCGACACACCCCGCGGGTCCGCTCCAAGGGGGTTCCCGTGCCCCGGGGTGGGCCTTCCTGGTCCCCCGCCTCAGCCGTCTCAGCCCGCGTTGACGTGGTGGTCGTACAGGAACTCGGCGATCGCCAGGGACGAGGTGGCCGCCGGGGAGGGCGCGTTGCGCACGCACACGACCCGACCGTGCGTGTCCACGTGGAAGTCGTCCAGGAGTCCGCCGTCCCGGCCCAGGGCCTGGGCCCGCACACCGGCGGGGGCGGGACGCAGGTCGGCGGCGGTGAGTTCGGGGAGCAGGCGCCGGGCCTGGCCGGCGAACACGGCCTTGGAAGCGGACACCAGCGTCTCCCGGGCGCCGACGGTCCAGTGCCGGCGGGCCAGGCGCCAGAAGCCGGGCCAGGCGAGCGTCTGCGCGAACTCGCGGGCCCGCAGGTCGCGGGCTCGGTATCCCTCCCGGGCCAGGGCCAGGATGGCGTTGGGCCCCGCCATGACCTCGCCGTGCACGTGACGGGTCAGGTGCACGCCCAGGAACGGGTACCTGGGGTCGGGGACCGGGTAGAGCAGGCCGCGCACGAGGTCGCGGCGCTCGGGAACGAGTTCGTGGTAGTGGCCGCGGAAGGGGACGACCCTGGGGTCGGCGCCGCCGCCGGCCATGCGGGCGAGATGGTCGCTCTGGAGTCCGCCGCACAGGACCATGCGGTCGAACCGGTGGATGACCCGCTCTCCCTTGGGGTCCCCGGTCAGGGCCTCCGTGCCGTCGTGGTCCTGGCGGAGGTCGATGACGGGGGTGTTGAGCAGGACCCGGCCACCGGAGCGGCGCACGTCGTCGGCGAGCTGCTCGGCGACCGCGACAAAGTCCGTGATGGCGGTGGTGGGCGAGTGCAGCGCCCCGACGCCGACCGCGTGGGGTTCGAACTCGCGCAGTCCGTCGGGACCCAGACGGGTGACGCCGGGGACGCCGTTCTCCCTCGCTCTGCCCTCGATGTCGTCCAGGCGCGCCTCCTCCTCGGCGTTCACCGCGACGAGGAGCTTGCCCGCCTCCTCGTAGGGCAGGCCGTTCTCCGCGCAGTAGTCCCTGAGCAGACCGACGCCCCTGCGGCAGAGGGTGGCCTTGAGTGACCCCGGGCGGTAGTAGAGCCCGGCGTGGACGACGCCGCTGTTGTGGCCGGTCTGGTGCGCGGCGACCCGGTTCTCCTTCTCCAGGACGGTGACTCGGGTGCCGGGGCGGTGGAGGGTGATGTGGCGGGCCAGGGCCAGTCCGACGATCCCCGCTCCGATGATGCCGATGTGTTCGGTGCTGCGCATGGGCGCACGCTAGCAACCCGGTGTCCGGCGCCCGGGCACCGGGTGACGAGGAACACGGGGCACGCGTCCGCGGATCACAGTGAACGCAGTCCCACCAGCACGGCGTGCAGGATGTCCTCGTGCCCCAGGGGGCGTGAGGGTCCGCAGCGCTGGAGCGCCCCCTCGGCGACCATGACGGTGACCATCGAGCGCACCTGTCCCATGGGGAGGCCGACCTCGGCGGCGAGCTCCGCCACCGTCCGGGCGCGCCTGGCGTGGTTGAGGATGGCCTCCCGCTCGGGGCGCAGCCACTCGTGGCGGCCGGGGGTGCGGGCGGCCACCACGAGGGTGAGCAGGTCGAGGTCGGCGGAGTCCGTGGTGTGCGGCGCGGCGCGTTCCGCGGTTCCGACGTCGACGGCGTAGGGGCGCAGGAACCTCTCGTTCCCCACGTCCTCTCCTTCGTCGGCGGGTCTGCGGCCGTTGCCGTCGGTGCGGTCGGCCGGGCCGCGTTCCGTCAGGCGACGGGCGCGGCGGCCCTCAGCGGTCACTGGGTCCTCCTGGTGGTGTCGGGAAGGGCGAGGTGTCGGTGGGCGCGGGACCGAAGGGGGCCTGTTCCCCGGAGTCGAACCGGACGGACGGCCCCGTGGTGCCGTCGCGGTTCTGCGGACCCGACGGGTGGTGCGGTTGCTGGGCTCCGGAGGACCCGTACGGCCCTCTCGGGTCCGAGGCCCCGATCCGGTAGTGCGCGCCGCTCGCTGGGCGGGGACCCGTCCGGGGCCGGGGGCCGGTGTGCGCCTGCGGACCGGTGTGCGCCTGCGGGCCGGTGTGCGCCTGGGGGCCGGTCCGGGAGCGGGGGTCGTGCTGGTCGGGGACCCCCTGGGGCCCGGACTGGCCGAACGGTCCCTGGGGTCCCGTCTGCTGGCCGGTTCCCTGTCCGGTCAGGTGGCTCAGCGCGCCCGGGAAGGCGGGCACCCCCGCCGGGGCCCCGGTGACCGGGACCGGGTTGTCCGCGGGCTCCAGCAGGCTGTCCGGGATGAGCGCCGTGGCCAGGGTCCCGCCGTAGGGCGAGGGGTGCAGCCACACGCGGATGCCGTGCCGTTCGGCCAGGCGCGCCACGACGAACAGCCCCAGCCTCGGGTCGTCAGGAAGGGCCATGACGTCGAACTCCGGCGGCCGTGTGAGCGTGCGCTCGGCCGCCGCGTAGCCCTGCTCGGACATACCCAGCCCACGGTCCTCGATCTCCACCACGAGTCCTCCGCCGACCGGGGCGCAACCCATGTCCACGGTGGTCCCGGCAGGAGAGAACTGGGTGGCGTTCTCCACCAGTTCGGCGAGGAGGTGAACCACGTCCGCCACCACCTGGCCGTGCATGAGTACCCGGGGCGCGGAGGTCAGCCGAACGCGTTCGAAGTCCTCGGTCTCGGCGATGGAGGCGCGCAGCACGTCCACGAGGGGGCGGGGCTGGCGCCAACGGCGCGCGGACTGGCCGCCGCCCAGGATGATGAGGTTGTCCGCGTAGCGGCGGGCGCGGGTCGCCAGGTGGTCCAGACGGAAGAGTCGGCGCAGCGCCTCGGGGTCCTGCTCCTTGTACTCGATCTCGTCGAGCAGGCGCAGTTGGCGCTGGACCAGGGTCTGGTTGCGGAAGGCGATCCCCAGGAAGGCGCGGTTGGCGCCCCTGCGGATCTCGGCCTGGCGGACGGCGGCCTCCACCGCGGTGATCTGGGCGCTGTCGAAGGCGTCGGCGACCTGGCCGATCTCGTCGTCTCCCTCCTCGTCCAGGGCCGGGAGTTCGTCCACGACGTCGACCTTGTCCCCGCGCTGGGCCCGCTCGATGATGTCGGGCAGGTCGGCGTCGCGGTCCAGGATCTGTTCACGCAGACAGGTGAGGCGTTCGGTGAGGCGGCGCGAGGACCGGCCCACGAGCGCGATGGCGACCACCCCGCCGAGCAGGGTCACGGTGGCGGCCGCGACTCCGAGCGTGACCCTGAGCAGGGCCGCGCTCCAGGCCAGGTCCACGGTGCGTTCGATCTGGGCCCGGGCGATGCCGTCCAGGGACCGGGCCGCGACGGCGGAGGAGGTGTCCCAGTCGTTGGCCTCGATGTCGATGGCGGAGTTCCACTCGGTGAGGGGCTCCTGGCCAGGGAGGGCCTCGTCGTTCTGCGCGACCGGGGGCCGTGTGACGACCCTGCGGCTGAACCCCTCCGCCCTGGTCCACGCGTCGTCCTGGACCAGAGCCTCGTGGGCCGCGCGGACGCTGGGGTGCATGGCGTGGCTGACGGTGTCGAGGGTGGCGCGGTAGGAGGCGGTGAGGAAGGTGAAGTGGGCCGTCTCCTCGTAGGTCATCCGCTCCGCCGCGATGACCCCGGCGAGCAGGGCGTCGGCCGTCGCGTACTCCTCGCGGGCGGAGAGGAGCTCCCTGGTGAGGACGGCGTCGGTGAGGTTCTCCCCGCCGTCGGTGGTGTGCAACAGCGCGATGACGGTGTCAGTGAGGGTCCCCAGCAGGTCGCTGTAGCCGCTGAGGGCCTCCTCCCGGTTGGCCGTGCGGGCGTCGACCGTGGAGCGCAGGGCCTCGAGGCGGTCCGGGGCGCCGGTCACCAGCGCGGCGTTGCGGTTCACCTCGATGTCCCGGCCGTCCTCCAGTCCCTCGGCGAGGGCCACGGCCTCCACCAGGACGTCGTCGGTGCTGGCCCGCTGCTCCTCCAGGTCGTCCTGGTGGGTCGCCTCCCCTCCGCCGTCCTGGACGCCCAGGTGGACCATGGACAGGCGGCGTTCGGCCCGGAGTTCCGTCGCCACCCGGGACAGGACCTCGGTGCCCTCGCGGGCCTGGCCCACGGCGCTCATGAGCTGGGCGGCCTGCGCGGTCCCGAGTGTGGCCACGATGAGCCAGAGCGCGAGGAAGCACAGGCTCGGGATGAGCACGATCCGGGTGAGCTGCCCGCGGATCGTCCGGGTGGACGCGTGTGTTCTTCGCAATGGCCCCCTCCAGCCCGTGCGGGTGCCGGGGCGTCCTGGGGAGGTGCCTCGGCGGCTTTCGGTCCTGCCGAGGCTATCGAAAAACCATTGCCGTACGTTGTCAAACAATCACGACTAGTTATCCGAGCTTGTGGGAAGGGCCGCCGGGCGCGTCCGGGGACGGTTCGTGTCCACGATGAAGGGGCAGGTCACCGCCGATCAACGCGACAGGGCCGCCCGGTGGTCCGGGCGGCCCTGTTCGACGGGGTCCTGGCGGGGCGTGTCGCGGGATCAGGACTCCGGACGGTGTCGGGAACCCACCGGGGCGGGCAGCTCCTCGGCGGTGGGCGGCTGCTCCACACCGAGCGAGTTGAGCACCTCGGCGTAGCGCAGCGCGGCGATCTTGCCCAGGAGGCTGTCCGCCCCCAGGGGAGCCCCGGGACGGGCTCCGTGGCGCTCGGCGAGGTCGGCCAGGTAGTGGGCCGGGATCTCGGGGCCGAGGGCGCTGGGCGCGATGACCGGGCGCTGACACCCGCCCTGGCGCAGCTGGGCCACGACCTGCTCGATCGAGGCCTCGTTCTCCAGGTCGGCCGGCAGCACCGTCAGCCCGAGCCGGGCCGCGAGCAGCACGGCGGTGACGCCGGCCGCTCCCACGGCGCCCTCTCCGCCCACGGCACCGACGACGACGCCGTCCGCCATGGTGGTGTTGCGGGCGGTCACGCTGATCAGGCGCATGCGGTCGGCGCGCACGAACCCGGCCTCGGCCAGACGCAGGTGCAGCACTTCGGCCAGCATGGGGTGCGGGCCCAGGCCCTCGGTGACGCGGACGTCGGCCCCGGTCGAGGCCACGGCCGCCGCCACCGCGGCGTTGGTGCCCCCGTGCGGCGCCGTGACCAGGGGGACCACGACGCCGGCGAGTGGCCGTTCGTCGGACTTCTCCAGGTCGGACAGGGCCTCTTCGATACCCAGTTCGTGGCCCTCGGTGTGCCCGAACCTGATGGTGACCTCGGGGCGGTAGGCCCGGACGAGATCGGCCATTCGGGCACCGATCAACTCACCTTCGGCGTCCCTGGCCTGTTCGGCCGTGCCCGGGACCGCCATGATCAGTGTGGGGGTACCGAACCAGTTGTCGAAGGACAGCGGGTTGCGGTGGCGTCCGGAACGCCGCTTGGGCAGTTCGCGTGGGGGAAGTCGGTCAGAGTTTCGCATACCAGGATTCAGACGAGAAGTGGATGGGGCGCGCTGTCAAAGCGGGTGGTCACTGCCGCGACATTGTAGCGTTCAACACCACATTCACGGGCGTTTCTCCCGAACGTACAACGGACCGACCCGGCTCGGACTGGCGGGGTCGCCCGGTCAGCCGCTCAGTACCGGGCGACGGCTGTTGATAACGTGGGTGACCAGCTGGACGAGGACGTCCTTGGACGACTCCCGTTCCCTGGCGTCCGCCATCAGCAGCGGTACCTCCGCCGGGATGTCCAGCGCCTCGCGCACCTCCTCCGGCTCGTAGTGGGCCGCCCCGTCGAACTGGTTGACCGCGACCGCGAACGGCACGCCCCGGCGTTCGAAGAAGTCCACCGCGTGGAAGCACGTGTCCAGCCGACGGGTGTCGGCCAGCACCACGGCGCCCAGTGCGCCCTCCACCAGCTCGTCCCACATGAACCAGAAACGGTCCTGTCCCGGTGTGCCGAACAGGTACAGCACGATGTCGTCGTTGATCGTGATGCGGCCGAAGTCCAGCGCGACCGTCGTGGTGGTCTTGTTCTCCACTCCCCCGAGGTCGTCGACCCCCTGGCTGGCCTCGGTCATCACCTCCTCGGTGCTGAGCGGGGTGATCTCGCTGACGGAGGCCACCATCGTCGTCTTGCCTGCGCCGAACCCTCCGGCGATGATGATCTTGACCGCTTGGGGTATCGCCTCCGGCGCCTCACGCGCGTCCTGCGTACCCGGTCGGTTCTCAGAGTCTGCGGATGCCATCGAGTACCGCCTGAAGTACTTTCTTCTCGGGAAGCTGGGTCACGGGCGTCGCTGCCCGGGTGTGCACGTCGCCCTCGGCCACCAGGTCTCCGAGGAGCACCTTGACCACCGTCAGGGGGATGTCCAGGCGCGCGGAGATCTCCGCGACCGAGATGGGCCTGCGGCACAGGGCCAGGATCGCCTGGAGCTCGGGGTCGCGGACGCGGTCGTCGAGGTCGCGGGCGGCCATCACGATCGTGATCAGGTCCAGCCCGCGTCCGGCGCTGCCGGGCCGGGTCCTGCCCCGGGTCATCGTGTAGGGACGGACCAGCGGACCGGCCGGGGCGTCGCCAGCGGTGGCCCCGGCCGCCGGCCCCTCGGAGGTGGGGTGCCCTCTGCCCCGGTGCCAGGTGGGGTGCGTGCGCCGCGCCGGGCCCGCACCCTCCCGATCTCCTCTCATCGGCGGCACGCTCGACAGCGGGCCGCCGCGCTGTTCGCCCGGGGTGTTCACGAACTCCCGCCTCCCATCGCCGTGAGGTGGCCCGGGCGCCGTGGCGGCGCGGTGAGGAACTGGCCCACCCTCTTGACCCGGAGGTTCATCTCGTAGGCGACCAGTCCGACGTCGGCGTCCTCCGTTGCCAGGACGGCCAGACAGGCCCCGGTGCCCGCCGCGGTGACGAACAGGTACGAGTGCTCCATCTCCACGACGGTCTGGCGGACGTCGCCGCCGCCGAAGTGGCGCCCGGTGCCCCGGGCCAGGCTCTGGAACGCGGAGGCCACCGCGGAAAGATGCTCGGCGTCGTCCGAGACCAGTCCCCGGGAGCGCCCGAGCAGCAGTCCGTCGGCCGACAGCACGATCGCGTGGCTGGCGCCCACGACGCGGTCGACCAGGTCGTCCAGGAGCCAGTCCAGGTTGTCCGCGGCCTTGCTCATGCCCACCATCTCAGTCGCTCTCTCCTGTGTGGTCGTCGGCGCCTGCACCGACCTGGTCATCACTGCTGTGTCCGAGTCCGTCGCGGCCGATCTCCTCGGCTCGACCGCGTCGGGTTCCGGCGCTGAAAGCGTCCATCATGCGGCGTGCCTGTTCGGGGCTTCGCTGCGACACCGGTTCGGAGCCGGGCGGGCCCGCCCCGGTCGAGGGGTCGTCGCGGAGCTGGGGTGCGAGGTTGGCCTGCCGCCTGCGGCGGGGCAGCCCCGCCCGGTCCGGTCTGGATCCGGTCCCCGTCTCGTCTCCTCCTCTTCGGGGCAGGGGCGCGTTGACGCTGGGCCGGGACGGTCCGGGCGCGGGCCCGGGGTCCGGCGTGGGATCGGGCTCGGGTGTCAGGTCCGGCACCTGACGCAGCAGAGGCCCCCCGGGGGCGTGGTCGTCCGTCCCGTCGCCGGGGCGCCGGTCGTCGTGCTCGGGGACCGACCGCAGGACGGGGCGGGCGTGACGGGGACCCGACTCCGCGGCCAGCAGGTCGGCGGGGGCGTCGTGGTCGTCGCCCGCCTGGGGTTCGGGGTTCACGCCGCTGGAGCGGGCAAGCACCGCCGCCCGGGGGCGCTCCACCGGGGCTCCGCCGCTGGAGACCACCAGGGCGTTGGGCACGAGCACCACGGCGCGGGTTCCTCCGTAGGGCGAGTGCCGCAGCTGCACCCCGATCTCGTGCTTGAGCGCGAGCCTGGCCACGACGAACAGGCCGAGGCGGCCGTCCGTTCCGGGGGTCATGACGTCGAACTCCGGCGCCTCGGCGAGCGTGGCGTTGTTCTCGTCCAGGACCTCCTCCGTCATGCCCAGACCCCGGTCCTCGATCTCGATCACCACGCCCTTGGGGACGTTGTCGGTGGCGATGGTGACGTTGGTGTGCGGCGGCGAGTAGGCGGTGGCGTTCTCGACCAGTTCCGCGAGCAGGTGGATGACGTCGGCGACGACCGCTCCCACCAGTGACAGGTCCGGCACGGAGGTGAGTTCGACCCGGGCGTACTCGTCGGTCTCGGAGATGGCGCCGCGCAGGATGTCCACGAGCGGGACGGGGTGGCGCCAGCGCCGGCCGGGCTGGGCGCCGCCGAGGATGATGAGGTTCTCGGCGTGACGGCGGCCCCGGGTCGCGAGGTGGTCGAGCTGGAAGAGGCTCTCCAGCAGGTCCGGGTCCTCCTCCTCCCGCTCCACGCGGTCCAGGAGTTGGAGCTGACGTTGCACGAGGGACTGGTTGCGGTGGGCGATGCCGAGGAAGACCCGGCTGACGCCCGCGCGGATGTCGGACTGCTTGACGGCGGCGCCGACGGCGGTGCGCTGGGCGATGTTGAAGGCGTCGGCCACCTGCCCGACCTCGTCGGTTCCGTGGTCGAGCTGCTTCATCTCGGTGTCGAGATCCACGCTCTCACCCGCCTCCAGACGGCGCACGATGCGGGGGAGGTCGCTGCGGGCGATCCCCAGTGTCTCCGCCCGGAGCCTGGCNGGCCCAGCCGGTAGGTGAGGCGGCTGGCCGAGCTGGCGGCCACCCCGTAGGCGACCGTTCCGGCGAACAGGGAGGTGATACCGCCGCCGAGGGCCATCGTGAACATCCACGAGCTGGCCTCCTCGGTGGAGGTGACCACGCTGTCCACCCGGTCGGTGGTGACCTCGGCGAGCCCGGTGTTGACCTCGTCGGCCGCCTCGCGCCAGTCGCCGAGGCCGCGCGGCGGGGTGCGGTCGCGGTCGAACTCCCCGGTGAGGGGGTCGATCTCCACGGGCGCCTCGTGTTGGACCAGGGTGTCGGCGATCCCCATGGCCTCCACCCACGCGGCGCCGCGGGTGATCCGTTCGATGCGGGAGGCCTGGTCCTCCTCCTGGGTGCCGCGGGCCGCCCCGGCCTCCACCGGAGCCTCGGGGCCCTGGTCGTCGGGAAGTTCCTCGGGCGACTCCTCCGCGCTCAGGCGGCGGCGCGTGTCACCCGCGAGTGAGGCGATCTCGGCCTGGTGGGAGCGGGTGAGGTCGTTCTCCGCCTGAACCGCGGTGATGAGGGCGTCGACGTGGCCGAAGCTCTCCTGGGACCACAGCAGGTTGTCGGCCTCGGAGGCGGCGTCGGAGACGAGCCCGTCGTCCAGCCCCTGGACGGTGGCCGAGTAGAGGCGGATGCCCTGTTCGATCGCACCGGTGTAGGTGTCCAGGACGTCCGTCACCGCGCCCGGGTCGGCGAGGTTGTCGGTGCGCAGCGCCTGGACGTCCTCCAGGGAACCGAAGAACGCCAGGGCCAGTGGCTCGGGTTCGCCGCGACCGCCCTCCAGGGTGTCGCGCACCTGGCGGAGCTGGGCGAGGGCCTCGTCGGTGGTCCGAGCGGCGTCGACCAGCGCCTGTCGGCTGTCGCCGCCGGGGTCGGTCACGAACTCGACGCCGAGTCGGCGCTCGTCCTGGAGCGCGGTGAGCGCTCCGGCGAGGTCGGCCCCCGCTCGACCGTCCGTGACGGAGTGGTGCAGCGACACCGCCTGGGCGAGTGTGGCCGTGCTGAGCAGGATGAACAGCGCGAGGAAGGTGACACTGGGAATCAGCACGATCCGGTTGAGCTGTGTCCTGATCCCGGGGCCGTTCCCGGTCTTGGGCCCGCGACCCGTGCTCACTGGCTGACCCACTGCGCTCCTCCCACGGACTCGACGCGGGCACCGGAGACCACGCTTGGTGCGTGCCGGTCCCCGCACGGGTCGTCACGGTACGCGCAGATGGAAACACGTGCGGTGTCCGCAGACTCTGGACGCTACCGCACTCTTCCCTCTGGCGCGGGGGAATCGGAGATTGGATCCCTTCCGACCACGGGCCCTCGGGGCGTCCGTGGCGCGGTGTGTACACGCATGTCAGGCGATGGTGCTGGAAGTCCGGACCTCAGTGCGGTTGTTGCCGCTGGGACATAGGGTTCTGCCCATGACGCAAGAGGACCGTGATCTGGACCGGCTGGTACGAGGACGCATCCGCGCGCTGCGGGTGGCGCAGGGTTGGTCCCTGGAGGAGTTGGCCACCCAAGCCCGGCTGAGCCAGTCGACCCTGAGCCGGATCGAGAACGGGCAGCGCAGGCTGGCCCTCGACAGCCTGGTCACGCTCGCCCGGGCACTGGACACCACCCTCGACCAGCTCGTGGAGAGCACCACTGACGATGTCGTCACCAGCCCGATGGTCGACGGCAACCACGGCACGCTGCGCTGGCCGGTGAGGGCGGACCCCGGCATGACCGTCATGCGCCAGAGACTGACCGATCCCCCGCCGGACCAGCCGTCGCGGATGCGGGCGCACCCCGGCCGGGAGTGGTTGGTCGTGCTGTCCGGCACCGCCGTGCTGCTGTTGGGAGAACGGCGCCTGCGGATCGAGACCAACCAGGCGGCCGAGTTCCCGACCATGCTTCCGCACGCGATCGGGGCCGAGGGCGGTCCGTGCGAGATCCTCGGCATCTTCGACCGGGACGCCCGCCGGGGACACCAACGGGGTGGCTCCGAGGGCTCCCCCGCGTGAGCGCCGAGGCGGGCGCTTGCGCGTCCGGCAGCCACCGCCGGCACATTCTTGCCTTTGGCGAAAGAAGTGCTGCCACAAGCGCAAGATGTGCTTAGCCTGGGCGCATGACGCACTCTCACACACACCACGGTCACCACTCTGAGCACCAGCACCACGACCACCAGGAGAACCACAGGCACGCGCCCGGATCCCACGCCCTGGCGCTGATCCTCGACCTCGACGCGCGGGTCATGGCACCGCAGACCGACCGCGTCATCGGTTGGCTGCCCGTCCGGGAGGAGCCGCGCGAGATCGTCGACTTCGGCTCCGGCACCGGGGCCGGGACCCTCCCGCTCCTGGACCGCTTTCCCGAGGCGCGCGTGACCGCCGTCGACTCCTCGGCCGAGCACCTGGACCGCCTGCGGGTGAAGGCCCGGGAAGCGGGGGTGGAGGACCGCGTGCGCACCGTCCTGGCCGACCTCGACCAGGCCGACTGGCCCGACCTCGGGACGCCGGACCTGGTGTGGGCCTCGGCGTCCCTGCACCACATGGCCGACCCCGACCTCGCCCTGCGCCGGGTCCGCGACCTGCTCGCACCCGACGGGCTCCTCGCCCTGGTGGAGCTGTCCGGCTTCCCGCGATTCCTGCCCGAGGACGCCCCGGAGGAGCGGCCCGGACTGGAGGAGGCCCTGCACGCGGTGAGCGACCGGTGGCACGCCGGACACCTGACGCACCGGGGCGCCGACTGGACGCGGAAGCTGACGGCCAACGGGTTCGTCATTGAGGGCGAACGCACCGTGACGGCGGAGGTCCAGGGCTCCGGGGACCCGGTGATCGGCGAGTACGCCCTCACCAGTCTCAGGCGCCTGCGGGAGAGCGTGGCCGACAAGCTGGCCCCCGAGGACCTCGCGGCGCTCGACCGGCTGCTGGATACTGACGGCCCGGGTGCGATCACGCGCCGCGACGACCTGACGGTGCGTACCGTCCGCTCCGTCTGGGCCGCCCGCCGCTCGGACTGATCCGGGTCCCAGCGGCGGACGGTCGCGGGCTAGGCCACGAAGGCCTTGCGGTGTTCTTCGACGTCGGAGCGGAGCCGGCCGAGCTGTTCGGCGACCCGAACCGGGGCGGTGCCGCCCCGGCCCGCGCGGGAGGCCAGGGAGCCCGGGACGGTCAGGACCTCGCGCACGCCCGGGGTCAGGTGCTCGGAGATCTCGGCGAAGTCGGCGTCGGTGAGGTCGGGCAGGTCGATGCCGCGCTCCTCGCAGACCCGCACGCAGGTACCGGCGATCTCATGGGCATCACGGAAGGGGACGCGCTCGCGGACCAGCCATTCGGCGATGTCGGTGGCCAGGGAGAAGCCCTGCGGGGCCAGCTCGGCCATCCGGTCGGTGTGGAAGGTGAGCGTGGCGACCATTCCGGTCATGGCGGGCAGCAACAGGTGCAGGCTGTCCACCGCGTCGAAGACCGGCTCCTTGTCCTCCTGGAGGTCCCGGTTGTAGGCGAGCGGGAGCCCCTTGAGGGTGGTGAGCAGGCCGGTGAGGTCACCGACCAGTCGGCCCGCCTTGCCCCGGGCGAGCTCGGCGACGTCGGGGTTCTTCTTCTGCGGCATGATCGACGAGCCGGTGGAGAAGGCGTCGTCCAGGGTGATGAAGGAGAACTCCTTCGTCGCCCACAGGATGATCTCCTCCGAGAGCCTGGACAGGTCCACGCCGATCATGGCGGTGACGAAGGCGAACTCGGCGACGACGTCGCGGGCCGCAGTGCCGTCGATGGAGTTCTCCGAGGAGGCGGGGAAGCCGAGTTCGTCGGCGACCGCCTCGGGGTCCAGTCCCAGGGAGGACCCGGCCAGGGCACCGGAGCCGTACGGGGAGACGGCGGCGCGGCGGTCCCAGTCGCGGAGTCGTTCGACGTCGCGGACCAGCGGCCAGGCGTGTGCCATCAGCTGGTGGGCGAGCAGCACGGGCTGCGCGTGCTGGAGGTGGGTCCGGCCCGGCATGGCGGCGTCCGGGTGGGCCCCGGCCTGGTCGGCGAGGGCGCGCACGAGGTCGAGGAGCTGGTCGGCGATGGACCGGGCCTCCTCACGCAGGTACATGCGGACCAGGGTGGCGATCTGGTCGTTGCGGGAGCGCCCGGCGCGCAGCCGTCCGCCGAGCTCGGGCCCGACCCGCTCGATGAACCCGCGCTCCAGCGCGGTGTGCACGTCCTCGTCCTCCAGCACGGGGGTGAAGTCCCCGGAGGCCACATCGGTCTCCAGCCGGTCCAGTCCCGCGATCATGCGGTCCAGCTCGTCGGCCGTGAGCAGCCCGGCGCGGTGCAGGGCGCGGGCGTGGGCGCGCGACCCGGCGATGTCGTGGCGTGCGAGGCGCCAGTCGAAGTGGGTGCTGAGAGAGAGGCGGGCCAGGGCCTGGTCCGGTCCCCCCTCGAAGCGGCCGCCCCACAGGCGCAGGGCCTCGGGCTGGTCGGCCATCGTGGTCTCCTTCGTGACGTTTCGGTTGGTGCGGGGACGGCGCCTGGGCCGTCCGAAGCCGGGTGGACGGCCCCGGGCCGTCAGGGTCTGCGGTCGGCCAACCGCAGCAGCGCCGCGGCGAGGTCCTCCCCGCCCTGGGGGTCCCGGGAGATCACCAGGATGGTGTCGTCTCCGGCGATGGTCCCCAGGATGGTGTGGAAGTCCGTGTGGTCGATGGCCGAGGCCAGGTACTGGGCGGCCCCCGGCGGGGTGCGCACGATGACCATGTTGGCGGAGGCCTCGGCCGAGACGAGCAGGTCCTCGGCCAGCCGGGTGAGGCGGGCCCCGGAGACCTGTTCGAGGCTGAGGGTGTCGGGGCGGGTGCGCTGGAGGCGTTCGCCGCCCTCCCCCGGGAGTACGTAGGCCAGGTGACCGTCGGCGGTACGGAGTTTGACCGCGCCCAGTTCGTCCAGGTCCCGGGAGAGCGTGGCCTGGGTGACCTGCACCCCGGCCTCGGAGAGGCGTTTGGCCAGTTCTCCCTGGGAGCGGACGTCCTCGCGGGTGAGGACGTCCGTGATGCGGGCGTGCCGGGCGGCCTTGGTCATCGGGACCGGTCCGCTGTGGTCGTGGCTCATCGCGTCTCGGGCTCGGGGTTGTCGCTGCTCTCCAGCAGGTAGGCGAGCAGGGCCTTCTGGACGTGGCGCCGGTTCTCGGCCTCGTCCCAGACCACGCTCTGGGGTCCGTCGATGACCCCGGCGGTGATCTCCTTGCCCCGGTAGGCGGGCAGGCAGTGCAGGACGATGGCCTCGGGCTGGGCGGAGGCCACCAGGTCCTCGTCCACGATGTAGGGGCGGAAGGGGGCCTCGCGGTCCTCCTTCTCGCTTTCCTGCCCCATGGACACCCAGGTGTCGGTGGCCACGACGTCGGCGCCCTCGGCGGCCTGGCGGGGGTCGGTGGTGACGGTGACTGACCCGCCGGTGCCCTCGGCGATCTCGCGGGCCCGGGTGAGCACGACCTCGTCCGGGTGGAACCCCTCGGGAGCGCCGATCCGCACGTGCATCCCGGCGGTGGCGCAGCCCAGCAGGTAGGAGTGGGACATGTTGTTGGCGCCGTCGCCGAGGTAGGCGAGGGTGAGACCGGCCAGCGTGCCCTTGAACTCGCGGACCGTCTGGAGGTCGGCGAGGATCTGGCAGGGGTGGAACTCGTCGGTGAGCGCGTTGATCACCGGGACGCCGATGTGCCGGGCGAGGTTCTCCACGTCGGCTTGGGCGAAGGTGCGCCAGGCGACGGCGGCGACCTGGCGTTCCAGGACGCGCGCGGTGTCCTCCAGGGGTTCGCCGCGCCCCATCTGGGTGCTTCCGGAGTCCAGGACCAGCGGGCTGCCGCCGAGGTCGGCGACGCCCACGGAGAAGGACAGCCGGGTCCGGGTCGAGGGCTTGTCGAAGAGCAGGGCGACGGTGCGGGGACCGGCCAGGGGGCTGTACGCGAAGCGGTCCCGCTTCATCTCGTCGGCGAGGTCGAGGACGCGGGTCTGCTCCTCGGGTGTGAGGTCGTCGTCACGCAGGAAGTGCCGGGTCATGACTGCTGCTCCTTCGTGGCGGCGGCCTCGGCGGCGTCGAGGATGGTGGGCAGGGCCTCGATGAACACCCCGATCTGTTCGGGGGTGATCACCAGGGGCGGGGCCAGGCGGATCGCGTCGGGGGCGACCGCGTTGACCAGGAACCCGCGGACCGCGGCCTGTTCCTGGACGTGTGCGGCGTGCGGTCCGGTGAACACGAGGGCGCGCCAGAGGCCGCTGCCGCGCTGTCCCGCCAGCAGGGGGTGGTCGACGCCCTCGATCTGCTCGGCGAGGAGGTCGCCCATCACCTTGGTGTGGGCGAGCAGCCCCTCGGCCTCGATGGTGTCGATGACGGCGAGCGCGGCGGCGCAGGCCACGGGGTTGCCGCCGAAGGTGGAGCCGTGGTCTCCCTTGTGGAAGGCGTCGGCGAAGCGGCCGAAGCCGACGCAGGCGCCGATGGGCAGCCCGCCGCCCAGGCCCTTGGCGAGGGTGAGCACGTCAGGGCGCACACCCTCCTCCTGGTGGGCGAACCACTGGCCCGTGCGGCCGATGCCGCTCTGGATCTCGTCCAGGACGAAGGCGGCGCCGGTGCGGTCGCACAGGGCGCGGACTCCGGCGAGGTAGCCCTCGGGCGCGGGGACCACGCCCGCCTCCCCCTGGGTGGGCTCGACGAACACGGCCACGCAGTTCTCGTCGACCGCCTCGGTGAGGGCGTCGATGTCGCCGTGGGGCACGAAGCGCACGTCCATGCCGAAGGGGCCGAAGGGCTCGCGGATGGAGTCCTTGCCGGTCAGGGCGAGGGCCCCGGCGGAGCGGCCGTGGAAGCCCTTGGCGGCGGCCACGAAGTAGTGGCGGCCCGATCCGGCGGCGC
Organism: Nocardiopsis prasina DSM 43845; assembly: GCF_000341265.1. GTDB lineage: Bacteria > Actinomycetota > Actinomycetes > Streptosporangiales > Streptosporangiaceae > Nocardiopsis > Nocardiopsis prasina. The sequence continues at coordinate 39,902 of NZ_ANAE01000193.1, read as the reverse complement.
GCTTGACCAGCTTGAGGGCGGCCTCGTTGGCCTCGGTGCCGGAGTTGGCGAAGAAGACCTTGGCGTCGCCGCCAACCAGCTCCACGAGGCGCTCGGCCAGTTGGACCTCGCGCTCGTGCACGAAGAGGTTGCTGGTGTGGGCGAGGGTGGCCGCCTGGTGGGCGACCGCCTTGACCAGGGCGGGGTGTCCGTGTCCGAGGCTGGAGACGGCGATACCCGCGATGAGGTCGAGGTACTGGCGTCCGTCGGCGTCGTAGACCTCGCAGCCGCGCCCGAGGGACAGGGCCACCGGCGGCACGCCGTAGTTGGGCATGAGTGAGGCGGCGAAGCGCTCCCTCAGGTCGCTGCTGGTCACTTGTGGGCTCCCGGGTTCTGATCGGTGGTGTACGTGGGGCGCCAGGGGCGCGGGTAGTGGCCGCTTCCGGAGAGGAGTTCGGCCTCCAGCTCCTCGTCGGCGACCATCGTGCCCACTCCGAGGTCGGTGAAGACCTCGAGGAGCAGGGAGTGCGGCACGCGGCCGTCGATGATGTGGGCCTGGGGCACGCCGCCCTCGACCGCCTTCAGGCAGGCCTCCATCTTGGGGAGCATCCCCGAGGAGAGGGAGGGCAGGATGGCGCGCAGCTCGTCCACGTTGAGGCGCCGGATGAGGTCGGTGTTGGCCGGGTAGTCGGCGAACAGGCCCTCGACGTCGGTGAGCATGATGAGCTTGCTCGCGCCCAGGGCGACGGCGAGAGCGGAGGCGGCGATGTCGGCGTTGACGTTGTAGACGCCGCCGTCGTCGGCGCGGGCGACGCTGGAGACGACGGGGATGCGGCCGTCCGCGATGAGAGCGGAGACGGCGCCGGGGTTGACCTCGGTGACCTCGCCGACCCGGCCGATGTCGACGGTCGCACCGTCCACCTCCACGCTCTTGCGCTCGGCGTAGAGGAGGTTGGCGTCCTCGCCGGACATACCGACCGCGAACGGGCCGTGCTGGTTGATCAGCCCGACGATCTCGCGGTTGACCTGTCCGGTGAGGACCATGCGGACGATGTCCATGGCCTCGTCGGTGGTCACCCGAAGCCCGGCGGTGAAGCTGGACTCCACACCGGAGCGGTCGAGCATGGCGCTGATCTGGGGTCCGCCGCCGTGGACGACGACGGGGCGCAGGCCCGCGTAGTAGAGGAAGACGATGGACTCCGCGAAGCGGACCCGCAGCTCCTCGCTGATCATGGCGTTGCCGCCGTACTTGACCACGACCGTGCGGCCGTGGAAGCGGGAGAGCCAGGGCAGTGCCTCGATGAGGTGCGCCGCCTTGTCCATGGCCTGGGCCTGGTCCTGGGTGGTGTGTGTCGCGGAGTTCACTGGTGGGCCTGCCTGTCCTCGGGGGCGCCGGGTTCGGCGGTGACGGATGCGGGTGCGTCCGCCGCGATCTGGGCGGCGAGTTCCTCGCAGACCCCGGTGAGCAGGAGGGCGATCTCCGACTCGTCGGGGGTGGCCGGGGCGGCGCCGCTGGCGAGCAACAGGACGGTGTCGTTGGTGCCGGTCAGCGGGGCAAGGGCCGAGGCGGCCGCGTCGGCGACCAGGCGCTGGCACTGTTCGGGGCTGAGGGCGGCGTCGGTGGTCAGGACGCACAGCGCCGAGCCGACGGAGGCGTCGGGCCCCTTGGCCATGCCGCCGACGGTGACTCCCCCGCCGCGCCGGAAGGCGAACTTGGCCACGGTGTCGTCGGTGCGGATGGCGTCGGCGGCGGAGAGGCCGCCGCCCCGGGCCGCCTGGGCGAGCGCGTCCGTCACTGCGGTGTTGAGGGGGGCTGCCGGTGGGACGGCCCCGATCTCACCGGCGGAGCAGAGCGCGATCTCGGCCGCGGAGTCGGCCAGCAGGCCGGCGGTGTGCTCGGCCTCGGCGTGGGCGGTCTGGAAACCGAGCGGACCGGTGGCGGCGTTGGCGCTGCCCGCGTTGAGGACGACCGCGCGGACGCGGCCGCCCGAGACGACCTGCCTGGTCCACAGGACGGGTGCGGCGGGCTCGGGGTGGTCGGTGAAGACGGCCCCGGCCGCGCGTGAGGGACCGTCGTTGACGACGACGGCGACGTCTCGGGCGTGTTCCCCGCCCGAGCCGGCGGTGACACCGGCGGCGCGGAACCCCTGGGGTGCGGTGACGCTCATGTCGGCCCCTTCCCTAGGGCGCGACCGCGGCGAGCGGGAGGCCGGTGGTCTCGGGCAGGCCCAGGGCGAGGTTCGTGCTCTGGACCGCTCCGCCGGCGGTGCCCTTGGTGAGGTTGTCCAGGGCGGCGACGGCGACCATACGACCCGCGTCGGGGTCCACGGTGACCTGCACGAGCGTGGTGTTGGCGGCGAGGGTCATGGCGGTGTTGGGCCAGGTCCCCTCGGGGAGCAGGTGGACGAAGGGCTCGTCGGCGTAGGTGGTCTCGTAGGCGGCGCGGACCTGGTCGGCGGTGACCCCGGGCTTGAGGGGCGCGGTGCAGGTGGCGAGGATGCCTCGGGGCAGGGGTGCCAGGACCGGGGTGAAGGAGAGCCGGACCGGTTCGCCGCTGACCGAGGTGAGGTTCTGGATGATCTCCGGGTTGTGCCGGTGGGCGCCGCCGACCCCGTAGGGGCTCAGGGCTCCCATGATCTCGCTGCTGACCAGGTTGGGCTTGGGTGCCTTGCCCGCGCCGGAGGTGCCGGTGACGGCGACGACGGTGAGGTCGGTCTCGACGAGCTGTTGGGCCAGGCTGGGGAAGAGGCCGAGGGTGGCGACCGTGACGTGGCAGCCGGGGACGGCGATCCGGCGGGCGCCGGTCAGGCGGTCGCGCTGTCCGGGCAGCTCGGGAAGGCCGTAGGGCCAGGTCCCCGCGTGGGGGGTGCCGTAGAAGCGTTCCCAGGCGGCGGCGTCGTCGAGTCGGAAGTCGGCTCCGCAGTCAACGACGAGGACGTCGTCGCCGAGCTGTTGGGCGATGTCGGCGGACTGGCCGTGCGGAAGGGCGAGGAAGACGACGTCGTGGCCGCGCAGTTCCTCGACGGTGGTGGGCACGAGTGTGCGGTCGGCGAGCGGCAGCAGGTGGGGCTGGTGCTGGATCAGGGGGGTCCCGGCGTTGCTGCCCGCGGTGAGGGCGCCGATCTCGATGTCGGGGTGTCCCAGGAGCAGACGCAGCAGCTCGCCTCCGGCGTAGCCGCTGGCTCCGGCGATGGCCGCTGTGTATCCCATGGTGAGACCCTCTCTTCTCGCTTGGACTGAACCATCATGCATGCCAGTGTAATTTTATGCAACTGGTGACGGTCGAAGCGGGGGGTGTATCAGGAGGGTGGGGTGGACACCGCGGGCGCGACCGGAGGGGGCTCGGGTCAGTTGCCGGGCATGCGGGTGGCCAGATCGGCCAGGCGGGAGGTGTGGCCCCCCTCGGTCCGGGACTCGCGGCGGTCCGCGGTGCGGTACAGCCCGCGCACGACCTGGGTCCCCATCCAGCGCAGGGGCTCGGGCTCCCAGCCGCGCACCTCGTGACCGACCCACGGCAGGCGGGTGAGGTCGGTGCTGCGCCCCAGGACCAGGTCGCGCAGGGTGCGTCCGGCGAGGTTGCTCGTGGAGACCCCGCTGCTGGAGTAGCCGCCCGCCCAGCCCAGCCCGGACTCGGCGTCCAGGTTCACCGTCGGCGACCAGTCCCGGGGCACACCGAGCACACCGGACCAGGCGTGCTCGATCGGGGCGTCCGCGACGTCGGGGAACATGCCGGTCAGCGACCGCCACAGCTCCGCGATGGCCTGCGGGGCCGTCGCGCCCTCGTTGTCCTCCGAAGCGCCGAGGCGGTGGGGCGCGCCCCGGCCGCCGATGGCGATGCGGTCGTCGGCGGTGCGCTGGGCGTAGACGTAGGAGTGAGCGGAGTCGCGCAGGAGCTCACGGCCCTCCCAACCGATGCGTTCCCACAGGTCGGCGGGGATCGGCTCGGTGACGATCATCGAGGAGTACATGGGGCGCCACCGGCGGCGCTGCCCGCGCAGGGTGGAGGTGAAGCCCTCGGTGGCCCGCAGTACGTGGTCGGCGCGGACGGTGCCGTGCTCGGTGACCACGGACGGGCGCTCGGAGCCCTGCCGGGGTCGGATCTCCGTCACCGGGGTGTCCTCGAAGATCTCCACGCCCAGGGCCTCGACCGCTCGGGCCAGGCCGGTGACCAGTCTGGCCGGTTGGACGCGGGCGGCGTGCGGCGAGTAGGCCGCCGCGACGGCGCCCTCGACCGCGATCGGGGGCGCGTGGTCCGGGTCCACCATGTGGATGTCGTCCGGCCAGTACCCCCAGTCCTGGAGGTAGTCGATGTGGGCCTGGAGGCGTTCGCGCTGGGCGGCGTTGCTGGCGACCACGCGCATGCCGCCCTTGACGACGTCCGCCTCGATCCCCTCGGCCTCGGCGACCGAGACGACCTCGTCCACGGTGTTCATCAGCGCGCGCTGGAGGGCGATCATGGCGGGCTTGCCATGTGACCGTGCGTAGTCCTCCTGGGATCCGGAGAACTCGGCGGACAGCCACCCTCCGTTACGCCCCGAGGCCCCGAACCCGGCGAACTCCCGCTCGACGACGCAGACGCGCAGGTCGGGCTGGTCCTTCTTGAGGTAGTAGGCGGCCCACAGGCCCGTGTAACCGGCTCCGACCACGCAGACGTCGTAGTCGGCGTCTCCGGGGAGCGGGGCTCTGCGCTCCGGCAGACCGTCCTCGCGGAACCAGAAGGAGACACCGCCGTTGGCGAAGCGAGAGGACCGGGGAATGGGCCTCATCTGGGCAGCAGTGGTGAACAGCCTCATCATTCCCCCCGGAACCTCAGTGCTCCCGACCCACCCCGCGTTGGGCCCCCGAACTCTGGCCAACCTACATGGGAACGAACGCGGATGGGATGTTTTCTGCACATTCACGTGGATCGCCACGCCACTGAGTGGGAATTCGACTACGCAGAGTCCTCATTCGGGCTCGCGTCAGCCGCGGGCACTGTCACGGAGCGTACGCGCGATGGCGGCGAGTTGTCGAACCCCCGCCTCGCCGAGCGGTGCGAGCACGTGCTCCCTGAGGCGTTCGACGTGCCTCACCCGCGCGGCGACGATGAACTCCAACCCCTCCTCGGTGAGGGTGGCGTAGACGACCCGGCGGTCGCTCGCACAGTTGTGTCGTTCCAGGTAGCCCTCCTTCTCCAGGCGGTCGGCCAGCTTGGTGAAGCCACCCGTGCTGAGGCTGACCTCGCGCGCCAGGCGGCTCATCGGCAGCTGGTGCCCCGGGGTGCGCTGAAGGCGGATGAGGACCTCGAACCACGGCCCGGCCATGTCCTTGCCGTCCGGAGTGATCCCGTGCAGGAGGCGCGGCTGGATCGCGTTCATCGCCTCGTGCACCAGCCCCCAGGCCGTGATCAGATCGTCGTCGCTGGATCCGGACTCCCGCGGCTCGACGGTGTCCGCACCGTCCCGCTCCTCCGTGGTGTCGCTCTGTGCCGTCATGGACCGCTCCCTGCCGTGTGCACGGGGGGCCTCGTCCATACGCACCCCCGAAGAAGTATCTTCCCAGTAAATATTACTGCACGATACCAGTACCTGACAGAGGTTTCCTGGGAAAATAATCAACCCACCGGCGTCCCGCACCGGTGGGTTCCTCGGGTCCTGCTGTGGGTCCTTCTTCCGGGGAGCCCGGAATGACCGGGCTCCCCCTCGTCAGTGTCGGGCCATGACGGCGTCCAGGGCCGCCGACAGGGTGGACGTCAGGTGCTCCACCTGCTCCCAGGTGATGACCAGGGGCGGCGAGACCAGCAGCGCCTTCGGGACCGGACGGACGATGACGCCCCGCGTGCGGGCCTCGGCGAAGACCTCCGCCGTGGTGATCCCGCGCTCGGTGAGGGCCTCCTCGGTGAGCTCCACCGCCCCCATCACCCCCATCCCGGAACGGACCTCGGCCACCAGCGGGTGGTCGGCCAGCCCGCGCAGCGCGGAGTCCAGGTGGGTCTCCACCTCACGGGAGACCGTGAACAGGTCCTCGCGCTCCAGGATGTCGAGGTTGGCCATGGCCGCCGCGCAGGCCGACGGGTGCCCGGCGTAGGTGGTTCCGTGCAGGAACGGGTTGCCCTCCTCGTTCCAGAAGGGATCGGCCACGCGACCGTTGACCACGACCCCGCCCAGCGGCAGGGATCCGCTGGAGACGCCCTTGGCGAAGACGATCATGTCCGGGCTCACCCCGAACCGCTCGATCCCGAACCAGTTCCCCATACGCGCGAAGCCGCAGATCACGCTGTCCACGACGAAGAGGACACCGTACTTGCGACAGATCCGCGCCACGTCGGCGAAGTAGTTCTCCGGAGGCAGGAAGACCCCGCCCGCCCCGATCACCGGCTCGGCGAAGAAGGCGGCCACCCGGTCCGCCCCCACCCGCAGGATCTCGGCCTCCAGAGCGGCGGCGGAGTCGTGCGGGACCACCGAGGTGTCCTCGACGAGCTTCCCGTAGCCGGAACGGAAACGCTCCATGCCGATGATGCTCGTACCGAAACCGTTGAGGCCGTGGTAGCCCCCGGTCCGGCTGATCAGGTGCTGCCGCTCCGGCTGGCCCTGCGTGGTCCAGTAGGCCCGTGCCAGCTTGGCGGCGGTGTCGATCGACTCCCCTCCCCCGCAGGTGAGGATGATGCGCGGGTCATCGACAGGGGCGTGGGCGGCGAGGCGCTCACTCAGCTCCATCGCGGGTACGTTGGCGAAGTCCCCGTAGACGGTGTAGGCGTCCAGGGTGCTCATCTGTCGGTGGACCGCGTCCGCGATCTCAGCGCGACCGTGACCGACGTTGGAGTACCAGAGACTGGCGGTGCCGTCGAGGTAGCGGTCACCGAACCGGTCCCAGAGCCACACGCCCTCGGCGCGGGCCACGACGAACTCCGGGCCCTTGGCCACGGTGTTCATATCACAGAAGGTATGCCAGAGGCGGCTGGGCTCCCGGTGTTCCTTGGGAGCGAGCGCGGACGAGACAACCGTTTCGGTCATATGGCGACCTCCGAGCCGTGACATGCGCGAGAACGCGCAGCGGAAAACGGATCTGACCCCTTCCTGGGCGCCCAGGTCGTGGCAGGTACTCGCAGGCTAAGTTCTCAAGCCGCTCCACAGCAAGAGCCAAAACGAGCTTTCATGCCCCGAAACCCAAACTTCATTCCGGCTACCCCCGGCGCCTCGCACTAAAACCCTTACTACGCTGGAAAGACGTGGCCGCAATTTCCTTGAAATCCAAACCCTGCGACCGAACGTTTCACAGCGTGCGGCGCACTCGGGGCATTCCTTCCCACGGTGTCCGGACCCGCTCCCCCTGTCGTAACACAGAAGGGCGGGGCGGGTCCTCCTCCTGAGGGAGTACCCGCCCCGCCCTTCCCCCGCGACCCCGTGTCGTCCGTCCGGGCCGGAGCCGACCGGGATCAGCCGCGTAGGACCGCGCCGGTGCGCTCGGTGGCCAGGGCGACGGCGGCGTCACGCGCGGCCCCCGCCTCCTCGGCCGTCAGCGTCCGGTCCTCGGCCCGGAACCGCAGCGCGAAGGCCACGGACCGGCGGCCCTCGCCGACCTGCTCACCGGTGTAGACGTCGAACAACCGCACGCTCTCCAGAAGGGGGCCCGCCCCCTCGGCCAGCGCCTCGCTGATCCGGCCGACCGGCACCGAGGCGTCGACGACCAGGGCCACGTCCTGGGTGGCCACCGGGTAGGTCGACACCGTCGGCGCGGGCGAGTCCGTGCGGGCCCGCTCGACACCGTCGAGGTCGATCTCCGTCGCGGAGGTGCGCTCCGGCAGGCCGAACGCCTGGACGACCCGCGGGTGCAGTTCACCGGCGTGGCCGACGAGCACGCGCTCGCCCTCGACCCGCACGTACAGGGCGGCGCAGCGACCGGGGTGCCACGGCGCGCGGGCGTCGGCCTCGATCTCCAGGTCGACCCCGGCGACGCGCGCGACGTCCCGGGCGGCCTGGATCGCGTCGGCCCAGGTGGCCGCGCGTCCCTCGCCCCACCAGCCGGCGCGCTCGGCGTCACCGGTGATGACCACGCCCACGCGGCGCGGCTGCTCGGGCAGGGCGGCGTCGACGAGCGCGAGCTCCTCGGCGCTCGGACCACGGTCCACCGGCAGGATCGGCGCGCGGGTGGCGCCGGGAACCGGCAGGTACACCAGACCGGTCTCGAACAGCGCGACGTCGGTGAGGCCCCGTCCCACGTTGCGGGCGAGCGCCTTGAACAGCCCCGGCAGGAGGGTGGTCCGCAGCAGCGGCTCCTCCTCGCTGAGCGGGTTGGCCAGGCGCAGGCTGGCGCGGCGCGGGTCGTCGGCGGCCAACTGGAGTCCGTCGAGGTCGCGCTCGGCGGTGAACGGGTAGGACAGCACCTCGTTGTAGCCGGTGTCGGCCAGGACCCGGCCGACCGCCCGGCGCAGGCGCTGGCTGGAGGTCAGACCACGTCCCGAGCCGCTGGGCCGGATCGAGGGGATGTTCTCGTACCCCTCGAAGCGGATGATCTCCTCGGCGAGGTCGTTGGGGTCGGTGATGTCGGGTCGCCAGGTGGGCGGGGTGACCCGCAGCAGGTCCCCGTCCGTCTCGACAGCGCAGCCCACGGCGCGCAGCCACCGCTCGCTGGTGCCCTCGGGGTAGTCGACGCCGGCCACGCCCGACGCGTGGGAGGCCCGGATGACGATGGGCTCACGCGGGGTGCTCTCGTCGACCACCGTGTAGGCGGTCTCGACCGTGGCACCGCCGAGCTCGGCCAGCAGCTCCACCGCTCGGGTGGCGGCGACCAGCTGTCCGGCGGCGTCGATGCCGCGTTCGAAGCGGCGGGAGGCCTCCGAGGAGAGCTGGTGCCGCCGGGAGGCGCGCGCGATGCTCATGGCGTCGAAGTGAGCGGCCTCGACCAGGACGTTGGCGGAGTCCGGGCCGATCTCGGTGTCGAGCCCGCCCATCACACCGGCGACGGCCTGGGCGCCCGAGTCGTCGGCGATGACGATGTCGTCGGAGTCGAGGGAGCGCTGGACGTGGTCCAGGGTCTCCAGCTTCTCCCCCGCCGCGGCCTGGCGGACCCGGATCGCGCCGTTGACACGGTCACGGTCCCAGGCGTGTAGCGGCTGGCCGAGTTCGAGCATCACGTAGTTGGTGACGTCCACGGCCAGGGAGACGGGGCGGACCCCGCTCTGGTGCAGGCGGCGCTTCATCCACAGCGGGGTGGGTGCCTGCGGGTCGAAGCCGGTGGCGCCGCGCAGCACGAGGCGGTCGCAGCGCGCGGGGTCCTCGACCGAACCCGGGTGGCCGGGGCCCGTGGCCCCGGCGACGGTGACGTCGGCGGGATCGTGCAGGGCGACCCCGTACAGCGCGGCGACGTCACGGGCCACGCCGCGCAGGGACAGCGCGTACCCGCGGTCCGGGGTGACGGCGATGTCGAGGACGTCCTCGCGCAGGCCGAGCGCGGCGATGGCGTCGGCGCCGATCTCGGCGAAGCCCTCGGGCAGCACGACGATGCCCTCGTGGTCCTCCCACAGGCCGAGTTCGGTCGCCGAGCAGATCATGCCCGCCGACATCTTCCCGTAGGTCTTGCGGGCACCGATCCGGAAGCCGCCGGGCAGTTCCGCTCCGGGCAGGGACACCACGACGAGGTCGCCCTCGGAGAAGTTGCGGGCGCCGCAGACGATCTCCTGCGGCTCGCCGGTGCCGTTGGCCGAGCCGACGTCCACCCTGCAGTAGCGGATGGGCTTCTTGAAGCCGGTGAGCTCCTCGATCTCCAGCACGCGGCCGAAGACGACGGGGCCGGTCAGGTCGGAGCCGAGCTCGTCGACGGTCTCGACCTCCAGCCCGGCCAGCGTCAGCTGGGAGGCGAGGTCACGGGCGGAGACGTCGGCCGGAAGCTCGACGTACTCACGCAGCCAGGTCAGGGGGACGCGCATCAGTTCTCACTCCCGAACGCCGAGGTGAAGCGGATGTCGCCCTCGACCATGTCGTGCATGTCGCGCACACCGTGCGCGAACATCAGTGTCCGTTCGATTCCCAGGCCGAAGGCCCAGCCGCTGTAGACCTCGGGGTCCACCCCGGCGGCGGTGAGCACGCGCGGGTTGACCACGCCGCAGCCGCCGATCTCGATCCAGCCCTCGCTGGAGCAGGTGCGGCAGGGCCGGTCGGGGTCGCCCACGGAGGCGCCCCGGCAGACGAAGCACTCGATGTCCACCTCGGCGGAGGGCTCGGTGAAGGGGAAGTAGGACGCGCGGAACCGGGTCCGAAGGCCCTCACCGAAGACGGACTCCACGAACGCGTCGATGGCGCCGCGCAGGTGCGCCAGGGTGATCCCCTTGTCGACGACCAGGCCCTCCAGCTGGTGGAAGACCGGGCTGTGCGTGGCGTCCAGCTCGTCGGTGCGGAAGGTCTTGCCGGGCGCGACCACGTACACGGGCAGCTCCCGCGAGAGCAGCGCGCGGATCTGGACCGGGGAGGTGTGCGTGCGCATGACCAGGCCCGACTCGCCGCCGTCGGGACCCTCGACGAAGAAGGTGTCCTGCATGCTCCGGGCCGGGTGGTCGGGCTGGAAGTTGAGGGCGTCGAAGTTGAACCACTCCGCCTCGACCTCGGGGCCCTCCGCGACCTCGAAGCCCATGCCGACGAAGACGTCGGTCATGCGCTCGGCCACGGTGGTCAGAGGGTGACGGGCCCCACGGGGCGTGCGGTCCCAGGGCAGGGTGACGTCGACGCGCTCCTCGACGAGGACGCGCTCGTCGCGCTCGGTCTCCAACACGGCCTGACGGGCCTTGAGGGCCTGCCCGACGTCGCGTCGGGCGCCACCGACACGCTTGCCCGCATCGGCCTTGGCGGCCGGGGGAAGGGCGCCGATCTCCCGGTTGGCCAGGGCCAGCGGGGAGCGGTCGGAGGCGTGCGCGAGCCGGACCTCCTTGAGTTCGGCGAGGTCGGCGGCGGCCTCGATGGCGGCCAGCGCCTCCTCGCGCATGCGGGCGACCTCGTCGGGGTGCAGGGAGGTCACCTCGACCGGGTCGAAGGAATTGTTCGGTGCAGACATGGTTGGTTGCCTCGCCGTCACCGGTCCTCCACGGAAGCGGGGACCGGCGCGGCAGTCACGGTCCGCACGGGGGCGGACGAAGCCGACAGGAAAAGCACAGGCGGTTTCGGGCAGCCCGGGAAGGTTTCCGTCGCGGGGTCCGGGACATGCCACGTGCGCCCACCGGGGGGCCGAAGGTCTGAGGGCTCAGACGAACTCGGGCGTCCCGGCGGGCACGGTAAATCGGAACTCGGCGCCGCCGTTGGGGGCGCGTCCGACGGTGATCGTGCCGCCGTGGGCCTCGACGAGGCCCTTGACGATGAACAGTCCGAGGCCGGTTCCGCCACGGCGCTTCCCGCGCCAGAACTGACGGAAGACGCGCGGAACGGTCTCGGGTGCTATGCCCTGGCCTTCGTCGCGCACCGACACCGCTGCTCCTCCTTCACACGGCTCGATCACGACACTGACAGTACCAGCGCCGTGCCGCACCCCGTTTTCCACGAGGTTGGAGAGGATCTGTTCCACCTTGTCGGAGTCCAGCCACATCTGCGGGAGTTCACCGCGGGCCTCGACCCGGAAGCGCTCCTCGGCGTACCCGGAGGCGACCCGGCTGGCGACCAGTCGGCGCACGGCGGCGGGCAGGTCGACGACCTGGCGGCGAACCTCCAGGCGGCCGGACTCGATGCGGGAGACGTCCAGGAGGTCGTGGATGAGCCGGGTGACACGGTCGGCGTCGGCGTTGACGGTCTCCAGCATGAACAGCTTCTGCTTGTCGGTGAGCCGTTCCCACTTGTTGAGCAGGGTGGAGGTGAAGCCCTTCACGCTGGTGAGCGGGGAGCGCAGCTCGTGCGCGACCTCGGAGACGAGGTCGGCGCGGGAGCGTTCGGACCGGGCGGAGGCGTCCCTGAGGGTGAGGACCAGGCGGACGAGGTCCCCCCCGGGCCGGGCCCGCACGTAGCGGGCGGAGACGAGGATCTCGCGTTCGTCGGGCAGGCAGAGCATGCGCTCGGGCTGACGGGTGCGTTCGCGGTCGCCGCCGTAGGGGTCGCTGGACTCCCACCAGTTGTGGCCGTCGAGACCCTTCAGGGGCAGGGCGGCGCGGAAGTCGCGGCCGATGGCGGAGGCGGTGGGAACGCCGGTCAGCTGCGCGGCGAGGGTGTTGAAGAGGACGACTCTCCCCCCGGCGTCGGCGACGACCACTCCGTCGGGCAGGTCGTCGGCGTGCAGTGGCGGAGCGTCGGCCGCCGAGGCGGTCTCGACCTCCCACAGGGCGGACGCGGCACCGCGGCGACGCACGCCACGGGGATCCGCTCCGGCGCTCTCCCGCTCTGCGGGGGCGTCGGTGGTGTGTCCTTGCCCTGGGACGGGGTCCTTTGAGGGTCGCGCCGCCGCACCGTCAGAGTCCTCCGCCGGTTGGCCCACGTGTCGGCCGCTGCCCACGCCTCTCCCCGCTCCCCTCCGAAGGTCCGCGACCACAGGACTCCTGGGTCGGGATCGCTGACCGGTCGTGCCCGTGGCTGAACTCCCCGGACACCACCGCAGATCTACCCTGCACTCCCACCTGGTACGCCTGATGACCCGGGATACGGCGTCACCCGGAACCCGGGAGACGGCCACCGGTCCGTCGCCGTCCGTCCGAGGCGGACGGACACGCGTCGGCCCACGGGCCCGCTCGCCGAGGCGTTCGGGCTCCGGTGCTCACGCCCTGTCGTCAAGCCTGCCGTGTCGTGGCGGACACACGCACCGTCCCACCCGTGACAGGGGTCGGGCGGGGGTGGACAAGCGGAAGCGCGTGAACCACCGTCGTACTGGCCCGACCCTATCGACACTCGAACCCCGTGCACGTGCATTTCGGGTGGTTGAGGAGACCTGTTACCGAGCGTGTACACCGCCCGGCACTCCATGCCGGGTCAGCCACCCAATGGTGACGGGGAGTGACGATCGGGCGTGGTTCCGCCACGCCGGAGAGCGTGCTGAACGCGTCCGGGGCGACGCCGCCGAAGCCGCGTCGAGACGCCCTGAAGAACCCTCAGAACCGGGGCCGGATCCAACCTTTCGGCCCCGCCGTAGACCGGGGGGCCGTTCTGCCGGACCCGCTCGGGCGGTTCAGGCGCGGCGCTGCTGGCGGGCGGTCGTGTACAGGCAGACCGCCGCGGCCGTGGCCAGGTTCAGGCTCTCGGCCCCGCCGTAGATCGGGACGCTGACCGCGCCGTCCGTCAGCTGGACGATCTCCTCCGGAAGGCCCCAGGCCTCGTTGCCGAAGACCCAGCCGACCGGGCCGTCCAGGTCGCCGTCGTCGGCGAGCTGGTGCAGGTCGCGGTCGCCGCTGCCGTCCGCCGCCCAGGCCTTGGCTCCGGCTCCGTGCAGGAAGTCCACCGCCCGGGCCACCGGTACCCCCACCACCACGGGCAGGTGGAACAGGCTTCCGGCGGAGGCCCGCACGCACTTACCGTTGTAGGGGTCCACCGAGGCGTCGGTGAAGATGACGACGTCGGCTCCGGCCGCGTCGGCGGTGCGCAGGACCGTACCGGCGTTGCCGGGATCGCGCACGTGGGAGAGGACGACGGCGAGCCGCGCGTCGGAGACGCTCTCCAAGGGGACGTCGACGAACTCGCAGACCGCGATGACCCCCTGCGGGGTGATGGTCTGCGCCAGTTCGGACATCACGTCGAGACTGACCCGGTGGGTGGGCACGCCCGCTGTGTGGGCGGCGTCCATCAGGTCGATGTGGCGTTGCATGGCCTCCGCCGTGGCGTAGACCTCGACGACACCGTGGGCGGTCCCGTTGTAGGGGGACCGCCCGTCGCCGCCGTTGACGGCGGCCAGGGCCTCCCGTACAGCCTGCGGCCCCTCCGCGAGGAAGCGCCGCTCGCGCTGACGGAAGGTGCGCTTGGCGAGCCGCCGAACCCCCTTGATCCTGGGTGACCGGACACTCGTGAACTCGTGGCTCGCCATCGCTACCCGTCTGGTTCTTCCGACTGCCTGCTAGGCCGCGGCGGTGGTGGGGAGGGCCTGCTTGGCCTTCTCCACGAGGACGGCGAAGGCGGCCTCGTCGTTGACGGCCAGCTCGGCCAGCATGCGACGGTCGACCTCGATCTCGGCCAGCTTCAGACCCTGGATGAGACGGTTGTAGGTCAGGCCGTGAGCGCGGGAGGCGGCGTTGATGCGCTGGATCCACAGACGACGGAACTGCCCCTTGCGGTCCTTGCGGTCCCGGTAGGAGTAGGTCATCGAGTGGAGCATCTGCTCCTTGGCCTTGCGGTACAGACGCGAGCGCTGCCCGCGGTAACCACTGGCCCGGTCGAGAACGACCTTGCGCTTCTTCTTGGCGTTGAGAGCCCGCTTCACGCGTGCCACAGTGACTCCCTCATTGGTTCTTCCGGCGCGCACGGCGCGCCGACCGGTCCGGCCAGGACGCACCCAGCGACCGCGTTCGCTTCAGGTGGTTGTCCTCCGGGCGCCTCAGCGCGCCGACGGGGTCGGGCGCACGGGCTGGCCAAGGAGGACGGGTGCTCCGGTGCTACTTGCCCAGGAGCTTCTTGATGTTCTTGGTGTCGGCCGGAGCGAGCTCGGCCTCCGTGCCCAGCTTGCGCTTGCGCTTGGAGGTCTTGTGCTCAAGGATGTGGTTCTTGTTGGCACGGCGGCGCATGATCTTGCCAGAGCCGGTGACCTTGAAACGGTCCTTGGCTCCACTGTGGGACTTGTTCTTCGGCATGTCGCCGTCGTCTCCTACTCCGTCGGCGCGGCACCCGCACAGGATGCGGACACCGCGATTGTTCCGCCACTACGGCGGGGGGCCCCGCGATTGTTCCGCCACTACGGCGGGGTCCCGTCGCACACCGGTGCATCACGGACTGGTCGGGAGCAGCCCACCCCACCACCCGGTCGTCGCCTTGACGGCGTCCGGGCGGTGGGGGACTTCCCCTGGCGCCTTACGCCTGGTCGCGCTCATCGCGGCGGGTCTTGTCCCCCGCCGCGGCGCGGGCCTCGGCCTTGTGCTCGGAACGCCGCTTGTGCGGACCGATCACCATGACCATGTTGCGGCCGTCCTGCTTGGGCTGGGACTCGACCGTGCCAAGATCCTGGACGTCCTCGGCCAGACGCGCCAGCAGCCTGCGCCCGAGTTCGGGCCTGGACTGCTCACGGCCACGGAACATGATCGTCACCTTGACCTTGTCCCCGCTCTTGAGGAACCGAACGACGTGACCCTTCTTGGTCTCGTAGTCGTGCGGGTCGATCTTCGGGCGGAGCTTGATCTCCTTGATGATCGTGTTCGACTGGTTCTTGCGCGACTCACGGGCCTTGACCGCGGACTCGTACTTGAACTTGCCGTAGTCCATCAGCTTCGCGACCGGCGGGCGCGCGGTCGGCGCGACCTCGACGAGGTCGAGGTCCGACTCCTGGGCCAGACGCAGCGCGTCCTGCACGGAGACGATTCCGACCTGCTCACCGTTGGGTCCGACGAGTCGGACCTCGGGCACCCGGATACGGTCATTGATGCGGGGCTCTGTGCTGATGAGACCCCTCCCTAGCTTTCTCGGATTACCTGGGACCGGCCGCCCACCCCGTGGTGGTCGGCCTGTTCGACCGGGTCGCCCGTGCTTGTTCAGGCCACCCGCCCGCGTTGGGGTCTCACCAGAAACGAAAAACCCCGCCAGCGTGTGCAAGCGGGGCGATCCGACCGGATGTTCACGACGGGACCGCGAACCAGGCCGACGGAACCCGTACACGGGTTTCCGACGAACTCGGGGCGGCGTGCCCATCGTCTGACCGGGACCCACACGGGCGCGGCCCGGTAGGTGGGAGGATCATCTCCGCTTGCGGCTCCGGTGTGTCAGACACACCGGACCAAGTCGATGACACCCAATATAGCAGGACCCCGCGACCGCCCGACCACCGTGCCCGGGGGTCAGTGGGCCACCCGGGCGGAGCGCCGGAGGAGTTCCGCCTCGCCGGCGGCCCGCATGGCCTCCACCGGGACGTCCCCGATCCCCGTCATCAGGCGGACCTGGGCGGCGGCCTGGTGCAGGAGCATCGGGAACCCGCCGACCACGCGCCCGCCACGGGCCGCCACCGCCGAGGCGGCGGCGGTCGGCCATGGGGCGTAGATCACGTCGAACAGGTCGGCCCGGGAGGCCGCGATCCGAGTGGCGTACCCGTCCGTCGCACCCGAAGGCAGGGTGGAGACCACGAGGTCGGCGTCCAGGTGGTGGTCGATCTCCGCCAGCGGCGCCACCCGAACGGGGCGGCCGAGGCGCTCCGCGGCCGCCGTGACCTCGCCGGTGCGCGCCGTGTCACGGGCCAGGACGGTGACCGGTCCGGTCGTGCCCAGATCCCGCAGGGCCGCGAGGGCGGAGGCCGCGGTGGCCCCCGCGCCCAGGACGAGCGTGCTGGCCGGAACCGCCACGCCCGCCTCGGTGAGGGCGGTGGCGATCCCCTCGACGTCGGTGTTCAGCGCCGACCACCGTGCCCCCCTACGAACCAGGGTGTTGGCGCCGCCGACCGCCGTGGCAAGGTCCGTGACCTCGTCGGCCAGGTCCATGGCCCGCCGCTTCAGCGGCATGGTCAGGGAGAGCCCGGCCCACTCGGACGGGTCCAGCTCGGCGAGGAAGGGAGCCAGCCCCGCCTCGTCGCACTCGACTAGTCCGTAGGACCAGTCGTCCAGGCCCAGCGCCGCGTAGGCGGCCGTGTGCAGGACCGGGGAGAGCGAGTGGGCCACGGGCGAGCCCAGGACGGCCGCGCGCGTCACTCCTCACCCCCGCCGCTGCCGCCGCCCCAGGTCTCCTGGAAGCGTTCCTTGAGGACCTCGAACTCCTCGTGGGACTCGGCGAACTCGGTGACGCCGTTGTCCGGGTCCGTGGCCACGAAGTACAGCCACTCGCCGTCCGCCGGTTCCAGGGCGGCCTCGATGGCCTCCTCGCCCGGGGCGACGAACGGGCCGGGGATCAGCCCGGTGCTGTAGTAGGTGTCGAACCCGCTGGTGTCGTCCCGGCACTGCCTGAGCTGTTCGCTGTTGAGCGCGATGCCGTACTCGCCGATGGCGTAGAAGCAGGTGCTGTCCATCTGGAGCGCCATGTCGATGTCCAGGCGGTTGTGCACCACCCGGGAGATCTTCGGCATGTCCTCGGCCCGACCGCTCTCGGCCTGGACGATGGAGGCGATCGCCATGACCTCGTTGGAGTCGTACCCGAGGTCGGCGGCGCGGGACTCCAGGTTCACCTCCTCGGCGACCTGCCGGTACTGGGTGACCATGGTGCGCAGCATCGAGAGGGGCTCGGTGTCGGGCTCGAACCGGTACGTGGACGGGAACAGGTAGCCCGCCGGGCCCTCGGAGGCGTAGTCGGGCAGGCCGAGCTCGTCGGTCTGTTCGTACGCCTCCTGGAGCTCCTCCAGGCTCAGCCCCGTGTTCTCGGCCAGGAGCTGGAGCACCTGGTCCGAACGGAGCCCCTCGCGGATGGTGACCCGACCGCCCAGGCGGTTCTCCGGGTCCAGCAGGGCCGCCACGGCGTCCTCACCGCTCATGCCCTCGGCCAGGGAGTAGGTACCCGGGACAAGCCCGTCGCCCTCGCTGGAGCTGAGCGCGTTGGTGAAGGCCCGCACGCTGGCGACCACTCCCTGGTCCACGAGGCTCTGGGCGACCGCGGTACCGCTCTGCCCCTCCTCGATGGCGAAGACGACCTCGCCCTCGCCCCCGCCGGAGAAGTCGGGCGGGAACACGTAGGTGCGCGCCACCCCGTAACCGCCGCCCGCGACCACGAGCAGCAGGACCAGGGCGAGCAGGACCGTCAGGCCCTTGCTCTTCTTGCGCTTCTTGGGCTTGCCCTTGTTGAGCCGGGCGGCCTGCGCGGCCTTGGCTCGCTTGGCGCGCTTGCGGTTGGCACGGCTGTCACCGTAGGAGGCGGCGATGTCCTCGAGGCTGTCCTCTTCGTAGAGGTCCTCCTCGGGCTCCTCCTCGACCTCGGGCTCGGGTTCGGGCTCGGCCCGGCGCCCCCGCTTGGCGCGACGACGACCGCGACGTCCCCTGGGCTCCTCGTCCTCCGGTTCCTGTGCGAGGAAGGAACCGGTGTCCGTGAGGTGCTGCTCGTCCTCGTCCAGGTTGGACAGCTCCGCGAAGGCCCCGGTGTCGGTGACCGGCACCGCGGCGAAGGCCCCGCTGTCCTCGGGCTCCTCCTCCGCGGCACGGCGGGCGCGGCGACGACCGCGACGGCCGGCCGGCTCCTCGGGCTCCGGTTCGGGCTCCGGTTCGTACTCGGGCTCGCGTGCCCGGAAGGCCCCGGTGTCCTCGGGCTCCTCCTCCGCGGCACGGCGGGCGCGCCGCCGACCGCGACGCCCCGTGGGCTCCTCGTCCTCCGGCTCCAGCGCGCGGAAGGCACCCGTGTCGCGCACGGGCTCGGGCCGCGTCTCCTGGGCGCGCTTGCGGCGGCCCCTGCGGCCCTGGGGTTCCTCTTCCGGGGGATCCGTGTGGAATGCGGGGGCGGGTTCGTCGGCGTCGTCGCCCCAGAAGGCGGAGCGCGACTCGGCGGGCTCCTCGGCGCGTGCGCGCCGGGCCCTGCGTGGGGGCTGCTCCTGGGCGGGGGTGTCCGCGGGCGGCTGGGGGGTCCCGCGTGAAGGGTTCTGTGCGCCACCCAGGTTGGCCAGGGCCGCCAGGGCGTCCTGGGTCGCGTCGGCGCTGGGCCGCTGATGGCTTCCGGTGTCCGAGGGGGACCCCTGCTCGGGGTGCTGGGGCGCCTGTCCGCCGCGTGCGGCACGGCCGCCGCGCAGGGCGTCGGCGGCACCGAAGCGCCGGGGACCGGCGGACTGCGGTTCGCCGTTCCACGGTGCCTCGTCCTCGGGCGGTTCGGCCCTGCGGCGGCGTCCGGGGGCGGGCGCGGTCCGGCTGCTCGTGTCGCCCTCCCCGGGGGCGGGGGCCGCGTACCGGGGGGCGCGGACATCGCCGGCGGGTGGTCCGGTGTGCCCGAACTCACCTGTACCGGGCTGCTCGGTCCAGGGGCCGGACTGGGGCTCGGGGCGCGCCCGACGGCCGCGTGACGGCGGCTGCGCGGGCAGCGGGTCGGAGAGCGGGTCGTAGTCGTAGCCGCCCTCGCGGTCGGCACGGCCACGGTAGGGATCGGGGTAGTCATCCCTGTCGGTCATGAATCTCCCTGGCTGGCATGGACGATCTCGCCCGGGGGATGGCCTGTCGACCGTTCCTGGTCCAAGGCACTCTGCAAGAGCACGGTGGCGGCCGCCTGGTCGATGACCGAGCGGCGGGCTCGGCCGCCCTTGGCACCCTTCTTCCCGAAGGAGGCGCCGGAGAGCAACTGTCCCTGGGCGGTCACCGTGGTGAGTCGTTCGTCCACGAGCCTGACGGGGACGGGGGCGAGGAGTCGGGCCAGGGTGTTCGCGAACTCGCGCGCGGACCGGGCCGCCGGTCCCTCCTGGCCGGACAGTGAAGCAGGGTAGCCCACGACGACCTCGCGGGCCTCCTTCTCCAGTACGAGGAGGGCGATGCGCTGCACGTCGCCCCTGCCCCGTGGGATGGTCTCGACCGGGCTGGCCAGCACGCCGCTGGGGTCGCTGGCGGCGACGCCGATACGCGCGTTGCCCGGATCGATCGCCAGGCGCACACCGTGTCTCACGAGGACGCCTCCTCCTGCCTGGGGGCGCTGCTCGCGCGGGCCGTACCGTCGACGGCACAGCACCGCTGCTGGGAAATCCTCAACACGGTGGTCCTGTTCATCAGCTGGATCGCGGGAATCTCCGCGCAGACAGCCATGTGATCGGCTGTGACGCGCCACAGTATGCCCGATTCGATGACGGTGCGCAGCCTGACCCGTGGAACGCTCCCGGTCGCGCGGGGACCGGGCCACGGGCCTCGGGTCTGGCCGTGTCAACGGGGACCGGGGCGCACGCGTACCGTCCGAGTGTAGGTCACAGCGGTCACGCGCCGGGCCCGGGCGGGTGTCACCGGGTCGTCCGACGGCATCGTGCGTCGGATCGGGTCCCGGCGACGCGGGAACCGTCAGCTTGGTCACATAACGAAACTGTACGGACAGGTTCGACAACTCAGGGTGATTGACCCGTTCGGAGTGGCGGAAAGGCGACCGCGCCCCGCGGGACCTCCAGGGCCCCACAGGGCGCGGTCGGACCGACCGTCGCCAAGGCGCCTAGGCGCCCGCGACGCGCGCCTCCACGGCGCGCAGGGCCTCGTCCACCTTGCTCGCGTCGGTGCCGCCGCCCTGGGCGATGTCGGGCTTGCCGCCGCCACCGCCGCCGAGGGCGCGGGCCGCGACACCCACGAGGTCGCCCGCCTTGATCCCGGCCTTCTGCGCGGCCTTGTTCGCGGCGATCACCACGACGGGACGGTCCTTGGGCACCGCGGTCATCGCCACGACCACGGGCTCGTCCTCACCGAGGCGTCCGCGCACGTCCAGGACCAGCTTGCGCAGGTCGTCACCGCTGGCACCCTCGGGCGCCTCGGCGGCCACGACCCGGGCCGAGCCGTGTCGGCGCGCGCCCGCCGCGAGGTCGCCCGCGGCCTGGAGCACCTGGGCGGCGCGCAGCTTCTCGATCTCCTTCTCGGCGACGCGCAGCCGCGAGACCATCGTGTCGATCCGCTCGGGCAGTTCCTCCCGAGGCGTCTTGAGCTGCTCGGAGAGCTGTCCGACCAGAGCCGACTCCTTGGACAGGCGCTTGAACGCGTCCACGCCCACGGCCGCCTCGACACGGCGCACGCCCGAGCCGATGGAGGACTCCCCCAGCAGCTTGACGATGCCGAGCTTGGCGGTGGAGCCGACGTGCGTACCGCCGCAGAGCTCGACCGAGTAGTCGCTCATTTCCACGACCCTGACGCGGTCGCCGTACTTCTCCCCGAACATGGCCAGGGCGCCCATCTTGAGCGCCTCGTCCAGGCTCTTCTCCTCGGTCTGGACCGCGATGTCGCCGGCGAGGACCGTGTTGACCTCCTCCTCGACCTCGGCCAGGCGCTGTCCGCCCAGCGCGTTGTCGGCGGTGAAGTCGAACCGCAGCTGGCCGGGGCGGTTCTCCGAACCGGCCTGTCCGGCGGAGGGGCCGATCGCGTTGCGCAGCGCCGAGTGGATCAGGTGGGTGGCCGAGTGGGACCGTTCGATGGCGTGGCGGCGACCGGTGTCGATCTCCGCGTGCACGGTGTCGTCCAGGACGACCTCTCCCGAGCGGACGGTGCCCCGGTGCACGAACAGGCCCGGGAGCGGCTTCTGGACGTCCTCGACGTCCACCACGCCGCGCCCGTCGACGGTCAGGGTGCCGGTGTCGGCGAGCTGACCGCCGCTCTCCCCGTAGAACGGGGTGCGGTCCAGGACGATCTCCACCTTGTCGCCCGCGCGCGCGGCGGGGACGCCCTCGCCGTCCACGACGATGCCCTTGACGCGGGAGTCGCTCTCGGCCTCGGTGTAGCCCAGGAACTCGGTGTTGCCGGCGTTCTCGTGCATCTGCGCGTAGAGCGAGATGTCGGCGTTGCCGAGCTTCTTCGCCTTGGCGTCGGCCTTGGCGGTGTCCTTCTGGCGCTGCATGAGTTCACGGAAGGCACCCTCGTCCACGCTGAGGCCCTGCTCGGCCGCCATCTCCAGGGTGAGGTCGATGGGGAAGCCGTAGGTGTCGTGGAGCTGGAAGGCGTCCACACCCGAGAACTCGGTGCCGCCCGCGGCGCGGGTGCGCTCGGCCGCGCGGCCGAAGAGCGTGGTACCCGCGCGGAGGGTGTCCGCGAAGTTGCGCTCCTCGTTGTCGATCACGCCGTGGACGACGTCGGCCTTGTCGAGCAGGTCCGGGTAGATGTCCTTCATCGCGTCGATGCTGACCTCGGTCAGGTCGTGCAGGAAGAAGGAGTCGGTGCCCGAGAGCAGCCGCAGGTTGCGGATCGAGCGGCGAAGGATGCGGCGCAGGACGTACCCGGCCTTCTCGTTGCCGGGCTTGACGCCGTCTCCGACGAGCATGACGGCGCTGCGCACGTGGTCGGCGACCACGCGGAGCATCACGTCCTGGTCGTGGTCGCCACCGTAGGTGGTGCCGGTCAGCTCGGCGGCGCGGTGCAGTACGCGGCCGATGATGTCGGTCTCGTAGATGTTGTCGACGCCCTGGAGGACCGCCGCGAGGCGCTCCAGACCGAGACCGGTGTCGATGTTCTTCCTGGGCAGTTCGCCGAGGATCGGGTAGTCCTTGCCGGAGCCCTCACCCCGTTCGTACTGCATGAAGACGAGGTTCCAGATCTCGATGTAGCGGTTCTCGTCCGCCTCGGGACCACCCTCGACACCGTACTCGGGGCCGCGGTCGTAGAAGATCTCGGAGCAGGGGCCGCAGGGACCGGGCACGCCCATATCCCAGTAGTTCTCCTCCATGCCCATGCGCTGGATGCGCTCGGGGCGGACGCCGACCTTGTCGCGCCAGATCGACGCGGCCTCGTCGTCGTCAAGGTAGACGGTCACCCACAGCTTCTCGGGGTCGATCCCGAAGCCGCCCTCGGACACCGGGGTGGTGACGAGCTCCCACGCCAGCGGGATCGCCCGCTCCTTGAAGTAGTCACCGAACGAGAAGTTGCCCAGCATCTGGAAGAAGGTGGCGTGACGGGAGGTCTTGCCGACCTCCTCGATGTCCTTGGTCCGGATGCACTTCTGGACGCTGGTGGCGGTGTCGTAGGAGGGTGTGCGCTGACCCAGGAAGTAGGGCTTGAAGGGGACCATGCCTGCTGGCACCAGCAGCAGCGTGGGGTCCTCGGCGATCAGGCTTGCCGAGGGCACCACGGTGTGTCCGTTCTTCTCGAAGAAACTGAGGAAGCGGCGCGCGATCTCTGCCGTCTCCATTGATGCCCTCCTGTGCTTGGCTCCGCCGCCCGGTGGCGGCGGGGTTGTCCCTGGGTGGGACCGTGGTCACGCGTGGTCGGTAGGGGCCCATCGTAGAGGGGACCGCCACGTCTGCGCGCATGGTTTGCAGTGGCCGCCGAGGACCCGCACCGTTGATGACAACGGCGGCGGTCCGGCCATTCCAAGGCTATCGCCGCTGGCCACCGACGCATCCCCGATGGGCCGCCCGCGAGGGCTCCGGGCCCGGGTGCGGGAACGCCGAGGGGCCCGGCGGTCTCCCGCCGGGCCCCTCATCGGTGGTCACGCTTCCCCTGCCGTGTCGGCGGGCCGTGACGAGGCGCCTCAGACGCCGTAGAACTCCCGCACCTTCGGGGCGAACATGAGCCCGGTCATCGTGGCGTGGAAGGCCAGCGGGATCAGGGAGGTGGGCGCACCCTCCATGGCGAGCGCGCTGACCACGTTGAGGACCAGCAGGAGCGCGGAAACGATGTTGAACACGACGACGCCCCAGTAGACGCCCTTCGTGCGCTTGCCCATCTTGGCGGCGAGCGTCGTCGAGACGATGCCGTAGACCAGGGGGATCAGCGCGAAGAAGGCTCCGAGGGCACCAAGGACGCCCACCACCCCGGCGACCTCGGCGCCGCTCGCCTCGGACGCGGTCCCGGCCGCGGCGCCGACGCCCACGCCGAGCGCGACGAACACGCCGATAGTCAGGCCGAGGAGGATGCCGACCGGACCGCCGATGAACATCAGCACGCGGACGGTGGTGGCCGGGCCGGGCACCGTGTCGAGGACTCCGGGCGAACCGTGGAACTGCGGGGGTGGGGGCGGGGCGCCGGGCGCTCCGTAGGGCTGGCCGGGGNTCGGCTGCGGGGGTTAGCCGTAGCCGCCCTGCTGGTGCTGGGGCGGGCCCTGCTGGTACTGGGGCGGCTGGCCCTGACCGTAGGGCTGCTGGGGGCCTGAGGGAGGCGTGGGGTACACCTTGGTCCTCTCTGAGGAATCGTGTGGACAGCGGGAGGATCTCGACAGAGACAGACCCGGAGAGAGCAGTGCCGGGGCGGGGGTTCCGCCCCGGATCTCAGTAGCCGGGGTAGTGACCGGCGGGCGCGGGCTTGTAGTACGCGCGGGTCGCCGGGACCACCATCAGGACGATCATGCCGATCGCGAAGAGCAGCGGGATGAACGATCCGACGGCTCCGGTGAAGATGTTGACGAGCAGCAGGAGGGCGGCCAGGGCCTGGAAGACGACGATCGACCAGAGGATGCCGCCGCTGCGCCGACCCATGAACGAGGCCAGGGCGGTGGAGACGAGGCCGTACACGAGCATGACGCCGCCCAGGATCGCCATGACGGCGACGATCTCCGCGGCGTCGATGTTGACCCCGGTCTCCTGGACGCCCTCGGCGAAACCCTCGCCGAACTCGTTGTCACCGCCGGCCATCAGCCCCATCAGCAGGACGAGGCCGCCGAAGAGCAGCCCGCACACACCGCCGATGAACATCAGCACGCGCACGGTGATCGCGGTCCCGGGCATCTTGGGCGGCCCCTGCGGGACGCCGGGGTAGCCGGGCTGTCCCTGGTTGTAGGGGTCCTGACCACCGGAGTAGGGACCCTGGGGCGGCTGTGGCGGGTACATGGCGCTTCCTCACGTGTTGCACTGGTTCGTCAACCCTACAGACGCGCGTCCGAGAGCATCGGTTCGCGATTGCGACGTAACGATCCGACGGATTCGACGCCCGACCGGTTCCCCTCGTTGCCCCAGGTTGTGCCCAATACGGCCAGCCGCTACCCGCGGTCGCGGAGTCCCGGTGAGTCGGGGTCTGCGGAGCGCAGGGAACGAGGCTCGGGCGCGTAGCGGCGCAACAGCTCCGCCTCCTCCTCCCGGACCGCCTCCGCGAGGTCCTCGTTGAGCTCCTGGAGGGCGCCCCGGTACTCGCTGACCCGGCCCTCGACCCGGTCGGCGATGCCGCCGGGCGTCATGGCCCGGCGGGCCCGGTGCACGCGGTGCACCGCGTAGCCGCCGATCGCCGCACCGGCCGCGAGGTAGAACAGTCGCCCGATCAACGGTTCTCCCTCCGCTTGCGGCCGCGCATCACGGCCAGGGCCTTGCGGCGGCCGAGGACCTGACGGACGGCGTAGGAGAACGAGGCGATCCTCACCAGCGGGCCGGTGAACACCGACCGGGTGAGGGCGGTCATGGTGGACACGTCCTCCGAAGACGCCTGCACGTTGGCGGTGATCTCCTCGACCCGCTCCAGTGACGTGTTGGTGCGCTCCACCGTGGAGGCCACGTCGTCCAGCAGCGGCGGGGTCCGGTCCCCCACCTCGGAGACGACCTTGGTGGTCTCGTTGATGAGCTTGATCAGTTTGACGAGCGCCACGCACATGAACGTGGCCAGCACCGCCCAGACCACCGCTGCGACGAGCGCGGCGACCTCTCCTCCGGTCAGCATGAAGGCTCCGTAGGGCAGATAGAGGGTTGCTTCGAGGGTGTGCGAACGGTCCGCGCGCGCTCGGGCGCGCACCGGACGCCTTGGGCGGGTACGGGGGCCAGCGATCGCGCCGGGTCGGGGCTCCCGATCCGCGTCCGCCGCCGCTGCCACTGAGGGCCGAGGCGGCTGGTTTCGGCTGACCCTATCGCGTCCGGTGTCGGCACGCGTGGGCGCGCCACGGTGTGGCAGGCAGTGGGGAGGGTCATGTGTCCGAGAGGTCCGGTTCGGGACCCTCGGGGATCGACGGACCGGCGAGCGTCGGCGAGAATCACCGCAGAGATGGTTCTTCACTACGATGTCCGGACACCAGGGCACGCCCCGCAGCCCCTCGCTGGCCCAGAAGCACCGACAGGACACCCATGAGCCCCCGTTCTCCGCGTGAGATCTCCGTACTGGTACCCCCGGACCTGGCCCCCCTCTACCCGGACGACCCGTCGCGGATCGGCCCCTACCTCGTCCTCGGACGACTGGGGCAGGGTTCCACCGGCACCGTGTACGCCGCCGTGGACACCGCCTCCACCACCGCTGGCGACCGTTTGGTCGCCGTGAAGCTGCTCCGGTCCCCCGAGCTGGAGTCCCCCGACGTCTACCCCGCGCTGGCTCGGAGGTTGCGCAACCTGTCACAGGTCGACCCGGAACGGGTCGTCGTGCCGCTCGCCTTCGACCCGGACGCCAACCCGCCGTGGCTGTCCATGCCCTACCTGGCCGGGCAGCGGTTGTCCCACTACGTGACCAGGCGTGGCGGCGTGGGGGTCGGGAAGCTGATCGCGCTGGCCACCGCGTTGGCCGAGGGGTTGTCGGCCCTGCACGCCCGCGGGGTCTCCCACGGATCGCTGCGTCCCAGCGAGATCCTGCTGGAGTCGCACGGACCGCACATCATGGAGTGCGCGATCGCACCGAAGGCGGAACGGCTGCGCGGTTCGGGTGCCACCTGGCTGAGCCCCGAGCGGTACCTGGGCGGGGCGCCGTCGCCCGCGGCGGACGTGTTCGCCTGGGGCGCCGTCGTGGCGTTCGCCGGGACCGGGCGTCTGCCCTTCGGCCCGGGTGAGCCCGAGGAGATCGCCGAGCGGGTGGCCGCCGGGGACTTCGCCCTCGACGGGCTTGCGCAGGGTCTGCGCCCGGTCGTGGGGCGCGCCCTGGACCCCGATCCGGACCGTCGGCCCAGCCTGCGAGAGGTGACCGGAGCGGTCATCGCCGTGTGGCACGCGGAGGGGTCCGATTCCGAGGAGGGAGACGCCCCGACCGGTAGCCGCGAGGAGATCAGCCGTCTCCTCGAACGCGAGTGGCACGCGGTCGAGCCGCCCGCGCGGGTGCCCGAGGTGATCCGGTTGGAGGGCCGGATGGGCAACCACCGTCCCACCCGCACCCTCTTCCTGGTGGGCGCCGTCTCGGTCGCCGCCGCGCTCGTCGGCGGTGGTGTCTGGGGCCTGTCCCAGATGGTCGGCGACGGCGCCGAGGCCGACCCGGTCGCGGACGAGGCCTCGGAGGCCCCCGAGTCCGAGCCCGCCGCGGAGGAGGACCCGGGGACGCTGGTGGTCCGGTTCGACCCCTCGGAGCAGGCGGAGCCGGAGGCGGGGGTCGATGAGCGGACCTGGGTGTACACGCCGGTCACTCGGGACGACGAGATCCCGCGCAACCAGGGGATTCCGAGCCACGAGGCCTGGGCGGAGCAGTGGCGGGAGGCGGGCGACCCGGGTGAGGCGGTGATCCGGCCCGACGCCGAGGTGAAGTGCGCCCGCTTCTGCGCCGCTCCCGAGCACGTCTTCCTCGACGAGGAGGCGCGCGGCACCTGGGACCTGAGCGGGAACGACTTCGTCGACTACCTGTCCTGGGGGCCGGTGATGATCGTGGAGATCACCTTCGCGGAGGAGTCGGAGGGTGAGGGGCCCCGCGAGGTGGTGGAGGTCGTCGAGCTGTTCTCCGACTGAGCGGGGGCGGACGGTGACCGCCCCTCCCCGTGACACGGCCCCGGCGCACCGCGCCGGGGCCGTCGTGGGTCTAGCCCTCGCTCTTGAGGACGCTCCTGATCCTCTGGAGGACCTCGGTGAAGCGACGTTCGGCCCCGTGCTGGGTGGGACGGTAGTACTCGCGTTCGGTGAGCCCCTCGGGGGCGTGCTGCTGCGGGGCCACCCCGCCCGGGTGGTCGTGCGCGTAGCGGTACCCCCTGCCGTGTCCGAGGTCGGCGGCGCCCTTGTAGTGGGCGTCGCGCAGGTGGGCCGGGACGGGACCGGCCCGGCCCGCGCGGACGTCGCCCATGGCCTCGTCGATGGCGGTGATCACCGCGTTGGACTTGGGGGCGAGGCTGATGTGGATGACCGCCTGGGCCAGGTTGATCCGGGCCTCGGGAAGCCCGATCAGCTCCACCGCCTGGGCGGCAGCGACGGCTGTCTGGAGGGCGGTGGGGTCGGCCATGCCGACGTCCTCGCTGGCGTGCACCACCAGGCGCCGGGCGATGAAGCGGGGGTCCTCCCCCGCCTCGATCATGCGGGCCAGGTAGTGGAGGGCGGCGTCCGGGTCGGAGCCGCGCATGCTCTTGATGAAGGCGCTGATGACGTCGTAGTGCTGGTCCCCGGAACGGTCGTAGCGCACGGCGTGGCGGTCCACGGCTCGCTCGACGTGCTCGGCGGTGATCTCCACCGGGCCCTCGGCGGAGGGCGGCCCCGCGACGAGGGCGCCCGCCTCCAGGTAGGTGAGTGAGCGGCGGCCGTCTCCCCCGGCCAGCCGGATGAGGTGCTCGGCGCCCTCCTCGGTGAGGGTGTACCTATCGTCCAGCCCGCGTTCGTCGGTCAGCGCCCGGTCCACCAGGGCCCTGATGTCGGAGTCGTCCAGGGACTCCAGGGAGAGCAGTAGCGACCGGGACAGGAGAGGACTGACCACGGAGAAGAAGGGGTTCTCGGTGGTGGCGCCGATGAAGCTGACCCAGCGGTTCTCCACCGCGGGCAGCAGGGCGTCCTGCTGGGTCTTGTTGAAGCGGTGTACCTCGTCCACGAACAGCAGGGTGCGTGTCCCGTTCATGCCCATGCGGCGCTTGGCCTCCTCGACGACCGCGCGCACGTCCTTCACCCCGGCGTTGACGGCCGAGAGCTCCACGAACCTGCGCCGGGTGACGCGGCTGACCACGGTGGCCAGGGTGGTCTTTCCCGTTCCCGGCGGCCCCCAGAGGAACACGGACATGGGCGCGTCGTCCTCGACCAGGCGGCGCAGCGGGCTGCCCTCGCCCAGGAGGTGGCGCTGGCCCACGACCTCGTCGAGGGTGCGCGGCCGCATGCGTACGGCCAGCGGCTCCTGCCCCTTGGCCGCCTCGGCCCCGGCATCGTCGAACAGTGTTTCGGACACACACCCAGGGTAGGCGAGGACGAGCACGTTCGTGGCCGCGGCCGGGGCCGGCCCTCAGCCCTGGTGGACGGAGATGTTCTCGGGGCTCTCGGCCTGTTCGGGCGGGGGCGTGGCGCGCGGGATCATCCGGGTGATGAGCAGGGCGATGTCGTCGCCCCGACCCGCCGGAGCCATCTCGGCCAGGACCTGCGCGGCGGCGTTGGGGTCCTCCCCGTGCTGGGCGAGCGCCTCCCCCACCTGGGCCAGCCCGTCCTGCATGGTGACGTCGGAGCTCTCCACGAGCCCGTCGGAGCAGAGCAGCAGCGTGGTGCCGGGCGCCAGGACCCGGGTGGTGACGGTGTACTCGGTGTCCGCGAGCACGCCCAGGGGCGGCCCGGTCTCGGGCGACCACAGCTCGTAGGTGCCCTGGGTGGCGAGCACGGCCGGTGGCTGGCCCGCCCCGGCGGCCTGCATGACCCCGCTCGCCCGGTCCACCACGAGGTAGCCGCAGGTGGCGAAGACGATCTCGCCGGTCTCGGTGAGCAGCCGGTTGGTCTCCCCCAGGACGACGCCGGGGTCGGACTGGTTGCTGGCGTAGGCACGGAAGGCGACACGGATCTGGCCCATGGCGGCGGCCGCCTCGACGCCGTGGCCCTGGACGTCGCCGACCAGGAGGCCCACCTTGTTGTCGGGGAGCTCGATGACGTCGTAGAAGTCGCCGCAGATCCGCCACTCGGCGCGCGAGGGCAGGTACTTGGTGGCGATGTCCATGTCCGGGAAGCTCGCCACCTGGCGGGGCAGCATGCGGCGCTGGACGGCGTCGGCCAGCTCCAGCTCGGCCTGCTGGGCCTTGATCCGCTGGAGCGCCTGTCCGGCCAGCCCCGCGAAGGTGAGCATGAGGGCGCGTTCGTCGCGGCTGGCGTGGTGCGGCCGGTCCCAGACCATCTGCCAGACGCCGAGGGCGATCTTGCCGTCGCCGAAGATCGGGACGGTGGCCCAGGCCTGGCCGCGGGCCGAGCGCATGAGGTCGACGGCGGCCGGGAAGCGGCTGGCGATCTCGGCGCGGCTCTCGAAGAACCGCGGCTGGCGGTCCTGGATGACCGCGCCCATGGGGAAGTCGGTGTCGTCGGCCCGTCGACCGTCTATGCGGTGGGTGTTCCCGCGCTCCCTGGCGCTGGGTGAGGTGCGCAGCAGGCCCTCCTCGACGTACAGCGCCAGGGCGTAGACGCCGCCGAAGATCGGCAGGAACTCCTCGCTGAGCAGGTCCATCACCTTGTCGACGGTGGTGGCGGAGACGAGCTTGGAGGAGAGTTCGGTGACCAGGCGGCCGTGTTCGGCCTCGGTGCGGCGGCGGTCGGCCAGGCGCCGTACCAGCTGGACGTGTTCGGTGACGTCGTCGATGATCCCGACCAGCCGGTCGGGCTGGCCGGGTACGAACCGGGCCCGAACATGCAGGGAGCGTTCGTCGCCGAGGCGGTCGAAGATCCGGAAGCGCTGCTCGTAGTCCCGACCGGCGAACGAGGCCGCCATGGCGTCGCGCACGCGGGCGTTGTCGTCGGGATGGATGCGTTCGAGGATGCGTTCCAGCTCGCGGTCGTTCCCGGCCAGGAGTCCGCCCAGCGGGGTGGGGCCGAAGAGTTCGCGCAGTCGCCCGTTGCTCAGGTCCAGGCTCCACAAGACGGAGTCGGAATTGTCGGTGCGCAGCTCGCCGACCACCCGGAGGTCGGTCTCCTCGGTGGAGAGCACGTGCAGGAGGACGACCACGGCCGCGTCGGAGGGGTCGTCGGGCACGAGGTCGGCGTCGCCGTCGACGGGGCGGAGCCGGACCTCCGCCAGTCTGGAGGACTTGTCGGTGACGGCCAGGCGGAGCCGGGAGCGGCGGTGCCAGTTCCCGGCGAGCGCGTCCTGGTGCGCTCCGGTGCCCTGTTCGACGTCAGCGGAGTCCAGGAGCTCGAACCAGGGGCGTCCGGTGAGCTCTGCGGCGTCCCGGCCGAAGAGCTCGGTGAGCGCGCGGTTGGCGTGCTGGATCGCGCCGTCGGTCCCGGTGACCGCCATGGGCTCGGGGGCATGCCGGAACGCCTCCGCGAGTGCGTTCTCGGAGCCACCGCCTGAAGCGCGTTTTCCGTTCACGTATGACTCATCCTCATGTCGGCTCGGACGTCACACCCGCGTCAGGCGCGGTCACCCCTGGAACGTACCGATTCGGCTCATTGTAGTGTCCGGAACGGGACCGGTCCGGGGAGGGAACCGAGGCCGCTCCACCGGCGCCCGCCTCCCGTCGGCTGCGCCACCTCGTCGAACACGGACCCTCATGGTCCATCAACGTGATGGGGTCACGGCCGGTTCCACTCCGGAAGGCCGTACCCTACCGACCCCAGGGCGTGAATCGTTACGCTCGTGTGACTCGGCGGCGCAGAAATGCACTCCGCTCCCACGGTGCCCTCTCTTGGGGCGGGCCCCGTCAACGCTCCGTGTTCACTCCCGGACACGTGCGTACCTCGGCGTGGGAGGGTGATTCGCCCCCAACGGTAGGGGATGACGGGCCCGGCCGCATCCGTGTGTCGACCTCTTCCACATTCCGGACGAGGTTTTTGACCTGTTAATCACCTATTTTCACTTTCTGGCCGAATGTGGCACGTTCAAAGCGGGGTCATTACGGGCACCGAACTGGTCAGTCGAGAACTCGTCACCCACCCCGAGGACTCACCATGCATCCTGAACGCGTCCGTGCCCTGACGGGAGCCCCCCTTCGCGACGCCGTCTGCGACTGGACCTGTCGGCTCTGCACCCACAGCAATCCCGAGGACGAGGACATCTGCTGCCAGCGCTGCGGCGCCACCAAACCCTGACCCGCTGACGCCGCCGGTGGCGGCACGCGGAAGGCTCCGCGTGCCGCCACTCCGTCCCTATCCGAGCGTGGCCTCCGTGACCGGTTCGGTGGCCCCGAGGTCGAGCCGTTCCCAGGTCCCCGTGTCGCGCCGCAGCTGACGGTCGTGGGTGGCCAGGACCACCGCTGCGCCGGTCGCGCCGAGCCCCTCGGTGAGTTCCTCGACCAGCGGGATCGACAGGTGGTTGGTCGGCTCGTCGAGCAGCAGCACGTGCGGCCGCGACGCCAGTGCGAGCGCCAGGTCGAGTCTGCGCTGCTGGCCCGTCGACAGCTCGCGCACCGATCGGCCCCCATCAACGGACGAGAGCAGCCCCAAGGCGCTCAGGGAGACCGTCTCGTCCTCGCGGAGGACCCCCTCGCTGACGAGGCGACCCTGGTACGCGGTGAACACGTCGTGCGCCCGCCGGGCCCCGGCCGACGGCGACTCCTGTTCCAGGAGCCGCACCCGCGCGCCGCGCGCGGTCCGCACGAGCCCGGCGCTCGGTTCGGCCCGCCCGGTCAGTACGGACAACAGGGTCGACTTGCCCGCGCCGTTGGGTCCGGTGACGACCAGCTTGGTGCCGGACTCCAGGGCGAGCGTCACCGGCCGGTCCAGCCTCCCCTCGACGCGGACCTCCTCGGCCCGCAGCAGGATCGTTCCCGATCGTGCGGGCAGCTCCGGAAACCGGAACGGCATGGGAGGCGGCGGCATGGTGACCGCGTGCGCCTCCAGGTCGTCCCGGCGCCGGTGTACGGCGCGGACCAGGGCGGGCGCCCGGGTCGCCCGCTGGTGCTTTCCGGTGCCCTTCTCCGGCCGCCAACCGCTGACCAGCCGGTTCTGGGCCTCGGACAGGTCCTGGGTGAGCCGGGCGTGCTCGGCGCGCCGCTGTTCGTACTCCTGCTCCCAGCGCTCCCGCTCGGCGCGCCTGCCCTCCTGGTATCCGGCGAACCCCCCGCCGAAGACGCGCGGCGCGCCGTCCCGACTCGGGTCGAGGTCGAGCACGGTCGTGGCCACGTCCGACAGCAGGGCGCGGTCGTGGCTGACCAGCACCACGCCGCCCGGATGACCCCGCAGCCGGTCAGTGAGGAAGTCGAGCCCTGCGGCGTCCAGGTGGTTGGTGGGCTCGTCCAGGAGGAGGAAGTCACGGGTGGCGCCGAGCAGACAGGCGAGTCTGACCCGGTAGCGCTGGCCCACCGACAGCTCCGCCAGGGGGCGCGACCGGTCGGTGACCGCGCCGAGTTGCTCCAGCGCGAGGTCCACGCGGCGGTCCGCGTCCCAGGCGTCCAGCACCTCGGCCGCGTCCAGCGCCTCGGCGTAGTGTTCGGCGGCCTCCGGGTCTCCGGTGGCCAGGCCCGAGGCGCTGGCGTCGAGCGAGGCCAGGGCCGCGCGGGCGTCGGCCAGTTCGATGTCGACCAGGTCGCCGACGGTGCGGCCGTCCGTGACGGTCATCTCCTGTTCGGCGACACCGAGCGTGCCGACGCGCCGCACCCGACCGGAGTCCGCGACGAGCGCACCGGTCAGGACGTGCAGAAGGGTCGACTTGCCACGGCCGTTCTCGCCGACCACACCCCACCGGGAGCGGGGAGTGACGGTCATGTCGACACCGGACAGGACGGGGCGGCCGCCGCGGGCGAGGTGGACGCCGGACACGGTGAGTTGGGCCCGGTCTCCGGCGGGCAGGCCGGAAACGGGGTTGAGGGCGGTCAAGGTTCCTCCGAACCGAGCTCCGCCCCGGCCGGAACGCGAACACGGTTCGACGGCGGGGCGCGTGTGAGCTCCTCGAGCAGACGGGATGACCCGGGAGGGGTCAGGACACACGTCCGGCGCCCGCGGCCACGTCGTGGCGGGCGGGCGCCTCGGCTCGGATTACAGGAAGTAGAGGTACTGCACGGGCCCAGGCTAACAACGCGGGGAGGGGAGGGGCCAGGCAATAAAGCAGAGGCGCCGGTCACCGGAGGGTTCCGGTGGCCGACGCCTCGTGTCCGGCGGCCCCGTGTCCCGGGGCCGTCCGGCTACTTCTTCTTCTGCTCCGGGAGCACTGTACGGATGTGCACGTCCCGCAGCTGCTGCTCGGAGACGACCGCCGGGGCGCCCATCATGAGGTCCTGGGCGTTCTGGTTCAGCGGGAACGCGATGGTCTCGCGGATGTTGGGCTCGTCCGCGAGGAGCATGACGATCCGGTCGATGCCCGGGGCGATGCCGCCGTGCGGCGGGGCGCCGAACTTGAGCGCCTTGAGCATGCCGCCGAACTCGGCCTCGACCGCGTCCTTGTCGTAGCCCGCGATGTTGAACGCCTTGTACATGATCTCGGGCGAGTGGTTCCGGATCGCGCCGGAGGACAGCTCCACGCCGTTGCAGACGATGTCGTACTGCCAGGCGAGGATGTCCAACGGGTCCTTGTTCTCCAGCGCGTCCATCCCGCCCTGGGGCATGGAGAACGGGTTGTGGCTGAACTCGACGTGGCCCTCGTCGGAGCGCTCGAACATCGGGAAGTCCACGATCCAGCAGAAGCGGTAGACCTTCTCCTCGGCGAGGTCGGCGCGGCGCCCGGCCTCGACGCGGACCGGCGCCATGATCCGGTTGATCTCCGCCTCGTCCTCGCTGGCGCAGAAGAACAGGCCGTACCCGGGACCGGCGTCCAGGGTCTGGAGCAGGTCCTCGCTGATCTCGGTGACGAACTTGGCGATGGGACCGGTGAGCTCACCGTTCTCGCCGACCTTCAGCCAGGCCAGGCCCTTGGCCCCCTGCTCGACGGCGAAGTCGCCGATCCCGTCGAAGAACTTGCGCGGCTTGTCGCCCACCTGGGGGACGGCCAGGGCCCGGACCTTCTTGCCAGCGAAGGCGCGGAAGTCGGTCTTGTCGAAGAGCGCGGTGACGTCGAGCATCCTCATCGGCACGCGCAGGTCGGGCTTGTCGGTGCCGTACCACTCCAGCGCGTCGCGGTAGGCGATGCGCGGGAAGGGCGAGGTGATCTCCCAGTCCGTGGAGAACGCGCGGAAGACGTCGGTCATGACGCTCTCGATGACCTCGAAGACGTCCTCCTGCTCGACGAAGCTCATCTCGACGTCGAGCTGGTAGAACTCGCCGGGCGAGCGGTCGGCGCGGCTGTCCTCGTCGCGGAAGCAGGGCGCGATCTGGAAGTAGCGGTCGAACCCGGCGATCATCAGCAGCTGCTTGAACTGCTGGGGCGCCTGCGGGAGGGCGAAGAACTCACCCGGGTGCAGACGGGAGGGCACCAGGAAGTCGCGGGCGCCCTCGGGGCTGGAGCTGGTGAGGATGGGGGTCTGGAACTCGTTGAAGCCCAGCTCCGTCATCTTCTGGCGGATGAAGGCCACCACCTGCGAGCGCAGCATGACGTTGCGGTGCATGCGCTCACGGCGCAGGTCGAGGAAGCGGTAGGTGAGACGGCGCTCCTCCGAGGTGTTGTCCTCGGGGAAGACCGTCAGCGGCAGCTCCTCGGTGGTACCGAGGACCTCCACGTCCGTGGCCTCGATCTCGATCTCACCGGTGGGCAGGTTCGGGTTGACGTTCTCCGCGCTGCGCGCCGCCACCACGCCGGTGACCTGGATCACCGACTCCTTGGAGATGCGGCTGAGCTCCTCGAACACCGGGGACTCGGGGCGGGCCATGAGCTGCGTGACACCGTAGTGGTCGCGCAGGTCGACGAAGAGCAGACCACCGAGATCCCGGCGGTTGTGCACCCAGCCAGAAAGGCGCACCTGCTGCCCGACGTGCTCCTTACGGAGCTGACCACACGAATGAGTCCTGTAACGATGCATGAGTTACCAAGTCCACTAACTACGCGGCTGAGCGAGGATGCCGGGGAGCCCGAGACCGGGTCCGGCGGGGGCGGGGCGTCGCCCCTTGAACAACTGGAATCCTACCGCCAACGACACCGGCCGGTCCCCTGGAATACGACGGCGGGCGGGGGTCAGCCCGTGACCCCGCGCAGGTACGGGTTGGTGGTGCGCTCCCGCTCCACCGTGGTGGCGGGTCCGTGGCCGGGGAGGATCTGGGTGTCGTCTCCCCGTCCGAGGACGGTGCGGGCGAGGCTGGCGTTCATCGCGTCGCCGTCGCCGCCGGGGAAGTCGGTGCGTCCGATCGACCCCGCGAAGACCAGGTCCCCGGCGAACATGACCGGCACCCCGTCCCCGGTGCGCGTGAGGTACACGACCGATCCGGGAGTGTGTCCGGGGACGTGCTCGACGGTGAACTCCATCCCGCCCGTCGTGAGGGTCTGGCCGTCCGTCACCTCGACCAGCTGGTCGGGTTCGCTGAAGGGGCCGGGGCCGAGAAGCATCTCGAGCTGCGCGGCGAACCCGGCGTCGACGCCAGCGGCCGGTTCGGTGAGCAGACCGCGGTCGGCCCCGTGCAGGTACACCGGTACGTCGTGCAGTTCACTGAGTTCGGCGGCCGACCAGACGTGGTCGAAGTGGCCGTGGGTGAGCAGGATCGCGGCCGGTGCGAGGTCGTGTTCGGCCAGAGCCTTGGCGACCTGTGGTGCCGCGCCCTGTCCGGGGTCGACGATGACGCACGCGCCGCCGGGAGCGGGTGCGAGCACGTAGCAGTTCGCGGAGAGGGGCCCGGTGGGAAGCGCGGCGATGAGCACGGCTGTCGTCCTGTCCTGGTGGCTTCGGCTGTCCGGGAACCCTCCGACCTCGGCCGGAGCACGGGTCCCCTGGCCGCAGAGCCTACCGAGCCGGGTCAGGGCGGGCGAACCGGCGGGTTCGTCCGAGAACGCGTTTGATCACCATTCGATCACCGCGCGCGCCCCTGCTCTTTGCCTGGGCGCGTGGTAGTGCCATATTGGTCAGCGTCGTCGAGTTGATCGAGGCCCTCGACCTGCGCCTCCTCTTCAGAGGCGGGAGACGGGCCCGGCCGACGGCACGGCAGCGGGACCAGAACCCCCGGACTGCGTTGACGTGAGACACGGCGCGTCGTTGTCCGCCGAATCGTATGGATATCGTGCTGGTGCACGGTGGTTCCCATCACGAACAGGCGCGGTACCGCCGCGACGACCCGAACCCGACCGCGACCGGCCGGGTTCATGACAGCAGGAGGACACGGTGACCACGGACCCTTGGGGCCGCGTAGACGATGACGGCACGGTCTATGTGCGCACAGGTGAAGGCGAACGGGTCGTCGGATCGTGGCAGGCGGGCGCCCCGGAGGAGGCCCTGGCCTTCTTCCGGCGCAAGTACGACTCTCTGGTCACCGAGGTGGAGCTGCTGGAGAAGCGGCTCCGCAGCACCGACCTGTCCGCCTCCGCCGCGATGACCACCATCGACAAGCTGCGTTCCACGATCACCGACGCGAACGCGGTCGGTGACCTGGACTCGCTCATCGGCCGACTGGACGCGCTGTCCGGCCGCGCCGAGGAGCGCAAGGTCGAGCAGAAGCAGGCGCAGGAGGAGGCCCGGGGCCAGGCCCGCGAGGTCAAGGAGCGGATCGTCGCGGAGGCCGAGCGGGTCGCCACGGAGACCACTCACTGGAAGTCCGGCGGCGAGCGGATGCTCCAGCTCATCGAGGAGTGGAAGAAGGCCCCCCGGGCCGACCGCCCCACCGAGCAGGCGCTGTGGAAGCGGATGTCCGCCGCGCGCAACTCCTTCTCCAAGCGGCGCAAGGCCTACTTCGCCAACCTGGACCAGCAGCGGGAGGGGGTGCGCTCCGAGAAGGAGCGCATCGTCGCCGAGGCGGAGGCGCTGTCCGGCTCCACCGACTGGGGGCCCACCGCACGCGCCTACCGCGACCTGATGCAGCGGTGGAAGGCCACGGGCCGGGCCGACCGGGCCAGCGAGGACAAGCTGTGGACCCGGTTCAAGGCCGCGCAGGACACGTTCTTCGACGCGCGCAACGCGACCTTCGCCGAGCGCGACGCGGAGCTGCGGGTGAACGCGGAGGCCAAGGAGCGGATCCTGGCTGACGCCAGGGCCGAGATCCCCGGTATCACCGACCCGCGCCGGGCCCGTGCCCGCCTGCGCGACTTCCAGGAGGCCTGGGAGGAGGCCGGCGACCTGCCGCGAGACGTGCGCGACCAGCTGGAGGGCGCGTTCCGGCAGATCGAGGACGGCGTGCGCCGGGCCGAGGACGCCGAGTGGGAGCGCACGAACCCCGAGGCGAGGGCCCGCGCGAAGGACACCGTGGACCAGCTGTCGACGGCGATCGCGGGCCTTGAGGCCAAGTTGGAGAAGGCCCGGGCCAACAACGACGCCCGCCGGATCAAGGAGCACGAGGCCGCCCTGGAGGCCCGCCGTTCCTGGCTGGCCGAGGCCGAGAAGGCACTGGGCGAGTTGAGCTGAGGCTCTCCCGCCGCGCACACGTGGGGCCGTACCCGTTCGGGTACGGCCCCTTTCATGACTCTCGCCCTGTTTTCCTCTTTCGTTGTCGTGCCGGTGGGAGCATCCGCACGCAGAATTGATCACAATGGGCACATGACCGATCACATTGAGAAGTCGAGTCGGCGCGATCAGGCACGGCTCGGCACGACAGGCGGAGGCGCCCTGCGCGCCGCGGCCACTGCGGCGGCGGGGGCCGTGGTGGCCGTCCCCCTCTTCTGGGGGTGGGGATCGGCGGTGGCCGCCGAAGGACACACCCCGGCTCCGGCGCCGCACGGTGAGAGCGGGTTCGTGGCCGAGGGCGGACCATCGGGCCAGGATCTGACCGCGGAGGGACCCGCCCCGGGGTCGGACAGCCGGGAGGACCGGCCCCAGAGCGGGTACGGGTACGCGGAACCCGACCCCCAGGGCGGGTACGGATACGCGGAACCCGACCCCCAGGACGACTCGGGGCACGCTGCCCCGGAGTCCGGGCTGGCCGCGGAGCCCGAGCCGGAGCCCGAGCCGAAGCCCGGATACGCACCGGACGGGTACGCGGAACCGGAGCCGGGCCATGCGGCTCCCGGCTACCCGGAACCGACCCCCGGATACCCGAGCACTCCGCCCTCACCGAACCCGCCGGAGAGCCCCGGCCCGTCACCCTCGCCCAGCCCGAGCGAGCCGACGCGCCCGTCGCCCTCCCCGAGTGAGAGCCCGTCTCCCTCGGCCAGCCCGTCGGAGAGCCCGAGCACCCCGCCCACCACTCCGCCGACCCTGCCCGTCACCGGAGCGGGCGCGGTCGTCCCGGCGGTCGCCGGTCTGCTGACCGCCGCCGCCGGCGTCGCCGCACTGTTCGCCGGCAGGCGCCGCACCGACCTGGACTGATCCACAGGAGAGGCGGGACCGGGGATGGTCCCCGGCCCCGCCTCTCAGCCCCTGGTCACCTGTGGGCGTCCAGGTGGTAGACGGGCGCCCGTCCCGGGAAGGTCCGCAGGTTGGGCACCGAACCCGGGCTGTGGTTGCTCGGCGCCTCCGGTTCCGGCCGGGGTCCACGGGTGCCCCGATAGCGCAGGTAGCCGCCCACCGCGATCGCGAAGGCCGCCACGGCGAGCAGTCCGGCCACCACCCAGACCATCGGCACCATCCGCTGGACCTCGTGGACGGCGGAGGCGCAGGAGGACAGCGACGCGTCCGCGGCGGGGCGCAGGCACACGGTGGAGACCGGTTGCTGGGCGCCCTCGGGTACCTCGGTGAGTTCGCCGACCACGGTGAGGGCCGCGCGCTCCCCCGGCTCAAGGGGCTGGACCCACTCGGCCCGCCCCTCCTCGACCCCTTCGGGGGCACCGGAGACGTAGCGCATCGAGGAGGGCAGGAACTGCACCACGCGCGCGTCCGGCAGCGCCTCGTGTCCGGCGTTGCGCACCTTGATGGTGTACTCCACGCGGTCGCCCGGGCGCAGTCGTTCCTCCGACCGCTCCTGGACGGTGACGTGCAGACTCCCGGCCCCGGGTACCGGCCCGTCGTCCGTCCGGACTGGCTGTCCGGGCAGCGCGATCAACGCGGCCAGGCCCAACACCGACACCGCAGCTGGCACGGCCATGGTGTTCCCCCTCCACATGGCACCATTAATGACTTTCTGTGCATAGTTAACAGCACAGAGTAGTCAAATGGTGCGTAGGGCATACGGCGGGTCCCGGACACGGCCGAGGGCGGGTGGCCCACGGCCACCCGCCCTCGGTACTGGTACGTCTCCTAGGCGCCGACGAACGAACGCAGCGAGGCAGCCCGGTCCGTGCGCTCCCAGGTGAACTCCGGCAGCTCACGGCCGAAGTGACCGTAGGCGGCGGTCCGGGAGTAGATCGGACGCAGCAGGTCCAGGTCGCGAACGATCGCGGCCGGACGCAGGTCGAAGACCTCCTTGACGGCCTTCTCGATCAGCTCCGGCGCCACCCTCTCGGTGCCGAAGGTCTCGATGAACACACCCACCGGGTGGGCCTTGCCGATCGCGTAGGCCACCTGGACCTCGGCGCGCTCGGCCAGCTCGGCGGCGACGATGTTCTTCGCGACCCAGCGGGTGGCGTAGGCGGCGGAGCGGTCCACCTTCGACGGGTCCTTGCCCGA
>NZ_ANAE01000192.1 GCF_000341265.1 Nocardiopsis prasina DSM 43845 | reverse complement strand
ATCGGGCCGCCGATCTCGAAGCGGCCGGTCGGGTTCACCAGGAGGCGGTAGTCGTCCGCGTCCAGGCCGTAGGCGGCGACCATGGGCTCGATGACGTGCTCCCGGATGTCCGGGGTCAGCATCTCCTCCAGGTTGATGTCCGCCGAGTGCTGGCTGGAGACCACGACGGTGTCCAGGCGGACCGGGGTCTGGCCCTCGTACTCGACAGTGACCTGGGTCTTGCCGTCGGGGCGCAGGTAGGGGACGGTGCCGTTGCGGCGGACCTCGGACAGGCGCTCGGAGAGCGAGTGCGCCAGCTTGATCGGCAGCGGCATGAGCTCGGGGGTCTCACGGTTGGCGTAACCGAACATGAGGCCCTGGTCGCCCGCGCCCTGCCGGTTGAGGACGTCGTCCTCGTGCTCGACGCGCGCCTCGTAGGCGGTGTCGACCCCCTGGGCGATGTCCGGGGACTGCGCGTCGATGGAGACGTTGACCCCACAGGAGTCACCGTCGAAACCCTTGGCGGACGAGTCGTACCCGATCTGGAGGATCTTCTCTCGCACGATCGCGGGGATGTCTACGTAGGTCTGAGTGGTGACCTCACCCGCGATGTGGACCTGACCAGTGGTGATCAGCGTCTCGACCGCGACCCGACTGCCGGGGTCGGTGGCGAGCATCGCGTCGAGGATCGCGTCACTGATCTGGTCGGCCATCTTGTCGGGATGGCCTTCGGTGACCGACTCGGAGGTGAAAAGGCGGCGGGACACGTTAAGTGACTCCTTGCAGCGGCTGCTGGCTGACATGTGTCGGGACGGCAATACCGACCGACGCGGTTGGTTATCGGTCCACTGTAACGGGACTGGTGGGGGCGGATGCGCGGCGGCGGGCCTCCTCAGCCGTTCGTCGGCACCCGAACGAGTCTGTCGTACTCAGCGGTAGGAATCCAGCGCGACGAGCGGAAGTTTTGCCGAGGTGACGGTGACGCTCACCAGGATCGCGCTGTGGGGCGGGGTTCCCTCCCCGACCGTGACGCTCATCCCGGAAGTCGTTCGACCACCAGGTCCCACACGCGGTCGGCGAGGTCCTCCTTGGGCCCTGTGGGAATGTCCACGGCGCTCCCGTCGGAACCGAGCACCGTCGCCTGGTTGTCGTCGGTGCCGAAGGCGCGCCCACCGCCGACCTGGTTGACCACGAGCAGGTCGCAGCCCTTGCGGGCCAGTTTGGCCCGGCCGTTGTCGATCACGTCGTCGGTCTCGGCCGCGAAGCCCACGATGGTCTGCTCCGTGCCCTCACGCGTCCGGGAGGCCACCAGACCGGCGAGAATGTCGGGGTTCTCCACCAGTTCGATCGGCGCCGGGGCGTCACCGGACTTCTTGATCTTGGAGGCCGCGCTGGTGACCGGGCGGAAGTCCGCGACGGCAGCGCTCATGACCACGGCGTCGGCGCGGGTGCGCTCGGCCTCCATGGCCTCGGCCAGCTCCACCGCGGACTCCACGCGCACCAGACGCACCCCGGCCGGGTCGGGCAGGGAGACGTTGGCCGCGACCAGCGTCACGTCGGCTCCCCGGGCGGCGGCGGTGCGGGCCAGAGCGTATCCCTGTCGGCCCGAGGAGTGGTTGCCCAGGAAGCGGACCGGGTCGATGGCCTCGCGGGTGCCGCCCGCGGAGACCACCACNCGGGGCGGCGGGCCCCCCGCCGCAGGACCAGGCGGGCGGCCTCGAAGAGTTCGGCGGGGTCGGGCAGGCGGCCCCGGCCGGTGTCGGCACCGGTGAGACGGCCCACGGCCGGGTCCAGGACGATGGCTCCGCGCGAGCGCAGGGTGGCCACGTTGGCCTGGGTGGCGGGGTGCTCCCACATCTCGGTGTGCATGGCGGGGGCGAACACGACCGGGCACCGCGCGGTGAGAAGGGTGTTGGTCAGCAGGTCGTCGGCGAGTCCGGCGGCGGCCTTGGCGAGGAGGTTGGCGGTGGCCGGGGCGACGAAGACGAGGTCGGCCGACTGACCGATGCGCACGTGCGGGACCTCGTGGACCTCGTCCCACACGCCGGTGGCGACGGGCTGGCCGGAAAGGGCGGCCCAGGTGGGCTCACCGACGAAGCGCAGGGCGTCCGCGGTGGGCACGACCCGGACGCGGTGGCCGGACTCGGTCAGTCGGCGCAGCAGCTCGCACACCTTGTAGGCGGCGATGCCCCCGCCGACACCGAGGACCACCTGGGGAACGGATTCTGTGTCACTCACACATGGAGTTCTACCAGGCCGCGCCCGCCGCACGCCCCGGGCGGGGGGTGCGACGGGCGCGGTCGGTGCCCCCGAGGGGGCGGGCCCGATGTGGGGCCCTGTGTCAGTTGCCCTCGTACGGCTCGGCGGTGAGCAGGCCGGACTTGACCTCGCGCAGGGCGATGGACAGGGACTTCTCCTGAACCTGCGTCTCGACCAGCGGACCGACGTACTCCAGCAGGCCCTCGCCCAGCTGCGCGTAGTAGGCGTTGATCTGGCGGGCCCGCTTGGAAGCCATGGTGACCAGGCTGTACTTGCTGTCGACGCACTCCAGCAGGTCGTCGATCGGCGGGTTGGTGATGCCTTCGGCGACGGGCTCGGTACCAGCCACTTCGTTACCCCCAGGGACGGTCTCCGGCTCGTCGGAAGCCGTGACGTTGATTGGACGGAAAGGTTCTAGAGGCCCGGAATGGGGCGGATGCGGCCGCCGCCGGAGATCGGCGCGGCCCGATTCGCACCCGCTATCACACCTTGGGCGCTGTCATCAACGCTAGCAGCTCGTCGCACACTTCCTGTACGGACGTGTTGACGAGGGTGGTGTCGAACTCCTTCTCGGCCGCGAGCTCGACCTTGGCGACCTCCAGGCGGCGCTGGATCACCTCGTCGGACTCGGTGCCCCGGCCGGTCAGCCTGCGGACCAGTTCCTCCCAGGAGGGCGGCGCGAGGAAGACGTGCAGGGCGTCGTCCATGGACTCGCGCACCTGGCGTGCCCCCTGGAGTTCGATCTCCAGCAGGACGGGGACTCCCGCGCTGAGGCGCTCCTCGACGGGACCGCGCGGGGTGCCGTAGCGGTTGCCCGCGAACTGGGCCCACTCCAGGAGCTGGTCCTCGGCGACGAGGCGGTCGAACTCCTCGTCGGAGACGAAGTGGTACTGGACCCCGTCGCGCTCGCCGGGGCGGGGCGCGCGGGTGGTCACCGACACCGAAAGCCACACGTCGGGGTTGACCTCGCGCAGGTGGGCGACGACCGTGCTCTTGCCCACGCCGGAGGGGCCGGACAGGACGGTCAGTCGTTTCTCGGCCGGTCGGGTCTGGTCTGCGGTCTGCGCAGGCATGTGAGTATCAGGCTTCCATTCGGCTCTCCGCCACGCGGTGGGCCGTGGGCCTCGTGAGCGCTGCCGGGGCCGGACCCGGGGTCCGGCGAGCACCGCGCGGGCGGCTCGTGCTGGCGCACTGGCGCGCAGCGTACGGTCGCGGGAAGCTCCCTTTATATCACCGAGCCACGGTGGGGCGGACGGGGTGTGACCTGGGGTCCACCCGCCCGCCACACCGTGGCGTCGAGTTGTTGCTCACCGCTTGCCTTGACCACTGGTGCGGCGGCTCCGAGCGACTGTGGGGGACGCGTCGGGGGCGGTGCTGGCCGGTGTCTCCACCGGACCGGTGTTACTTGGTGAGGTCGCCGAACTCGCTCTCGAGGGCGGCACGCTGGTTGGTGCCCAGGCCTCGGACACGGCGCGACTCAGCGATGTTGAGCCGCTCCATGATCTGTTTGGCACGCACCTTGCCGACACCGGGGAGGGATTCCAGCAGAGCCGAAACCTTCATCTTGCCGATGACGTCGTCCTTGAGTCCGTTGGAGAGGACCTCGGACAGCGAGATGCCGCCGTTCTTGAGCTTGTTCTTGACCTCCGCACGCTCTTTTCTGGCCTTGGCGGCCTTCTCAAGAGCCGCACTGCGCTGCTCGGGTGTGAGGGGAGGAAGGGCCACGCCGGGTCACCTCGGTTTTCTACTCGTTTGTAGAGGGCGGACGCCTGCGCAAGTTAGTAGGTCTGACCCCTGTTAGGCAACGTAAAGTGCCCTTTCAAGGGCTATTTCATCGAAGGAACTACCCAGAGTGACGATCCAATTGCGGTCGGACACGAAAATCAGGACTTTGGTCCTGATTGACGAGCTGGGAAAGCGCACCACCTGCGCAGGTCACCCTGCGGTGACTCGGGTCACTCTTCGCCGTGGATCACTGGTTTTGGACACGCCTAATTGGTAACCGTCCGTGATCCACAACTGTGAGTGATGGGACAGATGCGACAAATGAGACGATCCCGCCCTCACCTGCCCAGAGTCCGGGCAGCCCACGGGCGCCCGGACCCGGCCCCGGGTTTCAGACACGGGCGCCGGCGCGCCGCACGGCCGCCGCGATCGAGGCCGCGGCCGCGCCCGGGTCCGGGGCACGGGTGATGGGTCGTCCGATGACCAGGAGGTCCGCCCCGGCCTCGATCGCCGCCTCCGGGGTGGCGACCCGTGACTGGTCCCCGAGGTCCGCCCCGGCCGGACGAACACCCGGGGTGATGAGCGTGATGTCCGGACCCACCTCGGATCGGACCATCGCGACCTCCTGGGGCGAGCACACCAGCGCCCGCGCGCCCGCGTCGACCGCGAGCACCGCCAGGCGCCGCACCGCGTCCCGCGAGGGTCCGAGCAGCCCCACCTGCTCCAGGTCCGCCTCGTTCATGGACGTGAGCACCGTGACCGCCGCGATCCTGGTGTCCGGAGCGGCCTCGACCGCCGCGCGGACCATGTCCGCTCCCCCGGACGCGTGCACGGTCAGGATCGAGGGCCGCAGCCCCGCGACCGAGCGGGCCGCCCCGGCGACCGTGGCCGGGATGTCGTGGAGCTTCAGGTCGAGGAAGACCCCGACCCGGTTGGCGCCGCGCACGGCACTGATCACGTCGGGGCCGTAGCGCAGGTAGAGCTCCAGCCCCACCTTCACCGTGCTCACGTGCG
The DNA here is from genome assembly GCF_000341265.1 of Nocardiopsis prasina DSM 43845. Lineage (GTDB taxonomy): Bacteria > Actinomycetota > Actinomycetes > Streptosporangiales > Streptosporangiaceae > Nocardiopsis > Nocardiopsis prasina. Next base: position 74,542 of record NZ_ANAE01000192.1, on the reverse strand, counting down.
GCGCGACCGCGGAGGCCCAGGTGGCCGCCGTCTCGATCTCGTTGGCGTCGATCGCGACGGCGATGGGCGCGGAGGGCGCGGTCATGTCGGTATCTCCAATCGTGTGCCACCGGCCCCGGGCCGGTGCCGGAAAAACATCCGTTCGTGCCTTACGTCCGTACTTACGCCCGTGCTTACACACGCACCAGCCGATGCACGTTCGCTGTCATGTGCACACCACCATGGTGTGCGGTTCCCCGGATCGGGCGCTTCATGCACCCAACCCGCGTCACTTCCCCGTAACGGCCGCTCAAACGGACGTAGGCGCACGTTCTCCGCGAACCCACCCACGTATCCCCGCAGCACGCGTTCGGGCACACAGAGCCATCTCAGCGCCGTTCAGGCCGGTCAGGGGCCTGTGGGTGCGTGAACGGGCGGTCACACACCCGTTCCGGGGCGGTGGGCGGCCCCCACCACCTCCGAGACCTTGGAGACGCCGCGCGCGTCCAGCGCCTCGGTGAACTCCCGCAGCACCCGCGTGCACGCGGACGGATCGGAGAAGTTGACCGTCCCCACCGCCACCGCGCTGGCGCCGGCCGCCATGAACTCCAGGACGTCCGTACCGGTGCGCACCCCGCCCACGCCGACGATCGGCACCTCGGGGAAGGCCTCGTGCACCCGGTAGACGCACCCCACCGCCAGGGGACGGATCGCCGGGCCGGACAGCCCGCCCATCCCCCCGGCCACAGCCGGGCGCAGCGTCCGTGGGTCCACGCTCATCCCCCGCAGGGTGTTGATCATGGTCAGCCCGTCGGCTCGGGCCGCCACACAGGCGCCGGCCAGTTCGACGACGTCGGGGACGTCGGCGGCGAGCTTGGCCAGGACCGGCACGTCCGAGCGCGCGTGCGAGCGCACCGTCTGCACCACCGTCGCGGCCTGGGCGGCGTCGTCGGCGAAGTGCCGCCCCGTGGGGTCGGCCGGGTTCGGGCAGGACAGGTTGACCTCGATGGCGCCCACGCCCTCCGCCTCGGAGACGCGCCGCGCCAGCTCACCGAACTCGCCCACGCCCGACCCCGCGATGGAGACGATCGCCCGCCCTCCCCTGGAGAGCAGCCAGGGCAGGTCCCGCTGGAGGAACACGTCCACCCCCGGGCCCTGCATGCCCGTGGTGCTGAGCATCCCGCTGGGAGTCTCCGCCATCCGCGGCGCGGGTCTGCCCGCACGGGGTTCCAACATCAACGACTTGGTGGTGACCGCGCCGATCTCCCCGATGTCGAAGAACTGCGACAGCTCGCGCCCCGAACCCGCGCATCCGGCGGCGGTGACCACCGGGTTCGGGAGTTGGAGGGATCCGAGCCTGGTCCTGAGGTCTGCGTTCACTGGCCTTCGCTCGCTCGTGGCGGCCCGGCGCGGCACCGCGCCGGGCCTCTCGTGGCTCTGGTGTGTCAGGCGATGTCGCGGGCCGACTCCGCCGCGCGGGCCGCGCTGGACCCCTTCCACCCCGGGGCGCCCAGAGCGTCGAAGGGGATGGACCCGACGTCGTCGAAGCGCACCTGCTCGCCCCGGAACACCGGGCCGTCCACGCAGGAGCGCACCATCCGTGTGATGCCGTCCTCGCCCACCACCGGGATCACGCAGGTCATGCAGATCCCGATCCCGCACGCCATGGTCTCCTCGACCGCGACCTGCACCGGGACGCCGTGGCTGCCCGCCACCTGGGTGACGGCCCTGAGCATCGGCATGGGGCCGCAGGCGTAGACCGCGTCCGAGCGGGCCTCCTCGATCACGCGGCCCAGGACGTCGGTGACCCTCCCACGCGTGCCGAAGGAGCCGTCGTCGGTGGTGAAGGCGGCCGTCTCGGCGATGCGGCGGGCGGTGATGGCGCTGAACACGCGGTCCGCGGAGGCGGCGCCGAGCACGAAGTCCACCCGGCAGCCGCGCCTGCGCAGGGACTGCGCGAGCGGGAACAGCGGCGCGCTCCCGGACCCGCCGCCCACGAGGACGCAGTTGACGGGGTCCCGGGGCAGGGGGAAGGGCCGCCCGAGCGGGCCGACCACGTCGAGCAGGTCGCGTGATCTTCGTTCCGCGAGCCAGGCGGTCCCCGTACCGCGCACCGCGAACAGGAACTCGACGGTCCCGCCGTAGTCGGGCTTGACGTCGTGGATCGCGAAGGGACGGCGCAGCAGCGTGCTGGAGTGGTCCCCGCCGACCGCCACCGAGACGAACTGCCCGGAACGGAACCGTTCGGCTATGCCCGGTGCGACGACGGTGATGGCGTAGTAGGCGTCCACCCTGCGCACGTTCAGCACGGGGCACCTGGTCTGCACCGGTCCGTTGTCGCTCATGTCTGGTGGTGGCCTCTCTGGAACTGGCTTCACTGTCCGGGTGCCGCGCGATCGCGCGGCACCCGGACAGTGCCTGCTGTGGGCCTCCGCTCCGCTTCAGCCCGTGTCCTGGGTACCCGGACAGCCAGGGATGCGGGTTGAGGCGGGCACAGCATCCTCGCCCACGCCTGGCTCGTTCCTCACCGACGGCTCGACTCGTCCGCACTGTGCTGCGGGAGATCGGCCCGGCGGTACCCGGACTGCTACAGCCTAGGAGTTCCGGCGGCTCTCCGTGAGCGACTGGGAGTGCTCCTGGAGGGAGCGCACTCCGAGGTCGCCGCGAACGCGGGCCTCGATCGCTTGTACGGCGGCGGCCAGACCCTGCACGGTGGTGACGCTGGGCACCGCGCGGGCGATGGCCGCGGTCCGGATCTCGTACCCGTCCAGACGGGGGCCGGACTGGCCCGCGCTACCGAACGGGGTGTTGACGATCAGGTCCACGCCGCCGTCGTGGATGAGCTGCACGATCGTGGGTTCGCCGTTGGGTCCGGTGCCCGCGCTGTGCTTGCGCACCACGGTGGCGTGGACGCCGTTGCGGCGCAGCACCACGGCGGTCCCCTCGGTGGCCAGGATCTCGAAGCCGAGGTCGGCCAGGCGCTTGACCGGGAAGATCATCGAGCGCTTGTCCCGGTTGGCGACCGACACGAACACCTTGCCTCGGGTGGGCACGTCGCCGTTGACCGCGAGCTGGGACTTGGCGTAGGCCGGGCCGAACCCGGTGTCCAGGCCCATGACCTCACCGGTGGAGCGCATCTCGGGGCCGAGGATGGTGTCGACGCCCTCGCCCTCCTTGTTGATGAACCGGTTGAAGGGCAGCACGGCCTCCTTCACCGACACCGGGGCGTCGGCGGGCAGGTCGCCGCCGTCGCCCTTGGCGGGCAGCATGCCCTCGGCGCGCAGGTCCGCGATGCTGCTCCCGGCCATGACGCGCGCGGCGGCCTTGGCCAGCGGCACGGCCGTGGCCTTGGAGACGAACGGGACCGTGCGGGAGGCGCGCGGGTTGGCCTCCAGGACGTTGAGGACGCCGGAGGCCAGCGCGTACTGGACGTTGAGCAGGCCCCGGACCCCGGTGCCACGCGCGATGGCCTCGGTGGAGTAGCGGATGCGCTCGATGTCCTCGCTGCCCAGGGTGATGGAGGGCAGGGTGCACGCCGAGTCGCCGGAGTGGATGCCGGCCTCCTCGATGTGCTCCATGACGCCGCCCAGGTACAGGTCCTTGCCGTCGTAGAGGGCGTCCACGTCGATCTCGATGGCGTCGTCGAGGAAGCGGTCGATCAGGACCGGGTGCTCGGGGCTGACCTCGGCGTTGCGCTCGATGTAGTCGGCGAGCATCAGCTCGCTGTAGACGATCTCCATGCCCCGGCCGCCCAGCACGTAGGACGGGCGGACCATGACCGGGTAGCCGATCTCGTCAGCGGCGGCCTTGGCCTCCTCGAACGAGTAGGCGGTGCCGTACTTCGGCGCGGGCAGCCCGGCGTCGGCCAGGACCTTGCCGAACTCGCCCCGGTCCTCGGCGAGGTCGATGGCCTCGGGGCTGGTGCCGATGATGGGCACGCCGGCGTCCTTGAGGCGGCGGGCCAGGCCGAGCGGGGTCTGGCCGCCCAGCTGGACGATGACGCCGACGACCGGTCCGGCGGCCTGTTCGGCGCGCACGACCTCCAGGACGTCCTCCAGGGTGAGCGGCTCGAAGTAGAGCCGGTCGCTGGTGTCGTAGTCCGTGGAGACGGTCTCGGGGTTGCAGTTGACCATGACGGTCTCGAACCCGGCCTCGGAGAGGGCGAAGGAGGCGTGGACGCAGGAGTAGTCGAACTCCACGCCCTGGCCGATCCGGTTGGGTCCCGAGCCCAGGATGATGATCTTGGGCCGGTCTCCGGTGGGGACCTCGGTCTCCTCGTCGTAGCTGGAGTACAGGTACGGCGTCTCCGCCTTGAACTCGGCCGCGCAGGTGTCCACGGTCAGGTAGACGGGGTGGATGCCCAGGGCGTGGCGGAGTTCGCGGACGACGTCCTCGGGCCTGCCGGTGATCTCGCCGATCTGGACGTCGGAGAAGCCGAGGCCCTTGACCTCCCGGAGCAGGGCGGCGTCGAGCTTGGGCGCGCTGGCCAGGGCCCGGGCCGTCTCCTCCAGGCGCAGCATCTGGTCCAGGAACCACGGGTCGATCTTCGTGGCCTCGTGCAGCTCCTCGACGGTCGCACCGGCGCGGAGGGCCTGCTGGACCTGGCGGAGGCGGTGCTCGGTGGGCTGGGCGGAGCGGCGCAGGAGCTCGTCCTTGTCGCCGGGGTCCCCGGCCCAGGTCAGGCCGACACCGGCCTTCTCCAGGGAGCGCATGGCCTTCTGGAGCGCCTCGGGGAAGGACCGGCCGATGGCCATGGCCTCGCCCACCGACTTCATGGTGGTGGTGAGGGTCGGGTCGGCGCCGGGGAACTTCTCGAAGGCGAAACGCGGGACCTTGACGACCACGTAGTCGAGCGTGGGCTCGAAGCTGGCCGGGGTCTCCTTGGTGATGTCGTTGGGGATCTCGTCCAGCGTGTAGCCGACGGCGAGCTTGGCTGCGATCTTGGCGATCGGGAAGCCGGTGGCCTTGGAGGCCAGGGCCGAGGAGCGGGACACGCGGGGGTTCATCTCGATGACGATGACCCGGCCGGTGGTGGGGTGGACGGCGAACTGGATGTTGCAGCCGCCGGTGTCCACGCCGACCTCACGGATGACCGCGATGCCGATGTCGCGCAGCTTCTGGTACTCGCGGTCGGTGAGGGTCATGGCCGGGGCCACGGTGATGGAGTCACCGGTGTGCACGCCCATGGGGTCGAGGTTCTCGATGGAGCACACGACCACGACGTTGTCGTTGGTGTCGCGCATCAGCTCCAGCTCGTACTCCTTCCAGCCGAGGATGGACTCCTCCAGGAGCACCTCGGTGGTCGGGGAGAGCGCCAGGCCCTGACCCGCGATGCGGCGGAGCTCGTTCTCGTCGTGGGCGAAGCCGGAGCCGGCGCCGCCCATGGTGAAGGACGGGCGCACGACGACCGGGTAGTCGAGCTCCTCGGCCGCGTCCAGGCACTCCTGGAGGTCGTGGCAGATGCGCGAGCGGGCGGACTCGCCGCCGATGCGCTCGACGATCCCCTTGAAGACCTCGCGGTCCTCGCCGGACTGGATGGCGTCGATGTTGGCGCCGATCAGTTCGACGTCGTACTTGGCCAGGATCCCTGCCTCGTGCAGGTTGACGGCGGCGTTGAGCGCGGTCTGCCCGCCCAGGGTGGGCAGGAGCGCGTCGGGGCGCTCCTTGGCGATGATCTTCTCGATCATCTCGGGGGTGATCGGCTCGACGTACGTGGCGTCGGCGATCTCCGGGTCGGTCATGATCGTGGCCGGGTTGGAGTTGACCAGGATGACCCGCAGGCCCTCGGCCCGCAGGACACGGCAGGCCTGGGTGCCCGAGTAGTCGAACTCGGCCGCCTGCCCGATCACGATCGGGCCGGAGCCGATCACGAGGACGGATGAAAGATCACTACGGCGCGGCATGCTCTGTTCCTCTTACTACTTGGCAGCCGGTGCGGGCTGGGCGGACATCAGGTCGACGAACTCGTCGAAGAGCTCGGCCGCGTCGTGGGGGCCGGCGGCGGCCTCCGGGTGGAACTGGACGCTGAACACGGGTCGGTCCAGCAGCCGCAGGCCCTCGACGACCTGGTCGTTGAGGCCGATGTGGCTGACCTCGGCCCGGCCGTAGGGGGTGTCGAAGGGGGCGTCGAGCGGGGCGTCCACGGCGAAGCCGTGGTTCTGGCTGGTGATCGCCACCTTCTTGGTGCGGGTGTCGATGACCGGCTGGTTGACGCCCCGGTGGCCGAAGGGCAGCTTGTAGGTGCCCAGACCCAGGGAGCGGCCCAGGATCTGGTTGCCGAAGCAGATGCCGAAGAGCGGCTTCCCGGCGTCCAGGACCCCGCGCATGGCGTCGACCGAGCGGTCGGCGGTGGCCGGGTCGCCTGGGCCGTTGCTGAAGAAGACGCCGTCCGGGTCCAGCGCGAGGATGTCCTCGGCGGTGGCGGTGGCGGGCAGGACGGTGACCCTGCACCCGCGCTCGGCCAGCCGCTGCGGCGTCATGGCCTTGATGCCGAGGTCGACGGCCGCCACGTGGAAGCGGGTCTCGACACCCTGGGGCGGCAGGATCTCGTAGGCGGCGTCGGTGCTGACCTCGGCGGCGAGGTCGGAACCGGCCATGCGGGGCTGCTCCAGGATGCGGGCGAGCAGCGCCTTGGGGTCGGTCTCCACGCTGCTGACCGCCGCGCGCATGGCGCCACGGTCGCGCAGGTGGCGGGTGAGGGCCCGGGTCCCGGTCAGCGCGATGCCGACCACTCCCTGGCGGCGCAGCTCCTCGTCGAGGGTGCGCTGGGCGCGCCAGTTGGAGGGGATGCGCGCGGGCTCGCGGACGACATAGCCCGCCACCCAGATCCGGCCGGACTCGGGGTCGTCGTCGTTGACCCCGGTGTTGCCGATGTGCGGGGCGGTCATCGCCACGATCTGTCGGTGGTACGAGGGGTCGGTGAGGGTCTCCTGGTAGCCGGTCATCCCGGTGTTGAAGACGGCCTCCCCGAAGGTCTCGCCGGTGGCGCCGAAGGAGCGGCCGTGGAACACACGACCGTCCTCAAGCACCAGGATCGCCGGACCGCCGGTCTCCTCGGACACGTTTTCCCCCTCTGCCGCACCAGGCGTGGCCTGGGCGTTCACTGCGTTCGGTGTGCTCAATTGATCTTCCCCTCCAGGACGGTGGGCGCGCCGCGCAGGAAGGTGGCGCGGACCCGACCGGGCAGGGTCATGCCCCGGAAGGGGGTGTTGTCGCTCTTGGACGCCATGGCCGCGCCGTCGACGCCGACCGGCGCCGCGGGGTCGTACAGGACGACGTTGGCGGGCTCCCCCGCGGCCAGTTCACGGCCGTGTCCGCTGACCCGTCCGATGCGGGCGGGTGCGGTGGACATGCGGTCGGCGACCTCGGCCCAGGTGAGCAGGCCCGTGTCGACCATGGTGCGCTGCACGACGGCCAACGCGGTCTCCAGCCCGACCATTCCCATGGCGGCGTTGGACCACTCGGTCTCCTTGGCCTCCGCGGGGTGGGGGGCGTGGTCGGTGGCGACGATGTCGATCGTGCCGTCCGCCAGTCCCTCGCGCAGCGCCTGGACGTCCTCGGCGGTGCGCAGGGGCGGGTTGACCTTGTAGATCGGGTCGTAGCCCTCCACCAGCTCGTCGGTGAGGAGCAGGTGGTGGGGGGTGACCTCGGCGGTGACGTCGCAGCCCCGCGCCTTGGCCCAGCGGATGATGTCGACCGAGCCCTTGGTGGAGACGTGGCACACGTGCAGGCGCGAGCCGACGTGCTGGGCGAGCAGGCAGTCGCGGGCGATGATCGCCTCCTCGGCGACCGCGGGCCAGCCGGGCAGGCCGAGGCGGTCGGAGACGCAGCCCTCGTTCATCTGGGCGCCCTCGGTCAGGCGCGGTTCCTGGGCGTGTTGGGCGATGACGCCGTCGAACGCCTTGACGTACTCCAGGGCGCGCCGCATCAGCAGGGCGTCGGAGACGCAGATGCCGTCGTCGGAGAAGACCCGGACCTGGGCGGCGGAGTCGGCCATGGCGCCGATCTCGGAGAGCTGCTGACCGGCGAGGCCGACGGTGACGGCGCCGACGGGGCGCACGTCGCAGTAACCGGCCTCGCGGCCCAGGCGCCAGACCTGCTCGACCACGCCGGCGGTGTCGGCGACGGGGTCGGTGTTGGCCATGGCGTGCACGGAGGTGTAGCCGCCCATCGCGGCCGAGCGGGAACCCGAGGCCACCGTCTCGGCGTCCTCTCGGCCGGGTTCGCGCAGGTGGGTGTGGAGGTCCACGAGTCCGGGCAGGGCGACCAGACCGGTGGCGTCCATGACCAGGGCGCCCTCGGGGGCCTCCAGGTCCGGGCCGATCGCGGCGATCCGGCCGTCGACGAACAACAGGTCGACGGGGTCACCGCCGAGCGGGCGGGCGCCCCTGATCAGGTACGGTCCGGTGTTTTCGGGCATGAGGGTGTCGGCTTTCTCGTGTTTCGTGAGGTTTTTGGGCGGCCTGGGCGGGGCCTCGAACAGCGCGGCTCGCTCTGGCGGCTCTCGCGTGTTCGGGGCCGGTGCTCCTAGGAGCCGCCGAGCAGCAGGTAGAGCACGGCCATGCGCAGGCTGACACCGTTGGCGACCTGCTCGGTGACGGTGCAGCGCGGGGAGTCGGCGACCTCGGCGGAGATCTCCATGCCGCGGACCATCGGTCCGGGGTGCATGACGATCGCGTCGGAGGGCATCCGGCCCAGGCGCTCGCCGTCGAGGCCGTAGTTGCGGCTGTACTCGCGGACGGAGGGGAAGAACGAGTCGCGCATGCGCTCGGCCTGGACCCTCAGCATCATGACCACGTCGGACTTGGGCAGGACCTCGTCGAGGTCGTAGGAGACCTCGCACGGCCAGGTGTGCACCGAGACCGGCAGCAGGGTGGGCGGCGCGACCAGGGTGACGTGCGCGCCCAGGGTGGTGAGCAGCAGCACGTTGGAGCGGGCGACCCGGCTGTGCAGGATGTCGCCGACCACGGCCACGCGCAGGCCGTCGAGGCGGCCCAGGCGGTCACGCATGGTGTAGGCGTCCAGCAGGGCCTGGGTGGGGTGTTCGTGGGTGCCGTCGCCCGCGTTGAGGACGGAGCCGTCCACCCAGTGGGCCAGGCGGTGGGCGGCGCCGGAGGCGCTGTGCCGGATGACCACGGCGTCGGCGCCCATGGCCTGGAGGGTGAGCGCGGTGTCCTTGAGGCTCTCGCCCTTGGAGACGCTGGAGCCCTTGGCCGAGAAGTTGATGACGTCGGCGGACAGGCGCTTGGCGGCCAGTTCGAAGGAGGTCCGGGTGCGGGTGGAGTCCTCGTAGAAGAGGTTGACCACGGTGCGCCCGCGAAGGGTGGGCAGCTTCTTGACGGAGCGGTCCCCGACCTGCGCCAGTTCGGCGGCGGTGTCCAGGATGAGCGTGGCCTCGTCGCGGCTGAGGTCGCCGGTGGAGAGCAGGTGGCGCATCAGGCGTCCCCTTCCTTGGTGTCGGCCGTGGTCGCGACCGCGCCCGAGCGCGGCTTCGAGGGACCGAGGAGGACGGCGTCCTGGCCGTCGGTCTCGGACAGCAGGACCGTGACGCTCTCGCGCAGGGAGGTGGGCAGGTTCTTGCCCACGTAGTCCGCGCGGATGGGGAGTTCGCGGTGGCCCCGGTCGACGAGGACGGCGAGCTGGACCGCGCGGGGGCGGCCGAGGTCGCCGAGGGCGTCGAGGGCGGCGCGGACGGTGCGGCCGGAGAAGAGGACGTCGTCGACGAGGACGACCACGCGGTCGTCGAGGCCGCCCGCGGGGATCGCGGTCCGGCCCAGGGCGCGGGCCGGGGCCAGGTGCAGGTCGTCGCGGTACATCGTGATGTCGAGCGAACCGTGGGGGACGCTGAGGTCCTCGACCCGCTCGATGCGGCGGGCCAGGCGCTCGGCGAGCGGTACGCCCCGCGAGGGGATGCCCAGGAGGGTGACGTGCTCGCCGCCCTTGGTGCGTTCGAGCACCTCGTGGGCGATGCGGGTCAGGGCCCGGTTGATCTCGTTGCCGTCGAGGACGGCTCTGGTGCCTTCGGGTACGTCGGGGGTTTCCGGTACCTCGGGTGAGGGCGCGGGGACACCAGTACCCGTTTCACCCCTGGTTGGTTTTCGCGCACGCAAAGTAGTGACCCCTTCCCTGCCTCACAGAACAGGTCGTTAAAGGATGTCGATCGGGGCCACGCTACCAGCGCGGACGGTGAGGCCCTCGGGCGCGTTCCACGCTCCGAGACCGTCGATGTGATGCTGATCACAAAGACCGTCGATGATTGCCCATCTAAGAGTATCCGTATCATGACACTCCGGATTTGCACACCATTCGGATGAAACGCGAAATTCCCTGCAGGAGCAGGCTTTCCGCCCTCCGTGCGCACCCCACTCGCCCCCACTTCTCCCAAAATGAGAGGCGTCTCACCTACGCACGGTTTGGCTACTGATTAGTCGCGTTTCACACCAACAGCTTGACCTGGACACCAGCCCCCCTCTACCGTCACTGTCTGTAACCACTACCGGGTGGGGTTGCACCCCGTGACCATCCGCTGGACCGCTCAGGCGGCCCGCCGAGTACGAGCGGACGTCTCCCCACTCACGCCAGCCACCGTACGGCCGGGAGCGACAAGAAAATGCCATCCGAATACGCCAAGTCCCTCGGTGCGCGACTGCGTGCCATCCGCACCCAGCAGGGCCTGTCCCTTCACGGGGTGGAGGAGAAGTCCCACGGACGCTGGAAGGCCGTCGTGGTGGGCTCCTACGAGCGCGGTGACCGTGCCGTCACCGTGCAGAAGCTGGCCGAACTGGCCGACTTCTACGGGGTGCCGATGTCGGAGCTGCTGCCCGGCGGCGCCGCCCCCACGCCCCTGGGGCCCACACCCAAGCTGGTCATCGATCTGGAGCGCATGCAGCAGCTCCCACAGGAGAAGGCGGGCCCGCTCTCCCGCTACGTCGCCACCATCCAGAGCCAGCGGGGCGACTACAACGGGCGGGTGCTGTCCATCCGCCAGGAGGACCTGCGCTCACTCGCGGTCATCTACGACAAGTCGCCCGGCGACCTGACCGAGGAACTCATCAACTGGGGTGTCCTCGACCCCGAGGCGCGTCGCGCAGTCGACGCCTTCTAGGAATCTCCGGCTCCGGGGGGAACCCCCGGAACGGGAGAAGGCCGGGTGCCCCCTTGGGGAACACCCGGCCTTCAGTGTGTCCGGACACGGGGAGCGCACACGGCGCCCCCGGTGTGAACGCGCGCGGCCGGGCAGGGGCTTCCCCTCCCCGACCCGGCCGCGCCGCGCCCCGTCGGACGAACCGGCGGAGCCAGTCGAACTCGTGTTCGACACAGCACAGTTAACACTGCCCCCTGGGGACTCGTCAAGGGAGCGGCGCGCACGACACCGCCAGGACCAGCGGCGACCGGTCGACACGCCCTAGTGTGGGGGCGTGGCAGCCCGCACCGAGTTACGCGTACTCGCTCCCCCCGCCTTCACGCACGCCGTGCCCGCCCTGCTGGAGATCTACGAGGCGGCCATGCGCCCGCCGCCCGACCAGCTCCCCGGACGGGCCGCCGTGATGGTGTCCCATGCCGGTTACCCCGGGTTCGGTTCCGTCGTGGCCATGGACGGCGAGCGGCCCCTCGGCTTCGCCTACGCCTTCCACGGCCACGAGGGGCAGTGGTGGCACGACGTCGTCACCGAGGGGCTGCGACTGCACGGGCGCTCGCGGCACGCGCGCCGGTACCTGGCGGACCCGCTGGAGATCGCCGAGGTCCACGTCCTCCCGGACGCGCAGAACCGGGGACTGGGCCGTTCCCTCCTGCACGCACTGTGCGCGGGGAGGCCGGAGCGCACCGCCGTGCTGTCCACCCGTACGGGACCCACCGCGGCGCGCCACCTCTACCGCTCGTGCGGGTTCGTCGAGGTGCTGGAGTCCTTCTCGTTCCCCGGCTCCCCCGACCAGCCCTTCTCGATCATGGCCGCTCGGCTGCCGCTCCTCGGACCCGGTGCCCGGCGACCTCGCGGTAGATCTCCCTGGTGGCCGTGGACTGGTTGAACGTGATGAAGTGGATGCCCGGGGCTCCTTCGGAGAGCAGCCTCTCGCACATGCGTTGGGCGTGCTCGATCCCGAAGGCGCGCACCGCCTCCTCGTCGTCACCGAACCGCTGGAAGCGCTCGGCCAGCGCGGGCGGGAACGGGGCCCCGGAGAGCTTCTCCGAGCGCGGGATGGAGGCGAGCTTCACCACGGGGAAGACCTCGGGGATGATCGGCACCTCACAGCCGCGCGCGGCCACCCGGTCGCGCAGGCGCAGGTAGTCCTCCGCGTCGAAGAACATCTGGGTGATGGCGTAGTCGGCCCCGGCCTCGCACTTGCGCACGAAGTGGTCGGTGTCGACCTCCACGTCGGCCGAGCGGGGGTGCTTGTAGGGGAAGGCCGCCACTCCGACGCAGAAGTCGCCGCTCTCCTTGAGGAGCCGGACCAGCTCCTCGGCGTAGGTGAGCCCGTCGGGGTGCTGGACCCAGGCGCCGTCGGGGTCGCCGGGCGGGTCTCCGCGTACGGCCAGCATGTTGGACACGCCCGCGTCGGCCAGGCGGCCGATGAGGTGGCGGAGCTCGGCGACGGAGTGGTCCACCAGGGTCATGTGCGCGACCGGCATCAGGGTGGTGTCGGTGGCGATGCGCTCGGTGGTCTCCACCGTGAGGTCGCGGGTGCCGCCTCCGGCGCCGTAGGTGACGGAGACGAAGGAGGGGCCGAGTGCCTCGATCTCGCGGATCGCGCGCCAGAGTCGTTCCTGGGCCCTGGCGTTGCGGGGCGGGAAGAACTCGAAGGAGAACATCGGCTCGCCCGAGTCGAGGAGGTCGCGGATATGACGCGGCCTGGAAGCCGGGGTTCGGGGCGCCACGGGGCGGGTCGGTGCAGCCAACATGACTTCAACCTTAGGCGAGACCCCCTCGCAAGCGGACGCTGTGTCCCACTTGCTGAGACAAAAAGTGGAACGCGACTCCATTTCTCACGATGCGAGACAACAATTGTCACATTAGACAACACTGTCTCTCATTTTGGCCAAAGTAGGTCTCACTCAACCCGTTCGCCGGGACCCGCCCCATTACACCGATCCGGGGCATCCTCGCGCGGACCAGCCGCTAATGTGCAGGGTATGGCCGTCTCCACAACTTCCTCAGCCACCTCAGCCGTGTCCGTCATCCGCTCCGACGTGGACCGCGAACTCTCCTCCTTCTGCGCCTCGCACCGCGAACGGCTGCTGGAGATCGGGGAGGAACTGGCCCCGGCCATGGACTCCCTGGAGGTGATGGTCTCCGCGGGCAAGCGCCTGCGTCCCACCTTCGCCTACTGGGGATGGCGCGGCGCGGGCGGCGCCCCCGGTGACGAGCGCATGGTGCGGGCCGCGGCCTCCCTGGAGTTCCTCCAGGCCTGTGCCCTGGTCCACGACGACGTGATCGACAACAGCGACACGCGGCGCGGGCGGCCGGCCACGCACAAGCGCATGGCCGGGCTGCACGCCGACCACGGCTGGAACGGTGACAGCGACGGGTTCGGCGAGGGCGCCGCGATCCTCATCGGCGACCTCTGCCTGGCCTGGTCGGACGAGATGTACCAGGGCAGCGGGTTCTCACCGGACACGCTCCAGGCCGGGAGGCCCCCCTTCGACGCGATGCGCACGGAGGTGATGGCCGGTCAGTACCTGGACACCCTGGAGCAGGTGCGGGGCACCGCCACCCGCGACGCCGCCCTGCGCGTGATGCGTTACAAGTCGGCGAAGTACACGGTGGAGCGGCCGCTGCACCTGGGCGCCGCCCTGGCCGGGCGCCACGAGGAGCTGTCCGGCGTCTACACCGACTACGGCATCCCCCTGGGCATCGCCTTCCAGCTGCGCGACGACGTGCTCGGGGTCTTCGGCGACCCGGGAACCACGGGCAAGCCCGCCGGTGACGACCTGCGCGAGGGCAAGCGCACCCTGGTCGTCGCCGAGACCCTGGCCCGGTCCGGCGCGGCCGACGCCGAGCGCTTCCGGAGCCTGCTGGGCGCGCCCGACCTCGCCGTGGAGGCGGTGGAGTGGATGTGCGCCCTGATCGAGTCCTCGGGGGCGCTGGCCGCCTGCGAGTCGATGGTCACCGAGTACGCGGACCAGGCGCTGGCCGCCTTGGAGAGCCCCGAGCTGGAGGCGTCCGCCCGCGGCCCGCTGGGCGACCTGGTGGTGGCGGCCACGCGACGCTCGCACTGATCCGCCTCGGGTGGGTCGGACCGCCCCGCCCCGGCGCCCACCCCCGAAGCCCCTAGGGGTCGACCCTGGCGTCTTCGGGGGTTTTCTCATACCTGATACCTGTTGCGGCTTATGTCCAACCCCCGGTTGAATCGAGACTCACGATACATCTCGACACCGGAGTCCTCCCCATGTCCAGACAGACCCCCGTGCTCGGTCCGACCGGTGCCACGGACCGGGCGCTGGCGCCCGATCTCGCGCGCGGCTTCATGCTGTTGTTCATCGCCCTGGCCAACACCGTCTGGTACCTGTGGGCGGCCCCGAGCGACGGCCCGACCATGCATCCCGCACCCGAGGGCGGCCTGGACTCCGTCGCCCAGTTCTTCACGATCATGGCCGTGGACATGCGCAGCTACCCGATGTTCGCGTTCCTGTTCGGCTACGGGATGATGCAGCTGGCCCGTCGCCAGGAGGCGGCCGGCGCCGACGTGAGGAGCGTCAACGCCCTGCTGCGCCGCCGCAACCTGTGGCTGGTCGTCTTCGGCTTCGTCCACGCCCTGCTGTTGTGGATGGGTGACATCCTGGGCGCCTACGGCGTGGCCGGGCTCGTCCTGGGCTGGTTGTTCTTCCGGCGCAAGGACGTGACCCTGATCGTGTGGGGCGCCGTGCTGACCGCGCTGATGACGTTGGGCAGCGCGCTCAGCCTGCTGGCCCTGCCGTTCGTCAGCGAGTCCGACGGCGGCGCGGGCGGCTTCGACATCAGCGAGATGGCCGGCAACATCGGTGACCCGTCCATCGCCTCCGCCGCTGTGGACCGGGTGGCGAACTGGCCTCTGGTCAGCGTCGGCCAGGGCCTGCTGGGTCTGGTCGTGCCCACCGCGATCCTGCTCGGCTTCTGGGCCGCGCGCCGCCGGTTCCTGGAGGAGCCCGGTCAGAACCTGCGGACCCTGCGCCGGGTGGCTGTCGTCGGCATCGCCGTCGGCTGGATCGGCGGCCTTCCCGAGGCCCTGAACCAGGTCGGCGTCTGGGACCTGAACGCCGACCAGGGCCTCATGCTCTCCTTCCCGCACATGCTGACCGGACTCTTCGGCGGCCTGGGGTACGTCGCGCTGATCGCCCTGGTCGCTCACCGCCTCCAGGAGCGGGGCCGGACCGGCGGGGTCGTGGTGACCGCCCTGACCGCCACCGGCAGGCGCTCCCTCAGCGCCTACCTGGCGCAGTCCGTCCTGTGCGCGCCGGTCCTGGCCGCGTGGGGCCTGGGCCTGGCCGCCTACCTGACGTCGTGGACGATGTTCCTGTACGCGGTCGCGGTGTGGCTGGTCACGGTGGCGGGCGCCTACGCCATGGAGCGCGCCGGTCGTCGCGGTCCGGCCGAGGTGCTGCTGCGCAAGCTGTCCTACCGGCGTTCGACGAAGGCGGCCGCGGAGCCCTCCGGACCGCCCCGGGCGGACGAGCACCAAGAGCGCACCAGCGCCTGACCGGGGGGCGCAAAAAGGGGCGTGCCGGTCAGCGACCGGTGGACACTCGTACCCCAGGATGGGTTTTCATGGGCGACGATCACATGACAAACCACACCATAGGGGTGACCGGGGCCACCGGTGCGCTGGGCGGGCGTGTGGCCGCCCGGATCGCGCGGCTCGGACTGGCTCAGCGCCTCATCGTGCGCGACATCAACCGGGCCCCGGAGTACCCGGAGAGCAGCGCGGCGATGGCGGTCTACGAGGACACCGCCGCCTTCGAGAAGGCCTGCCGTGGCGTGGACACGCTCTTCCTGGTCTCGGCGACGGAGTCCGAGAACCGGGTGGAGGCCCATCTGAGCGCCGTGGACGGGGCGGTCCGCGCCGGTGTGTCGCGGATCGTGTACCTGTCGTTCCTGGGCGCGGGCCCGGCGTCCACGTTCACGTTCGCCCGCACGCACTTCTACACGGAGGCGCACATCCGGTCGACGGGTGTGTCCCACACGTTCCTGAGACCCAGCCTGTACCTGGACCTGCTGCCCCGTTGGGTGGACGAGGAGGGCGTGGTGCGCGGCCCGGCCGGCGAGGGCCGGGTCGCGTGGGTCTCGCGCGACGACGTGGCGGACGTGGCCGCGGCCGTGC
This sequence comes from Nocardiopsis prasina DSM 43845, assembly GCF_000341265.1. Lineage (GTDB taxonomy): Bacteria > Actinomycetota > Actinomycetes > Streptosporangiales > Streptosporangiaceae > Nocardiopsis > Nocardiopsis prasina. The sequence continues at coordinate 58,271 of NZ_ANAE01000192.1, read as the reverse complement.
TGACCGATCCGGTGGTGGTGGCGGCCTCGGCGGAGAGGACACACGACGTGACCGGGCCGGAGTCGCTGTCAGTGGGCGCCACCGTGGAGAAGCTGGGCCGGTTGACCGGACGCAGTGTGCGGTACGTGCCCGAGACCTGGGAGGAGGCCCTGGAGTCACGCCGTCCGAGCGGGGCCGCGGAGTGGCAGATCGAGGGCTGGGCCTCCTCGTACGCGGCGATCGCCGCCGGGGAGCTCGACGTGGTCTCGCCCGTCGTGCCGGACCTGACCGGGCACCCGGCGCAGTCCATCGAGGGGTTCCTGCGCCGCCATCCGAGCGCCCTCGCCCACGTCGGGGGCTGACCGGCCCCTCCCCCGCCACCGCCGTGCCCCGGGCGCGGCGGTTTCCCCTTGTCCGGAGAGGCGGCCCTTGACCTCAACATTCATTGAGGTACCAGTCTTGGCTCCGGGGACACTCCCCCGTGGAAGGAGAGTGGTGGAGATGCGCGCGGTACGAGTGGACGAGTTCGGTGGGCCTGAGGTCCTGGTGACGCGGGAGTTGCCCGACCCCGAACCCGGCCCCGGCGAGGTGCTGGTCGAGGTCGGGGCGGCCAACGTGATCTACCTCGACACCCTGATCCGCAGCGGCGCCGCACAGGGCCACTTCCCCCAGGCCCCGCCCTATGTACCCGGGGGCAGCGTGGTGGGCCGGGTCGCCTCGGTCGGCCCCGGCGCCGACCCCGCCTGGACCGGCGCGCCGGTCCTCACCCGCACGGACGACGGCGGGTACGCCGACCGCGTGACGGTCCCGGCCGAGGGGCTGCTCCGGGTGCCCGAGGAGCTGCGCCCCCTCGATGCCCTGGCCCTCATGGTCGACGGTGCGACCGCGATGATGCTGGAGCGGGCCGCCCGCTTCACTCCGGACACCTGGGTCCTGGTCCTGGCCGCCACCGGTGGCGCGGGCAGCCTGGTCGTGCAGCTCGCCGGGCTCGCGGGGGCCAGAGTGGTCGGCGCGGCCCGGGGCGCGGAGAAGCTGGAGCTGGCCCGGTCCCTCGGAGCGGAGGAGGTCGTGGACTACTCGCGGCCGGACTGGCTGGACCGGGTACGCCGGATCACCGGCGGCGCCGGGGCCTCCGTGGTGGTCGACGGGGCCGGCGGCGAGCTAGGATCGGCCTCCTTCGGGGCGGTGGCCGACGGCGGCCGGTTCCTCAGCTACGGCACGGCCGGAGGCTCGTTCGCCGAGGTGGACACGGCCGAGGCCGAGCGGCGCGGGATCACCGCCCTGGGCCTGAACGAGATGCGGGCGCGGCCGGGAACGGACCGGAGCGACCTCACGCGGCTCGCACTGGAGGAGGCGCGGGCCGGACACCTGCGGCCGCACGTGGGGCTGATCCTGCCGCTGGAGCGGGCCGCCGAGGCGCACGCCGCTCTGGAGGGGCGCCGTGTCCTGGGGAAGGTGCTCCTGGTCCCCTGAGTCGTGCTGACCGGATCACTAGTCCCACCCGCCGCCCGCCGCCAACCTCGACGGACGCCTGCGGCGCGGTGTCCTCGCGTCACCAACAGGATGGGGCTGTGCGCCGATGAAGCTCGGACAGCCACCCGGTCGGGTCACACCGTGCGCCACCGCGGAGCCCACGTGGCAGCGCACAGCAGAAGAGACGGCCACTCACATCGGCCCTTCTTCTGGATCGATCCGCCCCGACGTCGCCCACCACCGCCCCTACGAACTCCTACGGCGCTGGCGGCCAGGCCGCCGTCGGCGAAGGCACCCGAGAACCACGCTCTGGACCCGTGCGGTCGCCGTACTCGAAGACGCCCCTGGGAGGGGCGGGCATGGAGCGGCCCCGGTCCCGTGCGGGATCCCGGGGCCGTCGGAGTTCATTCAGGCGAGTCGAGCGGTGAGCTTGGCCCTGAGCGCGCTGGCCGCGGCTCGCGGGTCCTCGGCCTCGGTGACGGCGCGCACCACGACCACGCGGGTGGCTCCGGCGTCCAGCACCCGGTCCACGTTCTCCAGGTCGATGCCGCCGATCGCGAACCAGGGCCGGTCGGTGCCCAGCGCGGCCGCGCGTTCCACCAGTTCGAGCCCGGCCGCCGGGCGTCCCGGCTTGGTCGGGGTCGCCCAGGTCGGGCCCACGCAGAAGTAGTCGCTCCCGGGTTCCTCCGCCGATCGCGCGGCGGCCTCGGGGTCGTTGTTGGAACGGCCGACCAGGGGGTCGGCGCCGATGACGTCGCGGGCCAGGGGCACCGGCAGGTCGCGCTGGCCCAGGTGCAGGACGTCGGCGCGCACCGCGCGGGCGATGTCGGCGCGGTCGTTCACGGCGAGCAGGGCTCCGTGGCGTTCGCACGCCTCCCTCAGGACCTCCAGGGCGGCCAGTTCCTCGCGCGCCTCCAGCCCCTTGTCCCGGAGCTGGATGATGTCCACGCCCCCGGACAGGGCGGCGTCCGCGAACTCCGCGAGATCACCGCTCTCGGTCCGGGCGTCGGTGCACAGGTACAGAAGGGATGCGTCCAGGCGCTCGCGCAGGCTGGTTCCGTGGCTCGTCCTCACGCGCCCCACCATAACCAACGGCCCGGGGGACGTCACCGCGGTGGTGCGTCCCCGGGCCGTGGACGGCTCAGAAGGCCATGCCCTGCGCCCGGCGTCGGACCTCGGTGCCCCGGTTCTCGCGCATGGCCTGGATCGGTGTGCCCGGCAGGGTGTCGTCCGGGGTGAACAGCCAACGCAGGGCCTCCCCGGTGGAGAATCCGGCGTCGGTCAGCAGCACGATGGTGCCCGGCAGGCCCTTGACCAGGTCCTGACCGTCCAGGAAGGCGGCGGGGATGGAGAGCTCCCCACCGCGCACCACGCCCATCAGGCGGTTCTCGCGGATGAGGGTCTTGATGCGGTTGGGGCTCACGCCCAGCGGGGCGGCCGCCTCACGCAGGGTCAGCCATTCGCCGACGAGTTCGTCGAGTTCACGATCGCTTTGTGTCACCTCACCAATCTGCCACACCCGACCGGGCCTCGGAGACCATCGCGCCGCCTGAGGACACCCTGCCTGGGAGATCCCCGCCACGGCCGGTCCGGACGCGTTGTCCTAGGATGGGGCCCAGAGACATGTCCCGCGGGAGCCGGGTGGACCCGGCTGAGAGGGAGGCTCGCGGCCTCCGACCGCACGAACCTGATCCGGGTCATACCGGCGAAGGGAGTGGAACACGGCGCCGTGCGCACCAACGACGTTCCCCCACAGAAGACGATTCATCCCACCAATACCGTGGTCGTGATCGGCGGCGGGGTCGTCGGCCGGGTCACCGCCTGGCGGGCCGCCCAGCGCGGTCTCGCCGTCACCCTGGTCGAACCCGACCCCGTCACCGAACCCTCCACCGCGCGCGCCTCCTCGACCGTCGCCGCGGGCATGCTCACCCCCGCCACGGAGGCGGCCTTCGGTGAGGAGGAGCTGATGGAGCTCGGGGTGCGCTCCGCGCGCCTGTACGACGGCTTCGTCGCCGAACTGGAGGAGGCCAGCGGGGTCGACGTCGGCCACCGCCGTACCGGCACCCTCCTGGTGGCCTTCGACCGCGACGACCTGGCCGTCCTCACCGACCTGCACGCCCTCCAGGAACGCCTGGGCATCCCCACCCGACGGCTGACCAGCCGCGAGTGCCGCCGACTCGAACCGACGCTCGCGCCCGGCGTGCGCGGCGGGGTGCTGGCCCCCGAGGACCACTCCGTGAACCCGCGCGCCCTGCTCCTGGCCCTGGCCCGGGCCGGGGGACGTGCGGGCGTGCGCGAGTTCTCCGGGTACGCGGAGGAGGTCACCTCCCCGGGCCCCGACCGGTCGCGACTGGGCGTGCGCCTGGCCGACGGCACCGCTCTGCCCGCCGACCAGGTGGTGCTGGCCGCCGGGTGCTGGGGCGAGAGGGTCCGGGTGCCCGAACCCGTGGTGCCGCCGCTGCGCCCGGTCAAGGGACAGCTGCTGCGCGCCCGGGTGCCCTCCGGGGAACCGCCGCTGGTCACCCGTACCGTGCGCGGCCTGGTGCGCGGGTTCCCCGTCTACCTGGTCCCGCGCGCGGACGGCGAGGTGATCGTCGGCGCCACCCAGGAGGAACTGGGCCACGACACCTCCCTGACGGTGGGCGGGCTCTGGCAGGTCCTGCGGGACGCGCGCGAACTCGTCCCGGGGGTGAGCGAGCTGGAGGTCGTCGAGACCTGTGTGGGACTGCGGCCGGGCTCGCCCGACAACGAACCCCTCCTGGGCCCGACCCGGGTCCCGGGACTTCACCTGGCCGCCGGTCACTTCCGACACGGGGTCCTGCTGGCCCCTGTGACGGGGGAGGTCATGGCCGAGGCCCTCACCACCGGCGCGCTGCCCCCGTACGCGCGTCGGTTCGCAGCCAGCAGATGGACGCGTGAGCAGACGTGGGAGTAGCAGTGGAACTGATCATCAACGGACAGGCCCAGGAGAGCGCGGCGACCACCGTGGACGGGGTCGTGCGCGCACTCACCGACGCCGGGGACGGCGCCGTTCCCGGGGGGATCGCCGTCGCGGTCAACGACGAGGTGGTACGCCGCACCGCCTGGACGGACACCGCGCTCTCCGCGGGCGACCGCGTGGACGTCCTCACCGCCGTACAGGGAGGCTGAACCATGACACAGACGCACGAGTCCGTGACCGTCGCGGAACGCGCCCTGGAGGACCCGCTCGTCATCGCGGGGGTCTCCTTCGGCTCCCGCCTCATCACCGGCACCGGCGGGGCACCCTCCCTGGAGGTTCTGGAGGAGGCGCTCCTGGCGTCGGGGACCGAACTCACCACCGTGGCGATGCGCCGGATCAGTCCGGGCACCCAGGGGTCGGTGTGGGACGTCCTGGACCGCAACGGCATCCGTCCGCTGCCCAACACCGCCGGGTGCTTCACCGCCGTGGACGCCGTGCGCACGGCGAGGCTCGGCCGCGAGGCGCTGGGCACCGACTGGGTGAAGCTGGAGGTGGTCGCCGACGAGCACACCCTCCTGCCCGACCCGGTGGAGCTCCTGGACGCCGCGGAGGCGCTGGTCGACGACGGTTTCACCGTGCTGCCCTACACCAACGACGACCCGGTGCTGGCGCGCCGTCTGGAGCAGCTGGGCTGCGCCGCCGTGATGCCGCTCGCCGCGCCGATCGGTTCCGGCCTGGGCATCCGCAACCCGCACAACCTGGAGCTGATCGTCGAGCAGGCCGACGTCCCGGTGATCGTGGACGCGGGCATCGGCACGGCCAGTGACGCCGCGCTGGCGATGGAACTGGGCTGTGACGCGGTGTTGTTGGCCACGGCCGTGACCCGCGCCCAGGAGCCGGTGCGGATGGCCACGGCGATGCGCGACGCCGTGCGCGCCGGACGCGGCGCCCGGCTGGCCGGGCGCATCCCGGTCCGCCGCCACGCCAGGGCGTCCAGCCCCGACGTGGTCTGAGCACCTCGGGAGGGACACCCCGCGGTGGGGGCCGGGAGTCCGGGGGCGGGGCCGCCGCCTGCACCGACACACGCGTCGGAACGTTGGGTCACGACACGCAAACACACCGTGACCACCGGGTTTGGAGCCGTCCCCTACCGTGGGAGGGGTGTGCGTGCCGCGCGACGGCACCGCACCCACAGACCGCCCAGGCGCGAACGCCCCGAACCGACTCCGGTCGGCTCCACGACGGTGGACACGAGGGCCGCCGCGACCGTGAACCGCGGGGCAAACCTGACACCGGCTTCCGCTATCGTGTCGGATCGACACCAGGTGTCGGGTACGCGCCACCGGCAGCGAACGCCCGCGCTCCCCGCAGCAAGGACACAATCCCGCCGTGGACATGACGACTTCCGACCCGCTTGTAGGCGCGACGCTGGACCGTCGCTACTTCGTCGAGTCAAGGATCGCCGGTGGCGGCATGGCGACGGTCTACGTCGCCCACGACCTGAGGCTGGACCGACGGCTGGCACTCAAGGTCATGCACCCCTCCCTGGCCCAGGACCCGACCTTCGTCCAGCGCTTCATCAACGAGGCCCACTCGGTCGCCAAGCTCTCGCACCCCAACGTCGTGCAGGTCTTCGACCAGGGTGAGGACCAGGGGCACGTCTTCCTGGCCATGGAGTACGTCCCGGGCCAGACCCTGCGCGACCTCCTTAAGGAGCACGGGCGACTGGCCCCGAAGCAGGCCCTGAACTTCATGGCCTCGGTGCTGGCCGCGCTCGGCGCCGCCCACCAGGCCGGCATGGTGCACCGCGACGTCAAGCCTGAGAACGTCCTCATCAGCAAGGACGGCCGGGTCAAGGTGGCCGACTTCGGTCTGGCCCGCGCGGTGGAGCAGTCCAACCAGGGGCTGACCCGCACCGGCACGCTCATGGGCACCGCCGCCTACCTGGCGCCCGAGCAGATCGAGAAGGGCACGGCCGACGCGCGCAGCGACGTCTACGCGGCCGGCATCATGCTCTACGAACTGCTCACCGGCGGCCAGCCGCACACCGGTGAGACGCCGATCGCGATCGCCTACCAGCACGTGACCGAGGACGTCCCGCGCCCCTCGCACTTCCTGCCGAACCTGCCGCCCGAGGTCGACGGCCTGGTCACCAAGGCCACCGAGCGCGACCCCCGGTACCGTCCGAGCAACGCGGGCCAGTACCTGGCCAAGGTCCTGGAGGTCCTGCGCACCCTGCCGGACACCGTCTCGGGCTCGGCCGCGCCGTTGGCCCCCGTGGCACCGCAGGCCAACTCGGCCGCCACCATGACCGCGCCCCAGCTGATCGCGGGCGGCGCGGGTCCGGGCACCGAGAACGCCACCATGGTCGTGGACATGAACGGCGCCGACCTGGGTCGGGACGACTACGACGACGACGGTTACGACGACTACCCCGCGAGGGGCGGGTCGTGGTTCTCGCGCAACCGCCTCCTGGTGGTCGGGGCGCTCGTGACGGCCCTGGTCGTGGGGGTGGCGGGCTGGTGGTTCCTGCTCGGCCGCTACGAGTCCGTCCCCGACGTGATCGGGCTGTCCCCCGAGGCCGCCAGCGAGCAGATCCGCGCCGCCGGACTGGTGGTCGATCTCTCCGACGACACGGTGTACAGCGACGACGCGGCGGCCGGTGAGGTCGGCGACACCGACCCGGAGGTGGACGACCGCCTCTCCCCCGGTGACACGGTGACGGTGTTCCTGTCCAAGGGCCCGCAGAACGTGTCCATGCCCGACCTCGTGGGTGACGACGTCGCCAACGCGCTCAAGGCGATGGAGGACCTCGGCTTCGACGACGAGAGCGTTGTCCAAGAGGAGCAGGACTCCCCGGACAACGCCCCCGGCGAGGTGCTGGCCACCAGTCCCGAGGCCGGGGAGGACGCGGACCGGGAGGGGACGGTGACCATCACCGTCAGCAGCGGGATCCCCGTTCCGAGCCTGGCCGGGGAGAAGCGCGAGGACGCCGAGAAGACCCTCAGCGACCTCGGTCTGACGGCCGAGATCGTGGAGGAGGAGAGCGAGAGCATCGACGAGGGTCTGGTGATCAGCCAGTCCCCCGACACCGGCACCAACGTCGGCCCCGGGGCCAGCGTGACGCTGACCGTCTCCAGCGGCCCGCCCGAGGTCGACATCCCGGACGTGGTCGGCGACTCCGTCCGCGACGCCCGCAAGGAGCTGGAGGAGGCCGGGTTCGAGGTCGAGGTCGAGCGGATCTTCGGCGGCCGCGTGGTGGCGCACCAGTCGCACACCGGCACCGCTCCCGAGGGCACCAAGATCCAGCTCACCGCCACCCCCGGCGGGATCGACCTGGGCGACCTCGACGAGGACGACGACGACTGACCCGGTGCCCGTGCCCCGCACGGACCGGAGCGACCGCCGCCCCCTTCCCCTGTCCGGGAAGGGGGCGGCAGTACTAGGGTCGGCCGCATGAGCGGTGACGAGATCCGGGTGATGGTCGTGGACGACCACCCCATGTGGCGTGACGCGGTGGCGCGGGACCTTGCCGAGGCCGGGCTCCGGGTGGTGGGGACGGCGGGCGACGGCGCCAAGGCCCTGCGGATCGCCCCGGCGGTCCGGCCCACCCTCGCAGTGGTGGACCTGCACCTGCCCGACACCAACGGGGTGGAGCTGACCGCGGCGCTGGTGGCGCTGCCCGAGCCCCCACGGGTGCTGGTGCTGTCGGCCAGCGGCGAGAGCGACGACGTGCTCGCGGCGGTCAAGGCGGGTGCCACCGGCTACCTCGTGAAGTCGGCCGGGCGCGAGGAGCTCCTCGACGCCGTCCGCCGGGTGCACACCGGCGAGGCGGTCTACACACCGGGGCTGGCCGGACTGGTGCTCGGCGAGTACCGGCGGTTGTCGGCCGAGGACGACAGCTCCGCCGACAGCCGGGAGCGGGCACCCGAGCTGACGCCCCGGGAGACCGAGGTGCTGCGGCTGGTGGCCAAGGGACTGGCCTACAAGCAGATCGCCCGCCGCCTCACCATCTCCCACCGCACGGTCCAGAACCATGTCCAGAACACCCTGACCAAGCTGCACCTGCACAACCGGGTGGAGCTGGTGCGCTACGCCATCGACCGGGGCCTGGACGAATGACCCCGTGACGCCTCCCCCCGACGGCGGCCGTAACGCGGGGTTTCGGATGGCGTTCTCCAGGCGGGGTTGGCCCGGACTCCCCCCGCCCACTATGGTCTAGACCATAGGGCGCCCAGCGCCCGGAACACCCACCAACGTCGAGGAGAAGTCGTATGCGAGTCGGGGTGCTGACCGGCGGTGGAGACTGCCCTGGTCTGAACGCGGTCATCCGCGCCGTGGTCCGTAAGGGCATCAAGGACTACGGATACGAGTTCGTCGGCTTCCGGGACGGCTGGCGCGGCCCCCTGGAGGGCGACACCATGCCCCTGGACGTCTCCGCGGTGCGCGGCATCCTCCCCCGGGGCGGCACGATCCTGGGCTCCTCCCGCACCAACCTCATGAAGATCGAGGGCGGCGTCGAGCGGGTCAAGGACAACATGGCCGGGCTCGGCGTGGACGCGCTGGTGGCCATCGGCGGCGAGGACACCCTGGGTGTCGCCCGCCAGCTGCACGACCGCGGCGTCAACGTGGTGGGCGTGCCCAAGACCATCGACAACGACCTCAACGCCACGGACTACACGTTCGGGTTCGACACGGCGGTCAACATCGCCATGGAGGCGATCGACCGCCTGCACACCACGGCGGAGTCGCACCACCGCGCCCTGGTCGTGGAGGTCATGGGCCGCCACGCCGGATGGATCGCCCTGCACTCGGGCATGGCCGCGGGCGCCAACGTCATCCTCATCCCCGAGCGACCCTTCGACATGGACGTGGTCGTCAAGCACGTCGAGAGCCGTTTCGAGACCCAGTACGCGCCCATCATCGTGGTCGCCGAGGGCGCCCACGCCAAGGAGGGGCAGCTGGAGCTGGCCACCGGCGAGACGGACGCCTTCGGCCACGTGCGCCTGGGCGGGATCGGCCAGACGCTCGCCGAGGAGATCGAGCGGCGCACCGGCAAGGAGGCCCGTTCGGTCGTGCTGGGCCACGTCCAGCGCGGCGGCACCCCCACCGCCTTCGACCGGGTGCTCGCCACCCGCCTGGGCGTGAACGCCATCGAGGCCGTGCACGACAAGTCCTTCGGCAAGATGGTCGGCCTCCAGGGCACCGACATCGTGCGGGTCGACCTGGCCGAGGCCACCGACACCCTCAAGACCGTGCCCGCGGAGCGCTACGAGGAGGCCGAGGTCTTCTTCGGCTAGGGCGCGACCGTGGCGTGTGCCGGGCCCCTCCCACGTCAGGGAGGGGCCCGGCCGTGTCCGGGGTCTCACCCGGATGCCGTGTGCACCGGGAATGGACCGAGCGGTCCGGGGATTGTTCGATACTGGAAGGCATCGTTCCACCGCCCACCCCAGGTATCACCCTCCGGAGGTAGCACCATGTCCGCGTCGCTTGAGTCCGCGCCGCTCCCCGTAACCGAGGTCGGAGCCGACGCCGGGCTCGGCGAGCTCTGCGTGCTCATGAAGCTCGGCGAGATCGTTCTCAAGGGCTCCAACCGCAAGCTGTTCGAGCGCCGCCTGCACAACAACATCCGCTCCTCCGTGCGCGACCTGGGCGACATCCGCCTCTCCCAGCGCGGCGCGGGCGTGATCATCGTGCGCAAGCCCGGCGCCTCCGACCTGGAGATCGCGGAGATCGCCGACCGTATGGCCAACGTCATGGGCGTGGTCTGGGTGCACCTGGTGCGCCGCGTGGCCAAGGACCTGGACGCCATCGTCGACATCGGTGTGCGCTCCATGGCGGGCCGCGAGGGCACCTTCGCGGTGCGCGCCCGTCGCCGCGACAAGCGCTTCGAGATGAACTCCGGCGACCTGGCCGGATACCTCGGGTCCCGGATCATCGAGGCGCACGGCTACAAGGTGAACCTCAAGCGGCCCGACAACACCCTGTACGTCGAGGTCGACAAGGACGAGGCGTTCGTCTTCACCGACGGCATCCCCGGTCAGGGCGGTCTGCCCGCCGGGATGAGCGGGCGCGGCCTCGTGCTGATGTCCGGCGGCATCGACTCCCCCGTCGCCGCCCACCGGATGATCCGGCGCGGGCTCAAGGTGGACTTCCTGCACTTCTCCGGGATGCCCTTCACCGGCCCCGAGTCCATCTACAAGGCCTACAGCCTGGTCCGCCAGCTGGACCGCTACCAGGTGGGTTCGCGCCTGTTCGTGGTGCCGTTCGGCAAGGCCCAGCAGCAGCTGAAGAGCTCCGGCATCGAGCGGCTCCAGATCGTGGCCCAGCGGCGGCTGATGCTCAAGACCGCCGAGGCCCTGGCCGACGACCTCAAGGCGGAGTGCCTGATCACGGGTGACGCGTTGGGCCAGGTCTCCAGCCAGACGATGACCAACCTGACCGCCCTGGACGACGCGGTCGACCTGCCGATCCTGCGGCCGCTCATCGGCATGGACAAGACCGAGATCATGGACCAGGCCCGCCGGATCGGGACGCTGTCCATCTCGGAGCTGCCCGACGAGGACTGCTGCACGATGCTCACTCCGCGCCAGGTCGAGACCGCGGCGAAGATCGGCGACCTGCGCCAGATCGAGAAGCGCCTGGACGCTGAGGAGCTGGCCGAGCACCTGGTGACCACCGCGCAGCTGCACCGCCCCAGCTTCCTGGGAGAGGCCGCGCCCACCCAGGTCGCCCCCTCCGCCGCCAAGGCCGTCACCCCGGCCGTGTAGGACGGGCGGGCCCGCTCCGGGCCCGTGGACGGTACCGTGCCCCGGACGCTCGTGAGCGTCCGGGGCACCGTCGTGTCACCCCCGGGCGGCCGGGGCCTCAGAAACCGGCGTTCACCTGTCGGCGAGCTCGCGCGCGGGCGCCGGGGTGAGGGTGCGGCCGCTCAGGGTGGCCAGGGTGCCCGCCAGGTCGCGGAGCTGGGGCAGGTCCTCCTCCAGCAGCGCCTGCGGACCGTCGCACAGCGCGGTCTCCGGGCTCGGGTGCACGTCCACGATCACGCCGTCGGCGCCGATCGCGATGGCCGCGCGGGAGAGCGGGAGGACCAGGTCGCGCTTGCCGCCGGAGTGCGACGGGTCGACGATCACCGGAAGGTGGGTCAGACCCTGCGCGACCGGAACGGCGCTGATGTCCAGGGTGTTGCGGGTGGCCTTCTCGAAGGTGCGGATGCCGCGCTCGCACAGGACGATGTCGAGGTTGCCGCGCTGGGCGATGTACTCGGCGGCCATCAACCACTCCTCGATGGTGGCGCTCATGCCGCGCTTGAGCAGGACCGGCTTCCCGGCGTCACCGACCGCCTGGAGGAGGGCGAAGTTCTGCATGTTGCGGGTGCCGACCTGGAGCATGTCCGCGTAGGAGGCGACCAGCGGGACGTCCGCGGCGTCCACGACCTCGGTGACGATGGGCATTCCGGTCTTCTCGCGTACGTCGGCGAGGATCTTCAGGCCCTCCTCACCCAGTCCCTGGAAGGCGTACGGGGAGGTGCGGGGCTTGTAGGCGCCGCCGCGCAGGAGGGCCGCACCGGCGGCCTTGGCCATGAGGGCCGCTTCGAGGGTCTGCTCGGGGGTCTCGACGGCGCAGGGGCCCGCGATGACGGTCATGTTGTCGCCGCCGATCGGGACACCGCGGACGCTGACCACGGTGCGGCTGTCGTGGTTCTCGCGGCTGACGAGCTTGTACGGCGCCGAGATGCGCAGCACCTCGCTCACCCCGGGCTTGGCGGCCAGGCCGAGGTCCTGGAAGCGCTCGACGTTGCCGACCAGACCGATGATGGTGCGGCTGACGCCGCGTGTCACGTACGCCTCGCCTCCGGCGGAGGTGACCAGCTCGACGAGGGCTTCGATGTTGTCGGAGGTGGCGCCCGGCGCCATAACGATGACCATGTGGTTTTCCCTGTGTGTCGGTTGGGTGGCTGAGCCGCGCGGTTGTCGCGCCGAGGCCGGGGGCTTCGACCCCGGGCGAAAACAAAGGAGCCCCGGGCCGTTACCGGCCCGGGGCTCCTGGGAAGTCGTCTGTGTCAGCGCAGCGCTTTACAGGCGACCGGGGAGATGGGCCGGTAGCCATAAAAGCGCCAAAAGTTCTGCTGCATGGCAGTGACTATAGCGCAAGGTGAGCACTCCCCCACACGACCGGGGGGAGTGACGTGGCTCTCGCCGGCGCCTGGCAGGATGACAGGACGCCGTCGTCCACCCCTGCGCGGGGGGACGTACCAGGGCCCGCGGGGCCGGATCGAAGGGACGGGAGGACGGGTTGTCCGAGGGCGAGGAGGCCGGGGGGACGGGCGCGGAACAGCGACCGCGCCTGCCGCCGGGCCAGGCGGTGCGCCACGAGCACAGGCCCCTGCACTACGGCAGGGTGCCCACCTTCCGCCCGGAGCGGTGGGACTTCCGGGTGTTCGGCGCGACCGAGTCCCTGGGCACCTACCGGTGGACCTGGCAGGAGTTCGGCGGTCTGCCCCGCACGGACGTGGTCCGCGACTTCCACTGCGTCATGCGGTTCACCGTGCCCGGGGTCCCCTGGGGAGGGCTCCTCGCGACCGACCTCGTCCGGCTGGCCCCGCCGTCGCCTGAGGTCACGCACGTGATGGCGTGGGGCGAGTACGGCTACAGCGCCAATCTGCGGGTGGACGACTTCCTCGACGACGGAGTGCTGCTCGCCACGCACCACGACGGTGTGGCGCTGGCCCCCGAACACGGTTTCCCCGTGCGCCTGGTGGTACCGCACCTGTACGGCTGGAAGAGCGTGAAGTGGCTGCGGTCCGTGGAGTACATGGTGGGTGACCGGCGGGGGTTCTGGGAGGAGCGCGGCTACCACAACAGGGCCGATCCCTGGAACGAGGAGCGCTTCTCCCACCAGGAGGAACCCGGGGACGGGCCCCCGCTGCGCTGACGCCGTGCCCGCCCGGGGCTCAGGCGCGTGGGACGGACATCTCGATCTCGGTGCCCTCACCGGGCTCCGAGAACAGCTCGGTGGTGCCGCCCAGGTCGCGGACCCGGCCGACGACCGACTGGGCGACACCGAGGCGGCCGTCCGCTCGGGCCCGCTCCAGACGCCCGGGCTCGATGCCGGGGCCGTCGTCGCGCACGGTCACGGTGACCGCGTGCTCCTCGTCCTCCAGCAGGACCCACACCCGGGTCCCGGGCGGGCAGTGCCGTTCCACGTTGTCCAGCGCGGCGGCCACGGCGGCGGCGAGTTCGGCGGCGGTGTCTCCCGGCAGGAGCACCGGGGTGGCCGGGGCCGACACCGAGACCAGCACGGTCTCCAGACGGCGCAGCGCCTCTCTGAGGTCCGCCGGAGAGTCCGGGGCGGCCTCGGCACCGGGTTCGGTGGGCACCGACGCCGACGCGTCGAGGCCGTCGGTGAGCAGGGACCGCAGCCGCACCTCCTGCTCACCGGCCATCCGGCCCAGTTCGGCGGCCTGGCCGCCGATCTCGTCGCCGCGACGGCGCACCAGGGACAGGACCTGGAGGACCGAGTCGTGGATGGAGCGGGCCAGCTGCTCGCGTTCGCGGATGCGCGCCTCCAGGGTCACCGCCTGGGCGAAGCGCCGCTCGGCCTGCTCGGCGACCCGCGCCATGTAGCCGACGGCCAGGCAGGCCAGCAGCAGGAGTGCCACCCCGCGCACGGTGGCCGCGGTGATCTTGGCGTCCATCAGCACACGCAGGGTGATGTCGGCGAAGCCGTAGGCCAGCGCGACCGTGGCGGCGCCGCGGCGGCCCCAGATGACGCTGGCCGACAGCGCGGCCCCGGCGAACCAGTATGAGCTCAGCGGGGGCGCCTGGGTGAGGTAGTGGGGGGTGGCCGCCAGACCGGTGGCGAACATGCAGCCGAAGGCCACGGCGAGGTCGGCGACCAGCAGGCGCGAGGTCCGCCAGGCCGGGTGGGCGTAGGCGTAGGTCGTCACCACGGTCCAGCAGGCCATGGCGACCAGCACCGCCCAGGCGAGCCAGGGCCGGGTCAGGTACTCGTGGTGCTGGGCGAGCGGCACGAGGGCGTAGACCAGAGCGACGGCGCGGAAGAGGGCGAAGGCGCGCCAGAGGGGGACGTCGAAGCCCAGGGGTCAGACCACCGCCCCGTTGTCGGGACCGTTGTCACCGGGCGGCCGGGAGTCGGTCATGCGCAGGATGAGCACGACGAAGCTGGTCAGGAAGGCCGCGACGGCCAGGAACATGACCCAGTTCGGTAGTGCGATGCCCATGAAGGCGGCGCCGAACAGCAGCACCGGCCCGCCCAGGAGTCCGAACCAGGCGGCGATGCCCACCCGGTCGCCCTGGAGCAGGGGCGGCGGGGGCGGCGGCTCGTAGTGGCCCTCCATCTCCGCCTCGGCCCGGCGGCGGTCCTCATCGCGGGACTCCTCGTCGTCCTCGCCCGGGTCCCGGGGCAGGTTGGCGAGGATGTCGCCGAGCCGCGTCTGGTGCTCGTCAGGAGCGCTGAGGTTCTCGACGTCGGGCCAGGCGACCCGGTCCCGCTGTTCGCTGGAGCCCTCGGAGTCGTCGTAGAAGCGGGCGACCAGGTCGTTCCAGACGTCGTCCTCGTCGTTGGCGCGCGCCCGGGAGGCGTCGGGTTCGACGTTGGCCGGGGGGCCGTCCAGGAGGTCGCCGCCGACGGGTGCGTCGTTGCCCTCGTGCCCGGCGGAGGCCTCCTGGGCCTCCTCGCCCTCGGCCTCGGGTCTGATCTCGGCGCGCGGCGCCAACAGGTCGGGGCCGGCTCCGTGCTCGCTCAGGTCGGGCAGTTCGGAGCCGAGCACCCGCTCCGCGGCGCCGCGCTCCTCGGCGTCGACGTAGAGGTGGTCGGTGGGCGGGTCCTCGACCTGGCCGCCGGTCGGCTCCAGGACGTCCTCCGCCAGGGGGACCGCGTAGGCGGCGATCCCGCTGCGCCGGAGCGCCTCCAGCATGAGGTCGGCGTGGGAGGGCGCGAGCAGGATCAGCGGAACGTAGGCGTCGGCGAGCAGGCCGTTGCCCCGACGTTGCGTCATCGGTCGGTTCCTTCCCCGCTTCTACTGCGCTCGCGTACGAACGCGAGGCTTCCTTCGAAGATGGTGGCGGCGTCGTGGTCGAGAGTCGCGACGTGGTAGCTGTCGTGGAGCAGGTGGATCGTCAGCCGGGTGTTGACCGCCCTCTTAGCGAGGATACGCAGACTGTCCGGTCCGACGACGTGGTCCTGGGGGCTCCGGTAGGCCAGAACAGGCGCCCGCAAACCGGACATGCCGTCCTGAACCGCGCGCCACAGCTTCGGGAGTGTCGCGGCGGCGGCGGTGGGCACCCGGTCGTACCCGCCCTCGGAGGCGGTTTCCAGCGCCACGTCGCTGGACAGGCCGGGCGTGGAGGGCATCAGGCGGGCGGCGAGGTGGCGGATCGGGGCGATGATCGGGAGCCTGTGGTCCTCCACGGTCAGGGAAGGGTTGACCAGGACCACCCCCCGGACGATGTCGGGGTGTTCCTGGGCCAGGCGCAGGGTGAGCGCGCCACCCATGGACAGGCCCATGACGTACACCTCGTCGCACCTGTGCGCGAGGTCGAGCAGTGCCGCCTCCACCTCCGCGTACCAGTCGTCGCTGGTGGTGGAGGCCATGTCCTGCCAGGTGGTGCCGTGTCCGGGCAGGCGCGGGAGTTCCACCGTCAGGCCCGCCTCCGCCAGGTACTCGGCCCAGGGGCGCATCGAGTACGGCGACCCGGTGAACCCGTGGCAGAGCAGGACTCCGACGCCCGAACCCGTGTGGCTGAAGGGGTCCGCCCCCGGGATGAGGGGGATGGCGCTGGTCGGTCTCACAGATCTGCTCCCGGGATCGTTCGGCGGGGAACCGGTCGGGACGGCGGCCCCAGCCGTGAGGCTAGTCGCTCGGGCGAGCGTTTGTCATCGAGTGAACGGTAGCGTTCTCCTGCCCGAACCCCGGGAGCGCCCGGCGTGTTCCCGGGTGTCCTGGGGCGGACCTGCCGCGAGACCCCCACCGGTCGTGAGTATCCTCGACAGTGCCCCGCGGCGCGTTCTGCTCCTGACCCGCGAAGAACGGTATGAGTCCGTTCTGGACGCTTTTGGTGGAGACCCGCACGTGGTGGGAAGATGGCGCTCGTCAGCCTCCCCGTGTCCGCGGTGGGGGCCTTCCGGACAATGTCAGCCGAGCGGGACAGTGAGACGTGGCAGGCCCTGCCCCAGTGCTCCCCGCGTGTGCAGGGGTGATCTGAAGCAATGTTCTACTGGGTGGTCAAGGCGATCCTGGGGCCGGTTCTGGCCGTGTTGTGGCAACCCCGCGCGGAGGGCGTGGAGAACGTGCCGCGGCGCGGTCCGGCCATCATGGTCAGCAACCACCTGTCGTTCTCCGACCACTTCTTCGGTCCGCTGCCGCTCCCGCGCAGGATCACCTTCCTCGCGAAGGCCGAGTACTTCACCGGCACCGGTGTGAAGGGGTTCGTCAGCCGGGCGTTCTTCACCGGCGTGGGTCAGATCCCGATCGACCGCTCCGGCGGCAAGGCGAGTGAGGCGGCCCTGCGCACCGGGCTGCGCGTGCTCAAGCGCGGAGAACTGCTGGGGATCTACCCCGAGGGCACCCGCTCCCCGGACGGCAAGCTGTACCGGGGACGCACCGGTGTGGCCCGTCTGGCTCTGGAGGCGAAGGCCCCGGTCGTGCCGATGGCGATGATCAACCTGGAGAAGATCATGCCTCCCGGCCGCACCGTCCCCAAGCTGGGTGTGCGCCCCAAGGTGGTCTTCGGCAAGCCGCTCGACTTCTCCCGGTACTACGGGATGGAGAAGGACCAGCGGGTCCTGCGGGCGATCACCGACGAGATCATGTACGCGCTCATGGAGCTCTCCGGCCAGGAGTACGTGGACCGTTACGCGCAGGCGGTCAAGGCCGAGATCGAGGCCGAGGAGAAGGAGGCCCGGCGCGAGCAGCAGGCCAGTGCCAAGGACGAGCGCCGGACCCGCCGCGCCGAGCGCAGGGCCGACCGCAAGGCCCGCAAGGAGGCCGCTCGCGAGGAGAAGCGCGCCCGGAAGGCAGCGGGGCGGGCCGACGCCGAGCAGGCCCGGGGGAAGCGGGACGACGACGCGTAGCGTCGCACCGCGCAGGACGCGAAGGGGGCGGTCACCGGGATTCCCGGTGACCGCCCCCTTCGCGTCGGTCGAGTGCGCGGTGGCCGACGCGGCCCCTCAGTGCCGGGCGAGGTCGCCCGCGCCGACGATGCCCGCCTCGCCGCCGAGTTCGGCGACGCGCACCTCGGCGAGGCGGCGGTCGGGGCGTCCGGAGACGTGCCGCGCGAACGAGGCGCGCACCGGGTCGAGGATGATGTCCCCCGCGTCGGAGACCCCGCCGCCGAGCACGAAGCACTCGGGGTCCAGGATCGCGGCGAGGTCGGCCAGGCCGAGCCCGGCCCAGTCCCCCACGATCCGGAAGCACTCCAGGGCGGCCGGATCGCCCTCCATCGCGGCGCGCGTGATGACCTCGCCCTCGATCCGCTCCACGAGGCCGTCCGCGAGTTTGAGCATGCGCTCGCCCCTCTCGGGGTCCGTGCGGGCCAGGTCCTGTCCCTCGGCCACCAGGGCGCGGCCGCTGGCGTACTGCTCCCAGCAGCCGTGGTTCCCGCAGGCGCAGCGGCGGCCGTGCGGGACCATGCGGTAGTGCCCGACCTCGGCGGCGACGCCGTGGCGCCCCCGGTGCAGGGCGCCTCCGAGGACGAGGCCGCCACCGATCCCGGTGCCCAGGGTCACGCAGACGATGTGATCGCTGCCGCGCCCCGCTCCGAACCGGGCCTCGGCCCAGGCGGCGGCGTTGGCGTCGTTCTCGATGACCACGGGGAGGTCGACGTGCCGCTGCACGCGTTCCTTGAGGGGTTCGTCGTGCAGGCCGAGGTTGACGGCGATCTGGACGGTGGCGCGGTCCTCGTCCACGAACCCGGCCACGCCCACCCCCACCGCGCTGACCCCGCGTTCGGGTCGGCGATCGCGGAGCTCCCGTACGGCCCGGCCCACGACCTCGGCCAGGGCGCGCGGGTCGTTGGCCGGGGTGGGGTACTTGACCTTGTCCAGGATCTGCCCGTCGTGGTCGACGACACCGGCGGCGACCTTGGTTCCGCCGATGTCTACGCCAATGGTCAGCATGGGGGCAGCTCCTTCTACTTACGCCCGAACTCTGACATAAGTCTCAAGGTTCATGGCAGAGGGTTTTCAAATGGTGTAAACCATTCGATTAAACCAGGCTCGGGCGGCGGGGCACACCCCGAGAGGGACCAGCACCCCATTTGCCCTAATCCCCTGCCGTGACCTGCGAATCCTCGCCACCCTGGGCCTTCTCGCCACCCCGGGGAGCCCCCTCCGAAGCCTCCGGCGAGTCACGTCGGGCACGCGCGTCCCGCTCGCGGTCCTCGCGCTCACGCTCCTCCCGCTCCTCCCGCGCCCGGGCGGCCTCTTCCCGGCCCTGTTCGAAGGAGCGCTCCACGACGCCCCAGGTGCGCCCCACGGCGTCCGCGAAGGACAGGCCGGCCCGCCCGAGGTGCCCGGCGACCTCCGGCGCGCTCCTGCGCACGATCTCGACGAACTCCTCCAGCGGGGGGCGCTGCTCCTGCGTCTCCACGCGGATCGCCTCCTCCCACACGTCACCCTTGGCCGGGGGGCTGGTGACGGCACTGACACCGCGTTTGACCCCGGCGACCAGGAGCCTGCGCTGGAGGGTGTCGACCAGGCGCAGCGCGTCGTCGATGAGGTCGGGGTTGTCGGGACGTCCGCCGCCCGACCGCTCCGAGCGCCCGGTGTTGTTGTCGGTCATGTCCGTGAGCCTCCTGTAGGTGCGTCTGGCATCACGTTAACCGCCCGGGCCCGGCGCCGACAGGCGCGGCCGGGGAGGTTCAGGGAAGAGCCAGGGACCCCCGGGGGACCTGACCGGGGATGACCCCTGGGGTCCGTCGCGTTACGGCAACCGGGAGGAAACACCGGGCCCTCCGTTCGGCACCCCAAACGGACACCGCTCCCTTTTGGGCGGAAATGACGCGAACCTCACCGGATGCACACGAAGAGCTCGGCGCGCGATAGTCTCGGCTCCGCGCGGACAGTAGCCGGGATCAACTGCTTGACCTGCGAATTCCGGGCGGACCGACAGGGGGCGACCCGCGCCCCGGCGGCAACGACCACGCCGACAACATCACAGGGGAAGGCCCGACCCGACCACACGCGGCCACCGGGCGGACACACGACGAGCAGGGTGTTCGCCCCGCGGGGCGCGTCCGGCTCGGATCACCGTTGGATACCGAACGGCAACCTGTTCTACTCACGAGTAGGATGGTGTTGTTACGGTCGTCACGTCCCCACCACCCAGAACCCGTACACGTCCAGGAGCATCACGTGCGCGAATACAGCTCTCCCGCGAAGGCTGAGATCTCCGATGACGCGCGGCTGACCGACACGCTCTTTGCGCGCGCGGCCAGCGAGCCGAACGCCGTCGCCGCCCGCCGTCAGGAGGAGGCCGGGGCCGGCCAGTGGCGCGACGTGACCGTCGAGCAGCTGCACGGCGACATCGTCGGATACGCCAAGGCCCTGATCAACGCGGGCATCGGGCAGGGCGACCGCGTCGCCCTCATGTCGCGCACCCGCTACGAGTGGACCGCGGTCGACTACGCGGTCTGGTCGGTCGGCGCCGTCACCGTACCCATCTACGAGACCTCCTCCGCCGAGCAGATCGAGTGGATCCTCTCCGACTCCGGGGCCAAGGCCGCGTTCGTGGAGACCGAGGACCACGCCAAGCGCGTCGAGGGAATCCGGGCCAACACGCCCGAGCTCGCCCACCTGTGGCGGTTCGACGGCGACGACCTCACGGCCCTCACCGCCACCGGCACCGACGTCTCCGACGAGGACCTCGAGACCCGCCGCACCGCGGTGGGCGCCGACGACCTCGCCACGCTCATCTACACCTCCGGCACCACCGGCCGCCCCAAGGGTTGCGAACTCACCCACCGCAACTTCCTCTTCATCGCCCACTCCGCGCTGGAGGGCCCGGCCAAGCCGATCATCCTGGGCCACGAGGGCGTTCCCTCCACCCTGCTCTTCCTCCCCCTGGCGCACGTCTTCGCGCGCTTCGTCCAGGTCATGGTCATCGAGGGCAAGGCCGTGCTGGGCCACTACCCCAGCACCGGCCCGGACCTGATCGACCAGTTCTCGGTCTTCAAGCCCACGTTCCTCCTCGCGGTCCCCCGCGTGTTCGAGAAGGTCTTCACCAAGGCCCAACAGAAGGCCGAGGGCGAGGGCAAGGGCAAGATCTTCAACGCCGCCGCCGACACCGCCATCGAGTACAGCAAGGCGCTGGCCACCGGGAACGTCCCGTTCACCCTCAAGCTCAAGCACGGTCTGTTCAAGAAACTCGTCTACGGGAAGATCACGGACCGCCTCGGCGGCCAGGCCGACTACGCGGTCTCCGGCGGCTCCGCCCTGGGCGACCGCCTCGGGCACTTCTTCCGCGGCGTCGGCCTGACCATCGTCGAGGGCTACGGCCTCACCGAGACCACCGCCCCGACCTCGGTCAACAGCCCCGGCTTCAACAAGATCGGCACCGTCGGCCAGCCCATGCCCGGCACGACCGTGCGCATCGCGGACGACGGCGAGATCCTGCTCAAGGGCGACCACATCATGGTCGGCTACTGGCAGAACGAGAAGGCCACCGAGGAGGCCTACGAGGACGGCTTCTACCGCACCGGTGACCTCGGCTCCCTCGACGCGGACGGCTTCCTCAGCATCACCGGCCGCAAGAAGGAGATCATCGTGACGGCGGGCGGCAAGAACGTCGCCCCGGCCGTCCTGGAGGACCGCATCCGCTCCCACGCCCTGGTCAGCCAGTGCATGGTGGTGGGTGACAACCGCAAGTTCATCGCGGCCCTGGTCACGATCGACCCCGAGTCCTTCGAGCTGTGGAAGACCTCGAACAACAAGACGGGCGAGATCGCCGACCTGACCGGTGACGCCGACCTCCAGGCCGCCATCCAGGGCGCCGTGGACGACGCCAACAAGGCGGTCTCCAAGGCCGAGGGCATCAAGAAGTTCAAGATCCTGCCCAGCGACTTCACCGAGGAGGGCGGCCAGATGACCGCCTCCCTGAAGGTCAAGCGCCACGTCGTCAGCAAGCAGTGGAGCAAGGAGATCGACGACATCTACGCGGGCTGAGCCCGGCGCTCCCCATGACTGAGGGGGCCGACCGCCACGGGCGGTCGGCCCCCTTCTCCGTGCGCTGAGGGCCCCGGAGCGCCGCGCCCACCCACGGGTGTGCGCCCGCCCCTCCACGCCCCACCGAGCGCCTCTCAGCGTCGCCAGGGGCCGGTAGGGCCGCTCCTGCGGCGGACACACGACGGACCCGGCCGCGCGATGCGGCCGGGTCCGTCGTCACGACAGGTGGACCCTAGTGGCCCTTGTCGTCTCCGTGAGAGGAGTGGTTCAGGTGGTGGCCGCTGTGGGCCTCCACGCCCTCGAAGGACACGTTGTCCTTCGTGTACCAGTGGGCGAGCGCACGGCGGAGCTTGCCCATCGGCTTGCGGGCCGCCGGGTTCTCCACACCGTTGTCGTCGGTCGCGTCCTCTTCCAGAGCGGTCGAGGTGATGACCGGCTTGCTCTCCAGCACGTGGGTGGTCTCGTCGGAGTTCTCCTTGTGAACCTCGATGAACTCACCGCTGGGCAGCTGCTGGACGATGCCGCTCTCGTAACCGTGCTCCAGGGTCTCCCGGTCACGGCGCTGGAGACCCAGGCAGATCCGCTTGGTGACGATGTAGCCCACGATCGGACCGGCGATGACCAGCACACGGAAGATGTACGTGGTCAGGTACAGGTCGATCGAGAAGGTCTCCGACAGGATGTCGTTCGACCCGGCCAGCCAGAGCACACCGTAGAAGACGATGCCCGCGACACCCAGACCGGTGCGGACCGGGGCGTTGCGAGGACGGTCCGCGACGTTGTGGGCCCGCTTGTCGCCGGTGATCCACTGCTCCACGAACGGCCAGGCGCCCATGGCACCGAAGATCAGGCCCGGTACCACCAGACCCGGGACCAGGACCGCCGTCATGACCGGGTAGCCGGCGCCGATCGGGATCGTGAAGTCCAGGGTGTTCGGGAAGATGCGCAGCGAACCCTCCATGAAGCCCATGTACCAGTCCGGCTGGAGACCGGAGGTGATGGACGTCGGAGTGAACGGACCGAACAGGTGGATCGGGTTGATCTGGACGAACGCGCTCAGACCGGCGATCACGGCGAACGTGAAGAAGAAGAACCCGCCCGCCTTGACCGCGAACGCCGGGAACATGGGTGTTCCCACGACGGTCTTGTCGGTTCTCCCCTGTCCCGGATACTGCGTGTGCTTCTGGTGCCAGAGGATCATGAAGTGCGCGACGATGAGCCCCAGCAGCAGCGCGGGGATCAGCAGCACGTGCAGCATGTACAGGCGCGTGATGATGTCCTCGCCGGGGAACTCCCCGCCGAAGAGGAACATCGACACGTACGAGCCCACCAGCGGCAGCGCCAGCATCACGCCCTGGAGGATGCGGACACCCATGCCCGAGGGCAGGTCGTCCGGCAGCGAGTAGCCGAAGAGGCCCTCGACCATGGCCAGGGTGAAGATGGCGACACCGATGAGCCAGTTGATCTCACGCGGCTTGCGGAACGCACCGGTGAAGAACACCCGGAGCGCGTGCACCACCAGCGAGGCCACGAAGATCAGCGCGGCCCAGTGGTGGATCTGCCGAACGAGGAACCCGCCACGGACGTCGAAGTCGATGTAGAGGGTCGAGGCGAAGGCCTCACTCATGGGAACGCCCTGGAGGCGCTCGTAGGAGCCGTCGTAGACGACCTCGATCATGCTCGGCTTGAACCACAGCGTGAGGAACACACCGCTGACGAGCAGGATGATGAACGAGTACAGCGCGATCTCGCCCAGCATGAAGGACCAGTGGTTCGGGAAGACCTTGCGAAGGTTCTTCTCGCCGGTCTTGGCCAGGTGGAAGCGGTCGTCGATGAAGTTTCCGACGCCGCGCAGCGCCTTGGGAGCTTGCGTGGTCTTACTCATCGACTAGTCCTTCCTGTATTCCCAGAACGTCGGCCCGGTCGGCTCGTTGAAGTCGCCCTTGGCGATGAGGAAGCCCTCATCGTCGACGCCGATCGGCAGCTGGGGCAGGGGACGGTGCGCGGGACCGAAGACCACCTTGGCGCCGTCCGACGCGTCGAACGTCGACTGGTGGCACGGGCACAGGATGCGGTGCGTGGTGCGCTCGTACAGCGCGGCGGGGCAACCCACGTGCGTGCAGATCTTCGAGTACGCCACGATGCCCTCGTGGGTCCAGTTGAGGCGGGTCTCGTCGCTGCCCTCGCGGACGGCGTCGTTCATCCCGCCCTTCCAGTCGTCCTCCGGCATCTTGATGAGCAGGATGACGGACTTGGCCTGGTCGGTGAGGCTGATCCCGTGCGGGTACCGGTCGTCGTCCAGGGCGGGGAGGGCGGAGATCATCCCGTACGGGTCGTTCTCCAGGTCCTCCGCCCTGATCTTGCGGTGGGTGCCCTCGACGTACATGTGCATGCCGTCGACCCAGGGGGTCACCTTCATCTGCTCGCCCGGCAGAGGGCCGGTGTCGCGCAGCAGGACGATGGGCGCGATGCCCAGCGGCAGCATGGCCGCGATGAGCGTACGACGCATGAGCGGCCGCTTGGTGAAGCCGCTCTCGTCCGCGCTCTTCATGAAGAACTCGCTGAACGAGCCCTTCTCCTCCGGGCTGGAGGGAAGATCCTCGTACGGCGACGCCACCTCGTAGTGCGGCATCACGTTACGTGCCCAGACCGTCATACCGGCGCCGATACCGAACATGGCGATGGTGAGCGTTCCACCAAGCAGCACGTTCGAGTACTGGCCGATCTGGGGGTCGGCGATCGCGGGACCCGCCGCCGTGGGCGGGAACAGGAAGTACGAGACGATGAAACCCACACCGCCGAGGAAGGCGATGATGAACCACACCGAGGCGAGCTTCTCGCCGCGGACCTGCTTCTCCTCCGAGTGCTGGTGAGTCTCCGAGGCCAGGTACGGCCCGTTGTGTTCGCTCTCAGCCTTGGCGGAGGTCTCGGTCACCACGTCGGTGGTGTCCGTCGGGGTTCCGACGACGCGCTCCTTGGCGTCGTCCCCCGTGTTGTTGTCGTTGTTGTTCTCAGTCATGGGCACGCTGCTTCGCGGTGATCCAGATCGCGCAGGCGATGATCAGGGAGAGACCGACGGTCCACCCGATGAAGCCCTCGGCGACCTGGCCGACTCGGTCCAGGTCGAAGATGCCACCGGCGTTCGGCTCCGCCTGGAGCGTCTTGACGTAGGAGATGAGCTCCTGCTTCTCCTCGGGGGTGACGACGCCGTCGCTGAACATCGGCATGGCGCCGGGTCCGCTGACCATGGCCTCGTAGATCTCACGCGGAGACGAGTCATGGATCTCGGGGGCCCAGCGGCCGTCGGTGAGGGCGCCGCCGCCACCGGACCAGCTGTGGCAGTGCGCACAGTTGGTCAGGTAGAGCTTCATGCCCATGTCGGTGTTGCTGGCGCCCTCGATGTAGGCGTCGTACTCGGCCTCGTACTCGGAGAGGGCCTCTTCGTAGGCCTCCTCCTGGTCGAAGTCGGCACGCTGCGGAGCGGCGTCGGGCACCTCGTAGGGCACGTCGGCTCCGGCACCGTTGGTCCTGATCTGCGCGTTGTAGTACGCGATCAGGTCCGCCAGATCCTGCTCGGACACGGCCATCGGCTTGCGCGGCATCTGGCTGTCCGGGTCCATCGACGGCATACGACCGGTGCTGACCTGGAAGTCGAGGGCGGCGGGGCCGACCTCGCGCAGGTCGGGACCGTTCAGGTCGGAACCCGAACCGTCCAGGCCGTGGCAGGAGGCACAGGTCTGGTCGAAGATGGTCTTGCCCTGGGCGATGTCCACGTCGTCCGCGGACGGCGCCTCAGCGGCAAGGGTCTGCGCCTGCGCCTGGTCCGAGGTGGGGGCCAGTCCGGCGTACCCCACCCCGAACAGGGCTAGCGCGAGGATGACGACGACATACCCCGCCAGGGGATGCCGTCGCCGCGCGGTAATCCATTTCACGGTTTCCCCGTTTCGGGTTACTGGATGAAGTAGATGGTTACGAACAAAGCGACCCAGACGACGTCGACGAAGTGCCAGTAGTAGGACACGACGATCGCACTGGTCGCCTGCTGGTGAGTGAAGCGCTTCGCGGCGTACGTGCGTCCCAGCATGATGAGGAACGCGATCAAACCACCGATGACGTGGAGTCCGTGGAAGCCCGTGGTCAGGTAGAACATCGACCCGTAGGCGCTCGACTGGAGAGTCAGGCCCTCGTGGACGATGAGCTCGTAGTACTCATACGCCTGTCCAAGGATGAAGAACAGGCCCATGAAGAACGTGATGAAGAACCACATGCGCAGCTTCTTGACGTCGCCGCGCTCAGCGGCCCAGACGCCGATCTGCGCGGTGAAGCTGGAGGCCACCAGGACGGTGGTGATCGTCAGGGCCCACGGCACGTTGAGGTGGACGTCCGCCCACTCGCCGAGCTCGGGGTTCCCGTTGGTCACCGATCGGATGGTGAAGTACATCGCGAACAGCGCAGCGAAGAACATGAGTTCGTTGGCCAGCCACACGATGGTGCCAACACTCACCAGGTCAGGACGCTTTGCCACACCATGAGCTGATGCGGTTGCTGTTTTTGGGTTCGCGGTTGCTGTCGCCACGGGAGCATTATTACGGCTTCTCGCGCAGGTCCGTACTCGACCCCCCGTAAGCAGACGGATCGGTCCCGGTATCGACCGGTCTCGGGGGCCGGGGCGGCGCTCCCACCGTGACTCGGGCGTTACTGTAGCCGCTCGTGCACCCGGTGTCGGCCTCCGACGCGCCCGCCAGCGCACAAAAGCGCGATCCGGCGCGGTTGAGGCGATCCGTACCCGGCTGGAAGACGCTTCAACCTGTCCCAACCAACGCCAAGGTATCGAAACGATCACCGTTGGACAACGCCGCGCCCAGGGCGGGTTAGCGCGGCCCCGTGTGTCCCTGGCATCCTGTGGTGTCGAAGGTCTCAACTCCTTCACCGGTCCGCCGGCTCCCCTCGGTGCCGGACGGCCCCGAGGCAATACAGTCATAGGCGGAAGAGCCAACGAACGCCACGGTCGCACCCCCCACGGCGGCGGCCGCGGTCAGACGCGATGGGACGGTTGCGCGATGGTGGTCAGCGGTACGGACACGGGTGCCAGGATGCGCGTGCTGGTCTACAGCGACAAGGCGGACACCCGTGAGCAGGTGCGGACGGCGATCGGCCGCCGCCCCGCCACCGATGTGCCCAAGGTCGAGTTCGTCGAGTGCGCGACCGCCCCCGGCGTCCTGCGCAAGCTGGAGTCCAAGGACCCGGCCGAGCGGATCGACGTGGCCATCTTCGACGGTGAGGCCGCGCCCACCGGCGGGATGGGCCTGTGCCGCCAGGTCAAGGACGAGATCTTCCGCTGCCCGCCGGTGCTCCTGCTGGTGGGTCGGCGCGACGACGGCTGGCTGGCGACCTGGTCGCAGGCCGACCAGGTGGTGAGCCACCCGATCGACCCGGTCGCGCTCGCCGAGTCGCTGGCCGAGCTCATGCGCCAGCGCGTCGCGGCGCTCAGCGGCTGAGACCGTGGGGTGTGACGAGATGACCGACAGGATGAACGGTGACAGGGACCTGCGCCGTCGCATCGTGGTGGGCGGAGCCCTCAACCACGGCGCCGACATCGGGCGATGGCGTCGCTCCGACCCGTCCCTCCCTGTCCCCCGGAGCCGTTGAGGGGGCGGGCCCGTGCGCCCGCCCCGGCTCCACCTGCCCGTTCTCCCAGGAGTCGAAGTAGATGAACGTCCCCGTCACACCCGAACAGGACCAGAGGGCCTCCGCCGTCGAGGAGCGGAGCTGGTCCCACCTGATCACCGCCCTGCTGGGCGGGGTCACCCTCAGCAGCGCCGACACCGCGTGGGCGATGAACGAGATCATGGCGGGCTCGGCGACCGACGCGCAGATCGCGGGTTTCGCGATCGCCCTGCGCGCCAAGGGCGAGAGCGTGTCCGAGGTGACCGGACTGGCCCAGAGCATGCTCGACAACGCGATCCGGATCAGCGTGGACGGCCCCACCCTGGACATCGTCGGGACCGGCGGCGACCGGGCCCACACGGTGAACGTGTCCACTATGGCGGCGATCGTGGCCTCGGCCGCGGGGGCGCGCGTGGTCAAGCACGGCAACCGGGCGGCCTCCTCCTCCTGCGGCACGGCCGACGTGCTGGAGCGCCTCGGTGTGGTCCTGGACCTTCCGCCGGAGCTGACCGTGAGGGTGGCCCGGGAAGCCGGTGTCACCTTCTGCTTCGCCCCGCTGTTCCACCCCTCGCTGCGGTACGCGGCCAAGCCGCGCCGCGAGCTGGCGGTCCCCACCGTGTTCAACTTCCTGGGGCCGTTGACCAACCCCGCCCAGCCCACCGCCTCGGCCATCGGGGTGTTCGACGAGCGCATGTGCGAGGTGATCGCCGGGGTGTTCGCCCGCCGGGGCTCCTCGGCACTGGTGTTCCGGGGCGACGACGGCCTGGACGAGCTGACCACGGCCACCACGTCCACGGTCTGGGTGGTCGAGGGCGGCCAGGCTCGCCGTGAGCGCCTGGACCCGGCCGACCTCGGTATCGAGCGCT
The DNA here is from genome assembly GCF_000341265.1 of Nocardiopsis prasina DSM 43845. Lineage (GTDB taxonomy): Bacteria > Actinomycetota > Actinomycetes > Streptosporangiales > Streptosporangiaceae > Nocardiopsis > Nocardiopsis prasina. The sequence continues at coordinate 30,161 of NZ_ANAE01000192.1, read as the reverse complement.
CGGGTCCGGACGCCCTGCGCGGTGGGGACGTGGAGTTCAACGCCCAGGCCGTACGGGACCTGGTCGCCGGGCGGCCGGGGCCGGTGCGCGACGCCGTGCTGCTCAACGCCGGTGCCGCGCTGGCCGCCGTGGAGGGTGTGGACGGCTCCCTGACCGACGCGGTCCGCGCCGGGTACGGCCGGGCCGCCGAGGCTGTGGACAGCGGCGCGGCCGAGCGCCGGCTGGCCTCCTGGGTGGAGACCAGCCAGGGGCTGGCCAAGGCCCTGTAGGGCTCTGTGAACCCTCCCCCGGAGGCGGAGCAGGCCGGAGCCGGGTTACCAGCCGATGGCGAAGGCCGACTCCAGGTCGTGCTTGGAGTAGGTCTGGAACGAGATGTGGGTGTCGGAGGAGATCACGCCGGGGACCTTGTTGACGTGGTTGGGGATCACGTCGGCGAGGTCCTCGTGGCGGCGCACCCGCACCATGGCGATGAGGTCGACGCCGCCGGTGACGGAGTAGACCTCGCTGACTCCTTCGATCTCGGCGATCGCCTCGGCGACCTCGGGGATGCGGTGGACGTCGGCCTTGATCATGACGATCGCGGTGATCACTGTGCCTCCTGGGCGGTTCGGTGCGGGGCGGCGCCGGGCCGGGGCGCGCTAGTGGGCGTCGGAGAGCCTGGTCCCCGAGCGCCAGCGCAGCCGGTGGACCACCAGCCCCGCGATCACCCCCGCGATGAACCCGTAGACGTGTGCCGCGTAGGCCACGTTGGTGCCAGCGCCAGGGGCGGTCGAGGATGTGACGTAGAGAAGATACTGAAGTGCGAAGTAGCTTCCCACCACGGCCCACCCGGGCAGACGCATCGGGATGACGCCGAACACCAGTGTGGTGACCCTGCTGCGGAACTGCACCACCAGGTAGGCGCCGAGGACCCCCGAGATCGCGCCGGAGGCGCCGACCATGGGCACGGTCCCGTCGGTGTCGACCAGGGCGAAGCCGAAGGCGGCCACGACCCCGGTGCCCAGGTAGAGGGCGAGGAAGCGGAGCTTGCCGATGCGGTCCTCGACGACCGGCCCGAACACGAACAGGTAGACCAAGTTCCCGAGCAGGTGCATGGCGCCCGCGTGCAGGAACATGGAACTGAACACGGAGAACCAGACGGACTTGCCCGTGATCCCCTCACAGGTGGGGCTCAGCGGTCCGGCCAGGTCGACCCGGCCGAGTAGTTCGTCGGGGATGGCGCCCCAGCGCATGAAGTAGTCGTCGATCGCGCAGTAGCGCCCGACCGCGTCCGCCGGGTACCAGACGGCGGTGGCCGACTGGGGCGAGACGAGGTAGACGAGGACGTTGACCGCGATCAGCCCGAAGGCGATGACGGGCGCGCGTCGGACGGGGTAGTCGTCATTGAGCGGAAGCGCGGCCATGCGCCCAGTGTGTCATCCCGGTGTGGGCTTCGGCGCTCCGCAACGGGCATGTCCACTCACCTTCCATCTCCACCAGGCGGGTCCCGGGTCGTTCGAGCCAGTCCAGGAGCAGCTCGGTCTCCCCCGCCGTGGCGTTGGGGACCGGGCCGAACCCCGGGGGGACCCGCTCGGCGGTGGCGGTGAGGGAGTGCAGGAAGGCGGTGGGGTCGGTGCCGGGGCGCAGGACGGCGCTGGCGGCCAGGCGGCCGTGGCGGACCACCACGGTCTCCCAGCCGGTGCCTCCGGGGCCGGTCGCGACCAGGTGCGGGACGGCGGCGATCGCGGTGAGCCGCTGGGCGCGCCGGGCCCCGCGCAGGAAGGCGGAGAGGCGGTCGCGCAGGGCCGCCGCCTCCTCGTAGCGGAGTTCGGCGGAGAGCTCCCGGATGCGCCCGGTGAGCGCGTCCACGACCACGGCGGGGTCGCCGGTCATCGCGGTGCGGGCGGCGTCGGCGTGGGCGGTGTAGTCGGTCAGCGACTCGGTCCCGTCGCAGGGGGCGCCGCAGCGTCCCAGCTGGGCGAGGACGCACGGTTTCACTCCGTTGGGGGCCAGCCGTGGTGGGGTGTCCCGGGCGCCGCGCTCACGGTCCTTCGGCGGCTCGACGGTGAACGTGTGCGTGCACTGGCGCAGTGGAAGGGCGTGCAGGATCGCTTCCCTGGCCTCCTCGGCGGCCCGGGGCGAGGGGTAGGGGCCGAGGTAGGGGGCGCCGTCGTCCTTGATGACGCGGACCACGGACAGGCGAGGCAGGGGCCCCGGGGTGAGCGTGACCCAGGAGGAGCGCTCGGGGTTGCGTGAGCGGCGGTTGAACGGCGGTTTGCGCTCGGCGATGATGCGCAGCTCGCGGACCGAGGCCTCCAGTTCGGTGGTGCACACGATGGGCGTGACGCCCTCGACCAGGCCCGCCATCTCCCGGATGCGTCTTCGGGACTCGGCGGCGGTGAAGTAGGTGGCGACCCTGCGGCGCAGGTTGTTGCTCTTGCCGACGTAGAGGCTCTCGCCCCGGGCGTCGGTGAACACGTAGACGCCGGGGCGTTCCGGCAGGTCCTCGGCGAGGTGGCGGCGCGCCCGCTGGGCGCGGCTGGGGGGTTTGTTGACCGCCCGCAGCTCCTCCAGGCTGGTCACCCCCATGGGCGCGAGGCGGGCCAGGAGGCCGTTGAGCACGTCGACGGTCGCGCGGGCGTCGTCCAGGGCCCGGTGGTTGGGGGTGGTGGGGGCGCCGAAGTAGGCGGCGAGGGTGCCCAGGCGGTGGTTGTGGACCTCGGGCCGGAGCAGGACCGCCCGGGCCAGCCGCAGGGTGTCCACGACCGGGTAGCCGGGCCACTCGACGCCCTCGCGTTCGCAGGCGGCCTTGAGGAATCCGGTGTCGAAGGGTGCGTTGTGCGCCACCAGGACGGTGTCGGGTTCGGCGTCCAGGAAGGCCAGCAGATCCGGAAGCGCCCGGGTGATGGGCGGGGCGGTGGCCACCATCGACTGGGTGATGCCGGTCAGGAGGGTGATGTTGGCCGGGATGAGCATGCCGGGGTCGACCAGGGTCGTGAACTCGTCGGTCACCCGGCCGTCGCGGACCCTGACCGCGCCGATCTCGGTGATCCGGGACCGGGAGGCGCTCGTGCCGGTGGTCTCCAGGTCGACGACGACGAAGGACACCCCGGCCAGCGGTGTGCCCAGGTCCCCGATGCTGGTTTGGACGCCCTCGGGCGCCACGGACTGTCGAACCACGCGGTCAGGTTAGTCGGGGCCCACGACCAAACACTTCCGGACTACGGTCAGACGCGCCCGACATGGAAAGATGTGGGTGACGGGACGGCAGAGTCCGCCGGCCCGTGAAGAGGACGACGCAAGGAGGAACCGTGGGGATCGCGATGCCGGGTGACAGTGAGCGTTGGCGATGCACCGGGTGCGGGAACCTCACGCGGTTCGACGTGACCCGGACGGTCCGTTCCCAGGACTTCGTGCACCAGGAGTTGTCCGGCGTCGGAGCGGTCGAGGAGCGCACAGTGCTCTCCGAGACGGTCGAGAGGGTGAAGTGCCGCTGGTGCGGCGCCACCGACAGTGTGGAGATCGTCCCCCGCCCCGACGCCGACTCGTCGGTCTCCGACGCATCGGCGGAGAGCCCGACGGGTCGGGCATGAGCGCCCGCCCGGAGACGGGCGGCTCCGGTGGTGACGACGGCGACCGCACCCCCGGGGCGGTGAACCACGAGGAGCACGAGGAGTCGGTGCCCTCGGAGGAGGGCGGGGAACGGCTGCGCCGCCCGCTGCCCGAACCCGTGCGCGCCCGTGTCGTCGAGTACGGCTCCGACGTGCTCGGCGGGATGCGTTCCTCCGACCTGCCCCCGGTACTGCGCCGGGTCGCCAAGTTCGAGCCCCGCCGCCGGGCACGGCTGGCCGGTCCGCAGATCGCCGCGCAGCTGGAGAACGACCACGGTTTCCGCAGCAAGGTCGCCGCCCGGGTCGAGCAGGTCTGGCCCGAGCTGGCCGAGGGCATGCGCGCGGGAGTCGTCCCGCCCGCCGCCGATCCGGTGGCGGTGGCGGCCAGCGCCTACCTCCTGCGTCCCAAGGGGTGGCCGGAGATCATCGAGGGCGTCCACGAGGAGCTGGAGCGTCAGACCAGCGCTCGGGAGGTGGACGAGGCCGCGGAGGCCCTCGACGACGTCCGGCGACGCCTGGAGGAGACGCAGCAGGGCCACCAGGCGGAGCTGGAGCGCCTGCGCGGACAGATCGGCGAGCAGCGCACCGAGATCGCCGAGCTGCGCCGCAAGGTGCACAGCGAGCGCCAGCGCGCCAGGAGGGCGGTGGCCGAGGCGGAGCGGGTGGTGTCCGAGACGACCGACCGGCGACACGAGAACGAGAGCCAGGTCAGCGCCCTGGAGGTGGAGAACCGCAGGTTGCGGTCCCGCCTCGCGGACGCGGAGGCGCAGGTGGAGAACGCCCGCCGCGCGGTGCGCACCGGCCGCAACGCCGACGAGGCCCGGCTGCGCGTGCTGCTGGACGTGCTGGTGGACGCCTCACACGGTCTGCGCCGCGAGCTGGCGCTGCCCACGTCCCTGGACAGTCCGGCCGACCTGGTGGCGGAGGCCCAGGAGGAGCACCGCCGGGTGTCGCTGGGCGGTCTGCCCGACGACGCCCCCGGCCTGCTGGAGCACCTGCTGACGGTTCCTCGGGTGCACCTGCTGCTGGACGGCTACAACGTCACCAAGACCGGCTACGGGACCCTGCCGCTGGCGGACCAGCGCGCACGCCTGCTCTCGTCGTTGGAGGGGTTGGCGAGCCGGACCAAGGCGGAGATCACCTGTGTGTTCGACGGCGCCGACGTGGAGGCCCCGCCGGTGACGCCCAGCCGCCGGGTACGGGTGCTCTTCAGCGCTCCCGGGGAGATCGCCGACACCCTGATCGTGCGGCTGGTGCGGGCCGAACCACCCGGCCGACCGATCGCGGTCGTCACCTCCGACAAGGAGATCGTCTCGACGGTCCGGCGGGCGGGGGCTCGCGCGGTGCCGTCCACGGTCTTCCTGCGCCACCTGGAGTCGCACTCCTGAGCGCCCCGGGTCCGGTGCGCCTCCTCCGCCGCCTCGTCTCGGCTGAGAGTCTCACCACGCGCGTGGGCGCGCCGGGCCCGTCGACCCTCCCCTCCCACCTGGTCGGTCCGCGCCTCCCCCGCCGGGAAGCACGGTGTCCCGGGCGGAATCGTGCGGGTGCCGTGGTTGAGGCGCGCAGGCCGTTCCGCTAGGTTCTTCCAGGAACGTGAGTGCCCTGTCGGATAGAAGGCCACCCTTGTGCCTCCCCAGGCCGACCGGGACCCGCACACTCTCGTGAGGCCCGTGCCCACACACGGGTTCCCCCCGATTTCCTTCCGTCTCCAGCACCCCATGCGGACTTTTCAACCTCAAGGAGCGTGGACCGCCATGAAGAACTCCGGTGGTCGGCGTACGGCTCGCCGAATCGCTACGACCGGTCTCGGTGTGGTCGCCGCCGGTACCTTCATCGCCCCCGGCATCGCACACGCCGAGCCGACCCAGGACGAGGTCGAGGACCGGATCGAGGAACTGAACCAAGAGGCTTCCACCGCGGTCGAGAACTTCAACCAGGCCGAAGAGGACTACGAGGCGGCCAAGGCCGCCTTCGACGAGCTCGACGGCCAGGTCGGTGACGAGCAGGAGCGCTACGACGATCTGCGGGAGAAGGTCCAGCAGTTCGCCAGCGCCACCTACCAGGGCGGCGAGCTCAACTCCACCGCCAACGTCCTGACCTCCGACGGCCCCGAGGCGCTGCTGGAGCAGAACGCGGACCTCAACTACCTGTCGGACACCCAGCAGACCCAGCTGGACGACTTCGGCGAGTCCGCCGAGCGCCTGTTCGCTCTCAAGGACGAGGCGGAGAAGGCCCTCGAAGAGGCCGAGAAGGCCAAGGACGAGGCCGAGGAGGCCAAGGACGAGGTCGAGGAGGCGATCGAGGAGCAGCAGGAGATCCTGGCCCAGTTCCCCGACTCCGACGCCTCGGCCGAGGGCGGGGACGACAGCGGCGGCCAGAGCCACGGCGGCAGCGGCAACGCCTCGTCAGCCCTGGACTTCGCCTACGGGAAGGTCGGCCTGCCCTACGTGTGGGGCGGCACCGGCCCCAACGGCTACGACTGCTCCGGCCTGGTCCAGGCGTCCTGGCGCGCGGCCGGCGTCGACCTGCCCCGCACCACCTACGGGCAGGCCGACGTGGGTACCCGTATCTACGACATGAACGCCGTCCAGCCGGGTGACATCCTGTTCTTCTTCGGCGACCTGGGCCACAACGGTCTCTACGCGGGCAACGGGCAGATGGTCCACGCCCCGAGCAGCGGCCGCAACATCGAGGTCGTCGGCCTGGCCGCCTACTGGGGCGGTCAGTTCCAGTTCGCCGTACGCCCCTGATCCCCTCGTGGTCACCTGAGGCCGCCGTCCCCCACCGGGACGGCGGCCTCTCGCGTCGAGGGGGTCGCACCCTCCGCCAGGGGTCCTTTTAGGGACATGCACCCGGTTTTCGGACACTCCTCGTCTTCCAGCGGAATGTCACGAAACAGTTGAGAGCTTCCTGACCAATGCACTAGTGTTCATCGCCGAGCGCGGTTGCTCCTCATTCACCACCCCCTGGTGGTGACAGCCGCGCCCGGGTCGGGCACACCCCCACACCGTTTCGGCCACCCTCTCTGGCCCGAGGTTCCCCACCCGGTGCAGTCCCTTGTTCCCCGTATCGCCTGGGACAAGGGGAGAAAGGTGCTTCAGTGTCTGCATCCCGTGGCGAACGCCAACGCCGTACCGCGGTCATCGCCTCCCTCGCCATCGGAGCCTTCCTCCTCCCCGCCGCCGTGGCCCACGCCGAGCCCACGTCCGAGGAGGTCCAGGAGGAGATCGAACGCCTCGAAGAGGAGTTCATCGAACTCAACGCGACCTACAACGAGGCCAAGGAGGCCCACGAGGCGGCCGAGGAGAAACTCGAGGGCATCCTCGCCGACGTCGAGACCGCCGAGAAGAAGGTCGACTCCCTCAGCAGCGGCGTTCGCGCCCTGGCCAACACCACCTACACGGGCGTGGACCTGACCTCTCCCGCCCAGCTGATCGGGGCCACCGGCCCCGAGGAGGCCCTGGAGCACCAGGCCGACCTCACCTACCTCTCCGAGCAGCAGCACGAGAGCCTCTCCCAGTACATGGAGGAGCTCGAACACCTGGAGGGCCTGCGCGGCGAGGCCGAGTCCACGGAGGAGGCCGCGGCCGATGCCCTGGAGCAGGCCGAGGAGGCCACCGAGGCGGCGGAGGACGCGATCAGCGAGCAGGAGGAGATCCTCTCCGAGCTGACCGCCGAGGAACAGGCCGCCGCGACCGAGAACGTCAGCAGCGACGCCAGCGGGGGCGGCAGCGGAGGGGGCGGTGGAGGCGGCGGCGCCGACTACACCGGCCCGGCCACCGGCAACGCCCAGACCGTGCTGAGCTTCGCCTACCAGCAGGTCGGCAAACCCTACGTCTGGGGCGGCACCGGACCCAACGGCTACGACTGCTCCGGTCTCACCCAGGCCGCCTGGGCCCAGGCGGGCGTGAACCTGCCGCGCACCACCTACGACCAGATCAACGCGGGTCAGCGTGTCTCCTGGGAGAACATGCAGCCCGGTGACCTGATCTTCTTCTACGGCCCGAACCCGAGCCACGTGGGCCTGTACGCGGGCGACGGCGTGATGGTGCACGCCTCCACGTCCTCCCGCCCCATCGGCACGGTCCAGCTGAGCGACTACTACCGCTCCAACTTCGTCGCGGCGGTCCGCCCCTAGGGACCCGGACACCCACGGCCGGGGAACCGGCGAGAGGGCCTCTGGGAAACCACCCGTTTCCCAGAGGCCCTCTCCGTGTCCGGGCGCCTAGACTCGCTCAGGTGTCGCGAACCCTGATCATCACCAACGACTTCCCTCCGCGCGCGGGCGGGATCGAGTCCTTCGTGCACGAGCTGGCCCGGCGCCGCCCCCCTGGGTCCGTGCTGGTCTACTGCTCCTCCCCCACGGCGGAGGACCACCGCGCCGACCCCTACTTCGACCTGCACCAGGCGTTCCCCATCGTGCGCGAGGCCGGGCCGGTGCTGCTCCCCACGCCGGGGGTGGCACGGCGTGCCCGGGCCATCGCCGAGATGGAGGGGTGCGACTCCGTGCTCTACGGGGCCGCCGCCCCCCTGGGGCTCCTGGCCCCCGGGATGCGCTCACGGGTGCGGCGCCAGGTGGCGCTCACCCACGGGCACGAGACCGGCTGGACGGTGGTCCCCGGGGCGAGTTCGGCGCTACGGCGGATCGGTGACGGCGTCGACACGGTCACCTACCTCGGCGAGTACACCCGCCGACGGTTGGCCCGCTCACTGTCCGCCACCGCCGCGGAACGGATGCGCCGCCTCGCCCCCGGGGTGGACACCGAGCGCTTCCGACCCGGTTCGGGCGGCGAGGAGGTCCGACGGGAGCTGGGCCTGGGCTCGCGTCCGGTGGTCGTGTGCGTCTCCCGGATGGTGGCCCGCAAGGGCCAGGACACCCTGCTCCGGGCCTGGCCGCGCGTGCTGGCCGACGTGCCCGACGCCGTCCTGCTGTTCGTCGGGGACGGCCCCCTCGCGCCCCGGCTCCGCTCGGCCGCGCAGGGGACGGACTCGGTGCGCTTCACCGGACCGGTCCCCGCCGAACGGCTCCCCGCCCACTACGACGCCGGTGACGTCTTCGCCATGCCGTGCCGCACCCGGCGGGGCGGCCTGGACGTGGAGGGCCTCGGCATGGTCTACCTGGAGGCGTCCGCCACCGGCCTGCCGGTGGTCGCCGGGGCCTCGGGCGGCGCCCCGGACGCGGTCCTGGAGGGCGAGACCGGACACGTGGTCGACGGGTCGATGCCCGGCCCGACCGCGCGGGCGCTCATCCGTCTCCTGAAGGACCCCGACCGCGCCGCCCAGATGGGCGCACGCGGCCGGGAGTGGGTGAGCGCCGAGTGGACCTGGGAGCGCACCCTCGGACGCCTGGACGGCCTTCTCAGGGGCGCGGAGCCGACACCCTAGAGGTCGTCACCGTGGACTGAGCCGGGCGTGCCGGAGCCGTCGGTGCTCTGCGGCTGCCCGGTGACGCTGTTGGCCAGCCACTCCTCCCAGGAACGCTGGTAGAAGCCCCAGCCGTTGTCCCACTCCAGGTCGCGTTCGGTGCCGGTGGTCTCCAGGATGTCCCCCATGAGGGCCTGGTTGTGGAACCAGCGGGCGTCCTCCATGGTCATGTTCGTGCACCCGTTGGAGGTGTTGGCGCTGCCGATGTTCCCCGCGTTCCACGGAGCCGCGTGGGTGAACTCGCCGCTGTTGGAGGTGCGGACCGCCCAGTCCACGTCCAGCCGGTAGTAGCCGGGCGACCCCTCCGGGATGCCCACGGTCGCGGAGTCCATGACCAGGGCCTGGTACTTCTCCATGGTGAGGTGGACACCGGAGGTGGTGGTGTTGAAGCGCTCCTCGGCGGACCCGTTGCTGACCGGGATGGTGCGGACGGTCTCGCCGTCGATGGACACGGTCATCTCGTGGTCGGGAACGTGCATCGTCGACACCAGCTCGCGACCGACCTCGAACCGGACGCGGTGGTCCTCCACGCCGTAGACGCCCTCGGAGGACTCGACCCCGGCCAGCCGAAGGTCCACGGTGACCTCCTGGTAGGGGTCCCAGTACTCCTTGGGCCGGAAGACCGCCATCTCGTCGGTGACCCAGTTCCAGGCGCCCTCGGTCTCCTCCTCGGCCGTGACCTGGATGGAGTTCTCCACCTGCTCCTTGTTGGTGACCGCCCGGTCGAAGTTGACGATGACGGGCATGCCCACCCCGACCACGTCACCTTCGCTCGGGAAGTTGGAGACGAGTTCGAGGCGTTGGTCGGCCTCCGCGCCCATGGTGGTGAACTCCGAGACCACCTCGGTCTCCTCGCCCTCCTCGTCGGCCGCGGTCACGAACACCCTGACGGAGGACGCGGGACGCAGGTTCCAGTCGCTGACCCAGGCGTCCCCGGCCTCGTTGAGTGTGCCGGTGACGGGGAAGGGGTCCTCCTCCTCACCCTCGACCCCGGTGTCGGCCACCTCTTTCGCGTCACCGGAGGCGACCTCGCCCTCGGTCTCCTGATGGACCCGCACGTCGGTGAGGGTGCCGTCCACGGCCTCGACCCGGATGGGGGTGTTGGGAGGGATCTCCGTGGCGCCCGGTTCCGGGGTGACCTCCACCTCCGGCCCCGGCTCGTCCTCGCCGGGGGCCGCGGTGCCCCCGGGGCCGTCCCCGCCCTCGGGGGTGCACGCCGCCGCGAGGAACACCAGGGCTGCCGCTGCCGCGGCCGTTCGGGAAGAGGCGATTCGTCGCTTCACGCCAAGGACCTCCAGCGTCCGTACGCGGCCCGAGGCGTGCGCGGAGCCTGCGCACCGGCGTGACGCCGACAGGGCCTGGATGCGGCGTGACCTGCGAAGGCAGCGTCACGTGGGCCACCGAACAAGAGCGCCCCGGCGGCCGGAGGTCGTCTGGGACGACGCGTCCGGTCACCGGGGCGGTGACACTCACATCCTACCCTGCGTAGCCGAAAGCACTCATAGAGTGACAGGCACGCGGGGTGTGCACGTCAGTGCTGGAACTCCTTGCGGTAGTACTCGAAGACCCAGCCCAGCGAGGTGAGGATGACGGCGAAGAAACCGGTGATCACCATCCACCAGCCGATCGCCACGCCGACCGCCGTGAAGGCGACGGCCATCGCGACGAACATCGGCCACCAGCTGTGCGGGCTGAAGAAGCCGTACTCACCGGCGTTCTCGGCGATCTCGCCGTCGAGCCGCTCCTCGGCCGGCAGGCCGTGGTGGTGCTCGCTGTGGCGAGCCGACTGCCAGAGCCAGAAACCGATCATCCAGCCGAAACCGATGGAGACCACCAGGGCGGTGGTACCCGCCCACTCGATCTCACCGGTGTCCTGGAGCGACCAGTAGATGTACAGCGCGGCAGCAAGACCGAAGAAGGTCGAGATGCCCATGAACAGGTAGGCCTGCATCTTCATGTGCTCTACCCCCTACTTCTTCTCGGCACCGGCGGCGACGGCACCGGGTGCGGCCGCGTGCGGGTGGTTGAGGTCGAAGGCCGGACGCTCGGACCGGATCCGGGGCAGCGACGTGAAGTTGTGTCGCGGCGGCGGGCACGAGGTGGCCCACTCCAGCGAGCAGCCGTAACCCCACGGGTCGTCCACGGTGACCAGCGGCGCCCTCTTGGCGGTGACGTAGATGTTCCAGAAGAAGATCAGCGTCGAGGCCGCGAGCACGAACGAGGAGACAGAGGAGATCTGGTTCAGCTGCGTGAAGCCGTCAGTGTCCAGGTAGTCCGCGTAACGACGCGGGAAGCCCATGGCACCCAGCCAGTGCTGCACCAGGAACGTGCCGTGGAAGCCCAGGAAGAGCAGCCAGAAGTGGAACTTGCCCAGCTTCTCGTTGAGCATCCGCCCGGTGAACTTGGGCCACCAGAAGTAGAAGCCCGCGAACATCGCGAACACCACGGTGCCGAACACCACGTAGTGGAAGTGCGCCACCACGAAGTAGGAGTCGGTGACGTGGAAGTCGATGGGCGGCGAAGCGAGCAGCACACCGGTCAGACCGCCGAAGAGGAAGGTGACCAGGAAGCCGATCGTGAACAGCATCGGCGTCTCGAACGTGAGCTGTCCGCGCCACATCGTCCCGATCCAGTTGAAGAACTTCACACCGGTCGGAACCGCGATGAGGAACGTCATGAACGAGAAGAACGGCAGGAGCACCGCGCCGGTCGGGAACATGTGGTGGGCCCACACGGTCACGGACAGGCCCGCGATGGCGATGGTCGCCGCCACCAGGCTCTTGTAGCCGAAGATCGGCTTGCGGCTGAAGACCGGGAGGATCTCGGTCGCGATACCGAAGAACGGCAGCGCGATGATGTAGACCTCCGGGTGGCCGAAGAACCAGAACAGGTGCTGCCACAGGATGGCGCCGCCGTGCTCGGCGTTGAAGACCTGGGTGCCGACCATGCGGTCGGCGCCCAGAGCGATCAGGGCCGCGGTCAGGACCGGGAACGCGATGAGCACCAGGACGCTGGTGAGCAGGGTGTTCCAGGTGAAGATCGGCATGCGGAACATCGTCATACCGGGCGCGCGCATGCACAGGCCGGTGGTGATGAAGTTGACCGCACCGAGGATCGTGCCCAGACCGGAGACGGCCAGGCCCAGGATCCACAGGTCGCCGCCGAGGCCCGGCGAGCGGACCGCGTCGGAGAGCGGGGTGTAGGCGAACCAGCCGAAGCTGGCCGCGCCGCCCGGGGTCAGGAAGCCGCTGATCGCGATGAGGCTACCGAAGAGGAACAGGTAGTAGCCGAACAGGTTGATCCTGGGGAAGGCCACATCGGGGGCGCCGATCTGCAACGGCATGAGGATGTTCGAGAACCCGACGAAGAGCGGGGTCGCGAACATCAGCAGCATGATCGTGCCGTGCATCGTGAAGAGCTGGTTGAACTGCTCGTTGGACATGTACTGCATGCCCGGGTGGAACAGCTCCAGGCGCATGAGGAGCGCCAGCACGCCTCCGAAGAGGAAGAACGCGAAGGAGGTGATCAGGTACATGTACCCGATGACCTTGTGGTCGGTCGACGTCAGCCAGTTGACGATGATCGACCCCTTGCGTGACGGTGCCTGACCGTCAGTGCGGGGTTCGGTTGCCGTCGTGGTCATTTACTCGTCATTCTCCTCGGACTCGGTCGCCTCGGCTCCCGTGCCCTCAGCGTCGGTGCCGTCAGCACCCGTGCCCTCAGCGTCGTCGGTCTCGGCGGCCTCGGACTCAGCGGCAGCGGCCTCGGCGGCCTCTGCGGCCTCGGTCGCGTTGGCCTCCTGCTCTGCGGCCCAGGCGTCGTACTCGTCCTGCGGGAGGACCTCGACGTTGAAGAGCATGCGGGTGTGGTCCACACCGCACAGCTCCGCGCAACGACCGACGTACTCGCCCTCGGAACCTTCCATGAGGTTGACCTGGAAGGAGTTGTCCCGGCCCGGGACGACGTCCATCTTGAAGCCGAAGGCCGGGATCCAGAACGAGTGGATGACGTCGGGAGAGTGGAGGTCGAAGTGGACGACCGCGCCCTCGGGAAGGACGAGGGTCGTCTGGGTGTCACGGTTGGCGGTGCCGTCCGGGTTGGGAATACCAACCTCGGAGAAGAGCACGTCGCCACCGTTCTCCTTGGTGTCGTCCATGTAGTTGAACTGCCAGGCCCATTGGAAGGCCACGACCTCTACATGGACGTCGGCGGGCTCTTCCGTGTCGAGCAGGTAGGCCTGGTCTCGCGCGGTGAAGAAGAAGAGCACCGAGATGACGACGATCGGCAGAACGGTGTACAGCGCTTCGATGGGCATGTTGTACCGCACCTGCGGCGGCAACTGCTCAGAGCGCTTGCGGTGGAAGAGGATTGTCCAGATGAACAGTCCCCACACAAGGACGCCGACCGCGAAAGCCGCCACCCACGAGCCCTGCCAGAGCGAGATAACACGCTCGGCCTGCTCGGTGATCGGCTCCGGCATGCCCAAACGAGTGAGATCGTTCGACGCGCAGCCGGTCGCGGCCAGCCCCAGCACGGCGAGCGCGGCGCCGCGTGGTGCCCATCGGCGCAGTGTTGAGCGCCGATTTTTTTGGCGGGTCGGACTCACGGATTGCCTTCCCAGCGGTGAAGCCCGTGGATTCTCCACGGGCGGCCTAAGTATCCAAAGCTTGTCAGGGGGAAACATTATCGCGAACCGCCCAGCGTGCCGTTCATGGGCTTGCCTGGTCAGCGTGTTGCCAGACGCGCCCTCTCGAAACGTTCGGCGGCCCCACGGAGCCGGGCCAGGTCGCCCCCGAGGGAAGTCCTCCCGGCTGGCTACGAGGCGCGGCCCGGCGATCCCCCGGGCCCCTTGGCCGCTCCCGTTCACATCTCCGCTCGATGCGGTGGTGTGCGCGTTCGCGACGCGAGACCAAGGCGAGCGTATCGCTGGGTTTACGACACCCTTAACCGGGTGCGCCTTTTGCAGCGCACCGGGTCAAGATTGGGCCACAGGACGACAACCAACAGGGGGTGGACGTGCCCGAGCGACCGACGTCGCAGCAGCCGCTGGTCACCGTGGAGGCGGTGGGGCTCAAGTGCCCGATCCCGATCATCATGCTGGCCGCCCGACTGCGCGAAGTGCCTATCGGGGCGGTCATCGCGGTCACCGCGGACGATCCCGCGGCGAGCGCGGACATACCGTCCTGGTGCCGGATGAAGATGCACGAGTTCGTCGTCGAGCGGCCACTGGCGCGGGGTAGCGCTTTTCACATCCGCCGGATGTACTGACCGCCGTCGACATCACCGGAACACCGGGCCGGGCTTTCGGTCCCGTTGCGATAACGATTCACGCCGTCCAGTTTTCCGGGGGCGGCGCGAAGTACCCGATCCCCCTCCCGAAGCACCAAAGGGGCGGAGGGAGGGAGGTACCGGACAAGGCGAAGGCCGCGCGGACACGGGGTCCACGCGGCCTGTCCCACACTGCGGTTCCGCCCCCGAGGAAGGGAACCGCGACCGCGGGAACCGTCTAGCGAGCGTAGTACTCGACGACGAGCTGCTCGTCGAAGGGCACGGGGATCTGCTCACGCTTGGGGCGGTCGACGACCGCGATGCGCAGGTCCTTGTGGCTCACGGCGAGGTATCCGGCGATCTTGTCGTCGGCGTGGATGCCCTCGGCGGCCTCGACGAACGGGACCATCGAGCGGGACTTCTCCCGAACGCTGATGATCTGGCCCGGCTTGACCTGGTACGACGGGATGTCGACCTTCTTGCCGTCCACGGTGATGTGACCGTGGTTGATGAACTGACGCGCGGCGTAGATCGAGGCGGCCAGACCGGCGCGCAGCACGACCGTGGCCAGACGCAGCTCCAGCTCGCCGAGCATCTCCTCACCGGTACGGCCGGGACGCTTCTTGGCGTTCTCGTAGATCCTGACCAGCTGCTTCTCGGTCAGGTCGTAGTACCAGCGCACCTTCTGCTTCTCCGCCATACGAACGGCGTAGTCGCTGCTGTTGCGGCGGACGCGACGACCGTGCTCGCCGGGCGGGTACGGACGCTTCTCGAAGTAGCTGACCGCCTTACGGGTCAGCGGGGTGCCGGCGCGCCGGGACAACCGCACCTTCGGTCCGGTGTAGCGCATGCGAAGTCCTTTCAGGGTGAATCAGGGAATCCCAGGTAAGGCTGGCCTAGATCTGGGAGGCGCTCAGGGCGCCCGAGCCCCGGTGTCCCGCGGTGCGGGTCGGAGCGGGTTCCCCACCGCCGCGCGTGACCCGGCGCGAGCGGTTCGGGCGAATGACCCGGCACGCGTTTCGACGCACCGGGCGGGCACGGGACTTCCCGTGCGGGTCACAGCCATCCACTTTACGGGCTCCGGGGTACCACCCCGACCAGAGTGCGTTCTTTTCCGGCCGGGGCGGACACGGGTCACACGAAGGGGCGGACCTCTTCGGCGGCCTCGGCACCGTAGGAACGCTCCAGGCGCTCCAGCAGCGAGGCACCGGTGAGCGTGTACTCCTGAGGGCCGTCGGCCTCCAGGCAGTGCACGGCGGTGGCGTTGCCGACCTGGGCCGCGCGCTCCAGGGGCAGGCCCCAGGAGTGGGCGGACAGGAAGCCGGCACGGAAGGCGTCGCCCATGCCGGTGGGGTCGACGAGCTCGTCGACGGCGGCGGAGGGAACGTGGACGCTCGGCTCGTCCTTGCGGTCGATCCGGGCGCCCTTGGCCCCGAGGGTGGTGACGCGGGTCCCCACGCGGGAGAGGACGTCGGCGTCGGACCAGCCGGTCTTCTGCTCGGCCAGGGCCTTCTCGTACTCGTTGGTGAACAGGAAGGCGGCGCCCTCGATCAGCGTGCGCACCTCCGGGCCCTCCATACGGGCCAGCTGCTGGGAGGGGTCGGCGGCGAAGGGGATGGAGCGGGTGCGGCACTCCTCGCTGTGACGGATCATGGCCGCGGGGTCGTCGGCGCCGATCAGGACGAGGTCGAGGCCGCCGACGCGGTCGGAGATCGGCTGGAGCTCGATGTTGCGGGCCTCGGCCATCGCGCCCGTGTAGAAGGACGCGATCTGGTTCTGGTCCAGGTCCGTGGTGCAGACGAACCGGGCGGTGTGGCGCAGTTCGGAGATGTGCACCGCGGAGGTGTCGACGCCGTGGCGGTCGAGCCAGGAACGGTACTCCTCGAAGTCGGCGCCGGCGGCACCGACCAGGACCGGGCTCAGGCCGAACCCGCCCATGCCGAAACAGATGTTGGCCGCGACGCCGCCACGGCGCACGTCCAGCTCGTCGATGAGGAAGGAGAGGGACAACTGCTGGATCTGCTCAGGGATGATCTGCTCGGCGAACCGACCCTGGAAGGTCATCAGGTGGTCAGTGGCGATGGATCCGGCAACCGCGATACGCACGGGACGTGGGCTCCTTGCTGGCGAGGTGGATCGCTCGGGGACGATCCGGCGAGCTGTTTCAGGGCATGCCGGGGACGTGCCCGTTCGGACCAGCCAAGGGTACCCAGAGGGGGAGGGCGAACGCTCGTCCGCGTCCGCCCTCCCCCTGTGGTTCCGAGAACCTGAACGCTCCCCTGGGGAGCCTCGGGACGCCTAGTTGAAGGAGTCACCGCAGGCGCAGGAACCGGTGGCGTTGGGGTTGTCGATGGTGAACCCCTGCTTCTCGATGGTGTCCACGAAGTCGATGGTCGCGCCGATGAGGTAGGCGGCGCTGCGGCGGTCGGTGACGACCTCGACACCGTCGAAGTCGGCGATGACGTCGCCGTCGAGGTCTCGCTCGTCGAAGTAGAGCTGGTAACGCAGCCCCGAGCAACCACCGGGCTGGACGCCCACACGCAGGCGCAGGTCGTCCCGGCCCTCCTGGTCAAGGAGCGCCCGAACCTTGTCGGCCGCACCATCGGTGAGGATGACTCCCTGCGCGGTGGCCTCGCTCTGAACCGTCATGTTGTAAAGCTCCTCTGGAAAGGGGTTGCGGCCGTCTGGCGACCCCGGTCGCTTACCGGACCGGCCCGCGTCGGCGGGTCCAGTCCTCTTCAACGGGTCCCAACGTCGGAGGCCGGTGTGGCATTCCGTCGCGTGGCCGCTGTGTTCGCGCTGGCACCCCGGCCGCACGGTGCAAGTGTGGCCCAGGCGACGCACGGGTGTGCTCGTACCTCCAAGGGTAATTTGTCCGGGCCGCAGATGCCATCTCCGGACGGCCCCGCCTCACAGGCCGGGGGCGCCGTAGACCGGGAACCAGCGGGAGCGGTCCTTCTCCATCGGCAGGTCGTCCCCCGCTGACGCCTCCACCTGGAGTTCCAGCGCGTTGTCGCGGCGCTGACCGCCCTCGGGGGCGAAGGGGTAGAAGGTGCCCCGTTTGTACAGGTAGACCAGGCCCACGGAACGGCCCCGAGTGTCGGTGAAGCCGACCAGCGAGCACAGCAGGGAGGGGCCGTACCCGTTGGCCTCCAGCGTGGAGTTGACGGCGTGCAGGTCGGTGACCAGGCCGGTGATGTCGGTGTCCACGAGCTCCCCGCCCGAGGGCTCGTCGCCGGTGGTCGCCCCCCGCGCGGCACCGGGGCGCAGGACCAGCCAGGTGTAGCCGTAGTCGTCGGTGGTCTGCTCCACCGACGGCCCCTCCCCCGCGTTGAGCAGCTCGGTCACGTCGCGTTCGATGTCGGCGAAGGCCGCGCCCTCGGAGGCGCGGAAGGCCACCGACCCCGAACCCGTGGGGGTCAGTCCCACCCCGGCCCGCAGGGTGAGCGCGGCCGAGGGCAGGCCGAAGAGCGCGTCCAGGTCGGGCTTGGCCGGTTCCGAGCGGCCGAGCAGGCTGCGCCAGAAGCTCATGGTGGTGGGTTCCCCTCGTGGGTGGTTCGGTGGGGTCAGGCTCCGCGACCGAGCTGGCGGGAGATGTCGCCGAGCTGGGCCAGGCGCTGCTCGACCGGCGGGTGGGTGGCGATGAGCTGGTTCATGCTGAAGCCCTTCTTCGCGAAGGCCGG
Source organism: Nocardiopsis prasina DSM 43845 (assembly GCF_000341265.1). Taxonomy (GTDB): domain Bacteria; phylum Actinomycetota; class Actinomycetes; order Streptosporangiales; family Streptosporangiaceae; genus Nocardiopsis; species Nocardiopsis prasina. The sequence goes on along the minus strand of NZ_ANAE01000192.1, from coordinate 12,196 downwards.
GGCGAAGAAGAACGCGTTGAACGGCTCGGCCTGGCGCAGGTCCCGGGTGGGGATGCGGGCCATGTCGCCGGTGATCTTGGACAGGGCGCTGCCCAGCACGGACGGTCGGCCGGTCAGGTACGCGGCGGCGCGGTCCGCGGCGAGCTCGCGGTAGCGGGACAGTGCGCGGGTGAGCAGGAAGCTCAGGACCCAGGCGACGGCGCTGACCAGGACGACCAGGAGCGCGACGACCGCCGGGGCGGGGCCGTTGTTGTTGCCGCGTCCGCCGCCCGCTCCGGCGAACATGGCGAAGCGCAGACCGGCCTGGGTGAGGAACCCGGCGACGATGCCGAGGAACCCGGCGATCGTCATCACCATCACGTCGCGGTGGGCGATGTGCGAGAGCTCGTGGGCGACGACCGCCTCCAGCTCCGGGCCGTCCAGGCGGCGCGTCAGCCCCGTGGTGACGCAGATGACCGCTGACTTCTCGTTGTGGCCGGTGGCGAAGGCGTTGGGGACGTCGGTGTCGGCGATGCCCACCCGCGGCTTGGCCATGTCGGCCATGGCGCACAGGCGGTCGACGATGGCGTGCAGGTCGGGCGCCTGCTCGGGGGTGACCTCCTTGGCGCCCATCGCGAACATCGCGATCTTGTCGGAGGAGAAGTAGGAGAACAGGGCGAACGCCGCGACGAGGACCAGCACCAGCCAGACGTTGAGCCCGGCGAGGACCAAACCCACCACGAAGGCGACGTAGACCAGGAACAGCAGGACCATGGTCATGACCATCCGGGCCGTCAGCCCCCGGTCCGGACGGAACTTCGAACCAGCCACGCCGACTCCCTCCCCTGCGGATGTGTCGGAGTGTAGTTCGGGGAGGTGAGAAACGGGTTAAAGCGGGGCACCGCGTGTCCCCACGGCCGCATGACCCCGGACACACCCCGGCCGCCGTGACGGATCACGGCGGCCGGGGGGGAAGAACGCGCACGCGGGAACCGAGACGGGGTGGTCCCTGGCCCGGGGTGGTTCCTAGCCCGGGATGAGCCCGTCGTCCTGGAGCATCTCCCGCACCTCGTCCATGCTGGCGTCGGCGGGGGGGAGGATGAACTGCGAGGGCTCCAGGGAGTCGGGCGGCAGCGGCTTGCTGTCCTCCCGGACCTTCGCCAGGAGGTCGTGCAGGGCCTTGCGGAACGTGGCCTCGTCACCGGACTCGATCGCGGCCTCCAGGGCGGCGTCGAAGTCGTTGAGCAGGTCCAGGTCGGCGTCGGTGAGGTCGAGCTGCCCCTCACCCATGATGCGAACGATCACGAGCCCTCCCGGTTCCCGGCCCCGTTGCCGCCCTCGATCTGCGGGGTGGCGCCACCACTGCCGCCGCCGAGTTCGAGCTTCATACGCTCCAGCTCGGCCTCGACACCGGTCGTGCTCGCCATCTGGTCGAGCTCGTACTGGATGTCGTCCTTCGGGCCGGTGCCCGTGACGTCGTCCAGCGCGCCGGAGGCGAGGAGCTCGTCCACCGCGCCCGCACGGGCCTGCATCTCGGCGGTCTTGTCCTCCGCCCGCTGCACGGCCATGCCGACGTCGCCCATCTCCTCGGAGATACCGGAGAAGGCCTCGCTGATCTGCGTCTGGGCCTGGGCGGCGGTGTAGGTCGCCTTGATGGTCTCCTTGCGCGTGCGGAAGGCGTCCACCTTCGCCTGCAGGCGCTGGGCCGCCATCGTGAGCTTCTGCTCCTCGTTCTGGAGGTTGGAGTGCTGCTCGCGCAGGCCCTCCATCTGGCTGGTGAGGCCGGAACGACGGGTGAGGGCCTCGCGGGCGAGGTCCTCGCGGCCCTGGGTCAGAGCGGCGCGGCTCTGGTTCTCCAGCTTGCCGGACTGCTGTTCGAGCTGCTGGATCTGGAGCTCGACCCGCTTGCGGGAGGTCGCGACGTCAGCGACACCGCGACGAACCTTCTGAAGCAGTTCGAGCTGTTTCTGGTACGAGTAGTCGAGGGTTTCCCTGGGGTCCTCGACAGAGTCCAGGGCCTTGTTGGCCTTGGACTTGAAGATCATCGAAAGTCGCTGAAACACGCTCATTGGCGTGGCCGTCCCCTTCTCGGTGCGTACATCGGCTGTTCCCAGCGGGCGCTTTGCCCAACCCTACGCGGTCTGGCCCGCGGTCGCCATAAAGCTATGACCGGCTACCCTGAGGGTGTGTTCCGACGTCGCTCCGCTTCCGCAGCCCCGGATTCGACCTCCGCCGAATCCGCCAGCCCTGAGGCCACTGAGGCCACCCAACCTAAGGGATATACCCCCAAGAAGGGTGTGCCCACCCCTAAGCGCAGGGAATCCGAAGGCACCCCGCGCCGACCGGTGAAGGCCCCTGAGACCCGTAAGGAGGCCTACCGCGCCTACCGGGACCGTCTCGAACGTCAACGCGGCACGACCGCCCGGCGTTCCGGCGCTCCCAAGGGAGACGAGAAGTACTTCCGGCAGCAGGACCTCGGCAAGGCCCGCGCGTACGCCCGGGACTTCATCGACTCGCGCCGCAGCGCGAGCGAGTTCTTCCTCCCGTTCTCGATCCTGATCATCGCGCTGCTGTTCATCAACAACCCGGTCTTCCAGGTGGGCGTCGCCTACGTGCTGTGGCCGCTGATGATGGTGACGATCATCGCCGAGGGCGTCATGATCGGCCGCACGGTCAAGCGCCACGCCACCGAGTACTTCCCGGACGACCCGGCGGTCAAGGGCATCGGCATGTACGCCGCGATGCGCCAGCTGCAGTTCCGGCGCCTGCGTCTGCCCAAGCCCCGGCTGAAGGTCGGCGACGACCCCACACCGAGCGGCGTCCGCTGAACCACCGGCCGTCCCACATCCCCATCCCCGACGACGTGAGCGGGGCCGGTGACCGCACCGGCCCTTCACATCGCCCCGAGCCCCGTCACGCCGACCGAGGCCCCGCCAACTAGAGTGCTCGGCATGGAATTTCGGCATCTTGGCAACAGCGGTCTGATCATCAGCGAGATCGCCTACGGGAACTGGATCACCCACGGCTCCCAGGTAGAGGAGGACACCGCGGCCTCCTGCGTCCGCGCGGCGCTCGACGCGGGCATCACCACGTTCGACACCGCGGACGCCTACGCGCAGGGCAGGGCGGAGGAGGTGCTGGGCCGGGCGCTCAAGGGTCAGCGCCGTGACGGCCTGGAGATCTTCTCCAAGGTCTTCTGGCCGGTGGGCGAGGGCAGGAACGACCGGGGTCTGAACCGCAAGCACGTCATCCGCGGCTGCGAGGACTCCCTGCGCCGTCTGGGCACCGACTACCTGGACCTGTACCAGGCGCACCGGTACGACTACAGCACGCCGCTCGAAGAGACCATGCGGGCCTTCGAGGACCTGGTCCGCCAGGGCAAGGCCCTGTACATCGGTGTCTCCGAGTGGCGCGCCGACCAGATCGAGCGGGCGCTGAAGATCGCCGACGAGATGGGCTTCGACCGGATCGTCTCCAGCCAGCCGCAGTACAACATGATCTGGCGGGTCATCGAGTCCGAGGTCGTCCCGCTCTCCGAGCGCGAGGGCATCGGCCAGCTCGTGTGGTCGCCCATCGCGGGCGGCGTCCTCACCGGCAAGTACAAGCCGGGCCAGGAGCTCCCCAGCGGTTCGCGGGCCAGCGACCCCAAGAGCGAGCGCTTCCTCGCCGACAAGGTCGCGGACCAGGCCCTGNGCGGGTGCAGCGGCTGGAGCCGCTGGCGGCCGAGGCCGGGTTGACCCTGTCCCAGCTGGCCGTGGCCTGGGTCCTCCAGAACCCCAACGTGTCCGCCGCGATCATCGGCGCCTCCCGCCCCGAGCAGGTCGAGAGCAACGTGAAGGCGGCCGGGGTCAAGCTCGACGCCGCGCTGATGGCCCGGATCGACGAGGTCCTGGGCGACAGCGTGGAGCGCGACCCGGAGCTCACCAAGAGCCCGGAGAACGTCCGCGGCTAGGGCCTGTTCTTCCGGATGCTCTCGCTCGTGTCGGCGGAGTGCCGACATCGATGAGAGAGGCCGCCCGGTGGTGACGCGAGGACACCGCGCCGCAGGCGTCCGTTGAGGGTGGTGGCGGGCGACGGCTGGGAGGATTCATCCAAGAAACAGGGCCTGGTGCCGCGTCACCGAGGGCCCGGCGGCCGTGCGACCGCCGGGCCCTCGGCCCGTCCCACGGCCGGACCTGGTCGGGCCGGATCCGGCAGTGCGCGCGGCCGACCTACTCGGCGCCGAGGGGCATCGTGTAGACCTCGTGGTCCTCCTCCAGCAGGGCGACGCTGGCCACGCCGCCCTCCGCGAGCTCCGCCCAGTTCTCCCCGAGCCAGCTCTCGGCGTCGCCACGCGACGTGAACGACTCGGTCGGCAGGTCCTCCGCCCCCGTCCGGTCACCATCGACCCCGATGTACCGCCACGTCCACGCCATCCTCGCCCGCCCTTCGTCGCCGGTTCCACGGTGGGTGCACCGCGATCCTGAGCCGAGCTTAACCAAGCCTTGGTCCACGATGCTGTTTACTTTTTTGGGTGCGTATCCGATTTCTGGGGACAGCGGGTCACACGGGCTGGCCAGCCCCGCAGTGCACCTGCTCGTCCTGCAACAAGGCCCATGCGGAACGCCGCCTGCCGCTGCGGGTGACCGTCGACGACCGCTTCCGCCTACGCGAGGCGGGGGCGGTCGGACCGGTCCCGCCCGGCTACACGGTGACGAACACACCGGACGGCGCCCTGGTGGAGGGCGCGGACGGAGGCCGTCTGCTGTTCGCCCGCTCCGGACCTGGTCCGCTGCCGGGGGGACCGCCCGCCGACGGTCGTCCCTCCGGTTCGTCCGCGTACTCGTCGGCGCCCGCCCAACAGGTGGACATGGTCATCGTGGACGCGGCCCAGCGTCCGGAGGTCGTCGGTGAGCTGCGACGGTCCGGGGTGATCGGGGTGACCACCGCCGTCGTGGCGGTCGGCGGCGACCACCGGATCCGGTCCCCCGAAGAGTTCGCCCGGCGGGCCCACCTGTGGGGCGTCATGGCCCCGGGGGACGGCACGGTCATGTCCTGTCCGCCCGCCGTGTGGCCGGAGTCCCGCCCGCAAGGGCCGTACCGGACCCTGGTCACCGGCGGCGCGCGCTCGGGCAAGTCGACCGAGGCCGAACTCCGTCTGCTGACCGAACCCCGGGTGGTCTACGCGGCCACCGGGCCGGTCCCCGACGAGGCGGACCCGGAGTGGGCTGAGCGGGTAGAGCGACACGCGCGGCGGCGCCCCTGGTGGTGGCGGACCGAGGAGACCACCGAACTCGCGTCGCTGCTCAGGCAGACGCAGGGCGCGATGCTGATCGACTGCCTGGGGACCTGGCTGACCTGGGTGATGGGCGAATGCGGTCTCTGGGAGGACCAGCCGCCCGAGGACGCCGAGGAGCTGCTGGAGACCGCGGTCCACGAGCTGTTGGAGGCCTGGCGTTCGACGCGGGCCTACGTGGTGGCGGTGACCAACGAGGTGGGCTCGGGTGTGGTTCCGCCGACCCGCTCGGGCCGGATCTTCCGCGATCAGCTGGGCCTGCTGAACCAGTGGGTGGGTGCCGAGTCCGAAGCGGTGGTGCTCGTGACGGCGGGACGCGTGGTGGAGCTCGGGTGAGCGGGGCCGACGCTCTGGCCGGAGCACGGATGGCCGTGGGCACCTTCACGGTCTGGCCGGTCCGTGTGGCGCGGGTGGACCGCGGCGTGGCCGGGTGGGCGATGGTCTGGGCTCCCCTGCTGGGCGGACTGCTCGGCGGGGTCGTCGGCGGGGTCGCGGCGGCCGGCGCGTGGTGGGGCTGGTCCGCGCCGCTGGCGGCGCTGCTCTCGGTGGGGCTGGGGGCGCTGCTCACCCGGGGCCTGCACCTGGACGGGTTGGCCGACCTCGCCGACGGCCTGGGCAGCGGACGCCCGGCGGAGGGTGCGCTGGAGGTGATGCGCCGCTCCGACATCGGCCCGTTCGGGGTGATCACCCTGCTGGTGGCGGTGGGCGCCCAGGTGCTGGCACTGGCGCAGCTGGTCGGGGTCTCACCCTGGGCGGCCGTGTCCGGCGCCGTGGTCGCGGGCGCGACCGGACGGCTGGCGGTGACCCTGGCGTGCACGGGGGTGCCCTCGGCGCGTCCCGACGGGCTGGGTTCGTTCGTGGCCGGGACGGTGCGTCCCCTGGCCGCGTCAGCGTGCGCGGCCGGGGTGCTGGCCGCGTGCCTGCTCGGGCTGGCGCACTCCCCCGGCTTCGCCGTGGCCTGCGCGGTGGGGTCGGTGGCCGGGTTGGCGGCGGCCGGAGCTCTTCTGTACCGGGCCGTCCGCCGGTTGGGCGGGGTGACCGGGGACGTCCTGGGCGCCCTGGTGGAGACGGCCGTGACGGTGGTCCTGCTGGTGACGGCGGCGGCTGTGCGGGCCTGAGCCCCTCGGTCACTGACCGCGCTGGCGGCGGTTCCACCGTTCCAGGCGGTCGCGCGCCTGTTCCGTGCGGTGGCGGACGGAGAGGACGCGGTCGATGTCGTCCGCGCGTTCGTTGTCCTCCTTGAGCCGCTCGTACTCCCTCAGGTGGGTCTCGAACTCCGCCACGGAGTCGGTGACCGGCGCCTCGGCGTGGGCCAGGGCCTCGCCCAGTTCGGTGATGCCCCGGTCGTTCTCCTCCTGGATGTCGGCGACCCGGGCCGCCTCCTCGGCGCGCAGTTCCGCCATGGTCTCGGCGTCCTCCTGCTCGGCGGCCCGGCGCTCCTCCTCCCGGGCGGCCAGGGCCCGACGCCGCTCCCGCGAGCCGACCAGGCCCAGCGAGACCAGGCCCAGGGAGACCAGCAGTCCGAGTGCGGCGGGCCAGGGCAGGGTGGTCCCCCCGTCCGTGGCGGGGGTGTCCGTGCTGACCACCGGATCGTCGCCGAACTCCGCGAGGAGGCCGTCCACCGAGGCGCGGGCACTGTCGTGGTCGAGGCCGAAGAAGACGGCGGAGTCGAGGTCGTGCTCACCGTCGACGCCTCCGTCCACCGGGTAGTACTCCACTCCGCCGGAGCCGTCCAGCGCGTAGACGACCACGGGGCCGTCGAGCCCGTCGCCCACCGCCTCCGCCAGAGGAGCGGCGCCGCCGTCCGGGTCGGCCTCCAACCGAGCACCGGAGGGCAGGACCGCGACCCGGACCGGCTCGTTCAGGGCGGCCAGGGCGGCGTCGAACTCGGCACGCTGCGCCTCGCTGATGTCGGCGCCCGCCCTCGGGTGCACGAACAGGTGGTCCTCGGCGAGTGCCGTGCGGGCGTCGGCCACCACGTTCCCGTCCACCGCTCCGGCGAAGACGTGGAGCGCGGGGGCCAGTCCGTCCAGGCCGGGGCCGAGCGGCAGCAGCCACGCGAGGTCCGCAGGCTCGGGCCCCTCCGGTCCGGAGGCCGGGGTGAACCTGAAGTCGTCGTAGGTCCACACCGCGAGCAGGGCCGTGCCGTCGTCACCGAGCGGGTCGAGCAGGGCGTCGGCGTACTCCTCCTCGTAGCTGGAGGCGCTCTCGCCCGGTGGAGGAACGACCGCGACACGGGTGTCGTCCAGGCCGTCGAACCGCTCCCGGAGCGCCGCGGTGTCCAGGTCGGGCAGGGCCGCCTCGACGGCGGGGTGGACGTACACGGTCTCTTCGCGCACGGCCGACCCGATGTCGTCGAGCAGGTCGCCGTCCACCAGGTCCACCGCGCTGACCAGCTGCTCCACCGTGTCTCCGTGGGAGAACACGAAGTGCTCCTCCAGGTCGGCGCCGCCGGTGTCGATGCCCACGGCGGTCCAGGACAGGTTGGTCGTGACGCTCCCTGTGGCGGCGCGTTCCTCGGTGGCCACCACGTACAGGCCGGGTTCGCCGACCTTCCCGGCGAGGGTGTGCACGGCCCGCGCCGGGTCCACGCCTTCGAGGAGGGCGGCCCGGATCGGGGTCCTCGCCTCGGAGAGCCGTGCACGGGCGAGCGCCAGCGTCTCCTCGGGGACGTCCGGGCCGTTCTCGGCGACGTGGACGTGCTCACCCGACGCGAGTTCCCGGACGGCGTCCGCCACCTGTGAGTCCGCCCCGGCCGGGGCCTGGGTCGTGACGGACACGGCGAACAGGGTCAACGCGACGGTGGCCAGACGGGAGGCCCGCGGGGCCAACGCGACGGAGGTTGCGGGACCCGGCATGTGTTCCTCCCGTGCAGGTCAAGGGCGAGTGAGGGCTCGCAGAAGCGATCCTAGAACTGGACGGCTCCGGAGCCGTGGCCGGGGTGCCGGGTACGGGGAGGGGGGTGGCGGCGCCCCGCTGTGAAGGACCGGGGGCTGTTTCACCTGCCGATTCGTGCGGTCTGGTAGTTTTCCGCGACGGCCGGATGTCGCCATCATCACATTTTTTCACACCGGGTTTCACGCGGTCAGGGCCGGGGACAGCGCGTTCGGGCGCCGCCGACCGCGTGCGACACCTCCCGCGAGGGACCAGAGCCCCCACATGGCGCGGACGGAGGCGCACCCACCCGGGGCCCCGGCGGCACCGCGCGACGGCGGGGAGCGCCGCGTCAGGACCCCTGGGGCGTGGGACGCCGCGTCACCGTCGGGGGCGCGGGAGGACTAGCATCGAGGACGTGAGCACGACGTTGTCAGTAAACACGGAGTCCCCCAGTTCGCTCGACGCCGACGCGGTTGTCGTCGGTTACCACTCCGGAGGCGACGCCCCGGAGCCCGCATCGGGCGCTCATAGCGTCGACGCCGCCTTCTCCGGCGGCCTCGGCTCGACCCTGTCGCTCCTGGGAGCGAGCGGCGCCCCTGAGGAGGTGCACACCATTGCCTCCCTCGGAGCCGTCAGCGCCCCGGTCGTCGTCGCGGTCGGGCTCGGCCCGGCGCCCGCCGACGGTGCCGTCGACCCCGACGTCCTCTCACGCGCCGCAGGTGCGGCGCTGCGTGCGCTGAGCGCGCGCCCCGAGGGTGCGGGCCGCGTCGTCCTGGCCCTGCCCGCGAGCACCGCCGAGCAGGCCGGTGCCGTCGCCCTGGGCGCCGAACTCGGCTGCTACAGCTTCGACCGCTACCGCACCGGTGAGAAGGCGGAGAAGAAGGCCGCGCGCGGCGCCGCCACGCTCACCGTGGTCAGCGAGGCCGACGGCGCCGCCGACGCCGTGGAGCGCGCCGCCGTCCTGGCCGAGGCTGTCTCCTTCACCCGCGACCTCGTCAACACCGCCCCCGCCGACCTCGTCCCCGAGGACCTGGCGTCGGCGGCCCAGGAGATCGCCCAGCAGGCCGAGCTGGAGATCGAGGTCCTGGACGAGCGCGCCCTGTCCGAGGGCGGCTACGGCGGCCTGACCGGTGTCGGTCAGGGTTCGGCCAACCCGCCCCGCCTGGTCCGGCTGGCCTACAGCCACCCCGAGGCCACCAGGAAGGTCGCCTTCGTCGGCAAGGGCATCACGTTCGACTCCGGCGGCCTCTCCCTCAAGCCCGCGGGCTCGATGGACTGGATGAAGTCCGACATGAGCGGCGCCGCCTCCGTGCTCGCCGCCATGCGCGCCATCTCCACCCTGGGCCTGAAGGTCAACGCGGTCGGCTACCTGACCGTGGCCGAGAACATGCCCAGCGGCACGGCCCAGCGCCCCTCCGACGTCCTGAGCATCTACGGCGGCAGGACCGTCGAGGTCCTCAACACCGACGCCGAGGGCCGCCTGGTCATGGCCGACGGCCTGGTCCGCGCCCACGAGGACGAGCCCGACCTCATCGTGGACATCGCCACGCTGACCGGCGCCCAGCTGGTCGCGCTCGGCACCCGCGTGTTCGCGGTCATGTCCAACGACGACGCCGTGCGTGACGAGATCGTCGCCGCCGCCACCGCCGAGGGCGAGGCCTCCTGGCCGATGCCGCTCCCGGCCGAGCTGCGCGCCGGGCTCGACTCCTCGGTCGCCGACATCGCCAACGTGGCGGGCGAGCGCTGGGGCGGCATGCTCTCCGCGGGCGTCTTCCTCCAGGAGTTCATCGAGGAGGGCACCAAGTGGGCCCACCTCGACATCGCCGGGCCCTCCTTCAACCAGGGCGGCCCGCACGGATACACCCCCAAGGGCGGCACGGGTGCGGGTACCCGCACCCTCGTCCGCATCGCCGAGGACTACGCCCGCAAGCAGTAGTCCGGAAGGGCGGGGCGGCGCTCCCCAGCCGAGCGCCCCCCGTCCCCGGCAGCCGGGGGTCCCCGATCGACACACCGCCAGCGGCGGCGGTGGCCCGCGGTCTTCCACCACCCATCACCAGCCACCACAACTAGGAGTTCGTTCCCGTGAGTGAGAGCGGCGGCACCTTCGACCTCGTCGTCCTTGGCGGCGGCAGCGGCGGCTACGCGGCGGCACTGCGCGCCGCGGAGCTGGACATGAGCGTCGTCCTGATCGAGAAGGACAAGCTCGGCGGCACCTGCCTGCACCGCGGCTGCATCCCCACCAAGGCCCTCCTGCACTCGGCCGAGGTGGCCGACACCGCCAAGGAGAGCGAGAACTTCGGTGTCCGGGCCACGTTCGAGGGCATCGACATCGACGCGGTGCACAAGTACAAGGACAAGGTGATCAGCGGCCTGCACAAGGGCCTGAGCGGGCTGATCAAGTCCCGCAAGATCACCGTCGTCGAGGGTGAGGGCAAGCTCACCGGCAAGGACGAGGTCACGGTCGACGGCAAGGTCTACAAGGGGAAGAACATCCTCCTGGCGACCGGCTCCAAGCCCAAGACCCTGGGCCTGGAGATCGACGGCGACAAGGTCATGACCAGCGACCAGGCCCTGGGCCTGAACCGCGTCCCCGAGTCCGTCATCGTCCTGGGCGGCGGCGTGATCGGCGTGGAGTTCGCCAGCGTGTGGCGTTCCTACGGCGCCGACGTCACCATCGTCGAGGCCCTCAAGAACCTGGTCCCCGTCGAGGAGGAGTCCAGCTCCAAGCTGCTGGAGCGCGCCTTCCGCAAGCGGAAGATCAAGTCCGAGCTGGGCACCCCGTTCGAGTCGGTCAAGACCACCGACTCCGGCGTGGTCGTCACCCTCCAGGGCGGCAAGACCCTGGAGGCCGAGGTCCTGCTGGTCGCCATCGGCCGCGGCCCGGTCTCCGAGGGCCTGGGCTACGAGGAGCAGGGCGTCACCCTGGACCGCGGCTTCGTCAAGGTCGACGAGAACCTGCACACCGGTGTGGGCAACGTCTACGCGGTCGGCGACCTCATCCCGACCCTCCAGCTCGCGCACGTCGGGTTCGCCGAGGGCATCTTCGTCGCCGAGCACATCGCCGGGCAGAACCCGCCCGCGATCGACTACGACGGTGTCCCCCGTGTCACGTACTGTGAGCCTGAGGTCGCCTCCGTCGGTCTGACCACCAAGGTGGCCAAGGAGCGCGGTCACGACGTCGTCGAGATGAACTACAACCTGGCCGGCAACGGCAAGAGCCAGATCCTCCAGACCCAGGGCGCGGTCAAGGTCATCGCCGAGAAGGACGGCCCCGTGCTGGGCGTCCACATGGTCGGCAGCCGCGTCGGCGAGCTCATCGCCGAGGGCCAGCTGATCTACAACTGGGAGGCCCTGCCCTCCGAGGTGGCGCAGCTGATCCACCCGCACCCGAGCCAGTCGGAGGCGCTGGGCGAGGCGCATCTCGCGCTGGCGGGCAAGCCGCTGCACGTCCACGACTGACCGCTTCACCCCCGGGGGCGGGCCCTCACCGGCCCGCCCCCGCACACATCCGCGCTGCCCATCAAGGCCTGGGCAGGTACCGCGTCCAGATCCAACGAGGAATCCATGCCGACTTCCGTTTCCATGCCCGCCCTGGGTGAGAGCGTCACCGAGGGGACCGTCACCCAGTGGCTGAAGAACGTGGGCGACACCGTCGAGGTAGACGAGCCGCTCCTTGAGGTCTCCACCGACAAGGTGGACACCGAGATCCCGTCCCCGGTGGCCGGAGTGCTCACCAAGATCCTCGTCGACGAGGACGAGACCGTGGAGATCGGCGCGGAGATCGCGATCATCGGCGGCGACGGTGACGGCGCCGACGACGCGGCACCCGCGCCCGAGGCCGCTCAGCCCGAGGCCGCCGAGCCTGAGCCCGAGCCTGAGCCCGAGCCCGCCGCTGAGGAGCCCGCCCCGGCCCCCGAGCCCGAGCCCGCCGCGCCGGCCGCCGACTCCGACGGCCCCGGCACCCCCGTGACCATCCCCGCCCTGGGTGAGAGCGTCACCGAGGGCACCATCACCCAGTGGCTGAAGAGCGTCGGCGACACCGTCGAGGAGGACGAGCCGCTCCTC
>NZ_ANAE01000191.1 GCF_000341265.1 Nocardiopsis prasina DSM 43845 | reverse complement strand
GTGCTCACCAAGATCCTCGTCGACGAGGACGAGACGGTCGAGATCGGCACGGAGATCGCGATCATCGGCGGCGGATCCGGTGCCGCCCCCGCTGCCGCCGCCCCGGCCGAGCCCGCGCCCGCCCCCAAGAGCGAGCCCGCCCCCGCCCCGGCCGCCCAGTCCGCGCCTGCTCCCGCCGCACGTGAGCAGGACGCTGGCAGCCCGTCGGTGGACGTCGAGACGCTCAGCGGAACCGGTCAGGCCTCCGGTACCGATGCCGTGGCCGAGGGCTACGTGACCCCGCTGGTCCGCAAGCTCGCCAGCGAGCACCGCGTCGACCTGGCCCGGGTCACCGGCACCGGCGTGGGCGGTCGCATCCGCAAGCAGGACGTCCTCAAGGCGGCCGAGACCCAGCGTTCGGCCGCCGCCGCGCCCGCCGCCGCTCGCAAGGTCACCTCGGACACCTCGGTGCGCGGTCGCACGGAGAAGCTGAGCCGTCTGCGCAAGTCCATCGCCGACCGCATGGTCGAGTCGCTGCGCGTCTCCGCCACGACCACCCAGGTCATCGAGGTCGACGTCAGCAAAATCGCGCGCCTGCGCGACCAGTCCTCCGCCGACTTCGCCAAGCGCGAGGGCGTGGAGCTGGGCTTCTTCCCCTTCATCGCGCTGGCCGCCGTGGAAGCCCTCAAGGCCCACCCGAAGGTCAACGCGGTGATCAACGCCGCCGACCAGACGGTGACCTACCACGACGTCGAGAACCTGGCCGTCTCCGTGGACACCGAGCGCGGTCTGCTCGCCCCGGTGGTCAAGGACGCCGGTTCGCTGAACCTCGGTGGTCTGGCCCGCGGCCTCACCGACCTGACCGAGCGCGCCCACACCGGCAAGCTCGGCCCGGACGAGCTGGGTGGCGGCACGTTCTCGATCTCCGAGACGGGCCACACCGGTGCGCTCTTCGGGACCCCGATCATCAACCAGCCGCAGGTCGCGATCCTGGAGACCGGCGCGGTCGTCAAGCGTCCCGTGGTCGTCGAGGACGAGGCCATGGGCGGCGAGGTCATCGCGGTCCGTTCGATGGTCTACCTGTCGATGGCGCACGACCACCGCCTGATCGACAGCGCCGACGCCGGACGCTTCCTCCAGACCGTGAAGGAGCGTCTGGAGGAGGGCGCCTTCGAGGGCGACCTCGGTCTGTCCTGAGCCACGCCTCCCCGCTCGGGGAGGCCGCTCCCGGCCCGGGCCGGGCACCCAGCACGGGTGTCCGGCCCGGGCCTTTCGTACGTCGGCGACACCCACCGCCACCCCCGACTTGACCTCAACCTCACTTGACGTCCTATCGTGGTCGAGCCTCCCCGAACCCCCGGCCCCGGGCCAGTCGAAGACGAGGAACTCCATGCAACAGCCGGACCTGCGGATCGCCGTCATCCTGGGTGGAAACCTCAACGGCCGTACCGGCACCGTGGTCTCCGGATGGTTCCTGGACCGGGCCGCGTCCCGGGAGGGCGTCGTCCTCGACGTCCTGGACGTGGCCGAGCTGGACCTCGGCGACGGCCACGGGGCCGCCCTGGACGCGTTCTCGCCCCGCGTCGAGGCCGCCGACGGCTTCGTCGTGGTCACCCCGGAGTACAACCACGGCTACCCCGGCCCGTTGAAGAGCGCCATCGACTCCGCGCGCAAGGAGTGGTTCGCCAAACCGGTCGCCTTCGTCTCCTACGGCGGCATGTCCGGCGGCCTGCGCGCGGTGGAGCAGCTGCGCGCGGTCTTCGCCGAGTTGCACGTCACGTCGGTGCGCACCTCCGTGAGCCTGCACAACGCCCAGCGGACGTTCGGCTCGCAGGGAGGCCCCGTCGCGGAGCTGAGGGGCGCGGAGGACGCCGTGGAGGAGATGTTGGACCAGCTGGTGTGGTGGGCGCTGTCGCTGCGTGAGGCCCGCGCACGGCGCCCCTTCCCGGGCTGAGGGACCGCGCGGGCGAAAAGGTGGACGGGGCGGCGCCTGAACGGCACCGCCCCGTCTTTCTACCCCACCAATCACCATCCCCTGATGATCCCCATCATCAAAGGTCTGCGGGTTCAGCGAGCGCCTGCCAGCCCGACAGGGCGTCGCCCACGGTAGCTCCGCGCTGACGCGGAGTTCCATGTCCCACTCACAACCTAGAAGACACAGCCGCTGCCCGCAGTCCTTTCGCCGAAAAACCCGGGAAAAGTTCGGCGGCAACGCCCGGACGGGTTCCCCTATTCCCTTGGAGGGTCCGGCGACGGCAGTGCGCTATCCGACATCCTGCCCTGACCCGCCCCTCTCGGCGGGGCGTAAGGTGGAGGTGTGAGTGATCTCGTTTACGCATGGCTGGGCGACACCCCCGTCCCGTTCCACGAGGGCTGGGATCTCCAGAGACGGCTCCATCAGAGCCGCGTCGCCGATGAGGTGGCCGACACGGTCCTGTTCCTGGAACACGAACCCGTCTACACGGCGGGCAAGCGCACTGGGAGGTCGGATCGTCCCATGACCGACCCCGGCGCTCCCGTGGTGGACATCGACCGGGGAGGAAAGATCACCTGGCACGGGCCGGGCCAGCTGACGGTGTACCCGATCGTCAGGCTGCCGGACCCGATCGACGTGATCGCCTACGTCCGCATGCTGGAGGAGGCCCTCATCCGCACCCTCGCCGAGTACGGCCTCACGGGCCTGCGGGTCGAGGGCCGTACCGGGGTCTGGCTGGAAGCCGATCCCGAGCGCGGACTGATCGAACGCAAGGTCGCCGCGATCGGCTGTCGAATCGCCCGCGGGGTCGGGATGCACGGTCTGGCGTTGAACTGCGACAATGACATGTCGTGGTACGACCGGATCGTCCCCTGCGGGATCTCCGACGCGGGGGTCACCTCGCTCACCAACGAACTGGGGCGCTCCGTCACCGTCGCCGACGCGCGACCGCGCCTCGAACGGCACCTGGCCGACGTCCTCGGCGCGGCGGAGTACAGCCACACCGACGGCTCCGGAATGCTCTCCGGCGCCACTGCCCGTGGATGACTGACCACAGCCCCCACGAGGGGCGCGAGGGTCCCCGTCAAGGGGTACAGAAGGGAACGGGTTCGCGTTGACCATCGCTCCTGAGGGCCGCAAGCTGCTGCGCGTGGAGGCGCGCAACAGCGAGACCCCGATCGAGAGAAAGCCGCCGTGGATCAAGATCAAGGCGCACATGGGGCCGGAGTACACCGAGCTCCAGTCCCTGGTCAAGGGCGAGGGCCTGCACACCGTCTGTCAGGAGGCGGGCTGCCCCAACATCTACGAGTGCTGGGAGGACCGGGAGGCCACGTTCCTCATCGGCGGTGACCAGTGCACCCGCCGCTGCGACTTCTGCCAGATCGCCACCGGCAAGCCGACGGCGCTGGACAGGATGGAGCCGACCAAGGTCGCCACCTCCGTCAAGAAGATGGAGCTGCGCTACGCCACCGTGACCGGTGTGGCCCGCGACGACCTGGAGGACGGCGGCGCCTGGCTCTACGCCGAGACGGTGCGCAAGATCCACGAGCTCAACCCGGACACCGGCGTCGAGCTGCTCATCCCGGACTTCAACGCGGACCCCGACCAGCTGGCCGAGGTCTTCGGCTCGCGCCCCGAGGTCCTGGCGCACAACGTGGAGACCGTGCCGCGGATCTTCAAGCGCATCCGCCCGGGCTTCCGCTACGAGCGTTCGCTGAGGGTCATCACCGAGGCGCGCGAGGACGGTCTGGTCACCAAGTCCAACCTGATCCTGGGCATGGGCGAGACCCGCGAGGAGATCAGCGAGGCCATGCGCGACCTCCACGAGGCCGGATGCGACCTGCTGACCATCACCCAGTACCTGCGTCCCTCCAAGCTGCACCACCCGATCGACCGCTGGGTGAAGCCGCAGGAGTTCGTGGAACTGGGCAAGGAGGCCGAGGAGATCGGCTTCGCCGGAGTCATGTCCGGTCCGCTCGTGCGTTCGTCGTACCGCGCCGGGACCCTGTACAAGCAGGCCCGCGAGAAGCGTGACGCCGAGGCCGCCAAGGCCACGAGCAACGCATAACGGCTGATACAACCGAGTCGTGACCAAGCTGGAACGGTGGCCCACGGGCCACCGTTCCGCATCTCGGGAGCCGGACACATATCCTGGTGTTCCAAGGCGCCCAGCTGGCGGCGCCGGAAGGCGCCGCACCATAGGTCGACCGCGAAGAGGAGGCAAGGCAGCACAGGGATCTCCTTCCCCACCGACGAGGTCGGTGTGCGCTGCCTGAAGCACGATGGCGAAGAAGTCCGAGAAAACGACCGCCGGTCAGGGTGGCGAGAAGCAGCCGGGCCGGTTGAAGCAGATCGGCATGGTCGCCAAGGTCGTGCACAAGCAGAGCCCGCGGACGATCCCGATCGCGATCGCCGTCGCGGTCGTGATCCTCGCGGTCTTCGTCGGCATCGGCATCTGGACCGGCTCCTGGATCATCTGGCCGCTGACCGGTCTGCCGATCGCCTTCCTTGTCGGGTTCATCATGTTCACCCGCTCCGCCCAGCGGGTCCAGTACCAGATGCTGGACGGCCGTCTGGGCGCGGGCATGGCGATCCTGGAGAACATGCGCGGCAACTGGGTGGTCGAGCCCGGTGTGGCCGCGAACAAGCAGATGGACGTCGTCCACCGCGTGGTGGGCCGCCCCGGCGTGGTCCTGGTCGGCGAGGGCGACCCCGGCCGGCTCAAGGGGCTGATCGCCGGTGAGAAGAAGCGCGTGGCCCGCGTGGCCCACGACACGCCCATCTACGACTTCAAGGTCGGCAACGGCGAGGACCAGGTTCCGGTCTCCAAGCTCCAGCGCGCGCTGGTCAAGCTGCCGCGCAACCTGGACAAGGGCGACACCGCCGAGCTGAACTACCGCCTCAAGGCGCTGCCGCCCGCGATGCGGATGCCCAAGGGCCCCATGCCCAAGGGCGCGAAGCTGCCCAAGGGCATGCGCGGCAACACGGCCGGGGGCTGATCCGCTCCCACCCGAGCACACGAGAACGGGGCCCGTCACACCTGGTGTGACGGGCCCCGTTCTCGTTCCGACTACCCAATGTTCTCCAGCGAGCTGACAGCTGATTCGACCACCCGTTCCAGCTGTTCATAACGTTCGAGCAGCTCGGGTTCGTGCTGTGCAATCAGGCCGACCTGAATCTCCACCTCGGTTGCCACCATCACGTCGATGAGGTCGGTCTCTTCTTTGCAGTGGATCGACGTCACCGCCGCCTCAGTGTCGTCAGCCGCTACCTGGCTGTCAGAGGAACCCACCAGCCAGAGTTCCTCTCCGGGATAGCCGGCAAGATCCATACAAGTGCTCCACTCCGCCGATACTTCGATCACCTCTGAGGTGTCGAGCATCTGCTCGAAGGAAGTCCGTTTGATCCATTCCGCAGTCTCTGCTATTCCAGATTGCTCGCCAGGGGTGCCGACCTGCGCCTGCTCCTTGGTGACGAACACGGTGTTGGGGTCCACTTGCTGCTGAGCCCAACCCACGCAACCGAATTCCGGAACGGATCCACCCGAGGGTGTTTGGATTCTCACCTCGTCTCCGAAAAGGGCGTTCTGGGCATCTTCAAGAGTCTGGCCGCTGTGATCGATGGTCGGGCTCGCCCTGCCTTCGTCACTTTCGGAGACCATGAAGTCTGGAACATCGAAACCGTACTGCTCTGCGATACTCATGCTCACGTTGCCATACCGACGATACTCACCGTTCGGACCGAAAACGGCCATCTCAGTCTCGCTGCGCTGACTGTCCTCCGCCGCGTTCGTGTAGTCGTACCCCAGCCCACGCATACACTCTTCCACCTGTACCTGGGTGGCCTGTTCTATCACCTTCATCTGGGCGGCGTTCGTACGATAGTCGTAGATTGGGAGATGAAGACGGTCAGTCAGTTCTCGGTCCTCGCCGGGGTGAACCTCCTTGTCACGGCTCGGAGGGCTTAGATTCTCCAGAGAGGGCGCACAAGCAGTAGAGAGGAGAAGTCCGAGAACGACTGCGGATACGGTCAGGCACTTTCCTTGATTTTTCCTCAAAGGAACCATCCTTGAAGCCCGGGCGGCACCCTCAGAGAGTGCCGCCCGGTCAGAGATCAACTCAGGTCAGGGCGCCCACCTCAACGACGCGTTGTCGTTGGCGGTGTAGTGCAGATTCCCAGCCCAGCCTCCACGCAGCACATCGGAGTTTCCTCCGTAGTTCGGAGAGTAGAAGGAGAGCACAGCAAGGTTGGTCTTGTTGTTCATGGAGGCGGCGTTGTTGCGGACACGCTGCCCCGCACCCTCCCCTCCACGTGTGCATCCCCGGCAACTGGAGTACGTGTGGGTGGTGAACTCCCTGACAGCACTGCTGGTCGGATACGTGGAACCTTCCGCCCAGGTTCTGTAGTGCAGGCAGACGCCGACAGCCGCCGTGTAACACGGTTCCGCGCTTCGCCAGGCACTAATATCATATGTCGCTGCTTGAACGGGAGCGGCCACGGTCATGGCGGAACCTGCGACGAAAGCCGCTACCAGGGCAGCGAAGGATCGGATCAGTCCTCTTGCCATATCCAGAACCCCTAGATCAGTACACTGCTTCGGAATTATCTCTACAGACAAATTTCCAGGAGAAATAAGAATCCGAAAGTCAGCCCGAAGTGTAAGTATCTACTGAACTACCAGTTGATGCGCACAGAGGCCCCGTTGTTTGCCGTGTAGTAGAGATTTCCGGCCCAACCATCCTGAAGCCGGTCACTGTTTCCTCGGTAACCGGGGGAGTAGAAACTGGAGATTGACCTGTTGTTCGTCTTGTTGTTCAACGAGGCCGCATTGTTCCGGACCTGCTGACCAGCGCCCTCGGCGCCACGAGTGGCACCGCGGTTCCGGAAGGTCGGACCACCCGCCGAAACATACTTGATCTCACTGGCACTGCCGAAGTGGTTGTACTGCGCACCTTCGGCGTAGACCCGATAGTAGAGGCACCAGTAGTCGCTAGTGCAAGGTTCCGCGCTTCGCCATCCCGTGATGTCACGCTCTGCGGCGCTGGCCGGTGGAGCTCCCGCCAGGGCCGCAGCCACAAGGGCCGCCGCGAAAATGGATGCGATTTTCGATACACGAAAAGCCATTTTAGATCTTTCATGCAGGGGGATACAACGCCCGGTTCGACTGTTGCGTTTCTGACCTTAACCCACTACTTCGTGGCCGACAAGGCCCACACAGCCACACGTGAAGCCAGGTCACAAACCCGCCACGAGNAAGCCAGGTCACAACCCCGCCACGAGAGCTCTGATTGATATCGGCTGGTCACACACCATCTAAATCTCAGGATTCCGCTGATATCAGAATCACAACTAATCCCGAGGCCAATAATGATCATGGAAACAAGCAACCTCCGGACCCAAAGGCCCGGAGGTTGCTTGGGAGATACCCCAGCCCTGCCCTCAGGGAGGATCAGGAGCAGGTGACCTCGTCTTCAGCGGCCGAGGTGGCATTGACATCTTCCAATGAGGCCTCGCCGCCGCCCTCCGCGCCACCGGAATTGAGGCCGTCCCAGTCAAGACCGCCCATGACGAGCTCCAGCTCCTCACCCAGCGAGGGCTCCTCGACGAGCTCGGCGATCGACAGGGCCGAGGCCAACACCTCCGCATGCTCAGCCTGCCCCGGACCGTGGTAGATCGTGGTCGTGTCGGGAGCACGGAGCTCGGGGTTGGTGGACTCGGTTACCAAGAACCCCTCGGCGGCAAGCAGACTTTCAACCTGACTGCCCAGGCCATCGATTCCCGTGTTGTTGAGAACGCGCAGGGACACCTCTGATGGCGCCGGACCGCCGTTGCTCTCCTCGGTTGCCTCCTCGTCGTCGGCATCCGGCTCTTCGACAAGCTCACCGGCGGCCACGGATGAGAAGAGGTCCTGCGCGGGGGCTTCGTCCAAGGCGACCTTGTTGTTGTTGGCGTGGTACTCCACAACTGGAGCGGTAACCATGTTCATGCGCCCCAGATCCACTTCGCGCATGGCCACGGCCAACTCGGTCATCTTGTCGTTGGTGAGGTTCTCGTCAGTCACCAAGCTGTCGGTGACCGAGTCCAGGAAGCCGTACAAGGTGCTGGGGCTCGAAAGGATCTCCCCGCTGGTGACCTCACGCAGGATCGCGCCGATCATCCTCTGCTGGTTCTCGATCCGCTCCAGGTCACTCTTTGACTCCGTGCTGTCTCTGGACCGCGCCAAGCCCAAGGCCTGCTCCCCGTTGAGCTTCTGAAGCCCTGCATCCAGCACCAGATGCGCCTTGGGGTCATCAATCGGCTCAGGGACGCACATTTCGATGCCGCCAATCGAGTCAACGATGTTCTCGAATCCAGCGAAGTCGATCAGGACCATGTGGTCAAGGTGGATACCTGTGACGGTCTCCACCGTGTTGCCTTGACAGTCCATACCCCCGTAGGTCATGGCGTGATTGATCTGGTCTACGCCGCCACTCCAGCCGCCCCCACTGTCGTTGGCCTCACACGGCGGTATCTCGACCATCGTGTCACGGGGGACGTTGACCATGGTCACCCCACCTTTGTCAACGTCGATGCTGACGATCACCAGGACATCGGGGCGAATCCCATTAAGCTCGTTGTAGCTGGCATCTTCACCCGCACGCTCATCGGTGCCCAAGAGAAGTATGTTATGGAGTCCGTCCACCTGGGTCGGCCGGTCACCCCAACCGTCAGTGTTGATCTCTGCGGTGTCGATGCCGAACACATCCTGGTAGAAGCCATAGCCAGCCAGGCTCCCGGCAATGACCACGCCGGTCATTCCGCAGGCTGCCCACTTGCCGAGACTCATCCCGGCGGCGGCCGTCGACACGTTCCTTGGGGCCAAGAGGGCTCCTACGATCCGATCTGAGACTTGAGGGAAGAACTAGTGCGAAGAGGACCTGTCGCACTCCCCGTGACT
Source organism: Nocardiopsis prasina DSM 43845 (assembly GCF_000341265.1). Classification (GTDB taxonomy): domain Bacteria; phylum Actinomycetota; class Actinomycetes; order Streptosporangiales; family Streptosporangiaceae; genus Nocardiopsis; species Nocardiopsis prasina. The sequence continues at coordinate 4,962 of NZ_ANAE01000191.1, read as the reverse complement.
ACTCGGGCATAACCCCCGGATGGTACCGGAACGGTCTCAGTAGACCGGACCAGGCAGGCCCATCTCCGACCGAGTCGACTCTCGCATCCTCGACTCCCTGCAACTCGGCCGATCACACGTACGAATGACGTGTCATCCGACAACGAAAGCGTCGTCCGCCGCTTCGCTAGCCCGTCGGCAGTTAGGCAGGGTCGCGAGGGCTCTGGTCTGGCCTGGCTGAAAACCTCCACGACACGGTGGAATAGCAGGCCCAACAGTCCACCTCTATGACTCAGCCCTCCAAGAGCTGCACGGCCTGCTCCAGGGCCTGTTCCATCTCCTCCGCCCGCTCCTGGAGAGCTGTCTGGTTGGCAGCGATGTCGCGTTCCTGGATCTCTGACACCACATCCAGGAACGTCTGCGTCAAGCTTGTCTCTTCACGGCACTCAATATTGCGCAAAGCCGCAACCGTGTCCTCGGTCGCGATGCCCGTGTCACGCCCCGATCCCACGGTCTCAGGCTGTTCACCCGGGTATCCGGATTCAGCCATGCACTCCGCCCAGGCGACCTCCGCTTCCAGGACCGTTGGGTCGGCGGCTGCCTCTTCCTGGGAATTGTTTGAGATCTCTGTGGCCAACGGGTTTCCTCCCAAAGGCGTGGGCACTTCACCACTTTGGGCTTGTTCCACTCCGATCATTCGGACTCCGTCGTCAAGCTCGGCTTCAGCCCATCCCGTGCAGCCCCACTCCGGGACCGGATCTCCTGAAGGGGTCGATGTACCTTCGGGGAAGCCGGTCAGCGCCGCGACAGCGTCTTCATAGGTCTGCCCTTCGTGGTCGATCCGCGGGTCAGAACGGGGCTCTCCCTCCTCCTCACCTTCTGTTTCCGCTTCCAGGAGCTCCTCAGGATGTGAGAACCCGTACTCAGCGGCATACTCTGCATCCACGTGCCACCGGCTCAGATAGTTGTGCTGGGGACCAAAGGCGGCAACGGATCCGGGGGCGATTTGCCGAGGTTCCGCCCTAGTGAAGGAGAAGCCGAGATCACGCATGCATTCTTCAACCAGAAGGGCTTGCCCGTCGTACAACGTGTTCTCCTCAACCACAGTGAACATGTACGCGTGGATCGGCAATTCGAACAGCTGGTCCATCTCCTCGTCAGCACCGGGGGCCGGAACACCCGCGTCCTCTCGGAGGTTCGCGTCGGGCCCACCACTCGTGCCCGACGTGCAGGAGGCGAGGGACAGAGTCAACACCGTGACGGTCACAAGGCAGCTTGCGGACAGAGTTCTTCCGAGCATGGAATTCCATCGTTTCTTTGGGAATGTGCACCAGAGCACTCTGGTCCACACCATGGGGGACAACCCGGACGAACTGGTCTTCGCCCTGGGGCCTTCAAAGAAGTTCATGCGCGCAGTGCCTGAGCCGGTGCGATCCTCGCTGCGCGCCAGGCCGGGTAGGAGCCAGCCAGCAGACCGACCCCGGCACCGAGGAACGGCGCAAGAAGGATGGTGCGCGGGTCCAACAGCGGTCCCCATCCCTGGATTACCGAAACAGTCACGACCGCACCGGCTCCCACAGCCGCTCCCACCATGCCGCCCACGAAGCCCAAGCCCGCCGATTCCGTGAGGAACTGCAATGCAATCTGGGACCTACGAGCCCCTATTGCCCGGCGCAGGCCGATTTCCGGAACCCGCTCGATCACTGAGACCAAGGTGGTGTTGGCGATCCCGACCGCACCGACTCCCAAGCAGACCACTGCCAGAGCCATGAACAGTCCCGTGAGATCATTCTCGATACCGTCGCGTAACGTGCGGGGATCAGGGGGAACCTGTGTCTGAAGGACGGAGGGGTGGTCGGGCCTCAGGGCGACACGAATCTCCGCGCCCACCTGCTGTGCAGCTCCCATTCTTGTGTCGACGATCATGGATACCGCTCCGGCACCTGCCTCAGGGGCTCCCCAGACCTCCACAGCGGTGTTCTCCGGGACCATGATGGAGGCGATACTCGACGGGAGTCGTTCCACCTCCTCAACAATGCCAATGACGGTGAAGGGGTGCCTACCCACGAACACGGTTGGCTGATGCTCCACACTCTTCAGACCCAACCGGTGTGCGGCAGCACGTCCCAGAACTGCGACTGGCTCGGCACCCGCCTGGTGGAAGCCATCAAAGAACCTTCCCTGAGCCAACTGCGCGTGCACCGCATTGAAGTACCCGGGGGTAACCGCCAGAACGTCCACGGACACTCCGTCGGGTTCGGCACTCGGTGGACCAGGCGGCACCAGAGACCCCTGCACCGCTACGCCGCTAGCCTCCTGAAGATTCGGCGCGAAGTGCCTTCCCACCGCGTTGACTCCGTTTACCTGGAGCGCAGATACTTCCGCGTCGTCCGGGAAACCTGGGTCGACTCCACTCGGTAGATCGTCGACGTTGGTCTGGTCGATGACGGTGACCTCAGTCGCCGCCATAGCGTCGAAACGCGCACTGATCTGCCCCGCGGCGGTGGACGCCAAACCCAGAGTGGCAACGAAGACCGTGACGCCGATGACGGTTCCCAGGCTGGTAAGCACCGCCCGGCCAGGTCTCGCGAGCATCCCCGAGGCCGCCTCGGCCACCAGGTCTCGAGGGGAGAGTCTGTAAGCGACTCCGGCTATGCGGTCTGCCCGTCGGCGGCCTCTCATGACCGATTCCTCTCGGAGAGTCGGCCGTCCCTAATCGTGACTGTTCGATTCCCGAGCCCGGCCACCGCAGAGTCATGGGTGACGACCAGGAGCGTGATCCCGTCGGCATGGAGTTCGTCCAGGAGTGAAAGGACCGAAGCAGCAGTCGCAGAGTCCAGGTTTCCTGTTGGTTCGTCACACAGGAGGAGCGACGGCCGAACTGCCAACGCTCGGGCGATGGCGACACGTTGACGCTCTCCGCCGGAAAGGGTGGCCGCCAGGGCTTGCTCCCGGTGCGACAAACCCACGCGCTCCAGCGCCGCTCTAGCCCTTACAGCCCTTTCTGCTCGTGTGACGCCGGTGTAGAGCATCCCAAGTTCAGTGTTCTCCTGAGCTGTCCTGTGTCCGATGAGGTGGAAGGACTGGAAGACGAATCCGATCCGCTCTCCCCGGAGCGCGCTGCGCCCCTTCTCCTTCAGTTCGACGGGGTCAATCCCGTCGACGCGGTACACACCCGACGTCGGCGTGTCCAGCAGGCCAACCAGATTCAAGAAAGTGGACTTGCCGGACCCAGAGGGACCCACCACAGTGACGTACTCGCCCGATCCAATCGTGAGGTTCACATCGATCAGGGCGTGCACAGGAACCACACCGGGGAAGATTCTTCCAACTCCGCGCATGTCGATGACGGGGGTCACGTCTGGGACACCACCACGGAGTCACCAACTGAGACTGAATCGCTCACGATCTGCACCCACCCCCCGGCACTCGCGCCGGTACCCACTTCCACCTCGTCACCGTTGGGGGTAACCAGAAAGGTACTTCCATCATGTCGCGCAAAGACTGCGGAAGAGGGGACAGCCATAACTTCACCGTCCGTGGATGAGACCTCAATCGTCAGACGAACGTCCGCTCCGACCAGGCGATCATCGAAGTCCCCAGTGACCAGGACCTGGTAGCCCTCCTGTTCTGGAGAGTCTTCCTCAGCTGTGTCGGGGGGAAGAATCGACTCGACCCGGGCTTCGTACTCCTCACCGTGCTCTTCGGAGTGCACGGTTACGGCGTCGCCCACGCCGATCAGATCGTACTCTCTGTCGGAAATCGCCGTGGTCGCCCCCAGGTCACCTGAGGAGACATCCAGGACTGGCCCCTCTGCGAGCTCACCAACCTGTACAAGGTCGGCTCGGACAGCCGAAGGAAAGCTCGGCAAGAAGGCAAGTTCTCCTCGGGGCACGATCAAGTCCTCGTCGGGATCAGCCGCTGGAGCGGCTACCTCGGCCCCTGCCTCGGTTTCACCTGAGAGCGCTCCCGGAGACCCCCCCTGCAAAGGCGGGTAGCCCCGGTTCTCATACATGGACTCAACCGCCCTTTGCGTCCCGGGACCGAAGACTCCGTTGACCTCCGGCAAGCTGAACCCCAGGGCAACCAATGCCTCCTGGAGTTGGGAGACGTCCTTACCTTCCATTCCCGGAGACAGATCCCTGTACATCGGAAACTCCCCGGGGAGAGCGATCACTGGACGCCCAGCGATCTCGATGAGCACGGTTCCGGCCAGAATCTCGTCACCGCTGTTCATGGGCATACTCGTGACTACCGGATCGCCAGCAGCACCAGGCCCAGGACCAGTGATCGAAGCGGTGTACTCCGAACCCATGGTTCCTCGGAGCACAACGGTCTCGACAAGTAGACGCTCTTCGACCTGTGCTGTGAGCGTGCTGGACGGAGGTGCGGCCGCCTCCACCGCTTGTTGTTGCGGGGAGCGGATGAACAGAGTGGCTGCAAAGGCGCTCACGGACGCCAACGCGCACACGAATATGAGGAGGGCCAGTGCACGGCCACGGGAGGGGGATATTTTCACTGGGGGGATTTCTAGCATCAGAAGGTCATGACCTAGGAGAATCGGACCTGCGGCACTGATTCAGCGAAAGGCAAACGGCCACCCCGGCAAACTTCACCCTTCAAAGCCTGCGGGACCACCGAGACACTATCAAATAGCCCACCGAGGCCGAACGGGGAGCTGCTCCAATATTCACTGCCGGGAATGGCATGGAAGTGACGTAAACATCTGTGACCTGGTCAGATACAGGAAGCCACTCCATCGACCTGAACTTGCGGAGTCAAGACCCGGCGATTGCGTTCGCTGGGGTCGACGCCTGCTGACCAGGTCTCTTTTCCGATCAATCCTCGGGACAGATCGGAGTTCTTGAGAGGGCGGAGACAAGTAGGGTGCCACGTGAGACCAAGTCTCACGTGGCACCCCCGTCGTACCGCGACCTAGCAGGCGCTCTCCTGCTTCTCGGCGGTGACGCCGCCGAGGTCGTC
>NZ_ANAE01000190.1 GCF_000341265.1 Nocardiopsis prasina DSM 43845 | reverse complement strand
CTTTTTTGTTGGGGTTGTTTGTGCGTTTGTGAATTGTGGTTTTCGGGTGTGGGGTGGGGTCGGGATTGAGGACTCCCCGATATCGACATCAGGTGTCCCGGACGGGGTTGACGGGTTGACCACGGGAGGTGTGTTGGCCTGTGTACTAGCCCACCGTCGTGTGCTGCGGCTTTGGTGATGTGCGCGTACGCCATGTCGTAAGCTGGAGGATACGAGTACTACTACGCGCTGCTACTGCTCAAAGTGGCAGCGCTTTTGAGTGTTGACGGACGGGTTGGATGACTGAGGACAGCCGATCGGGAGACCGCGAGGACTCCGGAGCAAACGACCACAGCGGTAACCGCTCCGGTGAGCCTGGCGGTCGCGGGCGCGGTGACGAGTCCCGTTCCCGGTCTGGCTACAGGGGCTCCCGGGACGACAGAGGCGGCTCCGGTGGCGGTGGCGACCGCCGCAACTTCCGTGGTGGCGACGACCGCCGCGGTGGGTTCCGCCGCGACGACCGCGGAGGCAACCGCGGTGGTCCCGGTGGCGAGCGTCGTGAGGACCGGGGCGGATACCGGGGTCGCGACGACCGCGGGGACGACCGTGGCGGCAGGCGCGACGATGACCGCCGTGGTGGCGGCCGCGACTTCCGTGGCGGGGACGACCGTCGTGGCGGTTACCGCGGCGGGCCCGGCGGTGAACGCCGGGACGACCGTGGTGGCAACCGGGGTGGCGACGGCCAGCGCGGCGGCTACCGCGGGGATCGCGACCGTCAGGGCGGCGGGCGCGACTTCCGTGGCCGCGACGGCGGCCGGGACGACCGCCAGGGTGGCGGGCGCGATGACCGTCGCGACGACCGTGGAGGTTTCCGTGGCCGGGATGACCGCCAGGGCGGCGGGCGCGACTTCCGTGGCCGTGACGGCGGCCGGGACGACCGTGGTGGCAACCGGAACAACCGGGGCCGCGACTTCCAGCGTGACGACCGGCGACCGCAGCGGGACAACCGTCGCGATGACCGCCGTGATGACCGCGATCCGGCCGACATCGCTCCGCCGCTGCCCGACGAGGCCACTTACGACCAGCTGGACAAGGACACCAAGCGCGACCTGCACTCGCTGCCCAAGTCCCTGGCCGAGCTCATCGGCAAGCACATCGTCGCGGCCGGCATCCTGGTGGACGAGGACCCCGAGCGTGCCTACAAGCACGCTGCCTACGCTCGCCGCAAGGCCTCCCGCCTACCCACGGTCCGTGAGGCGTCCGGTATCGCCGCCTACACGGTGGGCAAGTGGCAGGAGGCTCTCTCCGACCTGCGCGCGGCCCGCCGCATGAGTGGTCGGGACACCTTCCTCGCGATCATGGCCGACTGCGAGCGCGGCCTCGGCCGTCCCGAGCGGGCCCTGGAGATCACCAACGACCCGGCCGCCAAGGACCTGGACGCCGACGAGCGCATCGAGCTGCGGATCGTCGCCGCCGGTGCCCGCCGCGACATGGGTGACGTGAAGGCTGCCCTGGCGGAGCTCCAGGTTCCTGAGCTGAAGGAGCGCCGGGCCCGTCCGTACGTGGCCCGTCTGTTCTACGCGTACGCCGACGTCCTGGAGGAGCTGGGCCGCAAGGAGGACGCCCGCGAGTACTTCGCGCGTGCCTCCTCCGTGGACCGCGAGGGTGTCACCGACGCCGACGAGCGCCTGGCCGCGATCGAGGGCGTCGAGCTGGTCGACAGCGACGTCGAGGACGGGGTCGTCTGGACCGACGTCGAGGAGGAGGCGGACGAGGCGGCGGCCGAGGCCGAGGCCACCGCCTCCCGGGAGCGCCGTGACGACAAGGGCCGGGACCACCGCCGCGACGATCGTCGTGACGACCGCCGAGGCGGCCGCGAGGACCGGG
>NZ_ANAE01000189.1 GCF_000341265.1 Nocardiopsis prasina DSM 43845 | reverse complement strand
CCGTCGAGTGGCCGGGAGCCACTCGGCGGCGCCGTCGTGTACCTGGGGGCGGTCCCCCAGCGGTACGACTCGGTGGTGTGCCTGACCTATCTGGGGGAGCGCCCTCTCATGGTCCGCCACCGACGGCGGGCCTGGGAGTTTCCCGGAGGCCATCACGAGAGCGGCGAGGACCTCTACGGCACCGCCCGGCGGGAGGCGTTCGAGGAGGCTGGGGCGACCCTCGGAGACGTCCGGCCCCTCGGGTACTACGTGTTGTCCGGCGGGCACACGACCGTGGTCACGCACGCCCAGGTGAGCGCACTGGAACCGCTGAGCGGCGAGTTCGAGACCGTCGAGGTTCGTGCCTTCGACCGGCTTCCCCCGGAACACGAACTGTCCTGGGCGGACGGTCTGTACGCGTACCTCCTGCGGGTTCTCGCGCTGCCCGGCGCCCGCTAGACACCTCCGCGGCAGCGCACCGCCACCGGCCAGCCACACCCGACCGCCGCATGCCCGAGTCCGACCTCAGGCACTCACGCGCCGGACATGGAACCTCTCCACGCCCACCGCCTCGTACCCGAGCCGGTCGTTGATGGCGAGCATCGGCTGGTTGCTGACGTGGTTCTCCGTGTAGGCGTGCCTGAGCCCCCTCCCCCGGGCCCGGTGCAGGGCGGAGATCTTGGCGCACTTCGCCAGCCCGCGCCCCCGGTACTCGCGCTGGGTGCCGGTCATCGCCGATCCCACACGGGTGTCCTGGTCGGACATGTAGGCGGAGAAGGAGACCGGGACTCCCTCGTGCGTCATCACCAGGCTGATGTCGAGGTCGATCAGCGGGTTCTCCCAGATCGAGTTGAGCCAGAACTCGTAGGGGGCGAACTCGTCCGACTCACCTGGTTCGTCCTCGTCACATGCCTTGTCGAGCTCGTAGAGCGGTCGTGGGTCGTCGAAGTCGCTCATCCGGCGCAGCTCGAAACCCTCCGGCGTCTCGGGCCGGTTCGGCAGCCCACTCAGATCCAGGCCGAGGACGTGGTGCTCCTCCTCCACCTCGTATCCGCGTTTCCGGGCCGCCTGGTGAAAGCAGCCGCCTCCGGTCTGGACGCCCTCCTGTGCGCTGTTCGCGCGCAGGATGTTCGCCCCCTTCTCGATGAGGCTGGCCTCCGAGGCGGCCAGGAGCTGTTCTGCGAGTTCCGCGGTTCGATGACTCTCGGCCAGGGCTCCGAGGTAGCTACGGCCCGTGCGTGTCCCGTCCTCGTGGGTTCGCAGCCGACTCAGAAGGTGTCCGACCACGGTGTCGCCCACCACCGCGACCAGGCGGGTGTCCTGCGTTCCGGGCATCGGGTGGGCGAGCCGCCATCGCATGTGTTGTTCGGTGAGGATCAGGCAGGGGAGGGAAGCGCGGATGAGCGAGTAGGCCTGAACGGTGTCGGAGGGACCACCGTCACGAATCTGAGGGGTCATCCGGGGAGGGTATGCCGGGCGGGTCCGAGCACGCACGGGAATTTGCGGCGTGCTCCCACCCCGCCCGGTCCCTCACGGAGGAGGGCTCAGGCCCGCTCCTCCTCCGACTTCCGCTTCGCCTCGGCCTGCTCCTGGGCGAGCCGGTCCAGCCAGTGCACGATGCCGCTCACGTTGGCCTCCGGGCCGCTGAGCGTGTCCAGGACGGCCTTGGTCCCGCTCGAGGCCTCCGGAGGAAGGGGCTTGTACCGGCTGATGACCTTGTCGCGCACCATCGCGATGGCGTGGTCGAGGTCCCCGCCGGTCTCCCGGGAGTCCCGTACGGTCTCCACCCACAGGCGCAGTTCGCTCTCGGCGCGGTCGATGGTCTCGTTGACGGCGTCGTGTGCGCCGAAATGGGAGAACATGAGCCGCTGTGCACCGATGTCACCGAACAGGCGCAGGGTGCGCAGGCAGGCGTCCATGTCGAAGTCCGGGGGCGGGGTGGCCGGGCGCAGGTCCCCGGTGAGGGGGTTGTACACCCCGAGGGCGTCGCCGACGTACAGGTCGCCGGTCCCGGTGTCGACCAGCCCCATGTGGTGCTTGGCGTGGCCGGGGGCGTAGTGCGACACGAGCCTGCGGCCCGCGCCCAGGTCGATCTCCCCGGTCTCGGCCACGGACCGGATACGGGCGGCCTCGGTGGGACGCATGTGCCCGAACAGGGACTCCAGCCGGTCGCCCCACACCATCTTCGCGCTGGCCATCAGACGGCTGGGGTCGGCCAGGTGCCGGGCACCGCGCTCGTGCACGACGATCTCCGCGTTGGGGAACAGGGCCGCCATGTCCCCGGTGCCGCCCGCGTGGTCCAGGTGGATGTGCGTGACCACGATGGTGGCGAGGTCCTCCGGGGCCAGCCCGAGCCGGATGACGGCGTCGCGCAGGACCGGGGCCGAACCGGCGGTGCCGACCTCGATGATGCAGGGCCGCTCGGTGCGGATGAGGTAGGCGGACACGACCCCGGGATAACCGGCGAGCATCGTGTCGATCGCGTAGATCTCGTCACCGAGCGGAGTGATCCCCTCGGGCAGACCGCTGACGTCCACGTCGTCGTGCACGGCGGGCACCCCTCTTCCTCAAGCGTCCTTCGGTCCGCCGCGGACCGAACCGACTCTAGGACAAGGATGTCATGGCAGCTGACGGCGGGGTCGCACCGTTGTCCACAGCCTCCGAAAGGGCCTTTCCCTCCACCACCCACCCGGGTGATCCTGGAACCAGCGCGCGCACCAGGACACTCCCAGAAAGGCCCTCGTGCTCGAATCCACCCCCGCACCCGTGTCGTCGAAGTCCACCCACGCCACCATCCCACCCGGCCACTCCACGAGGACTGCTCCCGGGCCGGTCATGCCCGAGCCGTCGGGAACGACCTCCGCTTCGGGGAGCCCGAACGGAACCGAACCGCCGCCCCTGTCCCCAGACCTGGCCGTCTCCGACGTCACAGCCCCGGAACGTCCGGACCGGGCCGAAGGACACCGCAACGAGGTCCTCGTGGTCGGCCGCGTCACCGCCGCCCCTTCCGAACGCGAACTGCCCAGCGGGGACCGCCTGGTCACCTGGCGGATCTGCGTGGCCCGCCCCGAAGTACCCGGACGAAAGCGGGCTCGGGCCGACTCGATGACCCTCGTCTCCTTCGATCCGCACCTGTGCGCGAGGGTGGAGGGCTGGCGGGTCGGCGACGTGGTCCGGGTGACCGGTGAGCTACGCCGCCGGACCTGGCGGGGTTGGAACGGGATCCACAGCGTGCTGGAGGTGGAGGCGGACACCGCCTCGCGGGTACGCGAGGCGGGTCGGTGATCCGGTCACCAGCCCAGGACGGCCAGGGCCTCGGCGGCCGAAGACCCTGAGGGGTCGACCGTCTCGTCGGCCCAGACCGCCGTGCACAGTGCGCGCAGGCCGTCCAACCGGTCGCCCTCCCCGGACAGGCGAACCGTTCCCTCCATCGATGTGACGGTCCATCCTCCGCACTCGGTGCGCGCGGTGTCCCCTTCGACACGGCGCACCGGGCCCGGGTGGGGCTCGTTCATCCCGGACACGTCCCACGACAGGTAGCGGGGGCGCTGGTGGGCGGGGGCGGCCAGCACGTCCTGCGGGGTGGCCACACCGGACAGGACCAGGAGCCCGGCGGCGCCGTGCACGGTGGCTCCCTCGATGTCGGTGTCCAGCCGGTCGCCCACGATCAGGGGGTTGCTCGCGCCGGTGCGCATCATGCCCTCCTCGTGCAGGGGGCGCATCGGCTTGCCGGCGATCACTGGCTCGACCCCGGTGGCGTGCGCGATCACCCGGACGAAGGAACCGTTCGCGGGGGTGACCCCCCACTCCGTGGGAGCGGTGGCGTCGGAGTTGCTGGCCACGTAGAACGCGCCGCGCGAGACAGCGAGCGTGCCCTGGTCGAGGAGGTCGCGAGCCATCGTCCGTGAGTAGCCCTGGACCACGGCCACCACCGAGTCCGAAGAGACCGTGACGGGCCGCAGCCCCATCCTGCGGACGGCCTGGCGCAGCCCGGTGTCCCCGACCACGAGCACCTCCGAACCCTCCGGGTACCGGGCGGCGATCAGGCGCGCTGCGGCCTCCGCGGAGGTCACCACGTCCTCAGGGGCGGCGGGCACGCCCAGCTGGGTCAGGTGCTCCGCGATACGAGCGGGGGTGCGTCCGGCGTTGTTGGTCACGAAGGCGACCCGGGCCCCCGCGGCCCGGGCCTTGCCCACGGCCTCGGGTGCCGCGGGCACGGCTTTGGGACCGATGTAGACCACACCGTCCAGATCGAGGAGCATCGCGTCGTGGAGCTCGTTGAGCGGGCGGTCAGCGGCCTGCAAGGACATGGTGTGGGGTCCGATTCCGTGTGGCGGGAGAGGTCACCCCCAGGCTAGGCCGCCGTGGGCTCACGGCCGCCAGCCCTCGGATGTGGGTTCCGTCGCAGCCGGTCGGTGCTCGGTGAGCCAGCCGGTGGCGAAGGTGACCGCGTCCTCCAGCGAGAACAGTCGGGCGGTCGCCGAACCCACACGTCCGACCGTCACCGCGCCGGTGGCCTCGAACTCGGCGCCGAGTTCGGGGAAGTCGCCCTCGTCCAGGACCACACCGGTGTAGGTGACCCACTTCCGTTGGCCCTCGTCGTCACGGATGGCACACGAGGAGGATTCGGTGGGCGGATCGGCCATCCGGTACTCGGCCAGGTGGAATGCGGTGCAGGAGTCGTAGCCGGTGCCCAACAACAGGACTCGCGCCCCGACCCGTTCCATCCGCGCCAGGGGAGAGCCCTCACCGAGCGCCGATTCGAGCGGGTGGGGGTGCATGAGATGCGCCGCTCCCGGGCCCAACGCGGCGAAGGAGGTCTGCGGGTGGGAGCTGCGTACCGCGCCCGGCCACGTGCGGACCCGTTCGGGAACGCGTCCCATGTAGGTGCTGGGGGTGATCGCGGGATCGAAGGCGGGCGCTTCGGCGCGGATCGTCTCCCACCACGCCCGCGGCACGGGCGGGTTGACCCAGCGGGAGGGGTCGGTGTTGCCCATGGTCTGGGTGGGAACCACGAGGTTCCCAGCGGGCCCCACCGCGTCCAGCAGCGCCTGGACCACGGCCTGGTCGGCCCCGCACACCCACCCGAGGGAGCGCAGTGAGGTGTGGACCAGGAGTGTGTCACCAGGGCGCACCCCCAGGTGCGCCAGGTGCAGGGTGAGTGAGGCCGCCGTGCGCGGCCCGTCCGAGAGGTAAGGGGGAGTGGACACGAGGGCGCTCCGGTGCTGGTGGACACTTCGGGCCATTTTCCCAGCGGGAACGCCCGCGAGGCCAGTCAGTTTCGCTCTCGGGCCCTCTCTGCCATGATGCGACCCCCGGAACGCCTGCCGATGCGATTATCAAGCGGAGATAACGGCTCGCGTTCCCGCAGGTCGCGAAGCGTAGGCCCCGCGCACGCGGGGATGGACCGGCGGTCCAAGCGGCGCGGAGGCGAGCGAACATGTAGGCCCCGCGCACGCGGGGATGGACCGGCGCTCTTGCCGTTCTTGCGGGCGACACCCACGTAGGCCCCGCGCATGCGGGGATGGACCGTCGGAGAGGATCCCGCCTCGCACGTGTGGCCGGTAGGCCTCGCGCACGCGGGGATGGGCCGGAGGTTCTTCAAAAGCATCAAGGAAGGCCTCCAGTAGGCCCCGCGCACGCGGGGATGGGCCGGGGTAGGGGGCCTTGCCCCAACCGCCATGACGAAGGCCCGTATGCGGGGCCTGGCTAGTCCAGGACTCGCATGACGAGCCCCGTGCGGGGTTTGGGGCCGAAGGACGTGGACTTGCGGGGGGTGAGTTCGCCCCGGTCGGCGACGGCGTAGACCTGCTCCACGTGCAGCGGGGGCACGATCACCGCAGTGCCCTTCTCGTCGCGGGCAGCGGCCTCGGCCTCGGCCGGGTCGTCATGGACCATCCGCACGTGTTCCTCGGGGAAGTGCCACAGGGGCAGGAGCACCTCGTGCAGGGCGGCCGTGGCCAGGTGGCGCCAGTCGGGGGAGCGGTCGGGCATGGCCCGTTGGAGCACGGCCTCGTCGAATCCGCTCACGAGGTGGGCCTCGCCCTCAGCTGACACCAGGAGCAGGGCCGGGGCCTGCGCGTCCTCCAGGAGCGCGGGGTCTGCTTCGGTGACCGGCTCCACCCGGGCCACGGTTCGGGCGGCGGCCAGGGCCTCGGCGGTGTCCAGGCCGGGCAGCACACGGTGGATGGCGCCGAGCCGGGGCGGGTGGGCGTCGCTGTCCACGAGCAGGGCCAGACCGTGGTTCCAGCCCGGGTCGGCGTTCTCCTGGCGCAGCTGGCGGTAGGCCGCGTAGCGGTGGTGTCCGTCCGCGATCAGCGCGGAGCGTCCGGCCAGGTCGTCCGCGATCTCCTGTTGGATCCGCGGGTCGGTGACGGCCCACAAGCGGTGTTCGGAACCGTCGCGGGTCCGCGTGGACACCAGGGGCCGCTGTTGGTCCCCGGTGTTCTCCGTGACCGCTGATGCCGCGCCGTCGGCGCCCCGGTACATCAGGAAGATGGGTTCGAGGTTGGCGCGGGCCACCTCCATCAGGCGGAAGCGGTCGCGCACCGGGGGATCGGCCACGTCCTCGTGCGGGCGCACGGCGGGGTCGAAGCCCTCGTCCGGCAGCCCCAGAGCCCCCACCAGTCCCCGTTGGGTCTGGCCGTCGGCGGTGACCTGCTCGTAGACGTAGAGCGCCGGTTCCTCGTCCTGAGCCAGGACCCCGTCGGCGATCCAGCTGCGCAGGAGGTCGGCGGCGGTCTGGTAGCGCGCGGACACCTCGGGTGCCTGCCGGGAGAGTTCGAAGGGCAGTGTGACCCTCGCCGCGTTGTGGGGGTCGGACCGTTGGAGTTCGCGTGCCTCGTCCGCGTCGGGGATGTCGTAGGGCGGGGCCAGCAGCCGTGCGATGTCGAAGACACCGTCGATGAAGCGTTCGACGTCGGGGGCCGCGTAGCGCAGACCGCGGAAGGGGGCCAGGACGAGTGGTTGGCGAGGCATCCCAGCAAGGTACCCGTCGACGGCCTTCGTTCAGAGCGCGCGTCGCAGGCGGAGCATGTCGCTGAAACTGGCGTCCACCTTGAGGCGCCGGGTGAACAGGGCCTTCGCCGGGTCCAGACGGTCCTCGGCGAGGGCCACGAGGTCATCGCTGGACACGGTCACCCGTACCTGCGGGGTACCCGCGGGAGCGTCCAGGGGGTGGGGGGTGACGTCGGTGAGCCCGTCCGTGGTCAACCGCATGTCGAAGGCCGTCCCGAGGTCGGGGACGATCACGCGCACCGTGCGTTCGCGGATGTGTTCGCGGCGGCGGTCCAGGGGCTTGGCGAGGATGCGCTCGTTCGCCCGGGCGATGCCTTCGAGGCACGCGTCGATGCTGCTCATGGGGTCATGATGCCCTACCGGCGCGACGCCTTCGGGTGGTTCCACCCTGGGAAGCTCCCTCGTTTGCGTGTCACACGGGTCCCGGTCCCGGTAGCGTTGGCGTCGAACCCCCCCGGAGCACGAGGCCCCTCCCTCCCCGCGCCCTCCTTCCCTTTCCTCCTGCGGTCCCTTCAAGGAGCAAGTCATCATGGTCGTCGACGCGGTACGCACCTATCTGGACGCCGCCAATGGCCTCACCGAACTCTCGCGCAAGCAGGCCGTGGCCGCCGCCAAGACCCTGCTGCGCGCCAACGGGGCGACCCCCGTCGCGGTCCCGGACGGCGAGGCGCCGCCCAGGGTGGGGCAGAGCATCCAGACCCTGGCGGGCGAGCTGATCGAGACCAGCCAGGCCAACCGGGCGGCCGTCGCCGACCTGGTGCGGTCCGAGGTCCGTAGCGCGCTGGAGCAGATGGACATGGTGCCGCGCGGGGAGTACGAGCGGATGGTTCGCCGGGTGGCCGAGCTGGAGCGACGGATGGCGGCGCGCCACGCGGTGGAACGGGTGCTGGAACCCCGCGGCGGTGCCTCTTCGGAGCTGCCCGCACCCGAGGAGAGGGCGCCCGCAGCCGTCCAGGAGAAGCCGGAGCCCGTCGTGGACGAGGAGTCCCACGGCGCTCCGAGGAAGGGCGAGGAGCCTCCGGCTGACAAGGACGACGCGCCCGCGAAGAGCGGGGCCGAGGCTCCGGAGGCAGCGGTCGTGGAGGACGGCGACGGCTCGAAGGAGGGCGACACGGCCCAGGACGGCGCCGCCGCGAACCAGCCCCGGAGCAAGCCCAAGGCGGCCCGGCCGCGTGCGACCCCCAAGCGCGCCACCAAGGGCAAGGGCGCCAAGAAGTAGAGTCCGTTCCGGGCGCCGGACCACCGGCGCCCGCGCGGGTGGTCGAAGGGACGGGGAGCGATGGACCCGAGCGAGCAGGCCGAGGCGTTGGCGGAACAGACACTCGGCGCGACCAAGGAGCGGTTGGCCGCGCTGGACGCGCTGCCCACCCACGAGCACGTGGCGGTCTTCGACACGCTCCAGCAGGAGCTGTCGGGTGTTCTGGGTGCGCTGGGACAGAACGCCCGGGGTCCCCGATAGTGGCCGGAACGGCCGGTACCCTAGGTGACCATGGCAAAACGTAGTCGGCTCGACGCGGAACTGGTCCGCCGAGGCCACGCACGCTCACGGGGACACGCGGCCGAGTTGATCGAGGACGGGTGCGTCCTGGTCTCCGGCATGGTGGCGTCCAAGGCCGCGACCCAGATCGGCACCGACCAGCCCGTCGTGGTGCGCACACCCTCCGAGGAGCCGGCCTACGTCTCCCGTGGCGCGCACAAGCTCATCGGGGCGCTGGACGCCTTCGAACTGGACGTGAAGGGGCGGCGGGCCCTGGACGCCGGGGCCTCCACCGGTGGTTTCACCGACGTCATGCTGCGGCGCGGAGTGGCGCACGTCACGGCGGTCGACGTCGGATACGGACAGTTGGCCTGGTCGCTGCGCAGTGACGACAGGGTGCGGGTCATGGAGCGGGTCAACGTCCGTGAACTCACCCCCGAGATGGTCGGCGAGCCCCGTCCCGACCTGGTGGTCGGCGACCTGTCGTTCATCTCCCTCAAGCTGGTCCTGGGCGCCCTGCGCGAGTCCGTGGCGCCCGACGCCGACTTCTCGATGATGGTCAAGCCCCAGTTCGAGGTGGGCAGGGATCGCGTGGGCGCGGGCGGTGTGGTCCGGGAACCCGAACTGCGTGCCGAGGCCGTGTCCGACGTGGCCGCGCACGCCCTCACTCTGGGGTTGGGTGTGGTCGGCGTGACCGCCAGCCCGCTGCCGGGCCCCTCGGGCAACGTCGAGTACTTCCTGTGGATGCGCGCTGGTGAGCCCCCTCTGGACCCGGCCGCGTTGGAGCGCGCGATCCAGGAGGGGCCGTCCTGAGGGCGTGGCCTCCTGTCGCAGGAGTCCGGTAACGTGACCCGGCCGGGTGCGGTCGAGCACCCGGTCAGCACCAGACTTCCCACCGGGGAGCGAACGTAAGGGGACGGCGATGACCAGCGGACGCAGCGTTCTCCTGCTGGCCCACACCGGCCGGCCCGCGGCCGTACGCAGTGCCCAGTTGGTCCACGCGCGCCTGAGCGCGGAGGGTCTGACCGTCCGCATGCTCAAGAGCGAGGTCGAGGAACTGGCGGCCTCCGGCTGTGTCCTGTCCCCGGTCGAACCGGTCGAGGCGGCGGGTGCCGCCGAGGGCGTCGAACTGGTCATGGTGCTCGGCGGGGACGGAACCCTGTTGCGGGCCGCCGAGCTCGCCCGACCGGCCGGTGCGCCGCTCCTGGGGGTCAACCTCGGACACGTCGGCTTCCTGGCGGAGGCCGAACGCGAGGACCTGGGCGCCACGGTGAACAGCGTCGTCAACCACGACTACGTGGTCGAGGAACGCATGACCCTCGACGTGGCCGTCTTCAACGGTGGCCGGGGCGACGGCGCTCCGCCCGTGCGTTCCTGGGCGCTCAACGAGGCGACCCTGGAGAAGGCCGACTCGCGCCGCATGCTGGAGATGGTCCTGGAGGTGGACGGGCGCCCCCTGTCCAGCTGGGGCTGTGACGGTGTGGTGTGCGCGACCCCCACGGGTTCCACCGCCCACGCCTTCTCCGCCGGAGGCCCGGTCGTGTGGCCGGACGTGGAGGCGCTGCTGGTCGTGCCGATCAGCGCGCACGCCCTGTTCGCCCGCCCCCTGGTGGTCGGGCCCGAGGCGACGGTGGCGCTGGAGGTGCTGCCGGAGACCACACCGGGCGTGCTCTGGTGCGATGGACGGCGTATGGTCGAATTGCCCGTGGGAGCACGAATCGAGATCACCCGTGCCGATACGCCGGTCCGGTTGGCCCGGCTGCACCGAGCGCCGTTCACCGACCGGCTGGTGGCCAAGTTCGGCCTCCCGGTCTCGGGATGGCGGGGGCGGGCCGCACACGGACGCTGATCCAGCGCCGTCGCAAGCAAAGGGCGTCAACTATCAGGAGAGGGATCGGTGCTCGAAGAAGTCCGAATCCAAGGCCTCGGTGTCATCGACGACGCCGTGTTGGAACTGTCACCGGGTCTGACCGTCGTCACCGGTGAGACCGGCGCGGGCAAGACCATGGTCGTCACCGGGCTGGGACTGCTCTTCGGTGGACGCGCCGACCCCCAGCGGGTACGTCCGGGGGCCGACCGAGCCGTGGTCGAGGGACGGTTGACCGTGCCCCGGGGCGGTCGAGTGGCCGACCGGGTGCTGGAGGCCGGGGGCGACATCGACGACGACGTCCTGATCCTCACTCGCGCGGTGTCGGCCGAGGGAAGGTCACGGGCCACCATGGGCGGCCGTTCGGCGCCGGTCAGTCTGCTCGCCTACCTGGCCGACGACCTGGTGGCCGTGCACGGGCAGTCCGACCAGCAGCGCCTGCTCCGCTCGGACCGTCAGCGCTCGTCGCTGGACCGGTTCGCCGGGGACGACCTGGCCAGGGCGATGAAGCGTTACACCGCCGCCTACCGACGCCACCGCGAGGTCTCCGCCGAGCTGGACGAGCTGGTGGAGCGGGCCCGCGAGCGTGCCCAGGAGGCCGACCTCCTGCGGTTCGGTGTGGAGGAGATCGCCGCCGCCGCGCCCCAGCCCGGTGAGGACGCCGAGCTCCTCACGGAGGAGACCCGGCTGGCGCACGCCGACGGACTTCGGGTGGCCTCGACCACCGCGCACGAGGCGCTCACCGGCGACCCGGCCGCGGCCGAGGTCCAGGCCGA
>NZ_ANAE01000188.1 GCF_000341265.1 Nocardiopsis prasina DSM 43845 | reverse complement strand
CGCGGCCCTGGCCGCCATCGGCGACCGCCTGGACGAGGCGTCGTACATCCTCACCGACGCCGCCACCGAGCTGGCCTCCTACGCCGAGTCGGTGGACGCCGACCCGGCCAGGCTGGCCGTGATCCAGGAGCGCCGGTCCCTGCTCACACAGCTCTCACGCAAGTACGGCGAGACCACGGATCAGGTGCTGGCCTGGGCGGAGAACGCCGCCAAGCGCCTCGGGGAGCTGGACGGCGACGACGAGCGGATCGAGGGGCTGCGCGCGGAGGCCGAGGAGCTGTACGCGCGGCTGGACGAGGCCGCCACCGAGCTGACCGGGATCCGATCCGGCGCCGCCGAGCGGTTCGGCGCGGCGGTCACCGAGGAGCTGACCGCGCTGGCCATGCCGCACGCGCGGGTGAGCGTGCGCATCACCACGGGTGAGGAGTTCGGGCAGCACGGGCGCGACGAGGTCGAGCTCCTGCTGGCCCCGCACCCGAGTTCGCCGCCGCTGGCCCTGCACAAGGGGGCCTCGGGCGGTGAGCTGTCGCGGGTGATGCTGGCGATCGAGGTGGTCTTCGCCGGAGCGGACCCGGTCCCCACCTTCGTGTTCGACGAGGTGGACGCTGGTGTCGGCGGCAAGGCCGCGGTGGAGATCGGCCGGCGTCTGGCCCGTCTGGCCCGATTGGCGCAGGTGATCGTGGTCACGCACCTGCCGCAGGTGGCGGCCTTCGCCGACGCCCACCTGGTGGTGGAGAAGTCCACCGAGGGCCTGGTGACGGAGAGCGGCGTGGTCCGGCTGGACCGGGACGGGCGGGTGCGTGAGCTCTCACGGATGCTCGCGGGGCTGGAGGATTCCGAGCTGGGTCGGGCCCACGCGGAAGAGCTGATGAACAACGCCGATCCGGAGCGCGCCTACCCGGCTGGCTGACCCCGGTTGCGAGGACTGAGTCGCGGAGGTGGCCGTGCCCCTTGGGCGCGGCCACCGTCGGCGTCACGGCCTGGGTGGTTTGCCCAGAAAACGCCCGCCAGTCGACTGTAGTAACTTACCGTGTTCGAGTTCTGACAGTATGCCACCGATGAAGGTATCGGATGCGCTCAGAGCCACAATGCGATTCCGCCGTTCGCGAGCGGAAGCCCCCTTCGGGCTGGTTGCGCCCGTCCGTTCGGACCGCCGCACCAAGAACCTGACCAAGCGGCTGCGACCCGGCGACATCGCCGTGATCGACCACGTCGACCTTGACCGGGTCAGCGCCGAGGCCCTGGTGGGCTGCGGGGTCTCGGCGGTGCTCAACGTCGCCCGCAGTATCAGCGGGCGCTACCCCAACCAGGGGCCCGAGATGATCGTGGCCGCCGGTATCCCCCTGGTGGACGACGTCGACCCGGAGATCCTGACCCGCGTCCGTGACGGGGAACGGCTGCGGTTGGAGGGCGCTGTCCTCTACCGGGGCGACGAGGTCGTCGCCCGGGGGGTCCGTCAGGACAAGGAGAGCGTGGCCGACGCCATGGCCGGGGCACGCGCCGGGCTCGCCACCCAGTTGGAGGCCTTCGCGGCCAACACCATGGCCTACCTCCAACGCGAGCGCGACCTCCTGCTGGACGGCATCGGCATCCCCGTGATCGGCACCTCCATGGAGGGGCGCCACGTCCTGATCGTCGTGCGGGGCTACCACTACCGCGAGGACATCGTCGCGCTGCGGCCCTACATCCGCGAGTTCCGCCCGGTGATCATCGCGGTGGACGGGGGAGCCGACGCCGTGATGGAGGCCGGGTACCGTCCGGACATCATCGTCGGGGACTTCGACTCCGTCTCCGACCAGGCCCTGACCAGCGGCGCCGAACTCGTGGTGCACGCCTACCGCGACGGCCGCGCCCCCGGACTCCAACGGCTCACCGACCTGGGCCACGAGGCGGTGGTCTTCCCGGCCACCGGCACCAGCGAGGACGTGGCGATGATGCTCGCCGACGGCTCGGGTGCCAGCCTCATCGTCGCGGTGGGCACCCACGCCACCCTGGAGGAGTTCCTCGACAAGGGCCGGTCGGGGATGGCCAGCACCTTCCTCACCCGGCTCCGGGTCGGCGGGAAGCTGGTGGACGCCAAGGGCGTGAGCCGCCTCTACCGATCCCGCATCTCACCGTGGGCACTGCTCGGCCTGGTGGCCGCGTGCCTACTCACCATCCTGGTCGCCGCCTACAGCTCACCGGCCGGGCAGGTCTATCTCACCTTTCTCGCGGCGCGCTGGGACGCGTTCGTCTACTGGATGACGGGGCTGTTCACGTGATCGACTTCCGCTATCACCTCGTGTCCATCATCGCGGTGTTCCTCGCACTCACCGTTGGTCTGGTCCTGGGCACCACGATGCTCCAGGACCCGCTGCTCAACACCCTCCAGTCCGAGACGGCCGACCTGCGCGGGCAGAGCGAGGAGCTGCGCGCCGAGCGCGACGACTCCGAACTGCTCAACACCGGGGCGGACCAGTTCACCGACGCCGTCGCCGCCGACGTCCTGGAGGAGCGCCTGCTCGACCGCGAGGTGGTCCTGGTCGCGGCGCCCGGGGCGGACGAGGAGGTCGTGCAGGCCCTGGGCGGCCGCGTGGAGGAGGCCGGCGGTTCGGTCGCGGGCCGAGTGCTGTTCGAGGAATCGTTCCTGGACAGCGGCAGCTCCACCTTCGTCGACGAACTCGCCCTCCAGGTCGCCGCCGATCCGGGCGACCTCTCCGGCAACCCCTACGACAAGGCCGGAACCGCGCTGGGTCACGCGCTGGCGGTCCCGGACGAGGAGGGCGTCGAGGAATCCGCGGAGACCGAGGACGCCGAGGCGACCGAGGGCCGTGACAGGGACAACGACGACACCGAGGCCGACGGCGAGACCGACACCGGGGCCACGGACGCTCCGGACACCGGCCACGACGCCAGCGCCGTGCTGTCGGCCTTCTCTGAGGGCGGCCTGCTCACGGTCGAGGGTTCCCCGGCCGCGTCGGCCGACGCCCTGATCGTGGTGGCCCCCGCCAGCAACGCCCCCGAAGAGGACGCCGAACGCGTCAACACCGCCCTGAGCAGCCTCACCGCGGCGCTGCACCGGCAGGTCGGACCCACGGTCCTGGCCGGGGGAACCGACTCGGGCCGCCCTGGCGGGTTGGTGGCCCTCGCGCGCGACCAGGAACCGTCCCACGCCACCGTGGACGTGGTGGGGCGCTCCACCGGCGACGTGGTCGCCGTCCTCGCCCTGGCCGACTCCCTCGACGGCTCCGGCTCCGCCTACGGCATCGGTGAGGGTGTGGTCGGCTTCCTGCCCGACCCGCTGCCCGGACCGGTCGAGACCGCCGAGACCGAAGCCGACGCCGACGCCGAAGCCGAGGCGGTGGCCGAGTCCGGCAACGAGGACGAGGCCCGCCGCAGGGCGCCCCGGAGCGGAGAGTGAGGCCCGCGCGCACGCCCCGGGCGGCCGCGCCGCGCACCTCCGTGGTGTCGCAGGCGGCCCGAGGCCTGACCGGGGCCGTGCTCGGAGCCCTCGCCGCCCGATCCGCCTACCGGATGCTCGACCGGGACGGCGACCGCTCCCCGAGTTGGCAGCGCGTCAACTTCCGGGGCCGCACTGTCACCCTCAAGGAGGGCCCGGCCCTCGCCTCGGGGATCTGTGCCGCCTGCGTGCTCGCCCCCGGACTCACCCCGCGCGTGCGCGCGGCCACCTCCCTGGCCGCGGCGGCCTCGGCGGCCTTCGGCGCCTACGACGACCTGGCCGGGAACACCCGAGCCAAGGGGTTGCGCGGACACCTGGGCGCGCTCGCCCACGGGGAGGTCACCACCGGGACGGTCAAGATGGCGGGGATCGGAGCCACGGGGCTGGCCGCCGCCTCCCTGCTGCGCAGGGGGCCGCTGGACACCCTGGTGGACGGAGCCCTGATCGCGGCCAGCGCCAACCTGGTCAACCTCCTCGACCTGCGCCCCGGCCGGGCCGTGAAGTTCGCGCTGCTGGCCTCGGCCCCCGCGCTCGCCTCCCCGGCCGCACCGTTGGTGGGTCCGGTGCTGGGCGCCTCGGCCGCCCTGCTCCCCGACGACCTGGCCGAACGCTCGATGCTCGGCGACGCCGGGGCCAACGCGCTCGGCGCCGCCCTGGGCGTGGCCGCGGCGGCCCGCGCACCGCGACCGGTCCGCCTGGCCCTGCTCGGCGGGGTGGTCGGCCTGACCCTGGCCAGCGAGCGGGTCAGCTTCTCCCAGGTGATCGAGCGCGTGCCGCTGTTGAACCGGCTGGACCGGTGGGGGTGCGCGGACGCCGGTGCCGCCGGGCCCGATCGGCGAACGGCCGACCGCACTCCGTCCGGGGCTCCTTCGTCGGGCGGAACGGGACGCCGGCGGGGGGCGGCCCAGGACGGGCCGGAGCGCGTACCGCGGGCACGGCGCTCCGCCGCCTCACCGGCCCCGGGGTGACGCGCGGGGTCGCCACGGCGGCGGCGCTCATCGCGGTGGTCACCGTGGGCGCCCGTCTGGCCGGGTTCGGCCGCACCGTCGTCTTCTCCCAGACCGTCGGCGACACCTGCCTGGGCACCGCCTACGTCACCGCGAACCAGCTCCCTGCGGTGCTGTTCGAGATCGTCATCGGCGGAGCCCTGACCGCCATGGTCGTCCCCGTCCTGGCCGCCTCGGTCCAACGCGGCGACGACGACCAGGTCCGGCACACCGCCTCCGCGCTGGTCACCTGGGTGCTGCTGCTCTCCCTGCCGTTGGCCGCGCTGCTGGCGCTGGCCTCGGTCCCGGCGATGACCCTGCTGCTGGGCGCGGGGGCCGGCTGCGACCGCGCCGCCCTGGTCGGCCTGGCCGCCCGCATGCTGGTGGTGTTCGCTCCGCAGATCGTCTTCTACGGGCTCGCGGCGGTCCTCTACGGCGTCCTCCAGTCCCACCGCCGTTTCCTGGCCCCGGCCCTGGCGCCCCTGGTGTCCAGCCTGGTGGTCATCGCCGCCTACCTGGTGTTCGTGCCCCTGGGCGCCGACCACCGGCAGGACCTCGACGCCCTGCCGGTCTCCGCCGAACTCGTGCTCTCCCTGGGCACGACCGCAGGGGTGGTGGCGCTCTTCCTCACGGTGCTGGGACCGGCCGGGGGGCTGCGGCTGCGGTTGCGCCCCCGCCTGACCTTCCCCCCGGGTGTGGGTGCGCGCGTGCGTTCCCTGGCTCTGGCCTCGCTGCTGCCGCTGGTGGCCATGCAGGTGAGCCTGCTGCTCTCGGTGGCACTGGCCAACTGGGGCGGGGGAGCGGGCGCCTCCGTGCTCTACAGCTACGCGTGGGCGCTGTTCACCCTGCCCTACGGGGTGATCGCCGTTCCCATCGCGACCAGCGCGTTCACCCCGCTGGCGGTGGCCCACGCCGAGGGAGACCGGGACGGCTTCGCCCGGCTGCTCTCGGGCAGCGCGCGGGCCTGCGTGGTGATCACCGCGGGGGTGGGCACGGCCCTGGCTGCGGCGGCCGCACCGCTGGCGGCGGTCTTCGCCCAGGTGGAGCCCGCCCCGTTGGAACGCGCGCTGTTGACCTACGCCCCCGGGGTGGTGGGGTTCGCCCTGGTGGCGCTGCTCAGCCGGGCGCTGTACGCCTCCCACCACGGCCGTTCCGCGGCCACCGCGCAGGTCGTGGGCTGGCTGGTGGTGATGGCGTGTGCCGTGGGGCTGGTGTGGGCGCTGCCACCGGGGTGGTCCATCGCCGGGCTGGGCGCGGCGAGCACCACCGGACTCAGCCTGGCCGCCGTCCTGCTGTGCGGAGGGGTGGCGCGGGTCCACGGCACCGTCTCCCTGTCCGGCCTGGTCCGGTCCCTGTGCGCGGCGCTGGTCGCCGGCGTGGCGGGATGGCTGGTCGGGCGATGGACGGCCACGGCGATGGCGGGGTCCCCGGGGGGCGGGATCTGGTGGACGGCGCTCGTGGCCGTCGCCGCGGGATGCGCGGCGATGGCGGTCTTCGGGGCGGTGGCGGTCCTGGTGGACCGCTCCGCGCTGCGCACGGTGGCGGACCGTGCTCGGAACATTCGCGAACGAGGGAGGGCAACACGGTGAACGGCAGGATCGCGTTGGTCGTGGGGACGGTCAGCGGCGGGGTGGGCCGCCACGTGCGCTCGCTGGGTGAGGGGCTGATGAACCGGGGGTTCCGTGTGGCGGTGGTCGGACCGCCCTCGGCCGACCGGGAGTTCGGGTTCTCGTCGCTGGGCATGCGCTTCGCCCCGGTGCCGATCGGGCCCTCACCCTCCCCGGGCGACCCCGGGGTGGTGCTGCGCCTGCACTCGTTGTTGCGCGGGGCGGACGTGGTGCACGCGCACGGACTGCGGGCCGGAGCCCTGTGCGCGCTCGCCGGGGTGCGGCCGTTGGTGGTCACCGCGCACAACGCGCCGCCCGTGGTCGGGGGAGTCCTGGGCACGGTCTACCCCGTTCTCGAGCGGATCGTGGCCCACCGCGCGGAGGTGGTCCTGGGGGTCTCCGGGGACCTCGTGCGCAGGCTCTCGGCCGCGGGGGCGAAGGACGCCCGGATGGCCGTGGTGGCGGCCCCGGAGACGGGCACGCCGTTGAAGGGGCGTGAGGAGACCCGGGCGGACCTGGCGGTGGAGCCGGGCCGTCCGCTGCTGATGACGGTGGCCCGGCTCGCCGAGCAGAAGGGGCTGGACACCCTGTTGGCGGCGACCCCGGCGATCTCGAACCGGGTCCCCGAACCCGTGGTGGCCATCGCGGGGGACGGGCCGCTGTGGGGGGAACTGCACGACGCCGCCGCGGAGATGCGGGTGGACGTGCGCATGCTCGGACACCGGGGCGACGTGGCGGACCTGCTGGCCGCGGCGGACGTCTTCTGCCTGACGAGTCACTGGGAGGGCCCGTCGCTGGTCATCATGGAGGCCCTGCGAGCCGGGCTGCCGGTGGTCTCCACCAGAGTGGGCGGCATCCCCGACCTCTACGCGGGGACTGTGCTGATGGTGCCGCCCGGCGATCCCGCGGCCTTCGCGGCGGCGGTCGGCCGGGTGCTGGACGACCCGGACCTGGCCGCCGACCTGCGGGCCCGCTCCCGGGAGGCGGCGCGGAGGCTGCCCTCGGAGGAGGACGCGGTGGAGGCGGCGTGCGCGGTGTACAAGTCGGTGGCGCCCTGGTGACCGTCGCGGTGCGCCGGGCCCCCGAACGCGTCGCGGTGCGCCGGGGGACCGGTGCCCGCGGGACAGCACGGTCACACGTGGCACCGGATGTCCGGCGGGTGCGGATGATGTGTCTCCGGGGAGTGACGGGTACCGCCGCGCGGGTGACTTCCTCAGAGAGGAATTTGATGTCATGCTGAGAACCGGCTCGAATGGCGTAACCTGTACTGGTGCGCTCTACGCGCCTGCTTCACCACGTGAGGGGAGTATCCCTGTCGCGGCGGTGCCGTCATCACGGAGTACAACGACGTTCTCCCGGTTCCGTCGGTTCACGTTCTTAGGACGTGAGCGGGAGAGACCTCCGGTTATTCGCCGTGCGTGCAAAACGCTCGCGCGCACCAACCGGAGGAGAATCCGTCCGTGAACGTTCCCTTGTGGGTGTGGGCCGCCACCATCGCGGCCATGGTGCTGATCCTCGCCCTGGATCTCGTGATCGTCGACCACCCGTGGAGCAAGACCAAGGGTCCCAAGGAGTTCGGGATCAAGCAGGCCTCCTGGTGGGCCGTCTTCTACATCGGCATCGCCATCGTGTTCGGGTTCGGGGTCATGTACTTCGGCAACCCGACGGCGGGCGCCGAGTACTTTGCCGGGTTCGTCACCGAGAAGAGCCTGAGCATCGACAACCTCTTCGTGTTCTACCTTCTGATGACCGCGTTCGCGGTCCCGAAGAAGTACCAGCACGAGGTCCTGCTCGTCGGCATCGTCATCGCGATCATCATGCGCGGCTTCTTCATCGTGCTGGGCGCGCAGGTCATCAACGCCTGGAGTGAGGTCTTCTACCTCTTCGGCGTTTTCCTCATCTACACCGGCTACAAGATCGTCCGCGACCACGTCAAGGGCGACGACGAGGAGAAGGACTTCACGCAGACGCCGGTCGTGCGCCTGGTGAAGCGCTTCTGGCCCGTGACGAAGGACTACCACGGCGCCAAGCTCACCGTGAAGCTCGACGGCCGCCGCCACGTGACCCCGATGCTGCTGGTGATCGTCGCGATCGGCGTCATCGACCTCGTCTTCGCCGTCGACTCCATCCCGGCCATCTTCGGCCTCACGCAGGACGCCTACATCGTCTTCACCGCCAACGCCTTCGCCCTGATGGGGCTGCGCCAGCTGTACTTCCTGCTGGCCGGACTGATGGACCGCCTGGCCTACATCAGCTGGGGCCTGTCCGCGATCATGGTGTTCATCGGCGTGAAGATGATCCTGCACGCCCTGCACGAGAACGGTGTGCACGTCGTGGACATCGGCATCGGTACCTCGCTCACCGTCATCCTGGGCATCATGACCGTCACCATCGTCGGCAGCCTGGTCAAGTCCGGTATCGACCAGCGCCGCCGGGCCGAGGTCGAGGGCCAGGGCCGGGACACGGCCGACCGCTCCTGACCCCGGACCACTCCGTCCGCGGACGTTCCCGCGACCCGGTCCCGGGAACTGTGGAAACCAGCATCGTTCGAACGGTTGTTCGTTTATAGTGGTGGTGTCCCGGCGCTCACGCGTCGGGGCGCCACCATTTTCGCGCGGCGGAAGAAACGGCCCCGGGTGATCGTTAGTCTTGTCGAACGGGGAGTCGCCTCACCACTCCCCGACATCTCCTGAGCGGCCCGATTCCGGAGCCGCGGCGGCCCCGAGGGGTCCGCGACCGCCTCAACGCGAAGCCATACACGGGTCCACCGACGTCTCTCCGACGTGGTCCGCGCCTGTGCGTCAGAGCCGAAGGATGTCTCACTCGATGGTCGAACAACTCGTGGTCCGTGGAGCACGGGAGCACAACCTCAAGGACGTGTCGCTGGACCTGCCCCGCGACTCCATGATCGTGTTCACCGGCCTGTCAGGTTCGGGCAAGTCCTCGCTCGCCTTCGACACGATCTTCGCCGAGGGCCAACGCCGCTACGTCGAGTCCCTCTCGGCGTACGCCCGCCAGTTCCTGGGCCAGATGGACAAGCCCGACGTGGACTTCATCGAGGGCCTGTCCCCGGCGGTCTCCATCGACCAGAAGTCGACCAGCCGCAACCCGCGGTCCACGGTGGGCACCATCACCGAGGTCTACGACTACCTGCGCCTGCTCTGGGCCCGCGTGGGCGTTCCGCACTGTCCGGAGTGCCACCGCGAGATCGCCCGGCAGACGCCGCAGCAGATCGTCGACCGGGTCATGGAGATGACCGAGGGTACCCGCTTCCAGGTGCTCGCACCGGTCGTGCGCGGACGCAAGGGCGAGTACATCGAGCTCTTCAAGGACCTCCAGTCCAAGGGCTACACCCGCGCCGTCGTCGACGGCCAGTCGGTCCGGCTGGACGAGGCGCCCAAGCTCGGCCGCTACGACAAGCACGACATCGCCGTGGTCGTGGACCGGCTCAGCGTCAAGCCCGGAGCCAACGGGCGGCTCACCGACTCGGTGGAGACGGCGCTCAAGCTGGCTGGCGGCACCATCGTCCTGGACTTCGTGGACCTGGAGGCCGACGACCCCGAGCGGGAGAAGGTCTTCTCCGAACACCTCTACTGCCCCTACGACGACCTCTCCTTCGAGCAGCTCGAACCGCGCTCCTTCTCCTTCAACGCGCCCTACGGCGCCTGCCCCGACTGCTCCGGTCTGGGCACCCGCATGGAGGTCGACGCGAACCTGCTGGTCCCCGACCCCGAGAGGACCCTGGCCGAGGGCGCCATCGCCCCCTGGTCCGGCGGTCCCAACGGCGGCTACTGGGAGCGGATCCTCAAGGCGCTCGGCGAGGCCGTGGGGTTCGACACCGACACTTCCTGGGAGCGGCTGCCGCGCCGCGCGCGCAAGGCGATCCTGGAGGGCCACGACACCCAGGTGCACGTCAGCTACCGCAACCGGTACGGGCGCAACCGCTCCTACTACACCGAGTTCGAGGGCGTGATCCCCTGGGTGAAGCGCCGCCACTCCGAGGTGGAGAGCGACCACACCCGTGAGCGCCTCGAGGGCTACATGCGCTCGGTGCCCTGCCCCACCTGTGACGGCACCCGGCTCAAGCCGGTCGTCCTCGCGGTGACGGTGGGCGGCAAGTCCATCGCCGAGGTGGCCTCCATGGCGCTCGGCGACAGCGCCGCCTTCCTGGCCGGGCTCCGGCTCTCCGACCGCGACATGGTCATCGCCGCCCAGGTGCTCAAGGAGATCAACGCCCGGCTCGGCTTCCTGCTGGACGTGGGCCTGGACTACCTGAGCCTGGCCCGCTCCTCCGGCTCGCTCTCCGGCGGCGAGGCCCAGCGCATCCGGCTGGCCACCCAGATCGGCTCCGGCCTGGTGGGCGTGCTGTACGTCCTGGACGAGCCCTCCATCGGCCTGCACCAGCGCGACAACGCCCGGCTGCTGGAGACCCTCCAGCGGCTGCGCGACATCGGCAACATGCTCATCGTGGTCGAGCACGACGAGGACACCATCCGCGCGGCCGACTGGGTCGTGGACATCGGCCCCGGCGCCGGCGAGCACGGCGGGCACGTGGTGGTCTCGGGCATCGTGGACGAACTCCTCACCTCGGCCGACTCGCTCACCGGCGACTACCTGGCCGGACGACGTGCCATCGAGCTGCCCGCCACACGGCGCCCGCTGACCAAGGGGCACGAGCTGGTGGTCCGCGGCGCCCGTGAGAACAACCTGCACGGCATCGACGTCTCCTTCCCGCTGGGCGTGTTCACCGCCATCACCGGCGTGTCCGGTTCGGGCAAGTCCACGCTGGTCAACGAGATTCTGTACAAGGCCCTGGCCAAGGAGCTCAACGGGGCGCGCGACGTGCCCGGCCGCCACCTGCGGGTCAACGGGATGAACAAGGTCGACAAGGTGGTGCACGTCGACCAGAGCCCGATCGGCCGCACGCCGCGCTCCAACCCGGCCACCTACTCCGGGGTCTTCGACCACGTGCGCAAGCTGTTCGCGCAGACCACCGACGCCAAGACGCGCGGCTACCAGCCCGGCCGGTTCTCGTTCAACGTCAAGGGCGGCCGCTGCGAGGCCTGCTCGGGTGACGGAACGCTCAGGATCGAGATGCAGTTCCTGCCGGACGTGTACGTGCCCTGCGAGGTCTGCCACGGCGCCCGGTACAACCGCGAGACCCTCCAGGTGAAGTACAAGGGCAAGAACATCGCCGAGGTGCTGGACATGCCGATCTCGGAGGCCCTGGAGTTCTTCGAGCCGGTGAACGCGATCCGCCGCCACCTCCAGACGCTGGCCGACGTCGGTCTGGGCTACGTGCGGCTGGGCCAGCCCGCCACCACGCTCTCCGGAGGGGAGGCCCAGAGGGTGAAGCTCGCCGCCGAACTCCAGCGCCGCTCCACCGGCAGGACCGTGTACGTGCTCGACGAGCCCACCACCGGTCTGCACTTCGAGGACATCCGCAAGCTGCTGGGGGTCCTCAACCGGCTGACCGACACGGGGAACTCGGTGATCGTCATCGAGCACAACCTCGACGTCATCAAGACGGCCGACCACGTCATCGACATGGGCCCCGAGGGAGGGTCCGGCGGTGGCACGGTCGTGGCCGAGGGCACCCCCGAGGAGGTCGCCTCGGTCGCGGAGTCCTACACCGGACAGTTCCTCGCCAAGATGCTCTGACCGGATCCCCGACGATCCACCACCGGCCCCCGCACGGCACCGTGCGGGGGCCGCGTCGTGGAAGGCCCCGAGACGCCGGGCGGGGCGTGCGCGGCGGTCGGTACAGTCGGGGGTGCCAGGCCCGCATCCCCCGTCACTCCGGAGGTCGACCTCTCCCATGAACGCCTCACCGCACCCGAACGGTCACCAGTGGGGGACGCGACCGCCGCAGGACGGTCCGCCCGCACCGGGACCGGCCGGGACACCCGGACCCGAGGGCGGTTCGGCGGCGGGGCCCGTGCCACCGGCGGCCGGGGTCGTCCACCCGCTGGCGTCCTGGTGGGCGCGGGCGGCGGCCCGCTGCATCGACGCGGTCGTGATCGCGCTTCCGGCGCTCCTGATCAGCCTGGTCCTCGCGCTCACCTGGGCCGGGGCGCAAGTGGTCCTGGGCGGTTCCACCCAGGACCTGGACCACCGCTTCTGGTTCATCCTCTGGCCGGTCATGTTCGTCCTCCACACCGCCTACGAGACCTACGCCGTCTCCCGCTGGCAGCAGACCTACGGCAAGCGCAGGATGGGGCTGAAGGTGGCCCCGCTGGCCGCCCAGGGAGGGCTCGGCCCGATCCGCCTCTCCGCCGTCACCGTCCGCGCGGCCCTGTACGGCCTGCCGATCCTGCTGTTCTTCACACGCGGGCTCTGGTTCGTGTTCATCGCCGTGATGGCGCTGCTGATCGGCGGGATGGCCGCCTGGGACAGGCCGAACCGGCAGGGGCTGCACGACAGGATCGCGGGAACGGTGGTCCTCGACGTCGGGTCGCGGTGAGGCCCGCCCCCACCGTTCGTCTGGCAGGCTGTTGCCCATGATCGGACGACTGCGCGCAGTGACCATCGACTGCCCCGACCCCGGGGCCCTCGCCGACTTCTACTCGGAGCTCCTGGGGCTGCCCGTCACCCGTCGTGACCACGACTGGGCCGGGATCGGCGACGGGACCTGGCCCGTGATCGACTTCCAACGGGTGGACGACCACCGGGCCCCGGCCTGGCCCGACCCCGAGCGGCCCCAGCAGATGCACTTCGAGATCGTGGTCGCGGACATCGACGCCGCCCACGAGCGGGTCCTGGCCCTGGGCGCGCGTCCGCTGGCCGTCTCCGAAGAGAACCCCGACAACATGTACCGGGTCTACGCCGACCCCGCCGGCCACCCGTTCTGCCTGGAGTTCACGGCGTGACCGCAGGCCGCCAGCGGGCGGGTGGCCCTTCCCGCGCGAGCGCCCGGACGGTTCATCACGGCCGTCCCACCCGGAGTGAGCTTCGCCCGAACCGCGTGCGGCGGTCAGCTCACTGAGCCGAACCCGCTTCGCCGTCGCGTCCTCACGAGCATGCGAGGGCGACGTTCCTCTGCACCGCACCTGCTTCCACAGGACCCCGCCCGTGGGAGGGCCCGCCGCCGGGGGAGCACCCCCGGCGCTTCCGAGTAGGGGGCGGTGCGCGGCACCCGACCCGACCTACTACGATTCGTAGTGGAATTCAGGCGCAGGTGAGGAGCGTTCGGTCGTGGCTGGAACGAGGACATGCGGGTGCGGGTTGAGCAGNGGCGGGGGCGGCCGCCGCCGTGACCGCCGTGAGCGCCTGCGGTGAGCCTCCCAGCCCACAGGAGGTGCGCCGAGGGCACGTGGTCGGTCAGACCACCGACGTCCCCGAGGGCGGCGGGGCGGTGTTCAGCCACAGCAAGCTGGTGGTGACCCAGCCCGAGGAGGGCGAGTACAGGGCCTTCAGCGCGGCCTGCACCCACGGCGGCTGCACGGTCCAGGAGGTGGAGGACGAGCTCATCCGCTGCCTGTGCCACGGCAGCGAGTTCGACATCGCCTCGGGTGAGGTCGTGACGGGACCGGCCCAGGAGCCCCTGGAGGAGTTCACCGTCACCATCGACGGGACCGACATCGTCCTCGACTGACCGGGGTCACACACGACGGAGCCCCACCGGACAGCGTCCGGTGGGGCTCCGTCGTGTGCTCGGCGGGTCAGACCTCTTCGGGGTTGCCGGACTGCGCCGAACCGTTGCCGCTGTCGTGGACGGCGCCGGAGGCGGCGGCCGTGCGACGGAAGGCGGAGGTCGGGAACCGCGCGGCGTAGTCGGACTCGTCGTCCGCGCCACCGACGAACTCCGTCCGCTTGCGCGGCAGGGACTCGGGGTAGTTGGTGGCCAGCCAGGTGATCAGGTGCTCGCGGATCTCGCAGGCGATGTTCCAC
Organism: Nocardiopsis prasina DSM 43845; assembly: GCF_000341265.1. Classification (GTDB taxonomy): domain Bacteria; phylum Actinomycetota; class Actinomycetes; order Streptosporangiales; family Streptosporangiaceae; genus Nocardiopsis; species Nocardiopsis prasina. The sequence goes on along the minus strand of NZ_ANAE01000188.1, from coordinate 12,515 downwards.
TGGTTGCCGGTGTCGGAGGCGGTGGCGACCACCCGGACCATGACCTCACCGGTTTCGGTGATGTCCACGACCTGGCAGGACCAGCTGCGCCCGTCCCAGAACCTGCTCGCGGTGATCAGGCGGCCGGTCTCCTCGCGCAGGTCGCCGATGGGCACCTCCCAGTCCAGGGGGAGCTGGACCTTCGCGGTGATGTTGGTCCCGGCCTTGGTCCAGTTCTCGAAGCTGGTGGTGGTGAAGTTGGCGACGGGGACCACGAGGCGGCGCTCGTCCCAGATCTTGATGGTGACGTTGACGAGGCTGAGCTCCTCGACGCGGCCCCACTCGCCCTCGACCACCACGACGTCGCCGATGCGCAGGGCGTCGCTGAAGGCCAACTGGAGCCCGGCGAAGAGATTGCCCAGGGTCGACTGGGCGGCGACACCGGCGACGATGCCGATCACACCGGCCGACGCCAGGAGCCCGGCTCCGAGTGCCTGGACCTCGGGGAAGGTGAACAGGATCGATGCGATGGCGAGGATCACGATGACCGAGGTGATCACCCGGCGCAGGAGGCGCACCTGGGTCTGGAGGCGGCGGGCCCGGCGGTCGGCGTCGCCGTTGCGCACCGAGAGCCGCTCCAGGACCATGTCCGTGGCCGCGTAGGCCAGGCTGATCCCCAGAGCGGTCAGGGTACCGATCATCAGGATCGTCATCGCGTGGTCGATGGTCTGGAACGTGCTCCAGGGCACGTCCCCCCGGCTGGGGAGCGCCAGGTTGGCACCGACGACCGCCGCCGCGGTGTACGCGGTGACCGCCGAGCGCGAGACCACGTAGCGGGCCATCGGCCAGACCTTGCCCAACTTGTGGTTGAGCAGCCACTGGAGTACGAAGACCAGGGCCATCGAGACCGCGACGGTGACGCCGATCGCGATCCATTGGGACGGATTCACGACGAAGTGCCCCCCTGTCGTTCATGTCGGGAAGTTCGGCTGTACCCGCCCAACCTAGACCATGCAGATATCCAATCGTGACGTTTGCTTGGACTGATCGTGCTGGAGTGACCCGCTCCACGGAGGCGCTCCGCACGGACAGGTGGCCGTCTGTCCCCGGGAGCGACCAGAATGGGGGTATGGCTGCGACTCCTCACCTGCGCCCCGCCCCCGGTTCCATCCCGACCGAGCCCGGTGTCTACCGATTCCTGGACGCCTCCGGCCGGGTCATCTACGTGGGCAAGGCCAAGAACCTGCGATCGCGGCTGTCCTCCTACTTCCGGGACTTCGCCGGACTGCACCCCCGTACCCAGCAGATGGTCTCCACCGCCGCCGACGTCGACTGGACGATCGTCGGCACCGAGGTCGAGGCCCTCCAGCTGGAGTACTCCTGGATCAAGCAGTACGACCCGCGATTCAACGTCAAGTACCGCGACGACAAGAGCTACCCCTACCTGGCGGTGACCCTCAACGAGGAGTTCCCCCGGGTACAGGTGATGCGGGGGGCCAAGCGCCGGGGCGTGCGCTACTTCGGCCCCTACTCGCACGCCTGGGCCATCCGCGAGACCGTCGACCTGCTGTTGCGGGTCTTCCCGGTGCGCACCTGCTCGGCCGGGGTCTTCCGGGGGGCCCGCAACAGCGGCCGCCCCTGCCTGCTCGGCTACATCGGCAAGTGCGTGGCGCCCTGCGTGGGCCGCGCCAGCCCCGAGGAGCACCGCGAACTGGCGGAGGACTTCTGCTCGTTCCTGGCCGGGGACACCGGTCGCTTCATCCGCCAACTGGAGGGCCGCATGACCGAGGCCGCCCAGGAGATGGAGTACGAGCGGGCCGCGCGCATCCGTGACGACATCGAGGCCCTGCGCGCCGCCCTGGAGAAGCAGGCGGTGGTGCTGCCCGACTCCACCGACTGCGACGTCATCGCGATGGCCGACGACCCCCTGGAGGCGGCGGTCCAGATCTTCCACGTCCGGGGCGGCCGGATCCGCGGTCAGCGCGGGTACGTGGTGGACAAGGTGACCGACGCCAGCCCCGGGGAGCTCATGCAGACCTTCCTGCGCCAGCTCTACGGCGCGCTGGACGGCGCTGAGGAGACCGAGGGAACCGGTACGTCGATCCCGCGCGAGGTCCTGGTCTCCCACGAGCCCGACGACCCCGACGCCGTGGCGAGCTGGCTGTCGGAGCACCGGGGCTCGGCGGTGGACCTGCGCGTGCCCCAGCGCGGAGACAAGAAGTCCCTCATGGAGACCGTGGACAAGAACGCCCGCGAGGCGCTGGCCCGGCACAAGACCCACCGCGCCGGTGACCTGAGCACCCGGGGCCGAGCCCTCAACGAGATCCAGGAGGCGCTGGACCTGTCCGAGGCTCCGCTGCGCATCGAGTGCTTCGACATCTCCAACCTCCAGGGCGAGCACGTGGTGGCGTCGATGGTGGTCTTCGAGGACGGCCTGGCCCGCAAGTCCGAGTACCGGCGCTTCTCCGTGCGCGGCAGCGGGGCCGGGGGAGCGGAGCAGCACGACGTGGCCGCCATGTACGAGGTGGTCAAACGCCGGTTCCGCCGCTACCTGGAGGAGAGCTCACGCACCGGTGAGGTGGCCCGCATGGGAGGACCCGAGGACCACGCGGCGGATAACGGTCCCGAGGTGCACGAGGTGACGGGCGGCAGCGGAGCCTCCGAGGAGCCCGCGCCCGGCAAGTTCGCCTATCCGCCTAACCTGGTGGTGGTGGACGGTGCCCGCCCGCAGGCGGAGGCCGCGCGGCGCGCGCTGGACGAACTCGGCATCGAGGACGTGGCGGTCTGCGGTCTGGCCAAGCGCCTGGAAGAGGTGTGGCTGCCCGACGACGAGGATCCGGTGATCCTCCCGCGCACCGGCGAGGGGCTCTACCTCCTCCAGCGCGTCCGCGACGAGGCCCACCGCTTCGCCATCCAGTACCACCGGCAAAAGCGCGCCAAGGCGCTCACCGGGAGCAGTCTGGACGAACTCCCGGGGCTGGGCCCGGCGCGCAGGACCGCCCTCATCAAGGAGTTCGGTTCGGTACGCAGACTCGCCTCGGCGAGCGTCGAGGAGATCGCGGAGGTACCCGGGATCGGTCCCAAACTGGCCGAGTCCGTGCACGCACATCTGTCCGGTGGCCCCGGCCGGAGGGATGGGGAGGGTGACGGGGCGACGGCAAGGCAAGGCACAGACGGGGGAGGAGACACATGACGGTCGAACTGGGTGGGGAGCTTCCGCCCGAGGTGGTCATCGTCACCGGGATGTCCGGTGCGGGTCGCAGCACGGCGGCCAGGGCCCTGGAGGACCTGGACTGGTTCGTGGTGGACAACCTGCCACCGGGCCTGCTGCCGACGATGATCGAGCTCGCCGGCCGCACCCACGGGGCGGTCCCCCGGGTCGCGGTGGTGGTGGACGTGCGTTCACTCGCTTTCACAGAGGACCTGCTGTCCACGGTGGAGGAGCTGCGCAAGCGCGACATCACCGCGCGGGTGCTCTACCTGGAGGCCGGGGACGACGCCCTGGTGCGCCGCTTCGAGGGGGTCCGCCGACCCCACCCCCTCCAGGGTGACGGCCGCCTGACCGACGGAATCGCGCGTGAGCGCGAGACCCTGCGCGCCATCCGGGGCGAGGCCGACCTGGTCATCGACACCTCGCAGCTCAACGTGCACCAGCTCAAGGCGCGGGTGATCGGGTTCTTCGGAGAGAGCGACGAGGTGCGCCCGCGCGCCAACGTGGTCTCCTTCGGCTTCAAGCACGGCCTTCCGGTCGACGCCGACCTCGTCCTGGACTGCCGTTTCCTGCCCAACCCCCACTGGGTGCCCGAGCTCAGGCCGATGAACGGCCGCGACGAGCCGGTCCGGGACTACGTCCTCTCGCAGGACGGCGCCCAGGAGATGTTGGAGGCGTACTCGGAGGTCCTGAAGCTGACCATCGCCGGTTACCAGCGCGAGGGCAAGCACTACATGACCCTCGCGGTGGGCTGTACCGGTGGCAAGCACCGCAGCGTGGCCATGGCGGAGCAGTTCGGCGACCGGCTGCGCGCGCAGGGCGTGGACGTGCACGTGGTCCACCGGGACGTGGGCCGGGAGTGACGCGCGTTCGAGGCGGCACCCGGGGGTTCGCGCCCCCGGGCCCGAGCCTCCGTGCGGTGTGGCTGTGGCCCGGGCCCGGCAGGCGGAGAGCGACCCCAGCGCCCCCGGCCGTCAGCGGTGCGGGGCCGGACGCGACCGCGCCGGGCTGGTCGCCCTGCTGCTGCTCTCCCTGGCGGAGGTCGAGGCCGACGCGATAGCCGACGACTACGAACTCTCCACCGCCGCTCTCGCGCCCCTCTTCGCCGCGATGGGGCAGGACGACCAGGGGCCGGTGATCGCGTCCCTGCTGGCCGACCGCGGACTGACGCCGCGCGGCAGCGTCCTCGACGTCCTGCGGGGCCTGGACGTGCCGGCCCGTCTCCTGGAGGCGGGCACCGACGAGGAGGACCTGGACCGGATCCGGGCCCGGCTCCTGGGCTGATCGGATCCCCGGGGAGCCCTCCACCCGGACGTCTCCCGAACGCACCGGGAGCCCAGGGCACCGATCCCATGTGACCCACGCCTCCGACACGCTCGTGCTCCGGCCGCTCACAGCTGGACGCGAGTCCCGCTGACATCCTGGTCCCCACTGACACGCGCCCGGCCCCGGGTGAACCGAATCGCCAATAATGGCGTCTTCCCTTACATTGGCCCGGTCATTGTTGGTGCCGGTCCGCGAAGGGGCCGGGACACGGCGGGCCGGGGGCGTGGGCCGGCCGTTCGCACGCCCCCACTCCGGGGCGGGCCGACGCGTCCGCCGGACACGGGACGAGGGGGCAGGCCAAAGGCATGTCGAACAGCACCGCTCCGGACGGGGACGACGCCTCACGGCCGCCCCGGGTGGTCGCGCTGGGGGGCGGGCACGGCCTGCACGCCTCCCTGTCGGCGCTGCGCAGGGTGACCACGGACGTCACCGCCATCGTGACGGTCGCCGACGACGGCGGCTCCAGCGGCCGTCTGCGCGAGGAACTGGGCGTGCTGCCGCCCGGGGACCTGAGAATGGCCCTGGCCGCGCTGTGCGGGGACGACGAGTGGGGGCACACCTGGAGCCAGGTGCTCCAGCACCGCTTCCGTTCGGAGGGGGACCTGCACGGCCACGCGGTCGGCAACCTGCTGATCGTCGCCCTGTGGGAACTGCTCGGTGACTCGGTGGCGGGTCTGGACTGGGTGGGGCAGCTGCTGGGCGCCCACGGCCGGGTACTGCCGATGTCGTCGGTCCCGCTGGAGATCTCCGCGGAGGTGTCCGGGATCGACCCGGACAAGCCCGACGCGCTCACCACGGTGCGCGGGCAGGTGGCGTGCGCCAGCACCAGCGGCCGGGTGCGCTCGATCTCGTTGATCCCCGAGGACCCCCCGGCCAGCCCGCAGGCGGTCAAGGCCGTGCGGGAGGCCGACTGGGTGGTCTTCGGCCCCGGTTCCTGGTTCACCAGCGTGCTGCCGCACCTGCTGGTCCCCGAACTGGCCCACGCCCTGGTCACCACTCGGGCCAAGCGGCTGGTCGTGCTCAACCTGTCGCCCCAGCAAGGGGAGACCGACGACTTCCGTCCCGAGACCTACCTCGAGGTGCTGAACGAGCACGCGCCCAAGCTGGGGGTGGACGTGGTCCTGGCCGACACCGGAACGGTGGAGGAGGTCGGCCCGCTCCTGTCCGCCGCCCACCAGCTGGGCGGGCGGCTCGAACTGGCCGACCTGAGCCGGGGGGACGGCTCCCCGCGCCACGACGCCGAGAAGCTGGCCGCCGCCCTGGAGCGCGTCCTGGAGGTCTGACCCGCACGCGCGGAGTACGGCCACCCGTGTTGTTGGTGCCGTGCTGGGGTCCCCGTGACCGGGGACGGGGAAGGGTGGTCGCATGGCTGATCACCGCATCCACCTGGAACGCGTCTACGACGAGGTCCGCGCCGAGGAGCACCCCGGGCAGGGGGAGGAACCCCCGCCCGGGCCGCGGTTCCTCGTGGACCGCCTCTGGCCCCGAGGGGTGAGCAAGAGCGCGGTCGCCGGGGACGAGTGGGTCAAGGACGCCGCGCCCAGTCCGCACCTGCGCACCTGGTTCGGGCACGACCCGAGCCGTTTCGAGGAGTTCGCCCGCCGCTACCGGGCCGAACTGGAGGCCCACCCGGAGGTCCTGGAACCCCTCCTCGACGCGGCCCGGAAGGGGCCCGTCACACTCCTGTACGCGGCCAAGGACACCGAGCACAACCACGCCGTCGTCCTGAGGGACCACCTGGAGTCGCTCCTGGACCCCTCCTCGGGGTCGGGGAGCAATTGACCGCACACCGTCACGAAGGGCGACACGCCGCCTGTGAGCTGGGCTTGAGGAAGTGCGACACGCCGTGCGGGGGTCGGCGTAAAGGCGCGCGTCACGTAGTCTGCACCGAGAAAGCCGCCCGGGGGTGACCCTGGGCGGCGCCCCGGCGCCCGGGTGTGCGGCGCCGGTGTTCTGCCAGTTCAAGGGGAGGATCGCAGCGATGGCGATGACCGGCGTGGTGAAGGATGAGCTGAGCCGACTGGCGATCCTCAAGCCATGCTGCCGCAAGGCGGAGGTGTCCACCATCCTGCGGTTCACCGGTGGCCTGCACCTCGTGGGCGGCCGGATCGTGATCGAGGCCGAACTCGACACGGGCGCGGCCGCGCGGCGGCTGCGCAAGGACATCTCGGAGGTCTTCGGACACGAGTCCGAGGTGGTCGTGCTCTCCCCGAGCGGACTGCGCAAGGGCAACCGGTACGTGGTGCGGGTGATCAAGGACGGTGAGTCCCTGGCCCGCCAGACAGGTCTGGTCGACAACAACGGCCGCCCGGTGCGCGGCCTGCCCCGTCACGTGGTGGCGGGCGGGGCCTGCGACTCCGAGTCCGCGTGGCGCGGCGCCTTCATCGCGCACGGCTCCCTGACCGAGCCGGGCCGGTCCATGTCGCTGGAGGTCACCTGCCCCGGTCCGGAGGCGGCGCTGGCCCTGGTCGGCGCGGCCCGTCGGCTCAAGGTGCACGCCAAGGCCCGTGAGGTGCGCGGTGTGGACCGCGTGGTGGTGCGCGACGGTGACTCCATCGGCGCGCTGCTGACCCTGCTGGGCGCCCACCAGAGCGTCCTGGCCTGGGAGGAGCGCCGGATGCGCCGGGAGGTGCGGGCCACCGCGAACCGGCTCGCCAACTTCGACGACGCCAACCTGCGGCGCAGCGCCCGGGCGGCGGTCGCCGCGGGGGCGCGGGTGGAGCGGGCCCTGGAGATCCTGGGGGAGGACGCCCCCAAGCACCTGGTGGCCGCCGGTCAGCTGCGGCTGGCCCACAAGCAGGCCTCCCTGGAGGAGCTGGGACAGCTCTCGGTTCCGCCACTGACCAAGGACGCCATCGCCGGGCGCATACGCAGGCTGCTGGCGATGGCCGACAAGCGGGCCAGTGACCTGGGCATCGAGGGCACAGAGGCGAACCTCACTCCCGACATGCTGGTTCCCTGACCGGTTGTGGGGCACAACCACGCCGGAACACGACCGTCACACCGATGTTCGGCTTTGTTAACTGGGAAAACTCCCGGATAACTTCCGAAAATGGTATAGACCTCTCAGCTTTGCGGTGCCAGGATGGTCGCGAATCCGCGAGGGGACGACGGGTCGCCGGACGGGGGTGAGAACGGCTCCCCGCCGACACTCCGATAGGCTCTTTGTGAACACCTGTTACGCGTTCACGCTGTTCAACACGGTCGCGCCGACCCCACAGGTCCGGTGCCCCGGAACAGCCACACGCTCGGGTGAAACTGCTGTGCGACATATGAGGAGATTGGTTCCGTGACCATCCGTGTAGGCGTCAACGGCTTCGGTCGGATCGGCCGCAACTTCTGGCGCGCGGTCGCCGCTGGCGGCAGCGACATCGAAATCGTCGCGGTCAACGACCTCACCGACACCAAGACGCTCGCGCACCTGCTCAAGTACGACACCGTGCTCGGCACCCTCGAGGGCGACGTCGAGGTCGGTGACGACTTCATCCGCGTCGGCGACAAGAACATCAAGGTCCTCGCCCAGCGCGACCCGGCCCAGCTGCCCTGGGGCGAGCTGAACGTCGACGTCGTCGTCGAGTCCACCGGTATCTTCACCAAGGCCGAGGACGCCCGCAAGCACATCAGTGCCGGTGCCAAGAAGGTCATCATCTCCGCCCCGGCCAAGGGCGAGGACATCACCATCGTGATGGGCGTCAACGACGACAAGTACGACGCCGCCAACCACGACATCATCTCCAACGCCTCCTGCACCACCAACTGTGTGGCGCCCATGGCGAAGGTGCTCAAGGACAACTTCGGTGTCCAGCAGGGCTTCATGACCACGGTCCACGCGTACACGAACGACCAGGTCATCCTGGACTTCCCGCACAAGGACCTGCGTCGCGCCCGCGCCGCCGCGCAGAACATCATCCCGACCAGCACGGGTGCCGCCAAGGCCACCGCCCTGGTCATCCCCGAGCTCGCGGGCAAGCTGGACGGCATGGCCATGCGCGTCCCCGTGCCGGACGGCTCCGCCACCGACCTGGTCGTCACCGTGGACCGTGAGGTCACCAAGGACGAGGTCAACGCCGCGTTCAAGGCCGCGGCCGAGGGTCCGCTCAAGAACGTCCTGGTCTACACCGAGGACGAGATCGTCTCCTCCGACATCGTCGGCACCTCGCCCTCCTGCACCCTGGACGCCGGGATGACCATGGTCGCCGGCAACCAGGTCAAGATCCTGGGCTGGTACGACAACGAGTGGGGTTACTCCAACCGCCTGGTCGACCTGGCCAAGCTGGTCGGCTCCAACCTGTGACCAACGGGTCCTGACCCGTGGCCGCGCACGCGTGACCCGGCACCCCTTCCGCCCAGGCGCGGTGGGGGTGCCGTCGCGTGCGCACCCCTCCAGCCCCAGACTTCGACACCCCAACGAGGAGACCAGCATGCGGACGATCGACGACCTCGACGTCTCCGGCAAGCGCGTGTTCGTCCGGGCCGACCTGAACGTGCCCCTGGACGGTGACCGCATCACCGACGACGGGCGCATCCGCGCGGCCCTGCCGACCATCGAGAAGCTTCGTGAGCGCGGCGCCCGCGTCATCGTCGCCGCCCACCTGGGCCGCCCCAAGGGCGCCCCGGACCCCCAGTACTCCCTGCGCCCCGTCGCCGCCCGGCTCGGCGAGCTGCTCGGCACGGAGGTGGCCTTCGCCGCCGACACCGCCGGCGAGTCCGCCCGCGCCACCTCCGCCGCCCTCGGGGACGGAGACGTCGCGCTGCTGGAGAACGTGCGCTTCGAGCCCGGAGAGACCAGCAAGGACGACGCCGAGCGCGGCGAACTCGCCGACCGCTTCGCCGAGCTCGCCGACCTGTACGTGGGCGACGCCTTCGGCGCCGTGCACCGCAGGCACGCCAGCGTCTACGACCTGCCCGGCAAGCTCCCGCACGCCGTCGGCGGCCTCGTGCTGACGGAGGTCGAGGTGCTCAAGCGGCTCACCGAGAACCCCGAGCGCCCCTACGTGGTGGCGCTGGGCGGCTCCAAGGTCTCCGACAAGCTCGCCGTGATCGACAACCTCCTGGGCACCGCCGACCGCCTGCTCATCGGCGGCGGCATGGTGTTCACGTTCCTCAAGGCCAAGGGCTACGAGGTCGGCTCCAGCCTGCTGGAGACCGACCAGCTCGACACCGTGCGCGGCTACCTGGAGCGAGCCGAGCGCGAGGGCGTGGAGATCGTCCTGCCCGTGGACGTCGTGGCCGCAGAGAAGTTCGCCGCCGACGCTCCGCACGCCGACGTGGACGTCGACGCCATCCCGGCCGACCGGATGGGTCTGGACATCGGCCCGAAGAGCCAGGAACTGTTCGCCGCGAAGCTGGCCGACGCCAGGACCGTGTTCTGGAACGGCCCGATGGGCGTCTTCGAGATGGCCCCTTACGCGGGCGGAACGCGGGCCCTGGCCCAGGCCCTCGTCGACTCGGACGCCCTCACCGTCGTCGGTGGCGGCGACTCCGCCGCCGCCGTGCGCTCCCTGGGCTTCGACGAGGCGGCCTTCGGTCACATCTCCACCGGTGGCGGCGCCAGCCTGGAGTACCTGGAGGGCAAGGACCTCCCCGGCATCGACGCCCTCGCCTGAGTGGAGTGATCGCCCTGCGCCTCCGCTTCGCTGTGGCGCGTGTTCGGGCGCCCGGAGAGGCGGGAACCCTCTCGGCGCCCGAACGAAGACCCCTCGCGCCTCCGCCCCGCTGCGGCGGCGCACACACAAGCCCTCTCCGACGATTGTGAAGTGAGTCAAGGATGACCAAGCGCCAGCCGCTCATCGCGGGCAACTGGAAGATGAACAACAACCACTTCGAGGCGATCGCGCTCGTCCAGAAGCTGGCCTTCGCCCTGAACGACAAGGACTACGACAACGCCGAGGTCGTCGTCCTGCCGCCGTTCACCGACATCCGCAGCGTGCAGACGCTGGTGGACGGGGACAAGCTGCGCATCCGGTTCGGCGCGCAGGACATCTCCGCCCACGACAAGGGCGCCTACACCGGTGAGATCTCCGGTTCGATGCTCGCCAAGCTGGAGTGCTCCTACGTGCTGGTGGGCCACTCCGAGCGCCGCGAGTACCACAACGAGGACGACGCCCTGGTGAACGCCAAGGTGAAGGCCGCCTACAAGAACGACATCGTTCCGCTCCTGTGCGTGGGCGAGGGCCTCGAGGTGCGCAAGGCGGGTCAGCAGGTCGAGCACGTCCTCGCCCAGCTGGACGGCGCCCTCAAGGAGATCCCGGCCGAGCAGGCCGAGCGGATCGTCATCGCCTACGAGCCCGTCTGGGCCATCGGCACCGGCGAGGTCGCCACCCCCGAGGACGCCCAGGAGGTGTGCGCCGCGATCCGCGTCCGCCTGGCCGAGCTGTACTCCGCCGAGCTGGCCGACGCCGTCCGCGTGCTCTACGGGGGTTCGGTCAAGGGCGACAACGCCCCCGGCATCATGGCCAAGGCCGACGTCGATGGCGCCCTGGTCGGCGGTGCCTGCCTGAAGGCCGACGAATTCGCCAAGGTGATCCGTTTCGGCGAGAACGGCTGACCAAACGTCTCGTGGACCGGGCCCGTCACTCTCCGACGTCCAGGGGTGACGGGCCGGGTGCCCGACGGGTGCCCTGTTCGGGCTAGACTTCGCTGTGGGGATCCCCCTGTCCTGAGGTTTCCCCACCCGTGCCGACACCGGCACGGTAAAATCCGAAAACGTCCCCGGTCTCCTCCTTCCGTGACCCGCTCCGGACCGACGCCTCCCGTCGGTCCTGGTCCGGGCGGGAAAAGGGGGATCGAGGTGTCCATTCCCCCCTGCTGCGGGGTCGAGCTACGGGTGAGCGTGTGATCCTCGGTCTGTCCATCTTCGTGATGCTTCTCAGTGTGCTGCTGGTCCTCCTCGTGCTGATGCACAAGGGGAAGGGCGGTGGCCTGTCCGACATGTTCGGCGGCGGTGTCACGTCCTCGCTCGGCGGTTCGTCCGTGGTCGAGCGCAACCTCGACCGGATGACCATCGGGATCGGGATCACGTGGATCGTGACGATCGTCATCCTCGGTCTGCTGATCAACCGGGGAATGTAGCGCGCCGACCGGCCGCAGACCCCTCGTCCAAGACAATCTCGCCCAAGTCAGGCAGCGAGTTCGCTGAAGGAGTATTTCGTGGGTAGTGGCAGCGCCATCCGTGGCAGCCGAGTCGGAGCTGGCCCTATGGGCGAGGCGGAGCGGGGCGAGGCCGCTCCCCGCGTCCGGGTCCCGTTCTACTGTGCGAACCTGCACGAGGTCATTCCCAGCTTCGCCAGCGAGGCCGCCGTTCCCGACGAGTGGGACTGCCCGCGCTGCGGTTTCCCCGCGGGCAAGGACAAGGCCAACCCGCCGTCGCCGCCGCGCACCGAGCCGTACAAGACCCACCTGGCGTACGTGAAGGAGCGGCGCAGCGAGGAGGAGGGCAAGCTCATCCTCGACGAGGCGCTGGCCAAGCTCCGTGCCGACCGCGCCGCGGTCGAGGCCCACATGAAGGCCTCCCAGAACTAGATTTCCTCGGCTGGCCGTGTCCCAGCCGCGCAGGTTCCGTCGGGGCCCGCCACCGGTCACAGACCGGTCGCGGGCCCCGACGTATGTCAGGAGCACCTTCAGACATGAGGGAATGACATATCTTCTCATTCCGGAGACTGATGTGGCTGGTGGGAATTACGATACCGACACACACCCCCGAAGCCCCCTTCCTGAGGAGTTGGTGTCGATGTCAGCGTGCCCCACCGGCGGAGACCACGACTGGATTCTCGGCGACGACCGCAAGTTCCAGTGCGCCAAGTGCGGAGCTCAGAGCGCCAGGCGGTTCTGAAGGACCTCCCCGGGCCACACGGTGCCACGAGCCTCGGGCTCGTTCTTGGCCTCGGCCCTCCAGGTCACCGGCCCCCCAAGGCTCTCGGCCACGGTCGTGGCCCAACGCTCCAACGGCGCGAACCGCTCGGCCCCCTCCTCGTCGAGCATGGTCCGCCCCCGGTAGACG
>NZ_ANAE01000187.1 GCF_000341265.1 Nocardiopsis prasina DSM 43845 | reverse complement strand
ACAACCAGGAGGTTGGCTTAGAAGCAGCCATCCTTGAAAGAGTGCGTAATAGCTCACTGGTCAAGTGATTCTGCGCCGATAATGTAGCGGGGCTGAAGTGCGCCGCCGAAGCCGTGGGGCCGGCACGTTGGTGTCGGTTGGTAGGGGAGCGTCGTGCGTTCGGTGAAGCCGCCGGGTGACCGTGTGGTGGAGGGCGTGCGAGTGAGAATGCAGGCATGAGTAGCGATACCGGAGTGGGAAACTCCGGCGCCGATTGACTAAGGGTTCCTGGGGCAGGTTGATCCGCCCAGGGTGAGTCTGGACCTAAGGCGAGGCCGACAGGCGTAGTCGATGGATGACGGGTTGATATTCCCGTACCCGTGCGCGTGCGCCCGTGTCGATAGCCCTGATGCTGACCATGCATGCCCGTCTTCGTGCCTTCGGGTGCGGGGGTGGTGGTGTGCCTGGGACCCGAGGGGTGTGTAGGCAAGTGATGGGGTGACGCAGTGGGGTAGCTCTACCCGGCGGTGGTTGTCCGGGGGTAAGCGTGTAGCCCGGGGTGGTGGTAAATCCCTGCCCTGTTACAGGGGTGAGGCGTGATGCCGAGCCGTTTCGGCGAAGTGAGTGATCCCGTGCTGTCGAGAAAAGCCTCTAGCGAGTGCGTGTGCGGCCAGTACCCGAAACCGACGCAGGTGGTCAGGTAGAGTATACCGAGGCGTTCGGGTGATCCGTGGTTAAGGAACTCGGCAAATTGTCCCCGTAACTTTGGGAGAAGGGGAGCCCTGTCCGGTGATCAGGTTTTCCCTGTGAGCGGGGCGGGGTCGCAGATACCAGGGGAAAGCGACTGTTTATTAAAAACACAGGTCCGTGCGAAGTCGTAAGACGCTGTATACGGACTGACGCCTGCCCGGTGCTGGAACGTTAAGAGGACCGGTTAGCGCTTGTGCGTGAGGCTGGGAATCTAAGCGCCAGTAAACGGCGGTGGTAACTATAACCATCCTAAGGTAGCGAAATTCCTTGTCGGGTAAGTTCCGACCTGCACGAATGGCGTAACGACTTCCCCACTGTCTCAACCATGGGCCCGGTGAAATTGCACTACGAGTAAAGATGCTCGTTTCGCGCAGCAGGACGGAAAGACCCCGGGACCTTCACTATAGCTTGACATTGGTGTTTGGGATGGTTTGTGTAGGATAGGTGGGAGCCGGTGAAGCCGCCACGCCAGTGGTGGTGGAGGCGTTGGTGAAATACCACTCTGGCTGTTTCGGGCATCTAACCTCGGGCCGTGATCCGGTCTGGGGACAGTGTCTGGTGGGTAGTTTAACTGGGGCGGTTGCCTCCTAAAGGGTAACGGAGGCGCCCAAAGGTTCCCTCGGCCTGGTTGGCAATCAGGTGGTGAGTGTAAGTGCACAAGGGAGCTTGACTGTGAGA
>NZ_ANAE01000186.1 GCF_000341265.1 Nocardiopsis prasina DSM 43845 | reverse complement strand
ACGTCAGCAATGCCGGGAACATTCTTTTCCCAGTTCACTCGGGCACCACTGGAAAATGATCTTTCATTTTTGACAGATTCGGCGACCGGAACTCTGTCTTTCGGGTGTCCGTAACCTGGCGAGGGGTCAGGGAGTCCACCAGAGGGCGGTGGCGTCGTCCCGGACCTTGCCTCTCGGGAACCGTCGGCTGGAGGGGTCGGCCGCCTCCAGCTCCCGGACCCGGTCCACGAGCGCGGCGGGCCCCCGGTGCCGGACCAGCTCGAACACGCCCTCCCAGGACAGGTCACCGAACACCTCCACGGCACGGCTCGCTCCGTCGGTCATCGCCAGGAAGGGGCTCAGGGGGACCGTCCCGACCACGGCCTCCTCGGCGGCGCGGGCGGCCGCCCCCGCCGTCCAGAAGCCGCCGGGGACGTTGCGACAGGCGCGGACGGCCTGCCCGGGACCCACACGGGGCCTCAGGTCGTCGAGCCGCGTGTCAGCGATCAACCGGACCCCGCCGTCGGCCTCCGTGAGCAGCACGGAGTCCGACAGCACCAGGTACTCCAGGTGGTCCGCCTCGACCCGGACCGCCACCACCGTGGCCGAGGGCGTCTCCTGGAGGCCGAGGTCGCAGGTCCCCTCGTGCAGGGACGACACGGTGGTGATCGCCTCCGCCAGCGCCTCACGCGGGGCGGCGCCCTCGTCGAGCGCGGCCAGCAGCAGCGACCCGAGGCGACGGGTGTGCCAGGAGACCCCGTGTGAGCAGCCGTCGTCCGAGTCGGTGGGGGCGCCCACCCCGTCGAGCAGCACCGCGACCGTGGCGGTCGCGGCGGCGAAGTCCTCGTTCGGGCGGTCGGGGCGCCCGGGGGCGGTGGCGATGTGGAAGGGCACGAGCCCCCTCCTACCCGCGATGGGCGGACCGACACGGCCCAGGGGCAGGAGGGGGCTGGGTTTCGGTCAGCGCACGACCACGGTGTCGTACACGTCCATGTGGCCCTGCTCCCACAGCCAGTCCATGGCGGCCAGGCTCACGCGGGCGCAACCCTTGGAGGCGGGCTGGGCCGGAACGCTGGGGTACCCGTGCACGGCGATGCCGCCGTTGAAGTACTTGGGCCGGTACAGCGCGCCGTAGGGCCCCGGGTCCCAGGAGTCGACGTCACGGAAGACCGCGTACTCACCCGTGGGTGTGGTGGCGATCCGCTCGGAGCCGTCGGAGCCCTCGTAGGGCTGGCCGGAGCCGGTGGACGTGTGGATGACCTTCTCGACCTCGCCGCTGACGACGACCAGCAACAACTGGCGTTCGAGGTCGATCTCCACGGCCGTGCCCGCGCTCGTGGCGGACGGCACCGTGCCCTCCTCCAGGGCGGCGCGGGTGGCGGGGCCGACGAGACCGTCGCGGTCGATCCCGGCGGCCTTCTGGAGCGCGATCACGGCGTGCTCGGTGTGCGGGCCGAACTCGCCGTCCACGCCGTCGATCCAGTAACCGAGTGCGGACAGTCTTTCCTGGAGGGCGTTCACCTGGGCGCCGGAGTCACCCTTGCGAAGGTCGGTCGTCACCTCAACGGCGGAGGTCGCCGAGACGGTGGGGGTGGTCGGGACGGCGTGCGCGGGGGTGGCGAGCAGCGCCGCGCCCACCGCCAGGGCGCAGGCCGCCCCGAGGGTGAGGGTCGTGGTGCGGACTGTGTTCCTTGCGAAGTGTGATCGGGGGGAAACCATAGGTTCCATTTACCCACAACTCCGCCGCCGTCCCGGATTCGGGGCGGCGGAGGTCCGTGCGGCGGGTCACTCGAAGCGCGAGCTGCGCACCGGTCCGGAGGTCGACACCGGCAGACGCGGCCCCCTCGCCCAGTGGTCCGCGACGGCCGCGGCGAAGGTCGGCAGCGCGGTGTCCCGGTCCTCGGTCCCGGCGGCGGCGACCCGCGCGGCCAGCTCCTCCTCGGGTGACTCGTCGGCGGGGACCTGCTCCACTTCGCCGTCCACCACCCGGAGGTGGTCGCCCCACGGCGGCATGACGCTCTGGTGCAGGAGGGAGACGACGTCGGCGGTGGCGCCGGGCGGTGAGGTCCAGCAGGAGGCGTGCTCGAACAGGACCTGTCCGGGCGCGCGGGGCACGAGCGCGCGCAGCAGGTCCGGATCCGAGTCGGTGAGGTCGTAGGCGACCACCAGGGCGTCCGAGCGCTCCGGGTCCACCGGGACCACGGGCAGGTCCAACAACCGGGCGGCGGCCAGCCCGAGGACACGGCTGGAGCGGTCCGGCAGCGGCATGACCGCGTCCGGTCGGCTCCCCGCGGCCTCCAGCACCGTGACCAGGTCGCGGATCCCGGTCCGGCACGCGTCGTAGGAGTCGCCGAGGTGGGCGTACCGGCCGTTCATGCCCTCGTCCAACCCGTGCGGGGAGATCTGCCCCAGGATCGCCCCGGTCAGAGCGAACTGCCATCCGCGCAGGTCACGGTCGTCCAGCGGGCCCGCCGCCCGCGCGGCACCGGCGCGTTCCACCATGCGGGTGATCCGGTCGTGTGCCAGGTCCCAGCCGTCGTCCTCGGGCGTGGACAGGCGGGCGAGGACCTCCTGTGCGGCCTCCACGTCCCCGGAGCACAGGGCGTTGTAGGCGAGCAGGTAGCCGCCCGGCCAGTCCGGGAGGCCGTCCTCCCAGGCGCGCAGCTCGCGCACCGCGTCGCCGTGCCGCTCCTGGTCCTCCAGGGCCGAGACCAGTTCCCACAGGGCGGGGGCGGCGGCGGGGGCGAGCCGACGTGCCGCGCGCAGGGCCGGGACCGCCAGGTGCGGGGCGCCGACCTCCAGGCACTCGAAGCCGAAGTCGTAACAGGCCTGGGCGCTGCCGGGATCCGCCCGCAGTGCCCCGGAGACGGTCGAGAGGTCGTCGAGCCCCAGGCCGTCGGCGACCGCCGAGGTGAACTCGGCCAGGTCCCCCAGCGGCAGGTCGTCCGACGCGTTCCTCAGCGAGCGCACGGCCGCAGGGGCGTCTCCCGCCTCCAACAGCTTCCAGGCGCCGGGGAGTGCCGATGTCATGGGTGGTGCCCTTCGCTCCGGGGACGGCCCCCGCCCGGACCGGGTGCGGTCCGCTGCGGGGAGGTGGCGACGCCGGTCCCGACCCTACAAGCCCCCGTGCCGGACGCCGTCCCTCATGGGGACGCCGAGGTGGGCTGGGTCGACCCGTTCAGGGGAGGTCGATCACGTCGGTCACGTCGATGTCGATCCGCGCGACCCGCAGGCCCAACCGGTCCTCGACGAAGGTGCTCATGTCCCGGCGGGCCCTCGCCGTGGCGTCGGGGATGACGGTTCCGGTCAGGACCCGGGCGGTGGCGGTGACGACCAGCCCCTCCAGAGTGTCCTCGATCCGGCAGCGGCCCAGGACCAGCCCCCCGGCCGGGTCCACCCGGGCGCGCAGCATCGCGGAGACCGCCGAGTGACGGACGCGCGTGTCCCCGGGGGTCCCGCCCGAGCCGGTGTCGGGCAGTCGGAGCGTGCCGCGTGAACGCCCCTCGGCGCGGACCGCGCTCATGACGTCGTCGAGCAGGCCGGGCGGCGCGGTGACCTCCCGGTCGTCGTCCAGCGCCGCGCCGAGGGCCGAGAGCAGGGGCCGGAACTCGTCGGCGGCCGCCCGGCAGTGCGGACAGGTCCGCTCGTGCGCGGTGACGGTCCCCGCCCTGAGGTGCTCCAGGAGCGTGTCGGCGGAGGTGCCGCAGGGCAGCTGTTCGTGGTCGTCGGACGGGTCTACCGCCATGGTTCGAGCGCCTCCACGAGATGGGTACGCGCGCGGTGGATGCGCCCGCGTACGGCGGTCGGGGTCGTGTCGACGATCTCCGCTATCTCCTCATATCCCAATCCTTCCATTTCTCGGAGGACCCAGCAGATCCGCTGTGGGGGTGGCAGCCCGGACAGCGCCTTGCGCAGGGCCTCGTGGAGGTCGGTGGCCAGGGCGCTGTCGGCGGGGCCGGCGGTGCGTTCCCTCAGCCCCTCGTGGTCCTCCTCGGCGGGGTCCTCGGGGCGGCGGGCGCGCAGGGCGTTCAGCGCGAGGCGGCCCACCATCCGGTGCAGCCAGGCGGGGAACGCCTTCGGGTCCCGGAGGTCGGGCAGCTTGCGCCAGGCCGTGATGAGGGCCTCCTGTGCGGCGTCCCTGGCCTCGGCGGCGTCGCCGAGGGTGCGCAGAGCGATGCGGTAGACGGCGTCCTGGTGGCGGCGCACCAGGATCTCGAAGGCACGGTCGTCGCCGTCCTGTGCCCGTTCCACGAGCACGCTGTCCGGTAGTGCGGTGTCCGTGTGCATCTGCGGAGTCCAGCTCCCGAAACCGGTCGACTACCTGTCGTCAGAAGTTGACCACATTACGCAAGAACGCGGCCGTGGCCAGTGTGCTTCAGGTCACAATGATTTTGGCGTGAGCCCACGTCCCCCACCCGTGTCCTCCACATGACGGCCCGCACAGAAACGACGGGAGAGGGCCGCACCGACCCCGTCCAGACCGAACCGCAGGAGCACCCCATGGCAGCCAAGGACCACAACACCGCCCGCGCCGACATCCACGAGGCCCCCACCCCGGCCGCCCTGGACACCACGTCGTCCGGCCGCACCGACCGGAGCCCCGAGCGCTCCGGCGACAACGGTCGCACCGACATCGCCGACCACGTCGTCGCCAAGATCGCCGGGATGGCCGCCCGCGAGGTGCGCGGCGTCCACCAGATGGGCGGGGGAGCGGCCCGCGCCTTCGACGCCGTCCGCGAGCGGATCCCCGGCTCCACCTCCACCAACGCCGCTGCCCGCGGCGTGTCCGTCGAGGTCGGCCAGACCCAGGCGGCCGTCGACATCAACCTGGTCGTCGAGTACGGAATCTCCATCCCCGACCTCGCCGGGGTGGTGCGCCGCAACGTCACCGCGGGCGTGGAGCGCATGACCGGCCTGGAGGTCACCGAGGTCAACGTGACCGTCGACGACATCCACCTGCCGGACGACGAGACCGCCCAGGAGTCCCCGTCCGAGCCGCGCGTCCGCTGACGCCGCTCCCCCCCTTCGCAGTCACAGCACCTAAGGAGCACGAACGATGTGGTCGATCGTCGGACTGGCCTACGGGTCCTTCCTCGGCCTGGTGGCCTACTTCGGCGGGTTCGGAGCCTTCCTCCTCGTCCTGCTCCTCGGAGCGGTCGGGTTCCTGGCCGGGCGCGCCTACGCGGGGGAGACGGACCTGTCACCCCTCTTCTTCCGTGAGCGCTCGGGCGGGGACGCGCGATGGTGAGCGCCCCGGTGAGCGCCCCGGAGGCGGTCGGCCCGGCGGGTGTCCGTCCGGCCGCCACCGGGCCCGAGGCACGCGCCGCCCGCCGTGTCGCGGTCCGCACCTTCCGGCCCCGGCGGTCCACCGCCGCCGTCCTGGTCAGTTCCGTCACGGCACTGGTCGCCGGGGTGGCCGCGGCCGAGGTGATCGCCACGCTGATCGGCAGTCCGCTGCGGATCCTCCCGCTGGAACGGGTCGCCGAGTCGGCCGTCGGCGTCCACTGGGACGGCCCGGAGATGCTCGCCGCCTCCGCGGTCACCGCCGTCGTCGGACTCTTCCTGCTGCTCACCGCGCTCGTTCCGGGGCAGGGCAGCCACATGGTGCTGCGCACCGACGACCAGGACCTGGTCGTCGGCCTGTCCCGGAGGGGGCTGCGCCACCTGGCCGAGACCACCGCCCGGGAGGTGGCCGGGGTCACCGGCGCGCACGCCCGGGTCCGGCGCCGTACCGTCCGGATCACCGCACGCGTCCCCGCACCGGTCGACCCCGGGCTTCGGGCACGGGTGGAGGACCGGGTCCGCGACCGCCTGCTCGAACTCGAACCCACCGGGCCGGTGCGCGTGCGCGCCAGGCTTCGGAGGGTGGAAGGAGGCCTCCGGTGAGGCGCTACCCGCACCGTTCGGCACGCCGGACCGCCCGGGGGAACCGGCAGGGCCTGGCCCTGGTCGGCGTGGTGCTGACGGCGGTGGGGGCCGCCGTCCCCCTGCTCGTGTACGGGCCCTTCGACCCCCTTCCGTCGGGTGTGGCCGGGGAGACGCTCGGATCGGTGGTCGGATGGCTCTCCCCTCATCTGTCCGCGCCGTGGGTTCCGTACGCGGCCGCCGCGCTGGCCGTGGCGGTGACGGTGTTGTCCCTCCGGTGGCTGCTCGTTCAGGGGCGTTCCGCGCGGGTGTCCTCGCTCCGCCTCGACGAGGGGGACCGGGGACGCACCGACGTCGCGGCCCGCGCCGCCTGCTCCGCCCTGGCCAGGGAGATCCGCGGCTACGCGGGGGTGCGCCGGGGGCGGGCCCAGTTGACCGAGTCCCCCAACGAACCCTGCCTGCACCTGGACCTCGTCCTATCCGAGGACGCCGACCCGGTCGCTGTCTGGCGACGGTGCCGCGAGGAGGCCCTCGCCAGACTGCGTCTCTCCCTGGGCCTTGAACGGCTGCCCACGGTGCTGCGGGTCTCGGTCTCCGGGCAGCCCTCCGGCCGCGAACTCGCCTGAACCCGCCGCGCACGCGTGCGGGATCAGGCTGAGCGACGGGGGTGGTGCGGGCCCCGGGTCACTGGGGAGGACCCGGTGCGGCCCCCACCCCCGTCCGAATCTCAGCCGTCTCTTCCGGCCAGCTCGTCGCGCGCGGCTTCGCGGGCTCTCCGCCCTCCGTACACGCAGCGGCGCATCAGCTGGTCGAGCGGGCCCGGCCGGTTCCGGACCTCCAGCCAGGCCGCCAGCGCCAAGCTGACCGACCACGCCAGAGCCGCCACCAGCAGCGCACCGAAGGGACCCGCCTGGCTACCCAGACCGACCAGGTCCGGGTGGAGCATCACCGCGACCAGCACCGAGTTCAGGATGTAGAAGGTCAGCGAGCGCTGGCCCATCGCGGCGACCGCCCCGGCCAGCGGGCCCTTCCGGCGTTCCAGTCGGATGCCCCACAGAGCGAAGAGCGCCGCGTACCCGGCGCCGCCGAGCACCCCGCTGAGCACCTGGAGGCCCATGGACAACCCCTCGGTGAGCGTCCCCGGGGAGAGCACGCCCTGCACGGTCAGCGCGACGGGCAGCGCGCCCAGCACCGAGACCGAGGTGCACACGACCGCCACCCGGGTGAGGAAGCCCCGGTGCGCTTCGGGGTCGTCCAGCAGACCGGCCCGACCGGCCCGGTAGCCCAGGACCACCAGGATCAGCAGGGGGAAGGCGAAGGCGATGAACACCGGCCCGAACGGCAGGAAGACCAGCCGCTCGAACCAGTCCCCGGCGGTGAGGTAGCCCGGGACGAGCGCGTAGTCGTCGGCGGCCGAACCGTCCGCTATGACCATGCCGACCATCCCGACCGGCACCGTGACCACGTAGAACACGGCGAACACCACGGCGGCGCGCACGATGGCCCGGTTGGAGCGCAGCAGCAGCCACCCGGTGGTCAGCGCAGCCAGCCCGTACGAGGTGAGGATCTCGCCGGGGAAGACGAGGAACGCGTGGACGAAGCCGAACAGCAGCAGGAATCCGCCGCGCCGCCGCAGCAGACGCCGGACCTCCCGCTCCGGGGTGCCCCTGTCCAACTGCCGGGAGACCATCCAGGCCATCCCGTAGCCGAAGAGGATCGCGAACATCGGGAAGGCCCGGTTGTCCAGGAACAGGGTGGTGAGCAGCGAGGCCGCCCGGTCCTGGAGCGGGTAGCCCACGACGTCCGTGCCGAACCCGGCCCCGACGTACACCCCCGCGTAGGCCATGGCGATGAGCAGGAGCATGGCGCCGCGCGCCAGGTCCGGGGCCAGCCTGCGCGAGGCCCTCGGGGGGAGCCCGCCCCCCGTTGTTGCCGACATGTCGATTCGTCCCCTCTGTTCGGTGTCCCGCCCACTCTGTTGCTGCCACGTCTGGGAGCCTGGTGGCAGTCTCCGCCAGCCGGTCGGTGCGGGACATCGGCCGACCGGCCAGCCGATCGGCCAGAACTGGGTAGGCAGGAGGTGGGACGCGGCGCGCCTCGGGGTGCGCGGTGCCCGGCCGAGGGATCCCAGAACCAGGAGGCGGCATGAGCCGGTTCTTCATGAACGAACGCGAGACCCTGGTCGAACAGGCGTTGGAGGGGCTGGTCGAGGCCCACGGCGGGCTGGTCGACGTCCACACCGACCCCCTCTTCGTCACCCGGCGCACGCCCGCCAGGGGCAAGGTCGCCCTGCTGTCCGGAGGGGGCTCGGGGCACGAACCCCTGCACACCGGATTCGTGGGGACGGGGATGCTCGACGCCGCCGTGCCCGGCGACGTGTTCGCCAGCCCCACCGCGCTCCAGGTGCGCGCCGCCATCCGGGCCGTGGACGCCGGCGAGGGCACCGTGATGGTCGTCAAGAACTACACCGGCGACGTCCTCAACTTCTCGATCGCCGCCGAACTCCTGGCCGAGACCCACCGGGTCGAGCAGGTGCTGGTCGACGACGACCTCGCCACCCAGAGGGAGGACGACGGCGGCCCCGGACGCCGGGGTACGGCGGCCGTGGTGGCGGTGGAGAAGATCTGCGGTGCGGCGGCCGAGGCCGGGGCGCCCGTCACCGAGGTGAAGGCGCTCGGCCAGGACGTGGTGGCGCGTTCGGCGACGCTCAGCGTGGCCTTTGAGGCCTGCACCAATCCGATGACCGGGAAGCGCTCCTTCGAGCTGGAGCCCGGCCGGATGGAGTTCGGCGTGGGCATCCACGGCGAACGCGGCATCGAGACCCGCACCGCCCCCGAGGCCGCCGCACTGGTGGAGAGCCTGGTCGGGCCCCTCGTCGAGTCGGTGGGGATCGGGCGGGGCGACCGGGTCCTGGCGATCGTCAACGGGCTCGGCGCCACCCACGGCCTGGAACTGGGGGTGGCGGCCCGTGAGACCCGCAGGGTGCTCGACGGGCTGGGCGTGACCATCGCGCGGTCGCTCGTGGGGCCGTACGTCACATCACTGGACATGAAGGGGCTGTCGATCACGCTCACCGCGCTGACCGACGACCTCGCGAAGCTCTGGGACGCACCGGTGCGGACCCCCGCGCTGGCCTGGTGAGAGGAACGACCATGCCCGAGAACGAACTCACCGGTGCGGACGCCAGGGCCTGGCTGCTGGCCTTCGCCGACCGGATCGACTCCGACTCCGACGAGCTGACCGAGCTCGACAGGCGGGCCGGGGACGGCGACTTCGGCTGGAACATCGGCTCCGCCCTGAAGCGGGCCCGCGCCAACCTGCACGGGGGCGATCCGGCCGGGGTCTTCCAGTCCGTCTCCGACACCTTCCTGGCCTCCGGCGGCACCAGCGGCCCGCTCTTCGGCCTCTGGTTCGGGCGCCTGGGCTCCGGGCCCTCCGCTCCCTGGACCGTTCCGGACCTGGCCGGTGCCTTCGAGACCGCCACCGGAGCCGTCCGGCGCCTGGGGAGAGCGGAGGTGGGGCACAAGACCATGGTCGACGCGATGGTCCCCGCCACGGAGGCCCTCGCCGCCACGCGGGCCACCTCCTGGCGTGAGGCCCTCGGTGAGGCCGCCGAGGCCGCGCGGGCCGGGGCGGACTCCACCAGCGGGATGGTCGCCCACCGGGGGCGCGCCAGCTACCTGGGGGAACGGGCCCAGGAGGTCCTCGACCCGGGGGCCGTCTCCATCGCCTGGTTCTTCGAGGCGGCGGACGGGATCTGATCCGGACTCCCCCCGGAGCTCCGGCCCGGCCTCCGGGACCGGGTTCCAGCGCGCACTTGGGAGCCCGGTCCGGGAGCCGTGCCGGGAGCCGCGCCGGGAGCCGTGCCGGGAACCGGCGGGGAAATCGGCGGCGAAATCGGCCGCGAAGAGCGTGGCCGACCCGCACGGTGGAACCCGGATCTTGTCGACGCCCGGGGGAAGGGTGAAGCCGACATCCGGTTGTCCACAGCCTGTGGACAACTGTTCGAAGTCGGGTCGGTAGTCTCCAGCTGGCGGCCCCGAGCGGGCCGGACCGAACCAACGAGGGAGCCACCATGGGAGCCGCTGTCAACGACCACAAGGTCATCGTGATCACCGGGGCTGGCGCCGGGATCGGCCGCGAGACGGCCCGGAGACTGCTCGGCGACGGCCACTCCGTGGTGTTGGCCGGGCGGCACCGGGAGACCCTGGAGGAGACGGCGGGCGAGAACCCCGGAGCGGTGGTGGTCGAGGCGGACGTGACCTCCTCGGAATCGGTCGCGGCGCTCTTCGGAACCGTCCGCGAGCGCTTCGGGCGCGTGGACGTGCTCTTCAACAACGCCGGGGTGTTCGGCCCGGCCGCGTCGGTGGACGAGATCGAGGACGACGCCTGGCGCGAGGTCCTGGACACCAACGTCACCGGCTCGATGAACTGCGCCCGCGAGGCAGCGCGGATGATGAAGGGCCAGACCCCCGGCGGCGGTCGGATCATCAACAACGGCTCGATCTCCGCGCACGTCCCTCGGCCGTCGAGCGTGGCCTACACCGTCAGCAAGCACGCGATCAACGGCCTCACCGCCTCGCTCAACCTGGACCTGCGGGGCCACGGGATCGCCTGCACACAGATCGACGTCGGCAACGCCGCCACCACGATGACCACGGGCTTCGGTGCCAACGCCCGCCAGCCCGACGGTTCGGTGCGTCCGGAGCCCACCATCGACGTCACCCACGTGGCCGACACCATCGCGCACATCGTCTCCCTGCCCCTCGACGTGAACGTGCCCGCCGTCACCGTGATGGCCCGGGAGATGCCCTTCGCCGGGCGCGGCTGAGTTCCACGAACCCGTGGCGGCCCGCGGGGCGCCGTGCTAACGTCACTCCTTCGCGGCGACCCGGACCTGGCCTCCCGGCCCAGGGACGTGCCGAACCCGTGTCTCCCCCGCCCTTCGAGGGCCCGTGGTGGAGAGCGGACGTTTCTGCACGTTCACTAGCTGCCAGGGAGCCACGCCCGTGCGTGTCCACTGCGCGGTGTACGCCCGTGGGCTGCGCCGCTACTCCACCTATCGCGCGGCCACCGTCGCCGGGGTGTTCACCAACTCGGTCTTCGGCGCGATCAACGCCATGGTGCTGCTCGCGCTCTTCGAGGCCCGCCCGGAGATCAACGGCTACGACGCCACCGACGCCGTCACCCAGGTGTTCGTCGCGCAGGCGCTGCTGGCCCCGCTCGCCATCATGGGGCCCGCACTCGACCTCAGCGAACGCATCCGCAGCGGCGCGGTCGGCGTCGACCTGCTCCGCCCCGTCCCGCTCCTCGGCTGGAACCTGGCCCAGGACATGGGCCGGGTCACCTTCGACTTCGCCTTCCGCAGCGCGCCCACCTTCGCGGTCGGCGCGCTCCTGTTCACGCTGGCCCTGCCGGTGGACCCCCTGCGCTGGCTGGCCACGACGGTCTCGTTCGTGCTGGCCGTCGTGGTGGGATTCGCGCTGCGCTACCTGTACTCGGTGGTGGGGTTCTGGCTCATGGACACCCGTGGGGTGTGGGCCGTGATGGGCCCGGCCGGGCCGGTCCTGGCCGGGATGCTCCTCCCGCTCACGCTCTTCCCCGCTGCTGTC
>NZ_ANAE01000185.1 GCF_000341265.1 Nocardiopsis prasina DSM 43845 | reverse complement strand
CCTGGCTGACCGGCCGGGCCACGCGCAGGGTGGTGGTCCAGGGTGGCTGACGCGCTCACGCGGGGGCGGAGTGCCCCGGCTTCCCCGAACCCCCTCACGGACCTGGGCCCGGAGCTGCGCACGTACGCCCGCCTCGCCTGGACCTGGACCCGCGCGGTCGCCCAGTACCCGATGGCGCTGTCCCTGTTCACCTTCGGGATCACGCTCGCCTCGCTGGCCGAGATGGGCGCCGTCGTCGTGGTGTTCGCCCACGCCGGGACGCTGGCGGGGTTCACGGTGTACGAGGGCCTGCTCGTCTACGCGCTGGCCGCGTTCTCCTTCGGCGCCGCGCAGCTGCTCACGGGCTCGGTGGACCGCCTCGGCGACCACATCCGCACGGGCAGCTTCGACACCATGCTGGTCCGCCCCGTGTCCCCGCTGGTGCAGCTGGCGGCGGACCAGTTCTCGCCCCGCCGCTTCGGCAGGATCGTCCCGGCCGTGGTCGTGCTGGTGTTCGCCCTGGTCATGTGCGACATCGACTGGACCGTCGGGCGGGCGCTCATGGTCCCGGTGCTGCTGGCCTCGGGAGTGACCATCTGCACCTCGGTGTGGCTGATCGCGGGCTGCCTCCAGTTCTTCGCCACCGACGCCCGTGAGGCCGCCAACTCGGTCACCTACGGCGGGCAGGCGCTCACCGAGTACCCCATCGCGATCTACGGCCGAGGTCTGGTGCGGTCGGTGACCTACGTGGTGCCGCTGGCCTTCGTGAGCTGGCAGCCCGCGCTGCACCTGCTGGACCGGTCCGATCCGACCGGCCTGCCCGAGTTCCTGCGCTTCCTCGGCCCCGTCGTGGCGGTCGTCCTCGCCCTGGCCGCGTCCCTGGTGTGGCGGTTCGGTCTGCGCCGCTACCGCTCCACCGGCAGCTGACCCCCGCCGAGACCGGCACGGCTGACCCGGGCACCGTCCCGGACGCTCGAAGGCCGACGCTCCCTCCGACCCGACCCGACCCGACCCGACTCCAGACTCCCGAGCCCCGATCCGATCCCAAACCCGACCGTCCGACCGTCCGAAAGGAGTGTGCCCACTTGCGGGTCCACGCAGCGGTGTACGCCCGAGGGCTGCGCCGCCACTCGACCTACCGCGCCGCCCTCGTCGCGGGCGCCCTCACCAACTCGGTCTTCGGCGCGATCAACGCCATGGTGCTCCTGGCCGTGTTCGCCGCCCGTCCGGAGATCAACGGCTACGACGCCACCGACGCCGTCACCCAGGTGTTCGTCGGCCAGGCGCTGATCGCCGTCACGATGATCGTCAACACCGCCCCCTCCCTCGACCTGGCCGAACGCGTGCGCGGCGGCGACGTGGCCACGGACCTGCTCCGCCCGGTGCCGCTCCTGGGCTGGTGGATGGCGGAGGACCTCGGCCGGGCCACGTTCACGTTCCTCTTCCGTGGCGTGCCCACCTTCTGTGTCGGCCTGCTCCTGTTCGACGTGGTCGTGCCGGACGGCGCGGTCCAGTCCGTGGCTGTCCTGCTCTCAGTGGTCCTGGCCGCCGTGATCGGGTTCGCACTCCGCTACCTGTGCTCGCTGAGCGGGTTCTGGCTGATGGACACCCGGGGCCTGTGGATGGCGAGCGGTCTGGTCGCGCCGGTGGCCGCGGGGATGCTGCTGCCGCTGGCCCTGTTCCCGACCGCTCTGGCCGACGTGCTGCGGTGGCTGCCGTGGGCGTCGATGGTGCAGATCCCGGCGGAGATCCTGCTCGGCAAGGAGTCGCTGCCGGGCGGGAGCGCGTTCGGCGGGTTGGCGTTGCAGTCGGGGTGGGCGGTG
>NZ_ANAE01000184.1 GCF_000341265.1 Nocardiopsis prasina DSM 43845 | reverse complement strand
TGACCAGGGCACATTTTCCCATCAACGATCTAGGGCGCCGGGTCGCGAACGGACATCCCCGCCTCCGGGAGCCCGGGCCGACCGGTCCGGACCGGAGCCGACGGTCGTGATGGGTCGGGATGTCCCGTTCCGGGTAGAACCGCAGGGGCATACCTCGTCCCGCCACCCTTCCGGTGGCCGGGAGCCCGTGGCGGTGCGCCCGGCGCACCGCCCCCGAACCGGAGGCCTTCGATGTCGCACGAGATGACCGAGGGGGCACGGGAGTTCCGCGCCGCGCGGGACCTGCTCCTCGAGCACCGGGAGGACCAGGAGACGGCCCACCGGGAGTTCACCTGGCCCAGGCCGGAACGGTTCAACTGGGCGCTGGACCACTTCGACCACGTGGCCGCCACCCGACCGGACCGCACGGCGCTGTGGCTGGTGGAGGAGGACGGGACCGAGGCCCACCACACCTACCGCCAGCTGTCCGAACGCTCCAACCAGGTGGCGAACTGGCTGATCGGCCAGGGGGTGCACCCGGGCGACCGCATCATGCTCATGCTCGGCAACCAGGTCGAACTCTGGGAGATCCTGCTCGCCGCCGTGAAGCTGGGCGCGGTGATCACCCCGACCGCCACCAACCTGTCCGAGGCCGACCTCGTGGACCGGCTCGACCGCGGGGAGGTCGCGCACGTGGTCTGTTCGCCCGAGCAGACCGAGCGGTTCGAGCACCTGCGCGGCCACTGGACCCGGATCTGCGTGGGCTACATGGACGGATGGCTCAGCTACCCCGACTCGGAGCACTCTGGCCTGGAGTTCACCCAGCCCAGAACCACCGGCCCCGACGACCCCCTGCTGCTGTACTTCACCTCCGGCACCACGGCCCGGCCCAAGCTGGTCACCCACACTCAGAGCTCCTACCCGGTGGGGCACCTGTCCACCATGTACTGGCTGGGTGTCCAGCCCGGGGACGTGCACCTGAACGTGTCCGCGCCCGGCTGGGCCAAGCACGCCTACAGCAGCGTGTTCGCGCCGTGGAACGCGGAGGCCACGGTGCTGGTGGTCAACCAGGAGCGGTTCGATCCGGCGACCCTGCTGGACGCGGCGGTGCGGTGCGGGGCGCACACGATGTGCGCCCCGCCCACGGTCTGGCGGATGCTGGTCCAGGCGGACCTGGCGGCGTGGAAGGTACCGCTGCGCGAGGTGGTGGCGGCGGGGGAACCACTCAATCCGCAGATCGTGGACTACGTCCGTGAGGCGTGGGGGCTCACGGTGCGGGACGGGTTCGGGCAGACCGAGACCACCCTGCTCGTCGGCAACGGTCCCGGCCAGGAGGTGGCCCGCGGGTCCATGGGACGCCCCATGCCCGGCTACGACGTGGTCCTGGTCGACCCGGAGACGGCCAGGCCCTCCGACACCGGTGAGATCTGCGTGGACATGAGCGACGATCCCGTGGGAGTGATGCGCGGCTACGCGGACGCCCCGGACACCACCCGGGACGTGACGCGGCTCGGGCTGTACCGCACCGGCGACATCGCCACGCGGGATTCGCGCGGTTCCATTACCTATGTCGGCCGGTCCGACGACGTGTTCAAGGCCTCGGATTACCGCATCTCACCATTCGAGCTGGAAAGCGTTCTGGTCGAGCACGAATACGTGGCCGAGGCCGCGGTCGTGCCGTCACCGGACCCGCTGCGGCTCTCGGTGGTCAAGGCGTACGTGACCCTGGCCGAGGGCGTGGCACCGGACGCCCTGACCGCCCGCGCCATCATGGAGTACGCGCGGAGCCGTCTCTCTCCGCACAAGAGGGTCCGCCGCCTGGAGTTCGCCGACCTGCCCAAGACCGCCTCCGGCAAGATCAGGCGGGTCCGGCTGCGCCGCGCCGAGACCGAGCGCGGCACGGTCGCCGACGGGGTGCGCAACCCGCGCGAGTACTGGGAGGAGGACCTCCCCGGGCTGAAGGACTGATCCCCCGAGCGCTCGGGGCACCCGGCGGAATGGCGGCCGGGGGCCATTGTGTCTCGCTGGTTGGGACGACTTCCCGCGAAGTGCGCTGGTGTGGCCTTTCCCATCCCGGGTTCGCACGTCGAATTCCACCGCGACCGTGTCCGCCCCGCCGGACCGCGCTACGGTCAAGGTGCGGCACGAGCATCTGTCGCCAGGCGATCGACGTGATGGGACCAGGGGAGACGATGACGAGCACCAACGACACACGGGTGGCGAGCTACAAACCGCTCATCGCCCCCCAGGACCTGCTCGCCGAGCTCCCCATGAGCGAGGAGAGCACCGCCCTCGTGGAGAGCTCGCGCGCCGAGGTCAAGCGGGTGCTGGACGGCGCCGACGACCGCCTCCTGGTCGTCGTCGGCCCCTGCTCGGTGCACGACACCGAGTCCGCCCTGGACTACGCCCGTCGCCTGCGCGACCTCGTCCCGTCGGTCAGCGACGAGCTGTGCGTGGTCATGCGCGTGTACTTCGAGAAGCCGCGCACCACGGTCGGCTGGAAGGGCCTGATCAACGACCCGGGCCTGGACGACACCTACGACGTGCACCGGGGCCTGCGCACCGCCCGTGAGCTGCTGATCGACATCAACGCCCTCGGTCTGCCCGCCGGAACCGAGTTCCTCGACCCGATCACCCCGCAGTACATCGCCGACGTGGTCTCCTGGGGCGCCATCGGCGCCCGCACCACGGAGAGCCAGGTGCACCGCCAGCTCAGCAGCGGCCTGAGCACCCCGGTCGGCTTCAAGAACGGCACCGACGGCGACGTGCAGGTGGCCGTGGACGCCGTCGGCGCGGCCGCCGCCTCCCACACGTTCTTCGGCGTGGACCCGGCCGGCGCCGGTTCGGTCGTGGTCACCGAGGGCAACCCGGACTGCCACGTGATCCTGCGCGGCGGGCGCAGCGGCCCCAACCACGACGCCGCGTCGGTGGCCTCGGCCCTGGATGTGATCGAGGGCTCCAAGCTGCCGCGCCGCCTGATGATCGACGCCAGCCACGCCAACAGCGGCAAGGACCATGTCCGCCAGGCGGGCGTGGCCCGGGAGATCGCCGCCCAGGTCGCCGAGGGTCAGAAGGGGATCGTCGGCGTCATGCTGGAGAGCTTCATCGTGGAGGGCGCCCAGAAGCTGGGTGACCCGGACCAGCTCACCTACGGCCAGTCCATCACCGACAAGTGCATGAGCTGGGAGACCACCGAGGGCGTCCTGGAGAACCTGGCAGAGGCGGTCCGCCAGCGCCGCAAGAACGCCGCCTGATCCCGGACACACGCGGGGCCCGGCGCGCGGACGACGTGCCGGGCCCCGCTCCTGTCCGCCCGGCCCCAGGGTCGGCGGACCGGGCCGGTCGGCGCCCGGTCAGGCCCGGGTGTCCTTGACGACCTCGCCGCCCTGGACGACCAGCACCACGTTGGCGCGGTCGCCCAGCAGTGAGACGTCGGCGAGGGGGTCGCCCTCGCACACCACGAGGTCGGCGAACTTCCCGGCCTCGACCGTGCCCGTCGTGTCGGCGGTGCCCACCAGCTCCGCGGCGTTGCTCGTGCCCGCCCTGATCGCCTCCATGGGTGAGAGCCCCACGGACACCAGCTGGGCGAGTTCGCGCAGGTTGCGGCCGTGCTCGGAGATGCCGGCGTCCGTACCCATCGCGATCCGTACCCCGCGGCTGACCGCGTGGGAGATCCGGCGGTAGGTCTCCTCGGCCAGGGCCCGCTTGGTGTCGACCGCCTTCCGGGTCATCAGGTGGACCCGGTCCTCGAAGTCGAACGTGGTCAGGGTCGGCACGAGGAAGGTGCCGCGCTCCAGCATGAGGTCGATGCCCTCGTCGTCGATGAGGTAGCCGTGCTCGATGCTGGCCACCCCGCCGCGCACCGCGTTCCTGATCCCCGCCGCGCCCTGGGCGTGCGCCGCCACCGGCCGACCGCCGTGCTTGGCGGTCTCGGCCACGATCACGGCGATCTCCTCCTCCGTGACGCCCTCGTCGGTGGGGCCGTCCGAGGGGCTGGAGAGCCCGCCGGTGGCGCACACCTTGATGACGTCGGCGCCGTCCCGGACCAGCCTGCGAGTGGCCACCCGGGCCTCTTGCGGCGAGTCGACGATCTCGGCGGCGGTGTGCTCGCAGTCGTGCGGGTTGGCGCCGGAGGGCAGCGTGAAGTCGGCGTGGCCGCCGGTGTGACTCATCAGCCGCAGCGCCATGCTCAGGCGCGGCCCCCGGATCAGACCGCGTTCCCGCGCGATGCGGAAGCCGGTGTCGGCCCCGCCCAGGTCACGGGCGCCGGTGACGCCCGCTTCCAGGGTGACCCGCATCCGCTCGGCGGACTCGAACGCGTGCAGGCTGCGGGAGACGTCGGCGTTGTTGGTGGCCAGGGCACGGCCGTCGGAGAACCCGAAGTGCACGTGGGTGTCGATGAATCCGGGCAGCAGGGTGCGCCCGCCCAGGCTCTCCACGGTGTCCTCGGGTCGGGGCGCGGGCGCGTCAGCGGCGGGCCCAACGTAGGCGATCAGCCCGTCCTCGACCAGGACGGCGGCGTCGGCGACCGGGGCGGCTCCGGTGCCGTCGATGAGGGTGAGGTCCCGGTACAGGGTCCTGGCGCCGGTCATGGTGGTCTCCTTACGTCGGTGTGCGTGCGGGGTGGCGGGCCCGGTTGCCCGGGCCCGTGGTCTACAGCCGCGGGTACATGCCGGGGCCGATCGGCAGGCCCCCGAAGTAGAACACCGCGAAGACGGCGACCCACATGACCAGGAAGACCAGAGAGAAGGGCAGGCAGCGCGCGATCACGGTGCCGATGCCCGCCTTGGGCTCGTAGGACTTGAGGAAGCCGAGGACGATGATCACGTACGGGTTGAGCGGCGAGAGCACGCTGGAGGTGGAGTCGCCGATCCGGTAGGCCGCCTGGACGAAGCCGGGCTCGTAGCCGAGCAGGGCGAACATCGGGACGAACACCACGGCGAACAGGGCCCACTGGGCGGAGCCGGAGATGATGAAGAAGTTGATCAGCCAGGCCAGCAGGATGAAGCAGAGGATGGCCCCGAACCCGGTGAACCCGGTGGCCTCCAGCGCCTCCGCGCCCTTGATCGCGATCCACGTGGACAGGCCGGTCCAGTTGAACAGCTCCAGGAACTGCGCCATCACGAAGGCCAGGACGACGAAACCGGACATCTCCTTGACGGTGTGGCCCATCATCCGCGCGACGTCGGCCCCGCCCCGGATCGCCCGGGTGGCCAGGCCGTAGGCGACACCGGGCACGGCCAGGGTGAGGAAGACCAGGAAGACCACGGAGCTGAGCAGCGGGGACTCGGGCAGGAACGCGCCGTCCCCGTTACGCATGGGCGCGCCCGGTGGGAGGGTGACCAGCAGGACCGCGACGACCGTGAGGACCAGGGCGATCCCGGCCCAGCGCATCCCGCCGCGCTCGCTCGGGGTGAGCTCGGCGTCCATCTTCAGGTCGGGGCGCTCCTCGGCGGTCCCGTTCGCGGCGGAACCGTCCTCGGCACCGGTCTGCTCGCGGCTGACCCCGCGCCGCACCAGGGCGGGTTCGAGGACGCGGTCGATGAGGAAACCGGCCACGACGCTCAGCACGATCGCGATCGTGAAGGTGAGGAAGTGGTTGGAGATCGGGCTGACGTGGGTGGTGCCCAGCCCCTCCACCGACGCGGCGGCGGTGTTGGTGATGCCGGACAGCAGCGCGTCGGTGCTCGTGATGAAGGGGCTGCAGCTGAACGCGGCCATGGCTGCGGCGAAGGAGCCGAGCAGACCGGCGACGGGATGGCGCCCGGCCGCCTTGAAGACCATCGCGGCCAGCGGCGGGATGACCACCATCGCGGCGTCGCTCATGATGCTGCCGGAGACCGCGACCAGGGCGGCCACGTACGGGAGCAGCCACTGGGGCGCACCGCTGAAGGCCCGGCGGACCAGGGTGTTGAGCAGACCGGTCCGCTGCGCGATGCCGACGCCCAGCAGGATGGTCAGCACCACGCCCAGGGGCGGGAAGCCGATGAAGTTGGGGACCAGGTTGGTGGTGAGCCAGGTGAGTCCCTCAGCGGTGAAGAAGCCCCTGATCTCCTGGGCTCCGTCCTCGCTGCCGGGCACCACGTAGGTGGCGCCCAGAGCCGACAGGGCCGAGGAGGCGACGGCGACGAGCGCGAAGAGCAGCAGAAAGAGGACGAACGGGTCGGGGATCTTGTTACCGAGGCGCTCGATGTTGTCGAGGGAGCGGGTGAGGAAGCCGGGGCGCGTCTCGACCGCGCCTCCCTGCTGGGAGCGTGGGGTGCTCATGGGTCACCTCTGGGACGAAGGGGGCGGGTGGGGCCTGGTCAGTGCGCGGTGCCCGGTCGGGTTCCGGTGGTGTCCTTGTGGACCGCACCGTCCTTGATGACCACGGTGACGTTGTCTGGCTCGCCGAGCAGGGTGATGTCGGCGAGGGGGTCTCCCGAACAGACGACGACGTCGGCGCGCTTGCCGGTTTCGAGGGTGCCGATCTCCTCGCTCCGCCCAAGGAGCGCGGCGGCGTCGCGGGTTCCGGCGAGCAGGGCCCCCATGGGACTCATGCCGTGCTCCACCAGCAGGGCGAGTTCGCGCAGGTTGCGGCCGTGCGGACAGATACCCGAGTCGGTGCCGAGGGCCACACGGACCCCGGCCCGGACGGCGGCGGTGATGTTCTCGCTGAGGTGTTCCTGGAGCCTGAGCTTCTTGGCCACCGCGTAGTCGGCCGACTTCGCGGGGTCGGGCGGGGTGGTGGCGGTGGAGAGGGTGGGCA
The DNA here is from genome assembly GCF_000341265.1 of Nocardiopsis prasina DSM 43845. GTDB lineage: Bacteria > Actinomycetota > Actinomycetes > Streptosporangiales > Streptosporangiaceae > Nocardiopsis > Nocardiopsis prasina. The sequence continues at coordinate 5,241 of NZ_ANAE01000184.1, read as the reverse complement.
CCAGGAAGGCGCCGCCGTCCAGCATGAGCTGGATGCCCCGCTCGTCGATCTCGTAGCCGTGCTCCACGCTGGTGACCCCGGCGGTGAGGGCGTTGCGGATGCTGCGGGCGCTCTGCGCGTGGGCGGCCACGGGGATGTCGTGGCTGGCGGCCTCACGCACGATCACGGACATCTCCTCCACGTTGAGCCCGTCGTGCCAGGGGGTGTCCTGGGGGCTCCACACGCCTCCGCTGGCCATCACCTTGATGACCTTGGCGCCCTTGCGCATGACCTCACGGGTGGCGCGCAGGGCCTCGGCGGGGCCGTCGGTGTTGACCGAGACGGCGCCGTCGGGCCCCAGGATCGCGCCGTAGTCGAAGCCGCAGCAGGTGCGGAAGTCGCCGTGGCCTCCGGTGGGGCCGAGAGCCCGGTAGGCGGTGGTGACGCGGGGGCCGGGGATGATGCCCTCGTCGACGGCGCGGACCACGGCCTGGTCGAGCCCGGCCAGGTCGCGAACGCTGGTGACCCCGGCGTCGAGGGTGGCCCTCAGGCGCGGGATGGCGGTGAAGTAGCCGTAGTGGGGAGGCTGGTTGATCAGGTCGGCGGGGTTCATGCCGTCGCCGGACATGGTCATGTGCACGTGGGTGTCGACGAACCCCGGCAGGATCGTCCCCCCGGCCGCGTCGATCACCCGGTACGGCTCGCCGATGTGCGGCGTCTGGTCGGCGGGGCCGATCCAGTCGATCAGGCCGTCGCGCAGGACGAGGGACCGGTCGCGCTGGGGGCCCTCCCCGGTCCCGTCGATCACGGTTCCGTCGCGGACCACGAGGGTCCTGCCAGCCGAGGTCATCGACGCCACCTTTCTCACCGCACCCGGTCCCTGGTTCCGCGAGGCGGACACCCGGACGCGACGGTGCGCAATCCAACGGAGACTCGCAGCTCAGGGCCGCGCTTCTGATCTTGCGGAAACCTACGTGGACCCTCCGGTAACCTGCGGGAATCGCCGGGAACCGCTATGAGGGAGGTGGATTTTGCCGGAATCGAGCATGCCCAACGAGTTCGACCTGACCCTGATCAACGCGCTCCAGCTGGCTCCCAGGGCCACCTGGGCCGAGCTCGGGCCGGTCCTGGACGCGGACCCCACCACGCTGGCCCGACGGTGGAAGCGGTTGGAGGACGAGGGGCTGGCGCGCATAGCCGCGTTCCCACGCCGCCGGGTGATGGCCAGCCGGTACCTCAGCTACGTGGAGCTGAGCTGCCGCAACGGGTCGGTGGAGCGGGTCGCGGCGGCCCTGGCCGAGGACCGCGACACCCTGAGCATCCAGTTCGTGGCCGGGTCCCACCAGCTCATGCTCACCGTGGTGCCCGGCGGAGGGCTGGCGGACTACCTGCTCAACTGGGTGGGCGGCATCCCCGACGTGGTCTCCTACCGGGTGCACGTGGTCACCGAGGTCCCCCGGGAGGCCTACCTGTGGCAGGTCCGCGCCCTGTCACCCGGGCAGCGGCGCCGGCTCCGCGCCCTCTCCCCCACGCTGCGCGCCCCGGTGGGCAACGAACGCGTCACCGAACTGGACCAGAGCATCGTGGATCTGCTGTGCGCGGACGCGCGGCTGGGTTACCAGACCATCGCCGAACGACTGGACATCGCGCCCACCACCGCCGCGCGCCGAATCAACCGGCTGCTGCGCGACGGGCTCCTCGGGCTGCGTTGCGACATCTCGCGCGCGCACATGGGCTGGCCGAGCGCCGCCACCCTGTGGGGAACGGTGGACCCCGAGGTTCTGGACGGCGTTCCCGACCTGGGGGAACGCATCCCCGAGGTCCGGTTGTGCACGACCATCGCGGGTCCGGAGAACACCCTGTTCATCCTGTGGCTGCGCGACGCCCCCGACCTCACCCGTGTGGAGCGCAGGCTGTTGGAGGAGCTGCCGGGGCTGCGCATCGCCGACCGCCGGATGACGCTGCGCACGTTCAAGTTCATGGGCGGGGTGACCGACTCCGAACAGCGCTTCGTGCGTTCGGTCCCGATCCAGCTCCGCTCCCCCGACGATCCCTAGGCGGCCTGCGGGGGACGCGGAGCGGACGCGTCAGGCTGCGGGAAGGACGTCGAGGGCGACCAGCAGTTCACGGCCCAGCGACTCGCGCAGCTCCGCGTCCTCCTGGTCCTCGACCTCCAGACGCAGCGCGAACGTGTGCAGGTCGGAGCCCTGCTCGACCCAGCCCACCCACCAGCCGGGCACCGGGTCCACGTCCACACCCAGGCCGGTCCGGGCGAACAGCTGGTGCCCGGGACCCTCCTCGACCAGCAGCAGGTCACGCAGGGCGCGCTGGTGCTCGACGTGCACGGGCAGTTCCTCGCGGGCGAGTTCGGCGACGAAGGTGGCCTGTTCCATGGCGGAGATCTCCAGCGGACCCTCCAGCCAGAACCGGTCCATCGCCCCCTCCTCGCCGACGTTCCGGTTGCCGTAGTCGAACCGGTCCACCCAGGTGGACATCCGGTCGAACCCGATCCGGTCGGCGACCTCCTGGTGCACCGGGACGTCGGAGGTGGGCAGGGCCTCGCGCAGACTCAGGTCGTCGCCGGACTCGGGGGAGATCACGTCGTCCACGTCGGACACCTCACCGGTCTGGAGGGCGATCAGCGTGTTCGGCAGCTTGAAGGTGGACGCGGGCACGGCGCGCTCGCTCGCCTCATCCAGATTCACCACGACGGCGGACCGGTCTCCGGCGTCGAAGAGCACGAACGTCCCGTTCACCCCGGCCTCGGCGAAGACCGCCTCGAGGTCGTGGCGCTCCACGGTCTGCACGTCGCCCAGTTGGACGGGGTTGCCGACCGTGCCCTGCGCGGGCTCGGGTTCGTCCGTCGTCGCGCAGGCGGCCCCGCTGAACAGGGTGATGGCACAACCGGCGGCTCCGAGGGCGAAGCGGCCGGGGGCGCGCCCGGACCTCCCGGGAGCGTGTTCGGTGTCGGTACGCACTCGTCTCCTCCACAGGCTGTCCGCGGGAACGTCCACCCACAAAGCTAGGGCATGCCCGGTGGTCACACACCCCGCTCGGCCGCCTCCGACGACCGTGTCGCGAAGGTCGTCCCCAAGCGTCCGGGCATGGGCGTCCTGGTCGTCCACAAGCGCCCGGGCTGTCTTGGGCGCCCCAGGTCGCCGCTGCTAGGCTGAGCGTGTTGCTGACCCCGTACGGGAGAGTGTCCGCGTATCCAGCGTGGGCCGCCGAAGGAGCAATCCCTCCCCGAAGACAACCTCTCAGGCACAGCGGACCGTACGGGCGAGACCACTCTGGAAAGCAGGGACGCGTTCCCTCGCCGAAGGTGCAAACCACGCCGAGCGCGCGGTGAAGCTCTCAGGCACCCATGACAGAGGGGGAGGATGGCAACGCCTTACGCACGACACCCATCCTCTCGGGAGTGCCCATGTCAGACTCCGCGACCGCGCCGCGCCTCACCGCGCTGCACAAGACCCACGAAGAGGCCGGGGCGACGCTCGTCGACTTCGCCGGATGGCTGATGCCCCTCCGCTACAGCAGCGAGACCGCGGAACACACCGCCGTCCGTGAGGCCGCCGGGCTCTTCGACCTCTCCCACATGGGCGAGATCCGGCTGACCGGCCCGCAGGCCGCAGAGGCCCTCGACCACGCGCTGGTCGGCTTCCTGTCCAAGGTCAAGGTGGGCCGCGCCCGCTACACCATGATCACCGCCGAGGACGGCGGCGTCCTGGACGACCTCATCGTCTACCGGCTCGGTGAGCAGGAGTACCTGGTCGTGGCCAACGCGGCCAACGTGCCCGTGGTCGCCTCCGCCCTGGCCGAGCGGGCCTCCGGCTTCGACGTCGAGGTCGCCGACGAGTCCGCCGACTACTCGCTCATCGCGATCCAGGGCCCGCGCGCGGTGGAGATCCTCGCACCGCTCACCGACGCCGACCTGGACGACATCCGCTACTACGCGGGCTACGAGCACACCGTCGCCGGGGTCCCGGTCCTGCTCGCCCGCACCGGCTACACCGGCGAGGACGGGTTCGAGATCTTCGTCCGGCCTGCCGACCGCGCGCCCGAGGTCTGGGCCGCCCTCATGGCCGAGGGAGCGCCGCACGGGCTGGTCCCGGCCGGGCTCTCCTCCCGCGACACCCTCCGTATGGAGGCCGGCATGCCGCTCTACGGCCAGGAGCTCAACGCCGGGCTCACGCCGTTCGACGCCGGCCTGGGCCGCGTGGTCAAGCTCGACAAACCCGGTGACTTCGTGGGCCGCGCCGCGCTCGAGGAGGCCTCGCGCACCGCTCGCGAACGGCGCCTGATCGGCCTCGTCTCCCGTGGCCGCCGCCCTCTCCGCAAGGGCCAGGACGTGCTGCGCGACGGCACGGTCATCGGAGTCACCAGCAGTGGCGCCCCCTCCCCCACCCTGGGCCGCCCCATCGCCATGGCCTACGTGGACGGCGACCTCGACACCGCGACCGGCACGTTCACCGTGGACGTGCGCGGGCGGGGCGAGGAAGTCGACGTGGTCGAGCTGCCGTTCTACAAGCGGCAGTCGTAGGAAGCGGGACCGCCCCCGGGCGGACCCGAGAACCTGCACGTCCCGCACGGCCGGATCCCCACGAGGGACCGGCACGGACGGGGCGTGGCCAGGCGTAGGCCGGGCCGGGTCGCCGTACGGGCGCACGGCAGACAAATGGAACACCTCCAAGGAGAGTTGAAGTGAGCGTTCCCACGGAGCTGGGTTACACCGCCAAACACGAGTGGATCGCGGTCAGGGACGGGATCGCCACCGTCGGGATCACGGCGTACGCGGCCGAGTCGCTGGGTGACATCGTCTTCGTCGAGACCCCCTCGGTCGGCGACGACGTCACCGCCGGTGAGACCGCGGGCGAGGTGGAGTCCACCAAGTCCGTCAGCGACATCTACTCCCCCGTCACCGGAGAGGTCGTGGAGGTCAACGAGGCGCTTGAGGACGCCCCGGAGACCATCAACTCCGACCCCTTCGAGGGTGGCTGGCTGTTCAGGGTGCGCGTGTCCGAGGAGCCCGCGGACCTGCTCTCCGCCGAGGAGTACACCAAGCTGACCGAAGGCGAGAACTAGCATGACCAGCGACAACCTTCTCAACCAGACTCTGGGCGAGCTGGACCCCGAGGTGTCGGCCGCGGTCGACGCCGAACTGGCGCGCCAGCGCGACACCCTGGAGATGATCGCCTCCGAGAACTTCGCCCCCCAGGCGGTTCTGGAGGCCCAGGGCACCGTCCTGACCAACAAGTACGCCGA
>NZ_ANAE01000183.1:7574-15460 GCF_000341265.1 Nocardiopsis prasina DSM 43845 | reverse complement strand
AAGCCCCGGGGGGCCCCCCCCGCCCGCCGCTACTACGGCGGCTGCGAGCACGTCGACGTCGTCGAGCAGCTGGCGATCGACCGCGCCAAGGAGCTGTTCGGCGCCGAGCACGCGAACGTGCAGCCGCACTCGGGCGCGCAGGCCAACACGGCCGTGTACTTCGCGCTGCTCAAGCCGGGTGACACCATCCTGGGCCTGGACCTGGCCCACGGCGGTCACCTGACCCACGGCATGCGAATCAACTACTCCGGCAAGATCCTGAACGCCGTGGCCTACCACGTGCGCGACGAGGACGGCACCGTCGACTACGACGAGGTCGCCGCCCTGGCCAAGGAGCACCAGCCGAAGATGATCGTCGCGGGCTGGTCCGCCTACCCGCGCCACCTCGACTTCGCGAAGTTCCGCGAGATCGCCGACGAGGTCGGCGCGCTGCTCATGGTGGACATGGCGCACTTCGCCGGTCTGGTCGCTGCCGGACTGCACCCCAACCCGGTGCCGTTCGCCGACGTGGTCACCACCACGACCCACAAGACCCTCGGCGGTCCGCGCGGCGGCATGATCCTGTCCAAGGCCGAGCTGGCCAAGAAGATCAACTCCGCGGTCTTCCCCGGCATGCAGGGCGGCCCGCTGGAGCACGTGATCGCGGCCAAGGCGGTCTCGTTCAAGGTCGCCGCGAGCGAGGAGTTCGCCGAGCGCCAGCGCCGCACGGTGGCGGGTGCCCGCATCCTCGCCGAGCGGCTCACGCAGCCGGACTCGGCGAAGGTCGGGGTCAAGGTCCTGACCGGCGGCACCGACGTCCACCTGGTCCTGGTGGACCTGGTCGACTCCCAGCTCAACGGCCAGGAGGCCGAGGACCGGCTGCACTCGGTCGGGATCACGGTCAACCGCAACGCGGTCCCGAACGACCCCAGGCCGCCGATGGTGACCTCGGGTCTGCGGATCGGCACGCCGGCCCTGGCCACGCGCGGGTTCGACGAGGGTGACTTCACCGAGGTCGCCGACGTCATCGCCGAGGCGCTCAAGCCCGAGTTCGACGAGGCCGCCCTGCGCGACCGGGTCAGCGCTCTGGCCGCCAAGCGTCCGCTCTACCCGAACCTGTAGCAGTCTCCGCCGTGTGGGCCGCGCGGGCCCACACGGCGCCGGTCACCACGGCCCCATCCCTGTGCTCAACGAGGAGGACAGCCATGGCCATCAGTGTCTTCGACCTGTTCAAGATCGGTATCGGACCGTCGAGTTCCCACACCGTCGGCCCGATGAAGGCGGCCCGGACGTTCGTGTCCGGCCTGCGCTCCGAGGAACTCCTCTCGCGTGTGACCCACGTGCGGGTGGAGCTGTACGGCTCACTGGCACTCACCGGCAAGGGGCACGGCAGTGACACCGCCGTGGTCCTGGGGCTGATGGGGCACACCCCGGAGGGTGTGGACGTGGACGCCGTCCCCCGCCTGGTGGAGGGGGTCCGGTCGGACCGAAGTCTCCTCCTTGGCGGCGCGGACGGTCCGGCGGTGGACTTCGACCCCGCCGTCGACGTCGACTTCCGCCGCAAGGAGAGCCTGCCCGACCACCCCAACGGGATGCGCTTCCTGGCGTTCGACCACGCGGGTACCGAGGTGGCCGCGAAGGTGTACTACTCGGTGGGCGGCGGCTTCGTCGTGGACGAGAGAGCCGCGGGCGCCGACCGGATCAAAGCCGACGACACTGTCCTGCCCCACCCCTTCTCCTCCGCGGAGGAGCTGCTGGAGCTGTGTGAACAGACCGGCATGTCCATCAGCGCGCTGATGCTCGCCAACGAGCAGGCCTTCGGGCGTACCCCGGACCAGATCCGCGAGGAGCTGCTGGAGATCTGGGCGGCGATGCGCCAGTGCGTACGTCGCGGTGTGTCCACCGAGGGCAGTCTGCCCGGGGGGCTGAAGGTGCCGCGCCGGGCCCACCGGCTCTACCGCCAGCTGGGCGGCAACTGCGACGAGCACGGCCTGCTCGCCCCCACCCACGTGGACCCGGACCCGATGCGCGGCAGTGACTGGATCACGCTGTACGCACTCGCGGTGAACGAGGAGAACGCGGCCGGGGGCCGAGTGGTGACCGCGCCAACCAACGGCGCGGCCGGTATCGTCCCGGCGGTCCTGCACTACTACCTGCACTTCAGCCCGGGCGCGGGCGACGACGGCGTGGTCCGCTTCATGCTGACGGCGGCGGCCATCGGCATACTGTTCAAGCAGAACGCGTCGATCTCGGGCGCCGAGGTGGGCTGCCAGGGCGAGGTGGGTTCGGCCTCCTCCATGGCGGCGGCCGGTCTGGCCGAGGTCTTGGGCGGGTCCCCGGCGCAGGTCGAGAACGCCGCCGAGATCGCCATGGAACACAACCTGGGACTGACCTGCGATCCCATCGGTGGCCTGGTGCAGATCCCCTGTATCGAACGCAACGCGCTCGCCTCGGTCAAGGCGATCAGCGCCACCCGCATGGCCCTGCGCGGCGACGGCAGCCACTTCGTGAGCCTGGACAAGGTCATCAGGACCATGCGCGACACCGGGCGCGACATGCACGACAAGTACAAGGAGACCAGCCGCGGCGGCCTCGCCGTCAACGTCATCGAGTGCTGACGGGATGCCGGGAATGCCCCGGTTCATCCCTTGGTTGTACCGAGTGCACGGCCGATGACCGGGCTCGAGCTCCCACCCGCTCGCCCTCGTCGGTCGTCACCCCGGGTCTGGTGGCTTGAGCTCTGCTCGCCACCAGACTCGCCCCTTCCTCCCCCGCCCGTCGGTTCCGGGCTCAGGCCAGGCTGCGGCGGGGGTTCTTGGCGGGGGCGGTCATGGACATCCGGATGACCGCGGGCACCTGGTCGAGTTCGAGGGCGCCGCGCAGGTTGGTGATGGCCTCCGAACGCACGCGCCGCCAGATCCCGGCCACGTCGGCGTCCTCCTCCAGTGTCAGCGCCAGCCGCAGGTGCGGGCGGTCGCCGGACTCGGTGAGACGCGCGCGGGCACGGCGCACCCCGGGGTAGTCGGTGACCTCCTGCTCCAGGGCACCCCTGGCCGCGCTCTCCGAGATCTCCACGTTGCCCGCGTCGTCGCGCGCCAGGTGCATACGGCCCACGGTGTCGTTCATGCCCTGCACCATCAGCCACCGCAGGGCCAGGTAACCGGCCACGAACGCGACGGCCACCGCCACGTACGGGACCCACTGCTGGGCGAGCACCTCGTTGACCCGGTCCCCGAGCAACGGCGTGGCGGCGAGTTCGCCGCCGAGGAGACCCTGCCCCGTGGCCAGGGCCGCCACGCCCGCCACGAGCAGCACGACCCCCACGATCACCAGACCCAGGCGGTTGCCCCGGGCCGACCTTCGAGACCTCTCGCGTGCCATGGTCAACCCTCCGCGTATCGAACGTGCGTGGCGATCCGCATGCTGCGCAGCGGGGCCAGCTCCTCCAGTCGGGTCTCCACGGCCGAGGTGACCTCGGCGGGCAGCCCGTGCGACTCACGCATTCCGGTGCGCACATGGACCCGGATCCGGTTCCCGCGCACGGCCACGTGCACGTGGTCCACGCCGCTCACGTCCTGCGCGGCGGCCGCCACGGCCCGCCGCAGAGCGGGCCGGGTCAGTCCCACCACCAGGGCCGGATCGTCGGTGCGCAGCGCCGTCCACCGGCTCCGCCCCGGGGCCAGCGCCACCACGATCAGGGCCAGGCCGATCAGCGCCAGAACCGCCGAGGCGATCTGCACCGAGGGCTCCGACCAGGTCGTGGCGGCGGCGTAGTCCGTGGCCGGGCCGACCGGGATCAGCCGCAACGGGTTGCCCGCGAGGGCGGCGATGACCTCGGCGGCCGCGACCACGGCCACCACCAGGATCAGCAGTCCGACGAGTACCGCGGGCCACGACCTGCGTGGGCGGAACGTGTGGACGGCGACGCGCTTGGCGCGGCGGTCGATCCCCTGGCTCGGACGGCCGAGCGCCTCTTCCACGGTGGTCATGTCAGCGCACCAGCTCCGCGATCTCGATGTCGATGTGGTGGACCTGTTTGCCGGTGATCCGCTCGACCCGGTCCCTGACGTGGCCGCGCACCTCCTCGGCGACCTGGCGCGCGGGCCTCGGGTAGCGCACCCCGACGCGCAGGCGCAGGATGACGATCTCCCCGCTCACCCGGGCGCGGGCGGTCCTCGACCGCACGGCCCGGGCCCCGGAGACCTCTCCGACAGCCCTGGCCGCCACCTTCTCGATGACGGCCCCGGGGATGTCCGTGCGGCCCCCGGGGTCCCGTCCGCGGGTGTGCCCTGCGGCCTCACCCTCCGGAACGGGACCCCTCTGACGAGGGACGGTGTCCGTGCGAACCCCGACCACGACCTCACCCCTGTCTACGCCGACCGCCGTGTGAACATCTCGGCCAGGTCGATCTCACCCTCCATCGCCCGGCCCGCGACGAACCCGACGAGTCCGAGGACCAGTACCAGCGCGAAGGCGGGGAACCCGCCGAACGCCGCCGCGAGCCCGAGCACCGTCCCGTAGGACAGTCCAACGATGGGCCACATGGCTACCCCCTCTGATCAGAACGCCCCTGCTTGTAGGTCTAGCTGACGGTGCGTGCGCCGTCACCGAGTCCGGCGACCACGTCCTCCACTGACACGTGGACGGCGCGGCCGCCGGACAACGGGGCCAGGCCCCGCCGGATCTCGGCGGCGATCTCCGGCAGCGGACGCCCGTAGCGGAGCACCACGCCGACCTCGACCTGGTCCTCGCGCACCGCGACCCCCCGGACACGTCCCCCGGGCACAGCGGTGCTCAGGGTTCCGAAGGAGCCGGAGGACAGTTCCACCACATCGGAGAAGCGCAGCGCGCCCTCCGCGATGGCTCGTGCGGTCGCTCCAGGATCGCCGCCGGCCACGGCTACTGGACCCTGGGTTCGGAGTCGCGGTCGTCGGCGGACTCGTCGTCTTCGGGCAGGTGGATGTCGTCCACCCGGATGTTGATCTCGGTGACCTCCAGGCCCGTCATCCGCTCGACCGCCTGGGTGACGTTGCGTCGTACGGCGGAGGCGAGGTCCTGGATGGCGGCCCCGTAGTCGACGACCAGGTCGATGTCGACCGCCGCCTGGCGTTCCCCCACCTCGACGGAGACGCCCTGCGCCACCGACCCGGAGGAACCGCCGCCGCTCACGGCGTCGCGTACCGCGCCGACCATGCGGGCGGCCCCGCCGCCCATGGCGTGGACGCCACCGATCTCGCGGGCCGCCTTGCCCGCGATCTTGGCCACGACGCCGTCGGCGATCTGGGTGTGTCCCTGCTCGTTCGTGCTCGCGGAGTCACGTCCGCCCCTGGACTCACGGGCGCTCGGTACCGCGGATTCGGTCTTCAAGTCCGACACTGGTCCCCCTACACAGTGCGCAATCCGTCCTGGACGCTCTACTTCTTCTTGAAGACGCCCTTGATCTTGTCCTCGGCCTTGTCCTTGAGGTCCTCGGCCTTGTCCTTGGCCTTGTCGGCCTTGTCCTTGGCCCCGGCCTTGGTCTGGTCGAGTTTGCCCTCGGCCTCGGTGCGCTTGTCGCCGGTGGCCTTGCCGAAGGCTTCCTTGCCCTTGCCGGCGGCGTCGTCGAAGTGCTTGCCCATTTGTGCCCCCTGATCAGAGCCTGTGCGGCTCAGGGTTGATGGTCCGAAACCCGTGTCGCCCCGGGTCGGGACGACCGGAGCGGTTTGGACCTCATCACACCTTATACGCACTCTATGTAGCCAACAAGACACTTCTGGTCATGATTTGCAGGTCAGAAGGGTCACGGTCATACCATCCGTGCCCCAAAAACACATCCGGAACCCCGGCTGCGCAGGAAAAACGTCAGGGGTGCCCGTGGGCACCCCTGCGCGTCCGAAATCGTGTTGTGCCTGCCCGCGTCGCGCGAGCCAGGCGGTTCGCCCTAGCCGAAGATGACCGTCCTGTCCCCGTTGAGCAGGACCCGGCGCTGGGCGTGCCAGTTCACGGCGCGCGCCAGGGCCACGGACTCCAGGTCCCGGCCGATCGCGGTGAGCTGCTCCGGGCTGTGGGTGTGGTCGACCCGGGAGACCTCCTGCTCGATGATCGGGCCCTCGTCCAGGTCCGCCGTGACGTAGTGGGCGGTGGCGCCGATCAGCTTCACACCGCGCGCGTGCGCCTGGTGGTAGGGGCGGGCGCCCTTGAAGCTGGGGAGGAAGGAATGGTGGATGTTGATGATGCGTCCGGACATCTTGGTGCACAGCTGCTCGGAGAGCACCTGCATGTACCGGGCCAGCACGACCAGGTCCACGTCGTAGGAGTCGACCAGCTCCAGGACGCGCCCCTCCTGCTCGCCCTTGCTCTCGGGGGTGACGGGCAGGTGGTGGAAGTCCACGCCATAGGAGTCGGCCAGGAACTCCAGGTCGGCGTGGTTGGAGATCACCGCCGCGATGTCGATGTCCAGCAGACCGCTGCGCTGGCGGTAGAGGAGGTCGTTGAGGCAGTGTCCGAACCGGGACACCATCACGATCATGCGCGGGCGCACGTCCCGCGCCTGGAGGTCCCACTCGACGAACGAGCCCTCGGAGCCGCCGCCGAACCCACCGGCCAGAGCGGCGAAGGCTCCGCGCAGAGCGTCCTCGCCGACCACGCCCGTGGGTCCCGCCTCCGCGACGAACTGCGTCCGGAGGAAGAAGCGACCGGAGAAGTGGTCACCGTACTGCTGACTCTCGGTGATGTTGCAACCGTGGTCGGCCAACAGGTTGGCGACGGCGGCCACGATGCCCCGGCTGTCGGGGCAGGAGAGGGTCAGGACGTACTCGCGCTCGTTCATGAAAGGAACAACTCCCGGGGTCGACCGGCTGATCAGCCGTGACGCCCCAGGATATCCAGCGGACGCGACCGGCGGGCCCGCTCCCCGCGTATCCCGCGTCACCCGCGACCGACCCGAAAGGCACGAGATCGAACCCCCGGGCAATATGAAGCACATTCATGTTCTGGCATCCTCAGGAACATGACGAGACTGCGTGAGAAGTACGAGTCCGCGACGCGCGACATCCAGGCCCCCTTCGCCATGGTCGACCTGACCGCCTTCCGCGCCAACGCCGCCGACCTGACCCGCCGCGCCCACGGACGCCCCATCCGCGTGGCCAGCAAGTCCGTGCGCTCCAGGGACCTCCTTCGCACGGTGCTCGACCTGCCCGGATACGCGGGCGTCATGGCCTACACCCTCCCCGAGGCACTCTGGCTGGCCACCGGCGACCCGGAACCGCTCAGCGACGACATCCTCGTCGCCTACCCCACGGCGGACACCGACGCCCTCGCCGAACTCGCCGCCTCCCCCACCGCCGCCCGCGTCATCACCCTGATGGTCGACGACCCCGCCCACCTCGACCTCGTGAGCGCCGCCGTCGCCCGGGCCGACCGCGCCCCCGACGCACCCCCCATCCGGGTCTGCCTGGACATCGACACCAGCTGGCAGCCGCTCGGCTCCGGCATGCGCGTGGGCGCCTACCGCTCCCCCGTCCGCACCCCGGCACAGGCGGCGGCTCTGGCCCGCGCCGTCGTGCGCCGCCCCGAGCTGGAACTGGACGGAATCATGGCCTACGAGGGACAGATCGCCGGAGTGGGAGACGCGCCGCCCGGCCGTCCGCTCTACGGTCGGATCCTGCGGGCCGTCCAGCGCCGCTCGGCCGTCGAGCTGGCCAGACGCAGAGCCGCGATCACCAGAGCCGTCCGGGACGTCGCCGACCTGCGCTTCGTCAACGGCGGCGGCACCGGCAGCCTGCACACCACCGGGCGCGAACGCGCCGTGACCGAACTGGCCGCCGGTTCCGGCCTCTACCAACCGCACCTGTTCGACCAGTACCGGTCGTTCCGTGGCCGTCCCGCCGCCCTGTTCGCCCTTCCGGTCGTCCGCCGCCCCGCCCCGA
>NZ_ANAE01000183.1:0-7568 GCF_000341265.1 Nocardiopsis prasina DSM 43845 | reverse complement strand
CGGCGGCGGCTACCCGGCCTCCGGCCCCGCCGACGCGCACCGCCCGCCGGTCCCCCACCTGCCCGAGGGCCTGACCTACAGCCCCACCGAGGGCGCGGGCGAGGTCCAGACCCCCCTGATCGGCGAGGCGGCGCGCGGGCTCGACGTCGGCGACCGCGTGTGGATGCGCCACGCCAAGGCCGGGGAGCTCTGCGAGCGGTTCGACACCCTGCACCTGATCGACTCCGACACCGGCACCTACGAGGGCGCCGTACCCACCTACCGGGGCGAGGGCCGAACCTTCCTCTGACTCCCGGGGGCCCGGCACCACGCCGACACGACGACGGGGCCCGCGCGAGTGTTCGCGCGGGCCCCGTCGTCGTCGCTCGGTGCGGCTACTTCCGTCTGCGGCGGACCGCCCAGGCCACGACGCCCACCGCGACGACCGTACCCACCCCGGCCATCAGGATGAGCGCCTCGGGCGGCAGCTGACCGCGCGACTGGTAGGTGGTCACCACCTTGTCGTCGCCCTTGACCACGATGCTGCCCTCCTCGGGCTGCACCAGGCGGCTCTCCACGCGTACGGCGCCGCCGCCGAACACGAGGGCCCGCGCCTCGTCGAAGATCCGGGTCCCGCGATCCTTGGCCCTGTCGATCTGCCTCCGCGCGATGTTGGCCGGACGGGCCTGCACGCCCAGCTCCTCCAGCGTCTCCGCCAGCCGGCGCTGCTCTCGGTTGATCTCGGCCTGGAGTTCGGCGGGGGTCTGGCGCGGTTCGGTCTCGTGTCCCGTCATAGGGTGCCTCTCTTCACTAGCGCACGGTTGTCTGAGAGTCCGAGTCCGAGCCGGTGTCCCGACCCTGTTCCTCCGCGCCGTCGAACGGACCGGAGAATCTCAGCGCGCCATCGATTCCGTCGACCACACGGAAGAAGTCCCGCGTGGACAACCACAGTTTATAGATGATGGCGATCTCGAAGGCGAGCAGCAAAACGCCGACGACCGCGGTGATCCAGCCGATGACCGGGGGCCCGAACACGACCGCCGCGACCGGGGCCACCACGAAGACCGCCATCTGGAACTCGATCCCGCCCACCAGGTGGGTGCGGACCCGGCGCGCGTTGAGCGCCGCCCAGAACCGCTGGTACCAGGGGAAACGGCTCCGGAACTCCTGGTGCAGGTCCACCTTGGGCAGTGTCAGGTCCGGCTGCTTGCCCGCCGTTCGCTGGTTGCGGGCCTCCCGCTCGTTCTGGCTGCGCAGGATCTGTTCCAGGACGCCGATGCCGTGGCGCAGCACCGCCTGCTCTCCGCCGTCGCTCATGGTGCGGCCGCCGCCACCGGTCGCGTCGCCGGTGGCGTCGCGCTCGGGCTCCAGCATGGAGAGGGTGGCACGGGCCCGCTCCAGGGCGGCCGCCAGGTGCGAGCGCATCTCACGGCGGACCTTGTACACCTGGAGGGCGTTCAGGTAGCGCAGCATGTCCAGGAAGACCACGGCCAGCGCCAGCCACACGAACGCCACGTGCCCGGTCTCCCGGTACTGGCCGCCCATGAGGGCGACCACGCACACCAGGACTCTGAACCGGTCCGAGACGTAGTCCATCCACGCCCCGAAGAGCGACTCCGAACCGGTGAGGCGGGCGAGCTTGCCGTCCGTGCAGTCCACGAGGAAGCAGGCATAGTAGAGCAGGGCTCCGAGGAGCAACAGCTGCCAGTAGCCGAACGCGAAGCACACGGCCGCGCCCAGGCCCAGGAAGAGGGCGACGACGGTCAGCTGGTTGGGGGTGACGGACGTCCGGTTCGCGAACAGACGCACGAGCCGGACCGCGATCGGGTCGACCAGGTACACCGTCAACCAGGAGTCGCGCTCCTTGAGGGTACGAGCCCTGACCTCGTCGAGTGTGTATCGAGGCATCGTGACGAACTACTCCCAAAGCGAAGCGGATGTGTCCCGGTCCGTGGTCGTCGGACACACCATCGGGTCACGGGCGACCCGCGCACGCTGCGCCATGTCCCAGAGGACGACCAACCTATAGCACAGGGTCAACAATAGGTGATCGAACCGTTGGTCGATCCCAAAGCGGATGAACCGAACCGGAATCGCAACCGAAGATCATCCGCGTCCGCGACCAGCGCCGACGAACCGGCCCTCCCCTCACTCAGACCGATCTCGTACTGTGAGGCGTGAAACGACGCGGACCGTCGCACGCGGTCCGCCAGCAGCAGACAGGAAGACACAACGTGAGCGACCCCATCCGTCTGGAGCCCGGCGACCAGGCTCCCGACTTCACCCTCAGCGACGCCGACGGCCAGCCCGTCACCCTGAGCAAGGTCCTGGCCGACACCGGCAAGAGCGTCGTCCTGTACTTCTACCCGGCCGCCATGACGCCCGGGTGCACCACGCAGGCCTGCGACTTCCGCGACAACATCGCCGAGTTCGCCGCCGCCGGCTTCACCGTCCTGGGCGTCTCCCCGGACAAGCCCGAGAAGCTCGCCCAGTTCCGGGAACAGGAGAGCCTGACGTTCACCCTGCTCGGTGACCCGGACAAGGACACCCTGCGCGCGTACGGTGCCTTCGGCGAGAAGAAGAACTACGGCCGCGTCGTCCAGGGCGTCATCCGCTCCACGGTCATCGTGGGCACCGACGGCAAGGTGGCCAAGGCGTTCTACAACGTGAAGGCCACCGGCCACGTGGACCGGATCAAGAAGGAACTGGGCGTCTGATCCCGCCGACCGGCCGACCGGAGAGCACGGGCCCGGACGGCCGGTCGAGTCCCCGATCCCGGTAGAGTGGCCCCGGCGGGGCCGTAGTCCAACGGCAGGAGACGGCAGCTTTAGGTGCTGTACAGTGCGGGTTCGAATCCCGCCGGCCCCACTCCGCCCCCGGCGGCTCCCCGGAGGGTCCCGGCGGACCCCCGTGAACGACGAGAGGCGCGCGAACACCGGTTCGTGCGCCTCTTCGTGTGTCCGGTGGTCAAAGACCGAAGAGCGCCCACATGACCAGAGCCAGCAGGGCGACCACGCCCAGGCCGACGCCGGCCGCCACCGTCAGGTGGCTGCGCTCGGAGTGCTTGCCCGACTTGGTGAGCCCCAGCGTCTCCGTGGACTCGCGGATGGACAGCATGATCGAGTTCACCGCCTCCGGGCTGTTGCGCAGCCGTTCGCTGATGGACTCGGCCAGCACGTGCGCTCCCGCGCGGAAGTGCTCGCGAGCCGACTCGCGCTCCTCCACCCCCTCGGTGTCGGCGCCCGTCTCCTCCTCGGAGGCGTCCCCCTCCGCTGGGGCGCGCTCCGCGTCGGAACGATCGGGTGCCCAGGGCGCGAGCGCCGCGATCCGCAGCATCTTGGCCGCGTTCTCCGCGCTCAGCCGCTCCCCCGGCTCCACTCGCAGCATCCCGGCCAGCACCGGGGCGAGCGGACCAGCGTTGGTGGCCTCCTTGGGCTCGTCCAACGGTTCCTGGCGCAGGATCTTGATGTAGCCCTTGCGGTCGTAGGGCGGATACCCCTCGACCGCCGCGTACAGGGTGGCGCCCAGGGACCAGATGTCGGACTCCGGCCCGACCGGACCGGCCTTGGCGCGCTCCGGTGGGATGTAGGCGGGCGAACCTATGATGCGTCCCGAGGCGCTCAGCGCGGACTCGCCGTTCCAGGCGGCCAGGCCGAAGTCGGTCAGCACCACACGTCCGGCCTCGCTGATCATCACGTTGTCCGGCTTGACGTCGCGGTGGACGATGCCCTCGTTGTGCGCGACCTTGAGCGCGTCGATCAGCTGGAGCCCGATCTCGGCCACGCGCTGGTAGGGCAGCGGGCCGCCCACCTGGATGATCTCCTCCAGGGTGGAGGCCTCCAGCAGCTCCATGACGATCCACGGCCGCTCGTCCTCGTCCACGACGTCCAGGACGGTGACGAGGCTGGGATGGACGAGGCGTCCGGCGACCCGGGCCTCCCGCGTGGTGCGCTGGACCAGGGACTCGCGTTCGTTCCGGCTCAGGTCCGAGGGCAGGCGGAGCTCCTTGACCGCCACCTCGCGCTTGATGACCAGGTCGGTGGCGCGCCAGACGGTACCGACGCCGCCGCGCGCGATCTCGGAGGTCAGCTGGTAGCGAGCCTTGAGCAGCCTGCCACCGCCCTCCGGCTCAGCCACGGCCGCCTCGGGACGCGCGGAATCGAGCGACGCCTGGGGCCGCTGCGTGTGCGGGTTTTCTAGGGAGGACACGGTTATCCACGGGTCCATTCACCGGCCATGGTGGCCTCCTGCGGAGCATTGCGGTCGCTGTCACCACTTAGGTGCACGGATCACTCGTTATACCAGGATGACGCCGGGGTCACGCCGCTGGTTGTCTGATGGCTGACACATAGGTTCGGTTTCGTTATGTCCGAGGGAGGGCCACACATGCGGCGACGGGGCCCTCCCTTACCAATCCTTGACCCGGGCGGCCCCACGTGCACGTGCGTGCTCGCGTGCGCCGCCCAAGGGATCAGCTCCAGAGGGACTCGGGGCTGCGTACCTCGACCGGCCCGACACCGGTCTTGGCCAGCGGTTCGCGCAGGCTGTCGGCGTCGCCGACCACCACCACGACGGCCTCCTCAGGACGAAGGTACTCGACGGCGGCGGAGTTCAGGTCCTCGGCGGTGAGCTTCTCGTATCCGGCGCGGATGCGGTCCACGTTGTCGTCGGGCAGGTCGTGGACGACCATGTCGACCAGCGCGCCCGCCATGGCCCGGGCCGTGGAGTAGGCGACCGGCAGCCCCACGGTGTTGGACTCGCGGACCGTGGACAACTCGTCCTCGGTCACTCCCTGGTCGCGCAGCTTGTTCACCTGCTCCAGCGAGGAGGTGACCGAGTGCGCGGTGGTCCCGGCCTCGACCTGCGTGCTCATGAAGAACACACCGCTGTCGCGGCGCAGGTCGAAGCGGCTCCCGGCGCCGTAGGTGTAGCCCAGGCGCTCGCGCAGCTCCATGTTGAGGCGGGAGGTGAACATGCCTCCCAGGATCTCGCCGATGCCCTCGGCGCGCGGCAGGTCCACCTGCGAACGCGAGGGTGCACGGTGCGCGATGACCAGGGCCGACTGCACGGATCCGGGGCGGTCGACGATCAGCACGCGCGGCAGGTCCCCGGGCGGCGGGGCGTGCTCGGTGACCGGGCGCTCGGGCGCGGGAGCGGCGTCGCCGAACACGATCCGGCCCAGCTCCTCCAGGTCGACGTTGGCCAGGTCGCCGACGACCACGAGGGTTCCGGCCACCGAGGCGATCGAGTCCGCGTGGAAGCGCGCGACGGTCTCGGGGCTGATGTCGGCCAGCTTGACCGGCCCGCCGGCCAGCGGCGTGGCGTAGCGGCCGGTGAACAGCTGACCGCCGAGGCTGCGCATGGCCAGGGTGGAGGCGGAGGAGGCATCCAGCCAGAAGCGCTCCAGGAGCTGCTCACGACGGCGAACGACGTCGTCGGGGTTCAGGGCCGGATTGCGCACGGCGTCCGCGAACAGGTGGACGGCCTCGCCCAAGCGGTTGGTGGGCGCGTCCAGGCCGGTGATGAAGCCGTCCCAGTTGACGCGGGCGATCCACTCGGCGCCGTGGCGCTCCAGGGCCGGGGCCAGGGAGCTGTTGCCGCCGGGGCCGTCCTCCAAAGCCTCGCTGGTCAGGGCGCTGACGCCCATGGCGTCGAGCGGTTCGACGGCACCGCCGAAGGGGTGCACGAGGCGGAGGGAGGCCAGCTGCTGGCCGGGGACGTCGAGGGCGACGATGGTGCCGCCGCCGACGGTGATCCGCTGGGGCTTGGGAAAGGTGAAGGACGCGGGGGCGCCGAGGTCCGGGCGGTTCTGCATGCTCTGCGGCTCTTTCTGCGGCTGGGCGGGAACGGGGCGGTTACGCCTGCTGGGCTTGGGCCGCGGCGTCGGCCTCGGCTTCCGCCTGGAGCGTCTCGGCGGCGGTCTCCGGCTCGGGGTCGAACCGGACGACCAGCATGTTGTCTTCACCGAGCAGGTTCGCGGCGGCGGCGCGGACCTCCTCGGCGGTGATGTCCGCCCAGCGCTCGGGCCAGGTGAAGGCGAGCTCGGGGTCGCCGAGCAGCTGTGTGCAGCTGCCGATGGTGTCGGCCAGGCCGGAGGGGCTGGCGATGGAGTGCAGGTGGTCGCGTTCCAGGACGGCGCGGGCCCGGTCGAGTTCCTCGTCGGTGACGCCGTTGGCGAGCTTGGCGACCTCCTCGCGGATGGCCTGCTCCAGGACGTCGCCCTCCACGCCCTCGCGGGCCAGCATGTTCACCAGCAGGAGGCTGTCGGTGTAGCGGAAGGGCAGGATGTCGGCGGAGCCCCCGCCGTCGTCGGCGGCGATGGGCCGGTCCACGACCAGCGACCGGTACAGGCGGCTGCCCTGGCCCTGTCCGAGGACGGCGGCGGCCAACTGGGCGGCGTCGTGTCCGCGCTCGCCGTAGGAGGGGACGCGGAAGCCGATGAACACCCCGGCGGCCGGGACCGTCTCGGTCACGGCGTCCCGCACGGGGCCGCCCAGGGGGGCGCGCAGTGTCGGGTCGGGGGTCTCGGGGAGGTCCTCGCGGGCGGGGATGCCGCCGAAGAACTTCTCGACCCTGGCCAGGACGTCCTCGGACTCCAGGTCGCTGACGATGGTCAGCACGCAGTTGTCGGGGCCGTAGTGCGCCTTGTGGAAGGACTTGACGTAGTCCAGGTCGGCGGCGTCCAGGTCGGCCATGGAGCCGATCGTGGAGTGGTGGTACGGGTGGCCCTCGGGGTAGGCCAGGCGCAGGATGCGCTCCAGGGCCGTGCCGTAGGGCTGGTTGTCGTAGCGCTGGCGGCGCTCGTTCTTGACGACGTCGCGCTGGTTGTCCAGGACCTCCTGGGTCATGCCCTCGCGCAGGGTCGCCAGGCGGTCGGCCTCCAGCCACAGGACGGTGTCCAGGGCGTGGGTGGGGACCGTCTCGTAGTAGTTGGTGCGGTCGGTGGAGGTCGAGGCGTTGATGTCGCCGCCCAGCCGCTCGACCACGTCGAAGTGCTCGCCCTTGGTGACGTTCCCGCTGCCCTGGAACATCAGGTGCTCGAACAGGTGCGCGAACCCGGTGCGGCCGGTCACCTCGTGCCTCGACCCGACCCCGTACCAGAGGTTGACCGAGGCGACCTGCCCGGTGGAGGCCGGAGCCGTCACCAGACGCAGTCCGTTGTCCAGCGTGTACTGCTCGACCCGTCCCGCCGTTCCCATGGTGGTCACCTGCGCATGCACCCCATCAAGTTCCGTTGACTGCTTCACCGAACACGACCCTATGTCCTCAGGGCCCTTCGGGAACACTCGGTTGGAGTAATCCACAGGTGCGAAACCCGGCCGCCGTCCGGCCCGCGGCCGCGGGCCCGCCGGTCACCCCGGCCACGGCCCCTGAGCACGGCCCCGGCTACCCGTTCCGGTACTCCGTGGTGTCCATCGACTCGGCGATCTCGTCGTAGACGGCGCTGTACTGGGCGTCCACGGACCACACGTAGAGGAGGACGTCGCTCTCCGGCAGGAACCACATGCGCACCTCGAAGGTGTCGTCGTTGTCGCAGGTGACGGACCAGATGGAGTAGTGGGACTTGCGGCCGTCGGCGTGCTCGAAGA
>NZ_ANAE01000182.1:6002-20581 GCF_000341265.1 Nocardiopsis prasina DSM 43845 | reverse complement strand
GTCGTCCGCCCAGCCGTCGTCGTCGTTGAAGGACTCGTCCTTCTTCGGCCAGCTCTGCGGGTGATTGTCGGCCTGCTTGGGGACGAGCTGGATGGAACCGTAGGCGCAGGAGCTCTGCCCGGGCGGGGTCATGCACAGCTCGGAGCCGTCGTTCTGGACGTCCCAGTCCTCGGGGGTGTCGATCCGCACGCCCATCACGTCGGCGTTCTCGAACCCCTCCGGGCCGGGCGGCTCGATCGCGGGCATCATGCCGCTCTCGCCGCGCTGTAGTTCGAGCTCTCCGGGGGCGTCCTCGGAACCGCAGGCGGTGAGCGCCAGCAGGGCCGTCGCCGCGACCGCGGCGACACGACCGCCCCTCAACCGGTCCCGAACCAGGTCCGTCGTGCCCGCCATTGTGCGTTCCGCCCTTCTCATACGGTCCCCGAACTCGCGTCCGACAGATCGGAGCACAGTCGACCATAGCGCCCCCGACACACCCTCCGCGCCGGACCACCTCCCCTACTACTCTGGGTCCATGGTGGACCTCGCGAAGATCACTGAGCCCTTGTCCCTCAACCGGTTCGGGGCCCGACCCCGGGGACCGTTGGTCCTGGAGCTGGACCTCACGGAGGGTGTCGCCGACGAGGCGCCGGGCGACCCTCTCAGCCAGATCATGAACAGGCGCAAGCAGCACTACCTGGAGGTGCTGGAGGGCATCCGCAGAGGTGCCCGGGACCCGGAGGTGGGCGGGCTGGTCGTGCGCGTGGACGCCCGCTCGCTGGGGATCGCGAAGATCCAGGAGCTGCGCGACACCGTGGCCGACTTCCGCGCCACAGGCAAGCCCGCCGTGGCCTGGGCTGACACCTTCGGGGAGGCCGGGGACGGCAACCTGCCCTACTACCTGGCCACCGCCTTCTCCCGGGTGGTTCTCTCCCCCACCGGCCTGGTGGGGCTGAGCGGCCTGATGTCGCGCACCACGTTCCTCAAGGGCGCCCTGGACAAGCTCGACGTCACGTTCGAGGCCGGGGCGCGCCACGAGTACAAGAACGCGATCAACCCGTACACGCAGACGGGGTACACCGACGCCCACCGTGAGGCGGCGGGACGGCTCGTGGCGTCGATGAACGACCAGATCGTCGCGGCGGTCGCCGAGAGCCGCGGGCTCTCCGAGGAGCGTGTCCGGGAGCTCGTGGCCACCGCGCCGATCCTGGGCCAGGAGGCGCTGGACGCCGGGCTCGTCGACCAGCTCGCCTACCGCGACGAGGTGTACGCCGAACTCAACGCCGAGGTGCGGGCCAAGGCCGAGGGCTCCCCCGAACCCGCCCTCCAGTTCGTCACCCGGTACCACCGCAGGCACGTCCCGCCGCCCCGGCCGCGGTTCGCCGACAACGGCGACCACATCGCCCTGATCTCCGCCAACGGCGGCATCAACCTGGGGAAGAGCCGCCGTTCACCGCTGGGCGGCACCGTGATGGGTTCGGACACCGTCTGCGCCGCCTTCCGCGCCGCCCGCCAGGACCCCCGGGTCCGGGCCGTGGTGTTCCGGGTGGACAGCCCCGGCGGTTCCGCCATCGCCTCGGACCTGATCCGCCGGGAGAGCCAGCTGACCCGCGAAGCGGGCAAGCCGGTCGTCACGACCATGGGCGACGTCGCCGGGTCGGGCGGCTACTACGTCGCCATGGGGTCGGACGCGATCGTGGCCCAGCCCGCCACCATCACCGGGTCCATCGGCGTGCTGATCGGCAAGCCGGTCATGGGCGCGCTCCGGGAGCGGTTCGGGATCACCTCCGACTCCGTGAGCGAGGGCCCGCACGCGGGCATGTTCGACACCCTGACGGGGTTCAGCGACTCCGAGTGGGAGCGGATCAACACGCTCCTGGACACCATCTACGAGGACTTCGTGGCCAAGGCCGCCGCCGCGCGGGGACGTACCTGGGACGAGATCCACGCGGTCGCCAAGGGCCGGATCTGGACCGGGGCGGACGCCCTGGAGAACGGCCTGGTGGACGAGTTGGGCGGGGTGGAGACGGCGGTCCGGCTGGCCCGCGCCAAGGTGGGGGCCGGGGCGCTCCCGGTGCGTGTGTTCCCCCGTGCGCACCCGCTGGACCGGCTCCGCCAGCACGAGTCCAGCGACGACGTGGCCTCCGCCGAACCGCAGACGGTGTTGAGCGCCTGGGGCCCGCTGGAGCACCTGGCGGCCCGGCTGGGGCTGCCCGCCTCCGGTCCGCTGAGCATGCCCGGCTCGTGGGAGATCCGTTGAGCGTTCCGAGCGGCGCCTACCTGGAGGCGATGGCGCTGCTGCCGACCGGCGTGACCGTGGTGACCGTCGCGGACGGCCGCGACGACATCGGGGCGACGGTGAGCGCCCTGGTGTCGATCTCCACGGACCCGCCGGTGGTGATGTTGAGCGTGGCCGGGGAGGGCTACGTGGCCGAGGTGGTGGAGGAGGTGGGCGCGTTCGCGGTGAGCGTGCTCGCCGCCGACCAGCGCGCGGTGGCGGGACGGTTCGCCGCCGAGGGCCGCCCGAGCGCCCGACACCTGGTGTCGGGGCTGTCCCACCACCGGGGCGGGCACACCGGCGCGATCGTGTTGGACGACGCGCTGGCCGCGCTGGAGTGTTCGGTGCGCCAGCGCGTGGAGGTCGGCGACCACGTGGTGTTCTTCGCCGACGTGGTGGGCCTGCCCGAGGTGGGCGCGCGGCGGCGTGGTCCGGCGATGGTCCGCTGGGACGGTCGGTACCACGCCCTGGGCTGAGGCCCCCGCAGGCACATGAGGGCCCCGCGGACACATGAGGGCCCCGGAACCGTCGCCCGGTTCCGGGGCCCCGTTGTGTCAGCGGGCGGGTCAGACCAGGCCCTGCTCCTCCAGCCACTCCTGGGCGACGTCGGCGGCGTTCTCGTTACCGACCACGACGCGCTCGTTGAGCCGGGTGAGCTCCTCCGTCGTCAGCGCCTCGGAGACGGCGTTGAGGGCGCCCCTCGCGGTGTCGTCGACCTGCTCGGCGTTGATGAGCGGGGTGATGTTCTGCGAACCGAAGAGGTTCTCCGGGTCCTCCAGGACCACCAGGTCCTCCACCTCGATCTGCGGATCGGTCGTGAAGAGGTTGGCCGCCTGGATGTCACCGTCCTGAAGCGCCTTGGTCAACAGCGCGACCTCCAGCGAGCGGAACTCGGCGAACTCGATCCCGTAGACCGACTCCAGGCCCACCACGCCCTGGTGGCGGGTCTCGAACTCGGGCGGCCCGCCCAGCACCAGCTCGTCGGCCACGTCGGCCAGGTCGGTGAGGCTGGTCAGGTCGTGCTCCTCGGCCACCTCTCTGGTGACGGTGACCGAGTCCTTGTTCTCGGCGCTGGAGGAGTCCAGGATCTCCAGCCCCTCCGGCAGGGCCTCCTCGACCAGGGCGTTGGTCTCCTCGGCGTCGGCGCTGGGCGCGTCGTCGTCGAGGTAGGCCAGGGTCGCCCCGTTGTACTCGGGGAAGACCGAGAGGTTGCCCGACTCGATCTGCGAGTAGTACACCTCGCGGCTGCCGATGTTGAGCTGGTACTCGACGTCGACGCCCTCGGCCGCCATGGCCCGGCCGTACAGCTCGGCGAGCAGGGTGCTCTCGGGGAAGTCGGCTGAGCCGATGACGACCGTGCCCGACTCGGCGCCTCCGCCGCCGTCCTCCTCGTAGGGGTCGCTGCCACCGCACGCGCTGAGGAGCAACACCAGGGGTAGCCCGATGAGGGCGAGCTTCTTGTGCATGTCCGAACCTTCTCTCTGGGGAGTCCTACTTGACAGGCGGTGCCCGAAGACCGCCCGGTCAGCGCGCCACCGCGGATTCGGCACGCAGTCCGGGAGCGACGAGGACCCGTCGCAGCCCGGCGAACAGGAGCGTGGTGGCCACGGCCAGCGCCACCACGAGCAGGGAGCCGCCCAGCATCATCGTCAGGTCCTGGCGGGCCTGGCCGTCGACGATGTAACGTCCCAGGCCGCCCACTCCCACGTAGGCTGCGATGGTGGCGGTGGCCACCACCTGGACGGCGGCGGTGCGCATCCCGATGAGGATGAGCGGCGTGGCCACCGGGAGTTCGAGTTTGAACAGGACCTCGCGACCGCGCATGCCCATGCCCAGGGCGGCGTCCCTGAGCCGGGGTTCGACGGCCCGGACCCCCTCGTGGGTGTTGACGAGGATGGGCGGGACGGCCAGCGCCACCAGTGCGGCGACGACGGGCACCAGGCCGATCCCGGCGGCCAGCACGATCAGGAAGAGCACGCCGATGGTGGGCAGGGCGCGGGCGAAGTTGGCCAGACTCGCGGTGAGGAAGCCGCCCACTCCGGTGTGTCCGGTGAACAGGCCGATCGGCACCGCGATGACGGCGGAGATCAGCAGGCCCAGCAGCGAGTAGTAGACGTGTTCGCCCAGCCGGGCGGGGATACCCGCCGAGCCGCTCCACTGCGCGGGGTCGCTGAACCACGCCACGAGTTCGTTCAGGATGTCCATGGTTACTCCCCCGCCGTGGCTGGGCTCGGGTTCGCGGGCGCGGCGCCCGGGGCGCCGGCGGGTGCGCCGGTGGGCGCGGTGGCCCCGCGGCGCGCTCGTGCGCGCCGTCCGCCGCCCGGCCGTCCGTTGCCGCGCGTCCAGGGGGTGAGCAGGTACTGAGCGATCACCAGCAGGGCGTCGGTGACGAAGGCCAGCAGGACCACCAGCACGATGCCGACCACGATGGGCGCGTCGAACTGGCGGCGGAACCCGTCGCTGAGGATGAGCTGGCCCAATCCGCCCAGGCCCACCAGGGAGGCGACGCTGACCATGCTGATGGTGGCCACTGAGGCCACGCGCAGCCCGGCGATGATCACCGGCACCGCCACCGGCATCTCCACGGTCACCAGGCGTCGGAGCGGGCTGTAGCCGATCGCCACGGCCGCCTGGCGTACGTGGTCGGGGACCTGGCGCAGCCCGTCCACCACGTTGGGCAGCAGGATCACCAGGGTGTACAGGGACAGCGGGATGATCGCGGTCCAGTCACTGAACCCGGTGTAGGGAAGCATGAGGAAGAACAGGGCGATGGACGGCACCGCGTAGAGCACGTTCACGCCGGTGAGCACGGGCGGGTAGACACCGCGCCAGCGCGCGCACGCCAGCCCCAGCGGCACGGCGACGGCCAGCCCGATGAGGATGGACAGGTAGGCCAGGCGCATGTGCTCCAAGAGCCGGGGCCAGATCCCACGGTTGGGCTCGCCCGGGTAGCTCCAGTTGGCCACGCCCCAGTCGGTGACCCGGACGGCCCACTCCCAGGCCCCGACGGCCCAGTTCCCGCCGTCGGCGGCGATCACTCGGACACCGACCAGATCGCGGAGCCGAGGTCGTCCTGGGAGACCACGCCGACGACCCGGCCCTCGTCGTCCACGCCGACGGCGCGGCCGGCGGGCGAGAGCACGGCGGCGTCCAGGGCGGCGCGCAGGGAGTCGACCGCCACGTCGAAGGTGTGGCCGTAGGGCGCCAGGTCCAGCGAGCCGAGCGGCACCCCGGTGGGTGCCCGGTCGAGCTGCGCCGCGCTGACCCACCCTCGGGGCATCCGGTCGGCGTCCACCACGAGGGCCCAGGGTTCGGCGTCCCCTGCGACGACGTCCTTGGCGCGCTCGACGCGGTCCTCGTCGTCGAACACGACGTCCTCACGCAAGGAGAGTCCGCTGGCGGGGAAGAACGAGAGGCGCCGCACGCCCCGGTCGTAGCCGATGAACGACTCCACGAACGCGTCCACGGGCTCGGCCAGCAGGCGTTTCGGGGAGTCGTACTGGGCGAGTTCGCCGCCGGGGCGGAAGACCGCGATCCGGTCCCCGAGGCGCACGGCCTCGTCGATGTCGTGGGTGACGAACACGATCGTCTTGTTCAGTTCCTGCTGGAGTCGGATCAGCTCGTCCTGGAGGCTGGTGCGCACGACCGGGTCGACGGCGCTGAACGGCTCGTCCATGAGCAGGATCGGCGGGTCGGCGGCGAGGGCGCGGGCGACGCCCACCCTCTGCTGCTGGCCGCCGGAGAGCTGGTGCGGGTAGCGCTTGGCCTGGGCGGGTTCGAGGCCGACCAGTTCCATGAGCTCGGCCGCTCGTGCGCGAGCCTTGGTGCGCCGCCATCCCAGGAGCAGTGGCACCGTGGCGATGTTGTCCAGGACGGTGCGGTGCGGGAAGAGCCCCGCCTGCTGGATGACGTAGCCGATGGAGCGGCGCAGCTGGGCCGGGTCCTGTTCACGGATGTCCGCGCCGTCGACACGGATGGTTCCGGCGGTGGGCTCGACCATGCGGTTGATCATCCGCAGGGAGGTCGTCTTGCCGCTGCCGGAGGGTCCGACGAAGACCGTGGTCCCGCCGGACTCCACGGTCAGGTCCAGACTGGCGACGGCGACCGTGCCGTCTGGATAGGTCTTGGCGGCGCCCTCGAATGTGATCATCGCGGGGTCGTCTCCGTTCGGGGGCCGGTTGGGTTACCGCGGGGAGCCGCGCAGGTACGCGGCCTTCCCCTGAGCTTGGGGACCAAACGGGTTGAATCGGGCACCGTGACCGGACCGCGACCCCGGTCGGTCCCTGGGCGTGCCGGGAAGGGTACCCGAGGCCAGGAGGTGGTTGAACAGACGACACGCCGCCCGGTTTCGAACATGAGTATGGCCCGGCACACCTCACGCGCCGGTCGGGCTCAGCCCTGGTCGGAGATCCAGTCGGAGAGCTGGTGGAGGTCGTCCACGACCACGTCGGCCCGTTCGGCGTCGGGGGTGGCCGCGTGGCGGTACCCGTAGATGCCCCGGCGCAGCAGGGCGGTGCGCATTCCGGCGCGGCGGGCGGGGAGGACGTCGTTGTCGACGCGGTCGCCGACATAGAGGATCTCCCCCGCGGTCACACCCGGGCGCACGCGGTCGGCCAGTTCCAGGACGCGGTCGAAGAACTCGGGCTCGGGTTTCTGCGTGCCCCACACATCGGAGATGCCGATGCCGTCGACACCCAGACCCATGGCGTCCAGGGTCGGACCGGCCTCGGGCGGCTGGTTGCCCGCGATCACCAGGGACAGCCCGGCCTCGTTCATGGTCTTGAAGGCGGGGCGGACGTCGGAGTAGAGGTCGCGCTCGTCGAAGTGCTCGCGGGCGCCCTCGGGGTCCTCGGCCCGCCAGCGGGCGCTCTCGGCCTCCAGGTCGAATCCGGGCACGAGCAGCCGAAAGCCGTCGGTGAGCGTGCCGCCGGAGGCGATCACCGCACCGATGGTGCCGAAGAACGCCATGTGCGGGATCGCGAACCGGTCCGCCCAGCGCGCGAAGATCCGCGTCTCGTCGATGAGCGTCTCGCCGACGTCGAACACCACAGTACGAATTGCCACGGTTAGGGAGTGTACAAGGCGTTCTCCGGCACGGGCCCGGGCCGGAGCGGCCCGGGCCCGCGACGCACGGGGCTCAGGTGCCGGGCGGGCGCAGCACGGCGAAGGCGTCGGTGACCTCCAGTTCGCGCGCCCGGAAGCGGAAGAGCGCCGCGGGCCGACCGCCCGAGCGGCCGGAGGGCACCGAGCGACCGGTCTCCTCGATCTGGCCGCGCCGGAGCAGGACCCGGCGCAGGTTGGTGGCGGCCACGTCGTGCCCGAGGGCGGCCCGGTAGTGGGCCGACAGCTCCGACATCGTGAACTCCGGCGGAGCCAGGGCGAACCCCAGGTTGGTGTAACTGAGCTTGGAGCGCAGTCGTCGGCGACCCGAGAGGACGATGGAGGCGTGGTCGAAGGCCATCGGGGGCAGGTCGGCGGCGGGGTGCCAGTCGGTGTCGGCCGGAACCACCGGGTCGATGTGCGCCGGGACCAGCCCCAGGTAGGCGGTGGCCAGGGTGCGACGCTGGGGGTCGCGGTCGGGATCGCTGCGGGTCTCCAGCTGTTCCATGTGGCTCAGGTCCCGGACGTCGACCTTCTGCGCGAGCTGTCGGCGGATCGAGGCGCCCAGGCTCTCGTCGGCGCCGAGCCGGCCGCCGGGCAGCGCCCACTCGCCCTCACAGGGCGGGAGGGCCCGCCGCCACAGCAGGACGCACAGTTCGCCCGAGCGGATCTGGAGGACGACCGCGATCGCCTCGTGCGCCGAGAGCACCGCGGCCCCTCCCCCCCGCTCGGGGTCGGCCGTCGCGGTCGGGCCCGCCGCGGCCACCATGGCTTGTCCGTTTGCTTCCGGGATATCCACCCTGTCCCTTCCGTTCCACGCCATGTTAAGCTTCACCAGGTTTGTGCCTGGCAGACAAAAACTTGGTCGGCGCACTCATCTCCCCTGGCACGGCGCCCGCACGGCGTGCCCACAGCCTCAAGGAAGTAGTAGGACATGGCATCGGTCACCGCGACGGCGGACACCATGACCAGGCAGGAGTGGGCCACCGAGGTCCGCCGCCTGGCAGAGGAGCGCGACGCTGTCATCCTCGCGCACAACTACCAGCGCCCGGAAATCCAGGACGTCGCCCACCACACCGGCGACTCCCTGGCGCTCTCCCGGCTGGCCGCGAGCGTGGACGCCAGCACCATCGTCTTCTGCGGCGTGCACTTCATGGCCGAGACGGCCAAGATCCTCGCACCGGAGAAGACCATCCTGCTGCCCGATCCCAACGCGGGGTGCTCGCTCGCCGACACCATCACCGCCGAGGACGTGCGCGCCTGGAAGGCCGAGCACCCCGGTGCGGTCGTGGTCGCCTACGTCAACACCACGGCGGCGGTCAAGGCCGAGACCGACATCTGCTGCACCTCCTCCAACGCCGCCGACGTCATCCGGTCCATCCCGGAGGACAAGGAGATCCTCTTCCTCCCGGACCAGTTCCTGGGTGCCCACGTCAAGCGGGTCACCGGCCGCGAGAACATCCACATCTGGATGGGCGAGTGCCACGTGCACGCCGGGATCGACGGCCACACGCTGCGCGAACGGGTCGCGTCCGAACCCGACGCCGAGGTGTACGTCCACCCCGAGTGCGGCTGCGCGACCTCCGCGCTCTACCTCGTGGGCAGCGGCGCGGTGCCGGAGGAGCGCGTCAAGGTCCTCTCCACCGGCGGGATGCTGAGCGCCGCCGAGAACACCACCGCCAAGAAGGTGCTCATCGCCACCGAGACCGGCATGCTGCACCAGCTGCGCAACGCCAACTCCACCACGGAGTTCGAGGCGGTCAACTCCCGCGCCGAGTGCCACTACATGAAGATGATCGACGCGGACAAGCTGCTGAACTCACTCCGCCACGGCACCACCGAGATCCACGTGGACCCCGGGACCGCCGAGCGGGCACGTCGTTCGGTGGAGCGCATGGTCGCCATCGGCCAGCCCTCCCGGGGCGGCGAGTAAGGGGCACGTGGGTGCGGTCGGCGGCGCCCGGCGAGTGACGCCGTGGGCGCGTGGACGGTAACAGAAGTCTCACCTTCCAGCCACAGCTGATCTATTTGCCCACACCAGACGCCTCCCCTCGCTAGCGTCACCTCAGGAGCGGGGGGAGAATCGTGACCAGAGGTAACGAAACAGGCGTACCGACGACCGACGCCGTCGAGGGGCTGCACGACGCGTTCGCGCAGCCGCTCTTCCGGTACGCGTGGTCTCTGCTGGGCGACCCCGACCAGTACAGCGAGGGCGCCGACCGGCCCGACGAGGACCCCGTCACCGACGCCGTACACGAGGCCCTCGTCGCCGGGGTCGAGCTGGGGACCAGACTCGCCGACCCCGCCGACCGGGGCCCCTGGCTCTTCGCGCTCGTCCGCGCCGCCTGCCAGCGGCGCGGATTCGCGCACACCTGCCCCTACACCCGTCTGGCCACTGTGCCCGCCGAGGCACCGGTCGCGCGGATGTTCTCCCGCCTGCCCGCCAGCCACCGGGAACTCGTCGAGCTGAACCTGCGCCACGCGCTGTCCACCTCGGCCGTCTCCCGGGTGCTGGGACTGGAGCCGAGGATCTGCGGAGAGCTGTCCCGCTCCGCGATCCGCCGGGCAGCGGAGGGTCTGGAGGACCTTCCCGCACCGGAACCCGACGAGGACACCCCGAGCGGCAACTGGCGCACCCAGGTGCACCAGGTCTCCTCCGCGCTGGCCCTGCTGCGCCCGCCCGGGGCGCCGCCCGGTCTGCGCGACCGGGTCGTGCACACCTGCACCTCACCCGACGCGGCCGAGGAACGCGCCCGGATCACCGCCGCCATGCAACCGCTCACAGCGGACGGCTACCCGGTCCACCGCTCGCGGCCGCCCGGCGACCCGGTGGTCGAGGCCACGGAGGACGGCGGTCCCGTCGAGGTCCCGCTCCCCCGGGCTCTGCCCCGCGACCTCGTGATGACCGCCGACCACCCCGTGCGCGACGACGCGCGCTCACCGCTGCCCTCCCCCGACCACGACCCGCACGGCGAGATCACCGAGGCAGGACGCAGACGCTGGCCGCTGCCCGCGATCTCCGGGCTGGCCACGGTCGTGGTGGCGTTGGGGCTGTGGTGGTGGGCCAGTTCGGTGGGCGGCCCCACCACCATGATCGACTCGGGCCCGGCGCTACCGGGGCAGCGTCCGGGCCTGTCCGAGGTGGAGGCGGTCTCCACCGCCTCCGACGGCAAGCCGGGGACCGAGCCGACCTCGGCCACCGCGGCCGGGGACGCGAGCACCGAGGCCCCCGGGACGGACACGCCGAAGAGCGACGGCCCCAGCGGCAGCCCGGACGGTCCGCAGGACGAGGGCGACGGCGAGGGACAGCCCCGGGAGGGACACGGCGGCGAGGGCCCGGAATCCCCCGGGGAGGCTCCGGGCGCACCCGAGCCCCCGGAGGAGCAGCCCGACCCCGGTCAGGGCGAGGACGACGAGGAGCCGCCCGGAAACGGCGGCGGGGCCCCGGGGAACAGCTCCCCCGGCCTGCTCGGAGACCTGCTGGGGCTGCTGTTCGGGAACGGACAGAGCGAGGCGGGCGAACCGGCCGAGTAACCGCCCGGAACCGCGGTCCGCACCGGCGTCACGTCGCGGGGCCGCGGGGAGGCGGAGGCGTCAGAAGGAGGAGAGCAGGCGGTCGGCGGCGACCTGGAGACGCCTCTCGACCTCGTCGACGTCACGGCGTCCCTTGAGGATCTCCACCAGCTCGAAGATCCACACGCTGGTGAGCGCGCCGACCAGGACGTACCCGGTGCTGTCGCGGTCCACGTCACCGCCGGCCTCGTCCTCCCCGGCCCCGTCGGTGGTGTCCGCGCCCTCCAGGTTGCCGGTGGCCACCCTCCACACGAGGTCGCTGATGCGTACGTCCAGCTCGATCTTGACCTCGGCCATGATCAGGGACCGCACCAGGGCGTCGGCCAGCTCCGGCTCGCGCATGAGGCCGCGCGTGGCGCGGAGCAGGACGTCGACCGCCCGGCCAGAGGGGCTGTCCGCGATGGGCGGGCGGCGGACGATACCGCCCTCCAGGAGGTCGAGCTCCTCGGTGACCACGGCCACGACCAGGTCCATCTTGGAGGGGAAGTAACGGTAGAGCGTGCCCAGGGCGACGCCCGCGCGTTCGGCGACCGAACGCATCTGCATGGCCTCCACGCCGCCGCGCACCGCCAGGGCGGCCGCGGTCTGGACGATGCGCCGACGACGCTGGGTCTGACTCCGTGTCATCGTTCCGATCGGTGCCTGCACCGCCACAGGGTCTCTCCCATTCGTCATCGGTCCGCGTCGCCGAGGTGCGACGGCCCGAGGGTCAGCCGAGCACGGTGGACCCGCGCCCGGCGACACCGGCTCACGAGAACACGTTATCCAACGAATTCCCTTGATCACAGCGCCTGGAACCCATGATCCTCGCCTCATAGCCCGACGTGACAGAGGTAATACGAGAGCTTGGCCGGAACTTTCAGGACGACACCCCGACCTTTGTAGAATATGTTCTATTTTGTCGGCCCAAAACGCGGCGGCCCGCACCCGGACCCCGGAGGCACCCACCGCCCGCACGACCCGAACGACCCTTCCCTAGAATCGAACCAGATTCGGTTTCCAGTGGAGAGGTCGGCCAGGGATGCGCGTGGTTCCCCCAGTGGAGGACCTGGGCGAGGGGTTGTGGAGCATCCCCGTGCCGGTCCCCCACAACCCCATCGGGTTCACCTACGTCTACGCCCTCGACACTCCGGTCGGCCCCGTCCTCGTCGACACCGGCTGGGACCACGACGACTCCTGGGACGCCCTGGTCAGCGGCCTCCACCAGGCAGGACACCGGGTGGACGAGGTCCGGGGCGCCGTCGTCACCCACTTCCACGCCGACCACTCCGGACTCATCGGCCGCCTGCGCGAGGCCTCCGACGCCTGGATCGCCATGCACCCCGCCGACGCCGGGATCCTGCGCCGCCAGGAGGAGCTCACCGACGACCAGCGTGCCGCCTCCGTCATCGAACAGATGGTCCGAGCGGGCTTCCCCGACCAGGACGTCGAGGCGTTCCGCGCCTCGCCCACGGTCTTCCGGCCGCCCGCCCCACCCGACACCGCCCTCGACGACGGCCAGCGCGTCGACGTCCCCGGCCTGGACCTGCGCGCCGTGTGGACCCCCGGCCACACGCCCGGCCACCTGTGCCTCCACCTGGCCGGACGCGAACTCCTCTTCACCGGCGACCACGTCCTGCCGCGCATCACCCCGCACGTGGGCCAGTTCCCCCTGGACTCCGCCGAGGGCGACCCGCTCGGCGACTTCCTCGCCTCCCAGGCGAGGATCGGCGGCCTGCCCGGGGCCGATCGACTCCTGTGTCTTCCCTCACACGAGACGCGCTTCTCCGGTGTGAGCGAGCGCGCGCGGGAGATCGTCGACCACCACGAGGAGCGCCTGGACCTCATGGTCCGTCTGGTGGAGCAGGGCCCCACCACCCTCTGGGAACTCACGTCACGTCTGGGGTGGCGGCGCCCCTGGGCGGACATGCGACCACTGGCCCGGCACATGGCCGCCTCCGAGACCGCGGCGCACCTTCGGCTGCTGGAGGAGCGCGGCCGCGTCGTCCGCGAGGGCACGCCACACCGGCCCCGCTGGGCCAACGTCACCCCGGGGACGACGCCCCGAATATGATCCCCTGTACCTGATGCCCGGCGCCGACCCCGAGTGAACTCGCGAGTAACATATGGGGGCGCGCAGCATCCCGGCAGCCGCCCACCAGCAGCTCCGGCCAGAACCGGGACACCGACGGCGGCGACCGGGCACGCGATCCAACGAAGAGGTGGACTCTTGACCCAGTCGGGCACCAGCACGGGACCGACCCCACGGCCCTCCGGCGACCGCCCCCTGCGCGTCGCCCTCCTGTCGTACCGCAGCAAACAGCACGTGGGCGGGCAGGGAGTCTACGTCCGCCACCTGTCACGCGAACTGGCCGCGCTCGGTCACGAGGTCACCGTCTTCTCCGGGCAGCCCTACCCCGTCCTCGACGAGGGCGTCACCCTGGAGAAGATCCCCTCCCTCGACCTCTACAACGACGTCAACCCCTTCGTCGCACCGCCCGTGCGCGAGTGGCGCGACTGGATCGACGTCCTGGAGGTCGCCACCATGTGGACCGCCGGGTTCCCGGAGCCACTCACCTACTCGCTGCGCGCCAACCGCGAACTCCGCCGCCGCCTCGACGAGTTCGACGTCGTGCACGACAACCAGACCCTCGGATGGGGCCTGCTCGGCATCAGGTCCGCGGGGCTCCCCCTGGTCACCACCATCCACCACCCCATCAGCGTGGACCGCCGGATCGAGATCGAGGAGGCCCGCGGCCTCCAGAAGCTCTCCAAGCGCCGCTGGTACGGGTTCGTCAGGATGCAGGCGCGGGTGGCCCGACGCCTCGACCCGATCCTGGTCCCCTCCCGGTCCTCCGCCGACGACATCGCCCGCGAGTTCGGCGTCGACCCCGCCACCATGGAGGTCACCCCGCTCGGCGTGGACACCCGCTACTTCCACCCCCGCCCCGAGGTGCACCGCGTCCCCGGCCGGATCGTGTGCACCGCCAGCGCCGACAGCCCGCTCAAGGGGGTCAGCGTGCTGCTGCGCGCCGCAGCCAAGCTCGCCACCGAACGCGACGTCACCCTGAGGATCGTCAGCAAGCCCAAACCCGGCGGCCCCACCGACCAGCTCGTCGACGAACTCGGACTGCGCGACCGCGTGGAGTTCGTCAGCGGCATCGACGACGAGCAGCTGGGCGAACTCGTCTCCAGCGCCCAGATCGCGGTCGTCCCCTCCTTCTACGAGGGCTTCTCCCTGCCCGCCGTGGAGGCCATGGCCTGCGGCACACCCCTCGTCGCCAGCCACGCGGGCGCCCTGCCCGAGGTGGTCGGCACCGACGGTGACGCCGGTCGCCTCATCCCCCCGGGCGACCCCGAACTACTGGCCGCCGAACTCGCCTCCCTGTTCGACGACGACGCGGAACGCGAGCGCATGGGCGCCGCCGCCTGGCGCCGGGTCCAGGAGCGCTTCACCTGGAAGGCCGTGGCCGAACTCACCGCCCAGCGCTACGCCACCACCATCGACGCCGTCAAGGGGACCAGCGCCGGTACCGGAGACGACGACACCCGGCCCGCACCCGTGCGGGCCCGCGCGAACGGCGCCTGACCCCACGACCCGCAGCACCGTCCCTAGGGAGCCTCCACTGATCACCGTCGACTTCAACCTGTTCCCCGTCGGCCCCGGCCA
>NZ_ANAE01000182.1:0-5996 GCF_000341265.1 Nocardiopsis prasina DSM 43845 | reverse complement strand
GGCGGCGGCCGCCACGCCTTCGAGATCTACCGACGCGGCGCCGACGTGGTCGCCTTCGACCAGAACGTGAGCGACCTCGCCGACGTCGAGACCATGTTCGCGGCCATGGCCCACGAGGGAGAGGCCCCCGCCACCGCCAAGGCCGAGACGGTCAAGGGTGACGCCCTCGACATGCCCTTCGACGACGACAGCTTCGACCGTGTCGTGGCCGCCGAGATCTTCGAGCACCTGCCGCACGACACCGCCGCCATGAAGGAGCTGTACCGGGTCCTCAGGCCCGGCGGCATCGCGGCCGTCACCGTGCCCAGCTTCCTGCCGGAACGCATCTGCTGGGCCCTCTCGGAGGAGTACCACACCAACGAGGGCGGCCACATCCGCATCTACACCCGCGCCGAGCTGGAGGCCAAGCTCAAGGCCACCGGGTTCGTGATCGGCCCGCACCACCACGCGCACGCCCTGCACGCCCCGTACTGGTGGATCAAATGCGCCGTGGGCACCGACAACAACGACCACCCGGCCGCCAAGGCCTACCACGACCTCCTGGTCTGGGACATGCTCCAGGCCCCCAGGGTCACCCGGGTGGCCGAGCGGCTCCTCAACCCCGTCATCGGCAAGAGCGTCATCGTGTACGTGCGCAAGCCGCACACTGACGCGGCCGCCTGATGGCACCCGCACCGTCCGATCCCGGCGCTCTCCACCTGCCCGGGATCCTCAACGCCGAACAGCTGTACCGGTCCGCGGACTACCTCGTGCGCTCCCAGGAGGGCGACGGGGTGATTCCGTGGTTCCCGGGCGGCCACGCCGACGTGTGGGACCACGTGGAGTGCGCCATGGCGCTGACCGTCACCGGCGTGCTCGTGCCCGAGCACGCCGAGGCGGCTCGCCGCGCCTACCTGTGGCTGGACGGGAGCCGCCACCCCGACGGCGGCTGGTACGCCAAGTACCGCCAGGGACGGCCCGTGACGGAGCTGCGCGAGGCCAACCACGCCGCCTACCCGGCCGTGGGGCTCCTCCACCACCTGCTGACCACCGGCGACGTCGACTTCGCCGAGCGGATGTGGCCCGTGGTGGAGAGCGGCCTGGAGTTCGTGCTGGCCCTGCGCGGCGAGCACGGCGAGATCCTGTGGGCCCGCTCCGAGGACGGATCCCCGGGCGACCACGCGCTGCTCACTGTGTGCGCGAGCGTGCACCACGCGCTGCGCTGCGGGACCGAGCTGGGCGCGCGGCTGGGCCGTGAACGGCCCGACTGGTCCAAGGCGGCCGAGCGGCTGGCCGAACTCATCACCGGGGACGAGGGGTTGTTCTCGGACCGCTCCCGCTTCTCGATGGACTGGTTCTATCCCATCCTCGGCGGCGTGCTGCGCGACGAGGCCGCCAAGGAGCGGATCGCCGAGCGCTGGAACACCTTCGTCATGCCCGGACTGGGTGTGCGCTGCGTGAGCGACCAGCCCTGGGTGACCGCGGCGGAGTCCTCCGAGCTGGTCATGGCGCTGGCCGCCATGGGAGAGACGGAGACGGCCGTACGCGTTCTGCGGGACGTGCAGCACCTGCGCGACGCCGACGACGGCGTCTACTGGACCGGCTACCAGTTCGCCGAGCAGGTGCGCTGGCCGGTGGAGCGCAGCACGTGGACCTCCGCGGCGATCATCCTGGCGGTGGACGCGCTCACCCGCACCACCCGCGGCTCCCGGGTGTTCCTGCACACCTGGGCCTGAACTCGGCCCCGAAGACACGAGGAGGGCCCCGAGGGGCCCTCCTTCGGTCGTTCGTCAGCCTTCCTCGCCCCGGCCGGGCGGGATCTCGGGGATACCCGGGTCCTCCGGGTCACCGGGCCACTCGGGGTTCTCCGGGAAGGTCGGCTCCTCCGGGATGTCCGGCCCCGGGTCGACCGGCTCCTCGGGAGGCGGCGGCTCCCCCTCCGGCGTCTCCGGCTGGTCGTTCTCCGGCGCCTCGGGCTGCTGCGGCTCCTGGGTCGCCGGGTCCGGCGCCCAGTTCTCCGTGGTGCCACCGAACTCGGGGCTGGGGAACGAGGCGCGCTCGTAGCCCTCCATGGCGCGGTTCATGTACGACTTCCACATCTGCGAGGGCAGACCGCCGCCGGAGATGTTGTGCCCCGGGATCTGGAAGCTCTCGTTGTTGCCGCTGTAGACGCCGACCGCGGTGGACAGCTGCGGGGTGTACCCGACGAACCAGGCCGCGACGCTGCCGTTGGTGGTACCGGTCTTGCCCGCGACCGGGTGGTCCCACAGCTGCGCGGCGGTACCCGTGCCGGAGCTGACCGCCTGCTCCAGGGCGTAGGTGACGTCGGCCGCGGTCGACTCCTCGAGGGCCCTCTTGCCCTCGATCTCCGGCCGCTCGTTGTCACCGTCCTGGTTGACGATCTCCTTGATGACGTGCGCCTCCATGTGCACGCCACCGTTGGCGAAGGTCGCGTACCCGCTGGCCTGGTCCACCGAGCGGACGCTCGTGGCGCCCAGCGGCATGACCGGGACCAGCTGGTTGTCGTCGATGCTCCCGTCGGGCAGGCCCACGTCGTAGGCGGTCTGCCTGATCTTGTCGAAGCCGACCTCCTGGGCCAGCTCCACGAAGCCCAGGTTGTTGGACACCGTGGTGGCCTGCGTGAGCGTCATGACGCCACCGGGCGCGTTGTCCGCGTTCTGCACACGGGAACCCTGGATGTCCCTCGGCCCGCGGCCGTCCACCGTGGAGTTCAGGCCGTAGCCCTGCTCCAACGCCGTCGCCAGCACGTACGGCTTGAACGCCGATCCCGCCTGGGCGGCGCCCAGGAACGAGCTGTCGTACTGGTTGAGCTGGTAGTCGTGGCCGCCGTAGAAGGCCAGGACCTCGCCGGTCTCCGGGTCGATGGTGGTCAGGCCGATGTTGACGCCCTCGGGAAGGCTGTCCGGGTCGACCATCTCCTCCACCGACTCGTAGGCGGCGTCCATCATGTCCTTGTCGAAGGTCGTGACGATCTTGAAGCCCTGGCGGTTGACGTGGTCCTCGGTGTAGCCGAGGTCCGTCAGCTCGCTCATGGCCTCCTGGAGCATGTACCCCCGGTAGCCGCTGAGGTCCTCCAGGGTCTTCTCCGGCTCGGGTGCCGGGAACTCCATGGCGTCCGCCTCGGCCTGGGTGATCGCCCCGGTGGTGACCATGCCGTTGACCACGTACTGCCAGCGGTTCTCCATGTCGGGCGTGGTCTCCACGTCCGCCTGGCCGAACCGGGTCGGCTGCTGGATGGCGGCGGCCAGGAAGGCGGCCTCCTCGGCGGTGAGCTCGTCGACGTCCTTGTGGTAGTACGCCTGCGAGGCCGCCTGGACTCCGTAGGACATGCGACCGAAGTAGATGGTGTTGAGGTACTGCTCCATCACCCACTCCTTGTCCTCGCTCTGATCCACCTTGATGGAGATGATGATCTCCTGGATCTTGCGGGACACGGTCTGCTCGAAGGAGACGCCCTCGTAGTAGTTGCGCACCATCTGCTGGGTGACGGTCGAACCGCCCTGCACCTGCTCTCCCGTGATGGTGGACCACACCGCGCGCATCGTGCCGCTGAGGGAGACACCGGGCTCGGTCCAGAAACCACGGTCCTCGGCGGAGATGACCGCCTCGACGACATGGTCGCCGCCGGCCGTCATCTCGTCGTAGCTGATGACCTCGCGGTCGGTGCCCCGGTAGGCGAACTCGGTCTCGCCGTCCGCGAAGTAGAAGGTGGAGCCCTGCTCCACCGCGTCGGCCTTGGCCGCGTCGGGAACCTCGACGGTCACGTAGAAGAACGTGAAGACACCGCAGGCCAGGATGAGGCCCAGGCCGGTGACGGCCAGGAAGCCCAGGAGAAGGCGCAGCCAGAGCGGCTTCTTCGCCTTCTTCTTCTTGTTCTTCCCGGAACCCTCACCCGGCCCCTCTGCGCTGTCGGTGGGACCGTCGGGCCCGCCCGGCCCCCCGGGGGTCCCGGCTCCGCCGGACGCCGCAGCTCCGGCCATCCCGCCGTCGGCGGGTCCGCTCGGCCCCTCCTCCGTGGGTCTGTCCGAAACGTAGTCGGACAGGCGTCGGGGCGTCGGCCACATGGCCGCGGTCTCCGCCGTGGCACCGGTAACGGCGCCCACGGCCGGCCCGCTCTCGGAACCGTGCACCGCGTCGTCCGCCTCGGGCGGAGCCCCGGCGAAGGCCACCGCGCCAGCCGCCGGTGCGGGCATGGCCTCGGTGCGAGCGCCGTCGTCGGAGTGCTTCTCGGTATCGGTCTCGGGCCCGGTCACCTTCTCCGGTTCCGAGGAGGGTCCGGGGTCGGTGACGGCGGAGCCCGCCACCGCAGGTTCGGCGGTGTCCTCGGGCTCCTCGGTGTCCTTGGCTCCGAGGACCGGGATCTGTTCCGTTCGGGCTTCCTCCAGCTCGGCTTCCCCGGTGTCCGCGCGCGCGGAGTCCCCGTCGGCCTGGTCGGAGGGGTCGAACCTGTCGGCCTCGTCCTCCGCACCGGCGACGGGTGCGTCGTCGACGGGCACGTCACCGGAGTCCTCTTCGGAGGCCCCCGGCTTCGCCCGCTCCGCGTCGTCAGCCGTCCCGGTGGAGTCCGATCCCTCGGACTCGAAGCCCTGTTCGGCGAGAGTCATGGCGACGCGGTCACGCAGGAACGTGCCGCTTGTCTTGAAAGCGATGGCCCCCGGGACGAACTCGGGCTCGGGTTGACCGTTGGCCTCGCCACCCGACTCCGAGGCTTCTCCCTCGGATTGATCCTCACCGCTGGTGGGTAGATCATCACGCTGGGGGGTCGCTTGAGTGGACAGCTCCTCAGCAGAGGTCTCTTTCGTCTCCGGCGTGTTCGATTCGGGACGCTGTCCGTCCGTCCCGCCATCGCCGTGTGTGCTCTTGCTCAGCTCCCCGCCCCCAAGGCAAATCACGTCCGGCACCGTGCCGTCCTGGTGTTTGACGCGCGAGTGCCCCTGATCGGTTCAGTTCGATTCAGGGCTGAAGCGGTATTTCGGGGAAAATCACCACCATCGCTCCACCCTCAAAGCCACGATACC
Source organism: Nocardiopsis prasina DSM 43845 (assembly GCF_000341265.1). Lineage (GTDB taxonomy): Bacteria > Actinomycetota > Actinomycetes > Streptosporangiales > Streptosporangiaceae > Nocardiopsis > Nocardiopsis prasina. The sequence continues at coordinate 978 of NZ_ANAE01000182.1, read as the reverse complement.
CGCACGTAACCGTGTCAAGGCCGAATCCGTAACCGCACGGTCACTTCTTACCGAAGGCTTACCCTCCGAAGGCGTGTCCATGTCCGGGTGTTGGCTCACTCACAATACCGGACCAATATTGCCACACTCAGGGACAATCACTGAGCGTGCGCATTCGATTCACCACTGCCCCCGTCACGAATGCCATGCCGCGCACCCGAATCGCTTTAGGAGACGCGCTCGAGGATCCGCATGGAGCCCACCACGCGCACCTCCCTGAACCTCCCCGAGTCCAGCGCGCGACAGTAGACGTTGAACGGGGGCCGTCCGCCGTCCTCCGGGTTCGGGAAGACGTCGTGGATCACCAGCGCCCCACCTACGGCGACGTGCGGCGACCAGCCCTCGTAGTCGTTCTGGGCGGCCGTCTCGCTGTGTCCGCCGTCGATGAAGAGCATGCCCAGCTCGGTGCCCCAGACAGCGGCGACGTCGACTGAGGCGCCCGTGATCGCGATGACCTCGTCGTCCAGGCCCGCCTGGGTGATCGTGCGCCGAAAGTGCGGCAGGGTGTCGAATTTCCCGGTGACCGGGTCGATCAGGGAGCTGTCGTGGTACTCCCAGCCCTCCTGGTGTTCCTCGGAGCCCCGGTGGTGGTCCACCGTGACGACCCTCGCCCCACCCACACGTGCCGCGGCACCCAGGAACACGGTGGACTTGCCGCAGTAGGTGCCGATCTCCACGACGGGTCCGCGGTCCGCGTACTCCAGGGCCGTCTCGAAGAGAGCCATCCCCTCGTCAGTGGGCATGAATCCGTTCGCCGCCTCAGCGGCCGCCAGCAGGTCCGCGGGGATTGTCTTCGTCATACCGAAATTCTCCCATCGCGGGAGGTCCGCCCCGCCAGCACCCCATGGGAAATCAGCCCGAAAACGTCGATTCACAAACGCACAAACAACCCCAACAAAAAAGAAGAGGAAGAACCCGCCCCAAAGGACAAGCCCTTCC
>NZ_ANAE01000181.1 GCF_000341265.1 Nocardiopsis prasina DSM 43845 | reverse complement strand
CCCGGCGGTTCGGCGCCACCTTCACCCCCAGGAGGTTGGCGCCCCAGCCACTCGCCGTAGTAGCCCGCACGGCACCAACCCCCTCAGCCCCAGGGGGTGTGCGCGTGCAGGTGTGTAGCTGCCTCAGCCCCAGGGGGTGTGCTTGAAGCCTCGTCCGTGCTGGTTGAACCCGCACGGCGCAAATCCCCTCAGACACAGCGGGGTGCAGAGGTGCAGGTACGCGCTTCGCTGGGTTGCGCGGGTTGGCCGGAGTGCGGTGGTCGGCGCTCAGACGGCAGGGGTTTTCGCCAGAGGTGGGGACACGCATCTCTAGAACACGTCAGTAGTCCTGGGGGGTGGCCCGTGTCCGTACTTGGCCTTGAACTACCAGTCGTGCACCGTTCTGCTCATCCGCCAAGTGCGGTGCGGGCACAGCACCATCCACCCACCCCGCCCTGAATGGACCGAGAAACCCCAAGGGGTACGGTGTAAGCGGCACCCGACCGCCTTTAGCTAATGGGAAAAACGGGTTGGCCGTAGAAAGGCTGCGCCACAGCAACCCAAGCCGTAGAACCCTCGCGGGACAGCAACCACAACCGCAGAACCCACCCACCCGCAGCAACCCCAACCCCTAGAGCGACCAACGACGCCCAACCCCAGTCGGCGTTGATGCCTGGGATGCGGAGTTTTCCGGTTCTGGAATGACTGCGTATTCTCGGGAGGCTGCACGGCGCGACCTATTGTCCGGTCGGCCCCGGGTCCACGGCGGTTGACGACGCGTGACTCTCACTCCCGAAATCCGCGAACGAGGTGATGAAGCGCTCTGCCGCGGCGTCGACCTCGGCGGTCGGGCTCAGCAGCCTTTGGAGCAGGAGTCCTCGCAGACACGCGGTCGCGATGATGCTGTGTTGCCTGGCCTCGGTCGCAGTAGCTCCGTCGCGCAGCGCCGCAGCTTCGAGGAGCTGCGCCAGGTGGTCGATGTCGACGACGAGCTCCTGGAACGCGTCCCGCTCGTAGACCGCGAGCCCGACCAGGTGGAAGAAGGCATGGATGCGGTCTTCGTGCGCGGGGTCCGAGTAGAAGTTCCAGACGGCTCTGCACAGGGCCACGAACCCTAGTTCGTTCCCGGTCGCGGCTATCGCGAGGTTGTCGCGGCGGCGCGCCTCCAGCAGCACCGCACGCAGCAGGCCCGGCCGCGATCCGAAGTGATACGTCAGCAACGTGTGGTGCACGCCGAGCCGCTCCGCCACCTGGCGCATCGACAGGTTCGGGCTGGGTCCGTTCTCTCCGAACTCGTTGAACAGCGACTCCAGGAGACGCTGCTTCCCTTCCCCGACCGGCGATCTCACGTTGCCTCCGTTGACAGTTTCACCACTGTTGAGTACGTTACCGCATATCCAATTCACCACTGTTGAGGACGCAGGTCCGGGGCCTCGGGAGGCCCGATGGTCGGTACGTGGCTGGTCTCAGTCACCAGCGTCAACGCCGACATCACCGGTCTGGCCGAGACGGCGTCGGGACGATCCGTTTCAGGACGCGGGCCGACAGGTCCCTGACGACAGGGCCCGTCCCACGGCTCCAAGGTGTTCGGTGATCCAGACCTGGCCGCCCTCGTCATCGAGGGTGGCCGTATCACAAAGGGGGAGACTCGATGAGCGAGTTGTTGCACGGTTGCTTGCAGGACACGGAGTACCTGGAGGTGACCGCGAAGTCAGGACGCCGCTACGCCGTCTGGGTGACCACACCCCCCGGCTACGCGGACTCCACGGAACCGCTGCCGCTCATCTACGTGCTGGACGGCAACTGGACCGTCGGCCTGACCGCGCCCCTCATCGTCACCCAGTCGGACCCATATCTGACCATCGCCCCGTACATCCAGGTCAGCATCGGCTACACGGGTGAGGAGGCCGCGAACTGGGCACAGATCCGCAACCGCGACCTCGTGCCGCCGGGGGAGCCCATCGGTGACGACATGCTGGCCACCCTCAACGCGGCTCGCGAGTCGGGTGCGATGACCGAGGAGCAGGTGGAGGCCTACCTCGCGGAGCTGGAGCAGACCCAGGCCGATGTCTTCCTCGACTTCCTGACCAACGAACTCCACCCTCACCTGCGGTCGAAGCTGCGTGTCAGCGAGTCCGGGCACGGCCTCTTCGGATACTCCTACGGAGGTCTCTTCGCCCTCTACGCATGGCTGCGTGACACGGGGCTCTTCACGAGCATCGGTGCGGGCAGCCCGGGTGTGGCCAGCGCGGACAGCCAGATCTTCACCCTCGTGGACGCCCTGCCCGAACTCGGTGAGGACGCAGCCGCTCCCCGGCTGCACGTCACGCTGAACGAAGCCGAACTGTTGGGAGAGGTTCCGTTCTATCGCGGGATGGCCCGTCACGTTCTCACCACGCTGGAACGGCTGCACGCCAAGGGACGTTCGGAGCAGCTGTCGAAGGCGTTGTTGCAGGGGACGCACGTCACCGGTTTGCAACCGTCGTTCCTCAGCTACCTGAAGACCTCCCACGGGCGCTGAAGGCCGGGTCGCATGCCTACGGCCACGCGAGCGGTAGGGCTCGACGGCATCGCGCCGCACGGACGTCAGGTGGGAGTCTGGCGATCTCGGCCGGAAGGTCGCCCCCCCGCGTGGCCGCATGCAGGAAAGTCGCGACCGTGAAAGATCAAGAGGCTGGTGCCCACGGCGACAAGGCTCGCTCCGTCCGGCGGCACCCGGACCGGGACCACACCACGGTCGCCAACGACACCGTGGCGAGTGCGGGGGTCTTCGTGGAGGTCAAGATCCTCGAAGATGATGCCACCAGGCCTCGACCGACCTCGCTGGGGTGGAACCGCCCTTGGCTTGGAGGCCTTTCCAGTCGTGACACTGCCCTCCAGGAACATCGTGCGAGCACGAGTAGCGGGAGAGTCCAGCGGTCTGCTTTGAGCTGGACGTCGCCGCTCCGCACAGCTTCGTCGTGTGCGGAGCGTACTGGCAGGTCGGGGCGCCGACGACGAGGCACGGTCCATCCCCGCGTGCGCGGGGCTTACTAGACCGTGTCGATGAGGAAATTCACGGGCTTCGGTCCATCCCCGCGTGCGCGGGGCTTACAGTTCACGACCTGCGGAAACGTGGGCCGTTATCTCCGCTTGACCTTTGAATTGATCCACTCCTGGGCACAGGATGACAGAACCCGAGGCCCGGCATCAGGCGTCCTGGGCGTTGGTGATCGCGGTGCGTGCCACCTCGACAGCCACCTCACACGCCTCGTCGGCACTCACCTGCACGTAGAACGAGTGCTCGTCGGAAACTCCCACGGTGAGGTTGCAGGAGTCTGGGAACTCCGTGGTCACGCCCGGATACCCCTCCACGCTGACGAACTCCTGGTCGTCGGCGCCAGAGAAAGCGGCGGCGACGGTGGTCTCGACGGCGTCCTTCTCCTCATGAACCTCCACGCGGAGGTCCACGCTGGCATCGACCCGGTTCGTGTAGAAGCAGTTCGCGTCGGACTGGGGGCTGCCCTCGCCCTCCTCATCCAGGATGCCGAGTTCGACGGCGGCGGCATCGGGGAGCAAAGCACAAGGGTGCGTGTGGGTGGGGTCCAGCGCGGCCACTTCGAACTGCCTGATGGAGTCGCGTTCCTCCAGATCCACCGCGCACCCACTGAGCAGAAGCGCCACCACCACGGTGGCCCGTACACGCATACGCCGCTCCGTTCGCTGGGTGCCGGAGCCCAGTGGGGCCCCGGCACGAAGCTACAGAGCGGCGTCGTGGGGTGGGGGAGGGTGGCCGGAAACGGTCAGACGACGAAGGCGGTCACGCCCGTGACGAGCAGACCCACGCCCAGGCAGATCACCAGCCCGCCGAGCAGGACCGACGCAGAAGGGCGCAGGTCGCCCAGACCAGCGCGCCCGCTCACCATGGCCTGACGGCGCGCCAGGACGGGCAGAAGGGCGACGTTGACCGCATACATGACGGCGGCCACGAAGCTCGCGGTGGCGAAACCCACCCAGAAACCACCGCCGCCGGACATCACGTTGAACGCGGCCAGCGACGGAAGCATCACCAGGAGCAGCACCGAAGCGGCACCGAAGGCGGTGAGCAACCGGGGCGAGGACCCGCGCGCGCTCCCTGAGACCACGAGGAGAAGACCGATCAGGGCCGCCACCATGATGGCGCCCCCGATTCCGAACACGGCGATGTTGACCAGCGAATTCACGCTGGTCATTGTCGCACCGACCGGCAGCGGCCCCAACCCGGGGTGGGCTCAGCCGTGGTGCTCCAGTCTGGACCCGCCAGCGGCCTTCACGACACGGAGGCGGGTCGTCACGCGTTGGCGGAGGTCCGCGACGTGGCTCACCACTCCCACGGCGCGGCCGCCGTCACGGAGCCGGTCCAGCACGTCCAGGACCTCCTCCAGGGTGTCCTCGTCCAGGGTCCCGAAGCCCTCGTCCACGAACAGGGTGTCGATCTCCGTCCCACCCGCCTCGGCGGTGGCCACGTCACCCAGGCCCAGCGCGAGGGCCAGGGAGCTGAAGAAGGTCTCCCCTCCGGAGAGCGTCGCCGGGTCGCGTTCCACCCCCGTCCAGGCGTCCACCACGCGCATGCCCAGGCCCCCGGCGGAGCGGGCCCTGCCGTCGCCCGCTGCCTTGTCCACCGTGTAGCGCAGCTCGTAGCGGCCGTCGGACATGGTCAGCAGCCGGTGGTTGGCCGCTTCCACCACCTGTTCCAGGCGGGCCGCCAGTACGTAGGCGGACAGCCGGACGCTGTCGGTGTTGTCCGGTGAGGTTCCCGCCGCCAGGGTGCTCAGCCCCTGGGCCACCGCGTAGCGGCGCAGGACGGGTTCCGAACCGGACAGTTGTCCATCGAGTTCCACGCGCAGGGTCGCCAGACGGCGGGCCCGGTCCGAGAGCATGCCCTGCCAGGCCACGGCCTGATCGGCCGCGCGGTCCGAAGCCTGGGCGCCGGCCTCCAACGCGGCGAGGTCCGGCGCCTTCGCGAGCTCGGCGGCGGTCAGTTCGGGGTCCTTGAGCCGGGCCTCGACCGCCGCCCACTGGTCGTCGAAGTCGCGCGCCCGGGACCTGAGGCCCGCGCGTCCACGCTCGTCCAGGGCGGCATTCACCACCTGGGCCTCGTCCTCGAAACCCGCCTCGGTCAGGGAGCGTCCGGCCTCGGTGACGGCGGCGCTCAGCTCCTCGGCAGCCCGGGAGCGCAGCTCGACGGCGTCCGCGGCGTCGCGCAGCACCTCGGCCTCACCGCGCAGGCGGGCGATCCGCTCGGCCAGTCCGGCGTCCTCACCGCGTGCCCGGTCCAGCAGCGCGGTCAATCGCTCGTGTTCTCTGGCGCCCTCCTCGCGGCGGGCGGCCAGTTCGCTCTCCTCGCGCACCAGCTCACCCTCGCGCTGACGGGCCCGCTCCAGGTCCGCCGTGGCCTGGGCCAGCTCCTCCTCCAGACGGTGCAGCTCACGGGCGGCGGCGCGGGCGTCGGCCAGTTCCCGTTTGCGGGCGGCCACCTCCTCGGCGGCGGCCTCCACGGTGCGGCCCTCGGCCCGCTCGGCGGAAGCCGTGTGCCGTTCCCTTAGCGCCACCAGGGTGTTCTCCGCCTCGGTGCGCTGGGCGGCGGCGGTGTCCGCCGCCTGCTGGGCGGCTCGCTCCTCCTCGGCCGAGACCAGTCCCCGCGCGCTCGGTTCGGCGGGGGAGGGGTGCTCGGTGGACCCGCACACCGTGCAGGGCGTGCCGTCGGCCAGGTCGGCGGCGAGCTCGGCGGCCATGTGGGCGATCCGCCGCTCCCGCAGGTCCTGGGACCGGTCGCGGGCGGTCTGGGCGGTGTCGACCACGCGCCGCCGCTCCTCCTCGGCTCTTTCCACCTCGCCACCCAGACGCCGGTGCTCCTCGGCGGCCGTGCGGCGCCGTTCGGCCAGGTCGAGAGCGGCCTTCGCGGGGTCGGTGAGTCCGGACTGCTCCTGGGCCCGGCGCAGCTCCTCGGTGATCGTCCCGACCCGGGCGGGCAGTGCCGTCACCCGTTCGCGGGCCCGGGCCGCCTCGGTGCGCACGGCGGCGATCCGCCGGTCGAGCCCGGCCAGGTCGCGGTGGAGGGAGCGGCGGCGCTCGGCGTCTCCGCGCAGGTGGTCCAAGCGGGCGAGTTCGTCGTGGCGGGACCTCTCGGCGGCTCGCAGCGTCGAGGGGAGACCGGTGCTGAGGTCCGCGAGTTCGGCGGCGTCGACGTCCGTGATCCCGTTGACCAGCGCCAGGCGGTCGGTGACGGCCAACTCGGCCTTGTCCAGTTCGGTACGGCGGTGGTCGCGGGCGCGCAGGGACGGGAGCACCGCGTCGGCCCGCTCGGCGGCGGCCAGGCGAGTGTCGATCCCGGTCCGCCACTCGCGCCGCTCGGCCAGTTCCGCGCGGCGCTCCCGGGCGCTGGCCAGCCGTTCCCTGCGGGAGAGCAGTTCGCGACCGGCAGCCAGGGCCTCCCTGGCCTCGTCCCGGGCTCGCGTGAACCCGGCGGTGACCGCCTCCGCGTCGCGGGCGGTGGCGGCCTGCACCGAGGCCAGCTCGGCGGCCCAGGCGGTGAGCTCCTCCGGGTCCTGCGGGGCGGCGGACCCGCCGACCTCCGCGATCCTTCCGGAGACCGCCCGCACCCGCTCGTCGGCGGCGCGCACCTCGCGCTCCAGCTTCCGGGCGTGCCCGCCGAACCACTCCTCCACGTCCCGGAACACCCGGGTGTTGAAGATGCGCTCCAGGGACTTGCGCCGGTCGTCGGACTTGGCCCGCAGGAACCGGGCGAAGTCGCCCTGGGGCAGCATGACGATCTGGCAGAACTGGGTGATGGTGAGCCCGACCAGGTCGCCCACGAACTGCCCGGCCTCGTCCGGGCGGGTGGTCACGCCCTCCCAGCGGTCGCCCCGCCAGTCGAGGACGCGCACCTTCTGGTTCTCCGCGACGGTGCCGCTTCCACGCTTCTTGGGCCGCTCCCACCGAGGGTTGCGCTCGATTCGCACGCGGCGTCCCCGGACGGTGAACTCCAGGGCGACCTCCGGCCGGACCCCGGGCGCGGCGTGGTCGCTCCTGGGGGAGCGGTCCTTGCCGCGCGCACCCGGCACGTCGCCGTAGAGCGCGAAGCAGACCGCGTCCAGCACGGAGGTCTTGCCCGCGCCCGTCGGCCCGTGGATCAGGAACAGCCCGCCTCCGCCGAGCCGGTCGAAGTCGACCGTCTCGGTCCCGGCGAAGGGCCCGAAGGCGGTCATGGTGAGGGTGTGCAGCCGCATCTAGCGAGTCCCTTCCTGGACGCGGACCTCTTCGACCGCGCGGTCCACCAGCGCGCGTTCCTCCGGGGTCGCGGCGCTGCCCCGGGCCCACTCGACGAAGTCGGCGACCACCTCGCGTTCGGGCCGGTCCGCGACGGCGACGGTGACCGGCCGCCGCTCCGCGTCGCCGTCGTCGGGGTCGAACTCCAGCATCAGGGTGTGCGGGAAGCGCTCTCGGAGCCGGTCCATGGGCTGGGCGGGGCGACGGGGGTCGGTGAGGGTGACGTGGAGCCAGTGCCCCGTGTGGCGCTCCCACCGGTCATCGGTGAGCAGGTCGTCGAGGCGGCCCCTGACACGGGAGAGCGGCCGGGGGACCGGGGCGTCGGCGAACTCCGCTCCGGCGAAGCCGTCCGCGTCCAGGTCCACCAGCCAGAACCCCTTGCGGTGGTGCTCCTCGGAGAAGGAGTAGGCCAGCGGGCTGCCCGGGTAGCGCACCGACGGCGTGATGGTCTGGCGGCCGTGCAGGTGGCCCAGGGCCACGTAGTCCACGCCGTCGTAGACCGAGGCGGGCACGTGCGAGGCGCCGCCCACGGAGATGTCGCGCTCGCTGTCGGAGGGCTCCCCGCCGGTGACGAAGGCGTGGGAGAGCACCACGGAGCGGGCGCCCGGACGTTGGGCGAGATCGGCCCTGACCAGGTCCATCGCGTGGCCGATCGCCGCCGGGTGGCCGCGTTCGGGCAGGTCCCAGTGGTGGCGGGCGATCTCCGGTTCCAGGTAGGGGATGCCGTAGAAGGCCACCGGACCGTGCTCGTCCTCGATCACCACGGGGGTGCCGATCCCGTCCAGGGAACTGCGCAGGTGCACCCCGGAGGCGTCGATCAGGTCCGTGGCGAAGGACATCCGCGCCATGGAGTCGTGGTTGCCGCTGATCAGCACCGCTCTGGCCCCGGTCTCCCGGATGCGGCCGAGGGCGCGGTCGAACAGGCGCACGGCGTCGACCGGCGGAAGAGCGCGGTCGTAGAGGTCACCGGCGACCACCACCACGTCGATCCGTTCCGCGTGGATGGTGTCGACGAGGTGGTCGAGGAAGGCGGCCTGGGCCTCGATGAGGTTCTCCCGGTGGAAGGAGCGACCCAGGTGCCAGTCCGAAGTGTGCAGCAGGCGCATGGAACTGGACATTACCCGGGATCACTCCGTCCCCGCCGGGAGAACCGTGTGGCCTGTGGACAACTCCGGCGGGCGGAGCGGAGGGCTCAGAGCCTGCGGGCCAGCGTCAGGCCGTCTCCGATGGGGAGCAGGACCTGTTCGACGCGGTCGTCCGCGACGAGCCTGTCGTTGAAGTCACGGATGCCCTGCACGTGCGGGGCGGTCTGTTCGGGGTCCACCACACGCCCGTGGGACAGCGTGTTGTCGGCCAACAGCAGCCCGCCGGGGCGCATACGGGGGACCAGTTCCTCCCAGTAGTCCACGTAGCCGGTCTTGTCCGCGTCCAGGAAGGCCAGGTCGAACTGGGGTTCCCTCGGCAGCGCCCGCAGCGAGTCCAGGGCCGGGCCGATCCGCAGGGTGATCTTCCGTGCGACCCCGGCCCGCTCCCAGTACCTCCTGGCCACCGACGTCCACTCCTCGCTGATGTCCAGCGCGAGCAGGGTGCCGTCCTCGGGCAGGCCCCGGGCGAAGCAGATGGACGAGTACCCGGTGAAGGTGCCGATCTCCACCGCGTTCCGCGCCCCCGACAGCTGGGTGAGGAGCGTGGAGAAGACGCCCTGTTCGGGGCCGATTTGCATCCCCTGGGACTCGGGGAACAGATCGGCGGTCTCCGCGGCCAGGTCCGACAGGACCGGGTCCACCGGCTGGCTGTGGGCGACGACGTAGGCGTGCAGTTCCGGGCTGATGCCCTCTGTGGTTCGAGTCACGCCCGCCACCCTAGGAGGCTTCGCCCCGCCGGGCCAGCGGCCTCGCCCGCGATCGGGCCGGTGCCAGGGCGTGTTCGGCGGACACGACCTAGTGGTCCGGGAGGATGGTGGGCCAGTCGAAGAGGTACACCGAACCGATGATGACGCCGATGGTGAGCAGCGGGGTGACCACCTTCTGCTCCACCGGGCCGTTGGTGACGAAGCCCTTGCCCTGGCCGACGCGCTTCTTCCAGAACGGCCAGAAGATCGGCACACCCATCTTGGTGATCATGTCGCCGAAGAAGTGCAGGACGACACCGAAGGCCACCGCCAGACCCAGCCACGTGTAGTTCACGCCCACGGAGTACAGGGTGAGGGTGATCGCCGCCGTTGCCAGCGCGTTGATGATCCCCGAGGCCGTCCGGTTCTTGTCCATGCCGAAACCCAGCCCCTGGAGAGCGATTCCGACCAGCAGGAACACGAAGATCTGCACGGCCAGTTCCGACCACAGGGCCAGGGCCTGGACCAGGACGCCCATCAGGATGGCGAAGAAGAACGAGTGGGTGCCCATCCGGTGCCCGCCGAACGCCCAGTTGAGAATGTCGCTGAGGATCTCGGTGGCCTTGCCGTAGGTCTTGGTCACCGTCGCGCTCTTGTGGTCCACGTCCGGCAACAGGGCCGCGCCAGCGCACACCAGGGAACCGGCGATGATCTCACCGGGGCCCAGGTCGAAGCTGAGTCCAAGGAATTCCGTGCCCTGGACCAGCGGTACTACCGCCATCCAGCCGACCACGCCACTGAGTGCGTGCGAGTGCCCCATCATGGCGGGAACCGTAGCGGAGTCTGCCAATCGCCGCGAATCAGAGATGCGTTTCGGACAGGGAACAAAAGCCACTTCATCCCCAGGAAACACGAACGCCTCCGACACAGGAGTCGAATGTGTTGCGATATTCCGCCTCACCTCGAAGATCGTTGACGCTCGTCGCGGCGAGTTGGTAGACAACCAACAACCCCCAGGTGGCAATGCCACCAACCCCACGAAACCTGACAGGGGCCGTTATGAAAACCCAACATCCTCCCTCCGGCACCCTTCTCCGGCGGACGGCGGCGTCCGGCAGCGCGCTCCTCCTTCTCGGAGGCCTCACGGTGGCCCCGGCGGCCGCCGACGAGGCGAGCGGCAACACCCTCACCGTCGCCATCGCCCAGCAGGTCGACTCCTTCAACCCCTTCACCGCGCAGCTCGCGGTCACCACGAACATCCTCCGGCACGTCTACGACAGCCTCACCACGGTGAACCCGGAGACCGGCGAGCCCGAGCCCTCGCTCGCGGAGAGCTGGGAGACCTCCGACGACGGCCTCACCTGGACGTTCAACCTCCGTGACGACGCCCTCTTCAGCGACGGCGAGCAGCTCACCGCCGACGACGTGGCGTGGACGTTCACCACGATGATGGAGAACGACGCCGCCGCCGTCGCCAACGGCAACTACGTCTCCGGGTTCGAGGACGTCACGGCCGAGGACGACACGACCGTCGTCATCGAGTTGGACGAACCGCAGGCCACCATGGAGTCCCTGCGCGTGCCGATCGTCCCCCGACACGTCTGGGAGCCGATCATCGAGGAGGAGGGCGACGCCTTCTCCGACTACACCGCAGACGACCTCCCCACCGTCGGCAGCGGCCCCTTCGTCCTCACCGAGCACTCGCGCGGCGAGCACATCCGCCTCCAAGCCAACCCCGATCACTGGCGCGGCGCCCCCGGTTTCGACGAGCTGTACTTCCGCTACTACTCGGAGAAGGACGCCGCCGTCGAGGCCCTGCGCAGCGGCGAGGTCTCCTTCGTCTACGAGCTCACCGACGCCCAGATCACCTCCCTGGAGACGCTGGACAACGTCGCCGTCAACGTCGCCGACGGCAAGCGGTTCCAGGCCTTCACCATCAACCCCGGCGCCGTCACCCAGGACGGCGAGGAGTTCGGTGACGGACACCCGGCGCTGGAGGACCGCACCCTGCGCCAGGCCATCGTCATGGGCATCGACAACGAGGAGATCGTCCAACAGGGCGCCAACGGCCAGGCCGTCGCCGCGGGCGGCTACGTCCCGCCCCGCTACACGGACTTCCACTGGGCCCCCGAGGGCGACGAGGCCATCCTCGACTTCGACCCGGACGCCGCCAACGCGATGCTCGACGAGGCCGGGTACGAGAGGGGCGGCGACGGCGTGCGGGTCTCGCCCGACGGCGACCGCCTCGAACTGCGCATGCACGTCCACGCCGACCGCCCGGACAACGTCCAGGCCGGGCAGGTCATCGACGAGCGCCTCGCCGACATCGGCATCGAGATCGACAACCAGACCGTCGACCCGGGCATCCTGAGCGACGCCCTCTACGACGCCGAGTACGACCTCATCTTCACCGGGTGGACGGTCAACCCCGACCCCGACTACGTGTTCAGCATCCACACCTGCGACGCGCTGCCCACCGAACCGGGCACCATGCAGGGCGACGCGTACTTCTGTGACGAGGAGTACGACGAGCTCTACGCCGCGCAGCTGGCCGAGTACGACCGCGAGGCCCGCGCCGAGATCATCCACCAGCTCCAGGAGGTCCTGTACCGGGAGGCCGTGGTCAACGTCCTGGCCTACCCGAACATCATGGAGGCCTACCGGACCGACCACATCGCCAGCCTCCAGTTGGAGCCCGCCGAGGGCGGCAACATCTGGGGCCAGGACGGCTACTGGGCCTGGTGGTCGGCCGAGCCCGCGGAGGGCGCGTCCGGCGGCGGCTCCGGGCCGTCCACCGGGGTGCTCATCGGCATCGGTGCCGGCGTGCTGGTGCTGGTGGTCGCGGGTGCCTTCGTCTTCTTCCGACGACGCTCCACCGTGGAGGACCGCGAGTGACGACAACGCCCACCGAGGCGGACGAACCGACCGGGGCGGGGACCACCGACGTCCCCGCCCCGGCGGGCCCCACGGGGTTGGGCCGAGCGGCCCCCGTGGCCACCTACGTGCTCGGCCGCCTGACCACCGCCGTGGTCTCCCTGTTCGCCGTGATCGTCGCCGGGTTCTTCCTCTTCCGGATCCTGCCCGGCGACCCCGTCCGCGCCATGACCGAGGGCCGCGAGGTCTCGGCCGAACAACGTGAGGAGCTGCGTCGCCAGTTCGGCCTCGACCAGCCGCTCTGGCAGCAGTTCCTCGACTACGCGGCCGGTCTGGTGCGGCTCGACCTCGGGATCTCCTTCCAGTACCGCGAGCCGGTGGTCGACCTCATCCTCGAACGCCTGGGCCCGACGATCCTGCTCGCCGGGACCGGCACGGTCATCGCCGCGCTCCTCGGCCTCTTCCTCGGCGCCCGCGCCGGGTGGCGGCCGGGTGGACGCGGGGACCGGATCAACACGGCGGTCGCGCTGTTCTTCTGGTCGGTGCCCACGTTCTGGCTCGGCCTGCTGCTGATCGTGCTGCTCGCCTCGGGGCGCGGGTTCATGCCCGGCCTGTTCCCGACCGGCGGCATGGTCTCGCCCAGTGCCACCGGACCGGTGGAGACCGCTCTGAGCACCGCCCGGCACATGGTGCTGCCGGTCCTGACCATGGTCGCGGTGATCTACGCGCAGTACCTCATGATCATGCGTTCCTCACTGATGGACGAGAAGGGCGCCGACTACCTGGTCACGGCCCGCGCCAAGGGACTGCGCGACGCCCTCGTGCGCCGCAGGCACGCCGTGCCCAACGCGCTCCTGCCCACAGTGACGCTCATCTTCCTGAACCTCGGGCAGGTCGTCTCCGGGGTCATCCTCGTGGAGACGGTCTTCTCCTGGCCCGGACTCGGCCAGCTCTTCTACTCCGGTCTGCGCGTGCCCGACCTCGGCCTCGTCCAGGGGCTGTTCGTGGTGTTCGCGGCCTCGGTGATCCTCATGAACCTGCTGGCCGACCTGGTGTATCCGCTGCTCGACCCGAGGGTGCGCCCATGAACTCACCCACCGGACCCGCCCCGGCCGCCCCGGCGGCGCCGCCGGACCCCGCGCTCTCCAGCCGCGCGCTGGCCCGCAGACGCCGCCGTGAGGCCCTGGTCGGCTTCGCCCGCGAGTACGCCCGCAACCGGGCCGGTCTCCTCGGCCTGGGCCTGCTGCTCGCCATCGGTCTGCTCGCCGTGACGGCCCCGCTGTTCATCGACCAGACCCACCTGACCATCACCGGCGCCCCGGGCGAGTCCCACGAGCCGCCGAGCTGGCAGTTCCCCCTGGGGACCGACAACTTCGGCCGCTCGATCCTGGACCTGGTGATCTGGGGCGCGCGGGTCTCGTTGACGGTCGGCCTGCTGGCCACCTTCGTGTCGGTCACCCTCGGCACCCTCGTGGGAGTCACCGCCGGGCACTTCGGTTCCTCCGGCGGCGTCGGCGGCCGGATCGTGTCCACGGTGCTCATGCGGGTCACGGACTGGTTCCTGGTCCTGCCCACCCTGGTCCTGGCGGTGGCGCTGGCCGCCGTCCTGCCGCGCGGCACCGGCACCATCATCATCGCGATCGGCCTCACCGTCTGGCCGCCCACCGCACGCCTGGTGCGCGCCCAGACCCTCGCCGTGGAGGCCCGCCCGTTCGTGGAGCGCGCCCGCGCCCTGGGCGGCGGCCACGCCCACGTGATGGGCTGGCACGTGCTGCCGAACGTCATGCCGGTCGTGCTCGCGCAGACCACGCTGCTGGTGGCCACCTCCATCATCGCGGAGTCCACCCTGGCCTTCCTGGGCATGGGCGACCCCACCACCATCTCCTGGGGCGGCATCCTGGAGGCGGCCCGCACCGCCGGGGCGATCAGCGCCGGGATCTGGTGGTACATCGTCCCGCCCGGCCTGGCCATCGCCGTGGTCGCGCTCTCCTTCACCCTGTGCGGGCGCGCGGTCGAGTCCGTCATCAACCCACGGCTCAAGGGGCAGAGTTGACCAGCCTTCTCGACGTCAGCGACCTCCGCGTCACGTACTCCGGCAGCGCTGGGGACGTCCCCGCCGTCCGCGGGGTCGACCTGGCCCTGGACCCCGGGGACACCCTCGGGGTGGCGGGGGAGTCCGGCAGCGGCAAGTCCACGGTGGCCCTGGCACTGCTGCGCCTGCTGCCCGCCAGCGCGAAGGTCACCGGACGCATCCTGCTGGAGGGCGAGGACGTCCTCCAGATGAAGTGGGGCCGCCTGCGCGCCGTGCGCTGGGTGGGAGCGTCGGTGGTGTTCCAGGGCGCCATGCACTCGCTCAACCCGGTGAAGCGGATCGGGGACCAGATCGCCGAGCCCCTGCTCATCCACGAACTGGTCGGTCCGGCCCGGGTGGACGCGCGCGTGTCCGAGCTCCTCGAACAGGTGGGGCTGCCCGCCTCGCGTCGGCGCGACTACCCCCACCAACTCTCCGGCGGTCAGCGCCAGCGGGTGATGATCGCGATGGCGCTGGCGTGCGAGCCGCGCCTGATCATCGCGGACGAGGCCACCACCGCGCTGGACGTGATGATCCAGGCGCAGATCCTGGCCCTGCTGGGGCGGCTGGTGCGCGAGACCGGGATCGGCATGCTGATGATCAGCCACGACCTGTCCGTCCTGGCGGCCACCTGCGACCGGGTCGCGGTCATGTACTCCGGGCGGATCGTCGAACACGGTCCCGCGCGGGAGGTCGTGCACGAACCCGCGCACCCCTACGCGAGCGCGCTCAGCGCGGCCTTCCCGAAGATCGGTGACCCGGGCTCGCGCCTGGCGCCCCGGGGACTGCCCGGAGACCCGCCGGACCCCGCAGACCCGCCCTCGGGCTGTGTGTTCCGGCCGCGCTGCGCGGTCGCCGAGACGGTGTGCGCCACCGTGGACCCGCCGCTGTGGCCGGTCCGCCCCGACCGCGACGGCCACGCGGACCGGTACGCCGCGTGCGTGCACGTGGGCACGGGCCCGGGGTCGCTCGGCCACGCAGGCGCGGCGAGCGGCTCCGGTGGCATGAGCGGACCGGGCGGCGCGAGTGACGAGAGCGGGACCGCCAACACAGAGGAGACGAGCCGTTGAGCGCCGACACTGACTCACGACAGCCCTCCTCCCGGTCCGGGCCTCAGCAGGTGACCGGGCCCATCCTGCGGGCCGACGACGTGAGGGTCGCCTTCGCCGCCGGGTTCGCCCCGGGCGGCGGCCGGGGTACCGCCCGCGCCGTGGACGGGGTCAACCTGGACGTGGCGGCGGGGGAGATCGTCGCCCTCGTGGGGGAGTCCGGCTGTGGCAAGACCACCCTGGCCCGGGCCCTGCTCGGGCTGGAGCGGCCCACGGGCGGCCGGGTCCTGTTCGAGGGGGCGCCACTGGGCTACCGCTCGCGCGACCTGCGCACCTACCGGCGCCGGGTCCAGCTCGTGCAGCAGGACCCGATGGGGTCGCTCAACCCCCGCCGCACCGTCTACGAGTCGGTCGTGGAGGGGCTGCGCATCCACGAGGGAACCGCCGTCGATGAGACGGAGCGGGTCTCCCGGGCCCTGTCCCAGGCCGGTCTGCGCCCGCCCGAGCGGTTCTTCACCCGCTACCCGCACGAGCTCTCCGGTGGACAGCGCCAGCGCGTGGTGATCGCCGGAGCCCTGGTCCTGGACCCGGAGGTGCTGGTGGCCGACGAGCCGGTGGCGTCCCTGGACGCGTCGGTGCGCGGCGAGATCCTGCGGTTGCTGCTGGAACTGCGCGACGAACTGGGCCTGTCCGCGCTGGTGGCCACCCACGACCTCGGCCTGGCGTGGAACATCGCCGACAGGGTCGCCGTGATGTACCTCGGGCGCGTGGTGGAACTGGGCACCGTGGAGGAGGTCCTGTCCGCGCCCGCCCACCCGTACACGCGGGCCCTCTTGTCGGTCCTGCCCGACTCCGGGATGGAGGAGGGCCCCGTGGTGCTCTCCGGCGAGCCGCCGGACCCCAAACAGGTCCCCGCTGGCTGCCGGTTCCACCCGCGCTGTCCGGTGCTGGCCTCAGGTGAGGCCGAGCGTGCCGGGGTGGCCGACCTGTGCACCACCGTGGACCCGGAGGTCCTGGGCGGCGGCGCCGAGCGCCGGGTGGCCTGCCACTGGGCGGCCGAGGACGCGACCGGCCGCCTGCGCGCGGACGGTCCGCCCGGACCCGTGACCGTGTAGGGCGTCCCGACCGGTGGGCACCACGTGGTCCGCGTCCCGGTGGGCCGCGGGCGGCGCGTCCTCGCGCGGGGCGCCGACCGGCCCGTCGATCCCGGACGTCCGCCCTCGTCACCCACAACTGCTCTCCCGTCCGGTGCGGGGCTAAGGAGGGGCCCGCGCCGGAACACTCCCGGCGTGGGCCCCGTTGGCACGGACATGCGGACCAACGAGCACCCCGAGGAACCCGTACCAGCGAAGCCGCCGGGACCGGCGCCAGCCCCGGAGCGCGTCCTCACCGAGCGCGACCTCTGGCACGGAACCGACCTCGATCTGGACGCCTACCTGGCGCGTCTGGGCCTGTCCGGCGAGCCGCCGCCCACCCTGGGCACCCTCACCGCCGTGCACCGCGCCCACCTGGCGGCGATTCCCTTCGAGAACCTCCAACTGCTCCTGGGCCGCCCGGTCCCGCTGGACGTCCCCTCGCTGACGGACAAGATGGTCCACCAGCGCCGGGGAGGCTACTGCTACGAACAGAACCTGTTGTTGGCCGCCGCCCTGGACCGGATCGGGTTCACGCTGACCGCCTTCACCGCCCGGGTCCTGGTGGGTGGTGACGGCCGTCCCCGGCCCTCCACCCACGCGCTCCTGCGGGTCCTGGTGGACGGTGAGCCCTGGCTGGCCGACGTCGGTTTCGGCGGCGGGGGCCTCGTGGAGCCCTTCCCGTTCGTGGACGGCCACCAGGTCTCGCAGGGCGGTTGGAACCTGCGGCTGGACCGGGTGTCGGAGATCGGCGACGAGGAGTGGCTGCTGCGCGGGTTCGCCGGCGGGCGGTGGCGGAACCTGTACCTGTTCGCCGCCGCGGGTGTACTCCCGCAGGACTACGCGGTGTACAGCCACTACCTCACCACCCACCCGCGGTCACCCTTCCGCAACCGTCTGATGGTCGCGCGGAGCGTTGGCGGGACCCGGTACGCGCTCAACGACACGACCCTGTCCGTGGAGAGGGTGGACGGCACCGGGAAGACACGGGAGTTGACTCCGGGAGAGGTGGGAACAGTGTTGCACGAGGTGTTCGACATCGCTCTTGACCAGGAGGAACGCCGGATCGTCGAAGGACGTGTGCGGGAGTTCCTGGAGGCCTGAACCCAGCCCGCGTCATGTGATCGTCGTCACGTTTGGCTGGCTCGCTGGTGCGGTCCCGTCGCGAAGCCCGACGCCAACCGGCGTGTCATTCACGGGGTGGCACGCCCGCGCACGGGTTCGCGCCGGTTGCGATGAATTGGGGTGATCACACACGTTCGTGACCGTGAGTGTCTGGGCAGGACCTGTGGGGCGCGACCCGAGGGAGCAGCCCATGGCGCACATGACCACCGAAGACGTCCACGACTACATCAACGGTGTCTGCTTCAAGACCGGACCACCCGGAAAGGTCGGGGCCGAGACCGAATGGCTGGTCACCGACCCCGAGCACCCCACCGAACCCGTCACCATCGACCGCCTCGCGGACCTCATGGAGGCCTGTGGCCCCCCGCCCGCGGGAAGCCGGATCACCTTCGAACCCGGCGGCCAGATCGAGCTCAGCTCGGCCGCCCTCCCGGGACCCGCACGCGCCCACGAGGCCCTGGCCCGGGACCTGGACCACATCCGCAAGACCCTCGCCGACGCCGGACTGCACCTGGCCGAGACCGCTCTCGACCCGGTACGGCCCCCCGTCCGCCAGCTCCGCCTGCCCCGCTACACGGCCATGGAGCAGTTCTTCACCAACCGGCGCGAGCCCAGCGGGCGCACCATGATGTGCAGCACCGCGTCGCTCCAGGTGTGCCTGGACACCGGGGCCGACGCCGCCGACGCACGCGCCCGCTGGGAACTCGTGCACCGGCTCGGACCCGTCCTGGTGGCGGCGTTCGCCAACTCCGCAGTGTGGCGCGGTCGGCCCACCGGCTGGAAGTCCACCCGCTGGGCCATCTGGGCGGCCACGGACGGCACCCGCACCCGACCGGCCCTGGAGTCCCACAGCCACCCGGACCCCGCCACCGCCTGGGCCGAGTACGCCCTCGCGGCCAACGTCCTGGCCGTGCCGGAGGTCCCCGGCGGGGGCGGGGAGTGGACGGCCGACCCGGGCATCACCCTGGCCGACTGGATCGCCGGGCGGGGAGCCCGCCCGATCACCCTCGCCGACCTGGAGTTCCACCTGTCCACGCTCTTCCCTCCCGTGCGCCCGCGCGGCTGGTGGGAACTGCGCATGATCGACGCCCTGCCGCTGCGCTGGTGGCCGGTCCCGGTGGCGCTCGCCGCCGCGCTGCTCGACGAACCCCGCGCCCGCGCCGTCGCGGAGGAGGCCACCGAACGGCTCTGCCGGGACCGCCTCCCCTCCCCGCAACTGTGGCGGCGCTCGGCCAGTCTCGGTCCGGCCGACCCCGAGATCGACGCCTGTGCGCGGGTGTGCTTCGACGCCGCCGTGGAGGCGTTGCCGAGGATGGGCGCTGGCGGACTCGCCCACCTGGTGGACGCGTACGCGGACCGGTACGTCCGACGCGGACAGTGCCCGGCGGACGCGGCGCTCGGGGAGCTGGTGCCCGAGCCGCGTGACGGCGCCGAGCACCCGACGCACGGCCAGAGCGGCGTCCGCGCCGCGCACAGGGGAGGTTCGTCATGAGCCACGAACAGGACCGCGCCAAGGAGCGCATCGCCGCCGAACTCGACCGGAGCAGGCGGCGCAGCAACGGGCTGACCCTGGACTCCCTGGACGACGAGGGCCTGCTCACCCAGCACTCCCCGCTGATGTCACCGCTGGTCTGGGACCTGGCGCACATCGGCAACTACGAGGAGCAGTGGCTGCTCAGGGCCGCGGGGGGACGCGAGGCGCTGCGTCCCGACATCGACGGTCTGTACGACGCCTTCGAGAACCCCAGGGCCGACCGGGTCGCCCTGCCCCTGCTGCGCCCGGACGAGGCCCGTGCGTACAACGACCGGGTGCGCAGGGAGGTCCTGGACACCCTCGAATCGGTGAACCTGGAGACGGTGCCCGCCCCTCGGAACGCGGGGGAGCGGTCCCTGCTGGAGGCCGGTTTCGTGTTCCACATGGTGATCCAGCACGAGCACATGCACGACGAGACCATGCTCGCCACCCACCAGCTCCGCCGCGGCGCCCCCGTGTTGCTGGAGGAGGAGCCCGGGTTCGCGCTGTCGAGCCCGCCCCCGGCGGAGGAGATCCTGGTCCCCGCCGGGCCCTTCACCATGGGCACGGACGACGACCCCTGGTCCTACGACAACGAGCGCTCCGCCCACACCGTGGACCTGGCCGCCTACTGGATCGACACCGACCCGGTCACCAACGCCGCCTACCTGCGGTTCGTGGCTGACGGCGGCTACCGCGACCCACGCTGGTGGACCGAGGAGGGGTGGGAGTGGT
This sequence comes from Nocardiopsis prasina DSM 43845, assembly GCF_000341265.1. Taxonomy (GTDB): domain Bacteria; phylum Actinomycetota; class Actinomycetes; order Streptosporangiales; family Streptosporangiaceae; genus Nocardiopsis; species Nocardiopsis prasina. Next base: position 95,448 of record NZ_ANAE01000181.1, on the reverse strand, counting down.
GCCAGCGGCGCGACGCCGAGGCGCCCGCGTTCTGGAGCCGGGACGGGGACGGCTGGTCCCGGCGCCGCTTCGGCCGGGTCGAGGAGGTGCCGCCGGACCAACCCGTCCAGCACGTGTCCTTCCACGAGGCCCAGGCCTATGCCCGCTGGGCGGGCAAACGTCTCCCCACCGAGGCCGAGTGGGAGAAGGCCGCCCGCTTCGACCCCGCCACCGGGCGCTCACTCCGCTTCCCTTGGGGCGACGCGGAACCCACCGGACACCACGCCAACCTCGGCCAGCGGACGCTCGGGCCGCACCCGGTCGGCAGCCACCCCGAGGGCACCTCACCGCTGGGGGTACGACAGCTGATCGGTGACGTGTGGGAGTGGACCTCCACGACGTTCCACGGCTACCCCGGGTTCTCCGCGTTCCCCTACCGCGAGTACTCGGAGGTCTTCTTCGACGACGGTTACAAGGTCCTGCGCGGGGGCTCCTGGGCCACCCACCCCACGGCGGTCCGCTCCACCTTCCGCAACTGGGACCACCCGATCCGGCGGCAGATCTTCAGCGGGTTCCGCTGCGCGCGCGACGCGGGCCGCGACTGATGTGCCGTCACCTCGCCTACCTGGGGCCGCCGCGTACCCTGCACGAACTCCTGTACGCGGCGCCCCACTCACTCCACGTGCAGTCCTGGGCCCCGCGACAGCAGCGCTACGGGACCGTCAACGCCGACGGGTTCGGAGTCGGCTGGTACCCGGAGGGGATCGGGACCCCCGAGCCGCTCCGGTACCGGCGCGCCATGCCGATCTGGGGCGACTCCTCCTTCGCCGACGCCGCCCGGGCGATCAGGTCCGGGTGCGTGGTCGCCGCGGTCCGCGACGCCACCGTCGGGTTCGGGTCCGAGGAGTCCGGGGCCCAGCCCTTCCGCGCTGACCGCCTGCTGTTCAGCCACAACGGGGCGGCCCGGGACGACCAGGCGCTCCTGACCGGAATGGCGGCGCCCTTCCCGCCGGACGCCCTGGACGCCCGCGCGCCGGTGGACTCCGCCCCGCTCTTCGCGCACGCCGTGCGGGCCTGGCGGACCTCCGGCGACCTGACCGGCGCGCTCGCGTCGGCGGTGCACCGCGCCCGCGAACTCTCCGAGGGGCGGTACAACCTGCTGGCCAGCGACGGAGAGGCGATCGTCGGGACCACCGCGGGGGACACCCTGTACTCCCTGCGCCGGGACGAGGGGGTCTGGCTGGCCTCCGAGCCCTTCGACGACGGGCGCGGCTGGCGACAGGTCCCCGAGAACTCCGTGGTCGCGGCCACCCGCGAGGGCACCGACGTCCGGCCCCTCGGCTGAGCCCAGGTACGCACCCCACTGGTATCACCCGCCCCGGGTACATCCGTAAGGGACACAGGAGGCACCATGTTCCGGATTGACCGCAACCTGACCGCTGACGAGCTCGACAAGGCCCTGCGCACCGACGTCGCCGAGGGCCTCACCACACGCCCCAAACAACTGCCGCCCAAGTGGTTCTACGACGAACGCGGCAGCGGGCTCTTCGAGGACATCACGCGGCTTCCGGAGTACTACCCGACCCGCGCCGAACGCTCCATCCTGGAGACGCACGCCGACGAGATCGCCGAGGCCTCGGGCGCCGTCGCCCTCATCGAGCTCGGCTCCGGGGCCGGGGTCAAGACCCGGCTCCTCCTGGACGCCATGCGACGCCAGGGCGAGCTGACCCGGTTCGTGCCCGTCGACGTCAGCGGGGAGTTCCTCGCCGCGTCCGCGCGCCCTGTCGCCGACGACTACCCCGGCCTGGACGTGCACGCGGTGGTGGGGGACTTCGAGCACCACCTGGGCCTCCTACCGGTCAGCGAGAGCGGGCGCCAGCTCCTGGCGGTGCTCGGCTCCACCATCGGCAACCAGGAACCCGGCCCCCGCGACTCCTTCCTCCGCGACATCCACGACGTGCTGCACCGGGGCGACTCCCTACTGCTCGGCGCCGACCTGGTCAAGGACCCCGCACGCCTGGTGGCCGCCTACGACGACTCCCAGGGGGTGACCGCCGCCTTCAACCGCAACGTGCTCTCGGTGATCAACCAGCAGCTGGGCGGCGACTTCGACCCCACCGCCTACGAGCACCTCGCGGTGTGGAACGCCGAGTGCGAGTGGATCGAGATGCGCCTGCGCGCCCGCTCCGCGCAGCGCGTGCGCGTCGCCGACCTCGACCTGGAGGTGAACTTCGCCGAGGGTGAGGAGATGCGCACGGAGATCTCCGCCAAGTTCCGCCGCGAGGGACTGGCCGCCGAACTCGACGCCGCGGGATTCGACCTCACCCACTGGTGGACCGATGCGCAGGGGGACTTCGCGCTCACCCTGGCCACCGTGCGCTGAGCGTCAGGAGCCCGCCAGGCCGCCGACCAGCGAGCCCACCGTGTAGGTCACCAGCATGGCGAACGACCCACCGAGCACGCACCGAAGCGCGGCGCGCAACGGCAGGGCGCCACCCATTCTCGCGCTGACCGCGCCCAGCAGACCCGTGGCCACCAGCACCGCGACCACCGTCACCGTCAGACGCCAGGCGTCCGGGCTCAGCAGCATGGCCAACAGCGGGATCATCGCACCCAACAGGAAGGAGAACATGCTCGCGAACGCGGCCTGCCAGGGGTTGGCCCGGTACCGGTTCAGCCCCAGCTCCACCTCCACGTGGGCGCTCAGGGCGTCGTGGTCGGTGAGCTCACGGGCGACCCTGCGGGACAGCTCCTCGCTGAGCCCGCGCTCCCGGTACATCCCCGCCAGTTCCTCCAGCTCGCCCTCGGGGTCGTCGGAGAGCTCCCGCCGCTCACGGGCGATCGCCGCCCTCTCGGTGTCCCGCTGGGTGCTGACCGAGACGTACTCGCCCGCCGCCATCGACAGGGCGCCCGCGAGGGTCCCGGCCACTCCCGCGACCAACAGGGTCTCCCGGTGCGGGGTGGCACCCGCCACGCCCACCACGAGACCCGCCGTGGAGACGATGCCGTCGTTGGCGCCGAGAACAGCCGCACGAAGCCCGTTCAACAGCGACCCCAGCCGCTTCTGCGAGCGTTCCGTGTTCTGCTCCATGGGGTCAGAGTGACACGTGTGACTAGCCCCGACCCGCCTCACCACGCCGGATTCCGCTACGCTCGTGCCGTGTTCAAGGTAGGAGTTTTCGGCGCCGATGGGCGCATGGGGTCAGAGGTCGTCAAGGCGGTTCAGGCCGCCGACGACATGGAACTCGTCGCGGGCGTGGACAGCGCCGACGACCGTGAAGCGGTGCTGGGGGCCGACTACGTCGTCGACTTCACACACCCCGACGTGGTGATGGACAACCTCGCGTGGCTGATCGACCACGGGATCCACGCCGTCGTCGGGACCAGCGGCTTCGACGAGGCCCGCCTGGCGAAGGTGCGCGCCCTCCAGGAGGCCAAGCCGGGGGCGAAGGTGCTCATCGCGCCCAACTTCGGCATCGCGGCCGTCCTGATGATGCACTTCGCGAAGAAGGCCGCGCCCTACTTCGACTCCACGGAGATCATCGAGCTGCACCACCCGAACAAGGCCGACGCCCCCAGCGGCACCGCCTACCGGACCGCCGAGCTCGTCGCTGAGGCCCGCCGTGAGGCCGGGACCCAGCCGATGCCCGACGCCACCACCTCGGAGATCCCCGGGGCCCGTGGCGCGGACGTCGAGGGCGTCCGCGTGCACGCCCTGCGCATCCAGGGCCTCATCGCCCACCAGGAAGTCGTGTTCGGCACCGACGGCGAGACCCTGAAGATCCGCCACGACTCGATGAACCGCACCTCGTTCATGCCCGGAGTCCTCCTTGGCATCCGCAGGACCGCGGAGCTTCCCGAGGCCCTCACCCTGGGCCTGGAGCCGATCCTGGGCCTGGACTAGCCATCTGACCAATGAGGGGGACCGCCACGAAGGCGGTCCCCCTCAGTCATGTCCCGTCCCCGCGTGTGCGGGGAGCACGGATGCCGAGCGACCGTCGCCAGAGTGCGAAGGGGACCATACCCGCGTGCGCGCGGGGAGCACATCAGCCGAGACCACACGTAGCCGTCACAGTGGGGACCATCCCCGCGTGCGCGGGGAGCACTCCGCGTTCGAGGCGTGCGACGTCGTGGCCATGGGACCATCCCCGCGTGCGCGGGGAGCACCCGCCCGCATGGGAGGACTCACGGCCACGGCGGGGACCATCCCCGCATGCGCGGGGAGCACTCGTGGGGGTGGGTGGTGGCCACCCGTAGCCGGGGACCATCCCCGCGTGCGCGGGGAGCACAGTGTGCCGACGCAGGGGCAGGCGTGGGGTCGGGGACCATCCCCGCGTGCGCGGGGAGCACAAAGGAAAAGCTGCCTTCTGACGGATATGAATGGGACCATCCCCGCGTGCGCGGGGAGCACACCTTGCGCATTCCCATGGAACTTCTCTTTTCCGGACCATCCCCGCATGCGCGGGGAGCACACTCTTTCACCTGGGAACTTACCGGTGGCAAGGGTCCATTTTTCCAACTTCCCGAGAAACGGACATTTCCACCTTCCTTGCGGCTACGCGCCTCGGCGGCAAGTGAGGAAGATCTGCACCTCGGGGTGGGCGCCGTCGGGGTTGTAGGAGACCACGCGCTCGTCCTCGATGATGAGCCCGGCCCGCTCCACGACCTCTCTCAGTTCATCACGGGGGTAGGCGGACACCCGGATCTCGTTTCCCAGGAAGGAGATGGGCTGGTCGTCCAGGTCTGCCTCGACCATCGACAGGCACACCAGGCCGCCGGGCGCCAGCGAGGCGCGCACGCGGCCCAGGGCCTGCGGGATGCGCTCTTTGGGCAGGCAGAGCAGCGAGAAGAACGCCACGATGGCGTCGTACGAGCACTCCACCGGGTCCAGGTCGACGATGTCGGCCCGGCGGAACCTCGCCTCGGGAACGTTCTGGCGGGCGAGCGCGATCATCTCCTCGGAGATCTCGAAGCCGGTCACCTGGGCTCCGGAGCTGACCAGCTGGCGGGCCGTGGGCAGGCCGGTCCCCGAGCCGAGGTCGAGGACCTGCGCGTTCGGTGGCAGCAGACTCAACAGCCGACGGACGCAGTCCTCCTGGCCTTCCTTGTTGGGAAAGGCCTCGTCGTAGCGTTCTCCGATCGTGTCGAACGCGTTCGCCTGGCGGGCGTTGCGTTCGGCCCAGGCCACCGGGTCAGGGGCGAGCTCGAGGGGATCGGTGGGGTGGTCGCTCGGCACGGTTCTCCAAGGGGGTACATAGGCGGGGCAGGCATCGTAACCGGAGTGGCGTCCGCGCTCAGGTCGGCCCAGGCAGGACGGCGTGTCCGTGTTCCAGGTAGACCAGACCTCCACCGTGGTCGTCCACCGAGACCGCCGCCCGCATACGCCGGGCCGTCCCTTCGGCGAGGTAGTCGAAGAGCCGCTCGGGCGGAACCCACTCCCAGCCGGACAGTTCGTCGGGCGGCAGCCGGAAGCCGGTGTGCGGGACGTCCACCCGGAACAGCCACTGGTAGGCGGCCGTACGGGGTGGCCGGGGCGGCACCCAGTCCACCACCAGCGGGGCCCGCACGTGGGCGGTCACTCCCAGCTCCTCGGCGATCTCCCTGCGGCAGGCGGCCACCGGTGACTCCTCGGCCTCCATGATCCCGCCGGGAACGCCCCAGGGCCTCTCGGGGTCGTACACGCGCCGTACCAGGAGTACGTCGCCCGAGGCCGAACGGATGAGTCCGCCGGCCGCTCCCCGGGTCGCGGGCAGGTTCGCGAAGAAGTCCTCGTCGCTCTGGTCCACCCGACGACCCTAACCCGCCTAGCCCAGGGCGAGCGCCACCGAGAACAGCACGCCGAAGGCCATCTGGAGCTTCCCGGTCTCGCCCAGGCCCAGCACCAGGTCACGGCCGACCTGGCCGCCCAGGACCCGGCGCAGCGGGGGCACCGCGAGCGGCGCGGCCAGCAGGACCAGCGGCACCCACCAGGACACCGTGGTCAGCACGAGGGCGACCACGAAGGACGCCACGATCATCCCCGCGTAGAGGCGGCGGGTGCCGCTCTCGCCCAGGCGCACAGCCAGGGTGATCTTGCCGGTCTCCCGGTCCGTGGGGATGTCGCGCAGGTTGTTGATCACCAGCACCGCGCAGGAGAGCAGACCCACCGGCACCGACGCCACCCAGGCCTGCCAGGGCAGCGTCCCCATCTGCACGAACACCGTGCCCACCACGGCCACCACACCGAAGAACACGAACACGGAGACCTCGCCCAGGCCCCGGTATCCGTAGGGGGAGCGCCCGCCGGTGTAGTACCAGGCGGCGGCGATCGCGGCCGCGCCGATCAACAGCAGCCACCACGAACTGGTCGCCACCAGCACCAGGCCGACCACACCGGCGAACGCGAAGCTCCCCAGCGCGGCGGCCAGCACCTGATTCGGAGAGGCGAGGCCGCTCGCGGTCAACCGGGTGGGGCCGGTGCGCTCCTCGGTGTCGGTCCCCTTGACCCCGTCGCTGTAGTCGTTGGCGAAGTTCACGCCCACCTGGAGCGCCATGGACACCACCAGGGCGAGCAGGGCCTTCCACCACACGAACCCGCCCAGGGAGAAGGCCAGCGCGGTGCCGACCGCCACCGGGACGATCGAGTTCGGAAGCGTGCGGGGGCGTAGCCCCGAGACCCATTCACTGACCGTGGCCACGCGCCGGTCCTCCAGATTCGAGACGGTGACACGCCGAGGGGCGCGCCGGACAACTACCCAACGGTAGTGCCTGGCCGCCGCGCCGCCGAACTACTCGGAGACGGTCGCGTGCAGCCGCACCATCGGAAGCAGCCGACCCATGTCGATCTCCCGCCTGGCCCCGTCCGCTCGCCACCCCGAGGCCTCGAAGAACGTCCGCAGCGCGTTCTCCTCCTCCGGGACCCACACGTGCACGGTGCCGAACCCGCCCTCCACCAGGTGGTCCACGCACGCGTTCACCAGGCGGCTGCCGTGCCCCTGCCGCACCCTCTCCGGGTCCACGTGCAGGGCGAACACCTCCGCGTCCTTGGCGGGCCACAGGTCCGGGTCCCCGGCCGGGCCGAACGCCGCGAACCCGACCACCGTGCGCACCCCGCCGTCCTCGTCGGTCGCCACCACCAGCCGGTGCCTGGAGGTGGGCGGCGACTCCAGCGCCGCCGTCCACTGCTCACGGAAACTCTCCCGAGCCTGCGCACCCGAGAGCTCCTCGGCCACCTCGGCGGGCAACAGCTCCCCGTACACGGACCGCCACGACGCGACCTGGAGGTCGACCACCCTCTCCACGTCGGCGGCACGGGCGGGACGGACGAACTGCGCACTGGACACGAGGGGGCCTCTCGGTTGGATCCGGACCGACGTGCGCGGGTGTGCGACACGCCGGACGAAAAGATCACCCACGCCGGAGTTTCCGGACCTTGCACCGGCATGGGAACATCTACGTTGTGAGCCTCATTATCAGAGTTATCGCGAACGCGCTGGCCCTTTGGGCCGCTGTCCTCCTTGTCGACGGGATCGACGTCACGGCGCAGGACACCGTCGGTCAGGTCGTCGTCTACCTCGTGGTCGGCGCGATCTTCGGCGTGGTCAACGCGGTCATCAAACCGATCGTCAAAACGGTCGGCTGCCTGTTCTACGCCCTGACCCTGGGTCTGATCGGGCTGGTGGTGAACGCGCTGCTGTTCATGCTCACCGCGTGGATCGCCGGGCTGTTCAACGTCCCCTTCCACGTGGACGGGTTCTGGCCCGCCTTCTGGGGAGCCATCGTCGTCACCATCGTGAGCTGGGTGGTCAGCATGTTCCTGCCCGACGGCAAGGACGACTGAGACACGCCCGAAACGACCCCCGCGCACCGTCTTCCGACCACGGTGATCCCGGGCCCCGTCCGAGTGACGCGGGCCCGGTGCGGGTAGGTTCACACTTCCGGGCACCGGTCGAGCGCGTAGGCTCCAGGTGACCTGGTCGGTCACGACCGGGACGGTCCCTCACCTCAACCCACGAGGACGGGGCCCGAACCGGACACGCTCCAGCGCACTCCCACGTGCGAAGGACACACAGACTTTCCCGCTTCCGGTGGCCCGCGTTCACCGGTCGCGGCGACGGACGCTCAGCGCCGTCTTCACCCGTAGCACGGAGGAAAGCACCCGGCTCGGGACACGCACCTGTTTCACGCACATGGAGAGGAGGAAGGGCAACCCAGGGCCCCGATGCCTTCCGGCGGGGGCCCGAGAGCCTTTCAGACACGATGGTGGAACCCAAGAACCGCCCGTTCGGCAAGATGTTGACCGCGATGGTCACCCCGATGCTCGAAGACGGGGAACTCGACTACGACGGCGCCGCCCGACTCGCCACCTACCTGGTGGACGAGCAGCACAACGACGGCCTGGTCATCAGCGGCACGACCGGTGAGTCGCCCACGACCAGCGACGACGAGAAGGACCGCCTGCTGCGCTCGGTGGTCGAGGCCGTCGGCGACCGCGCCCAGATCATCGCGGGCGTCGGCACCAACGACACCCGCCACAGCGTCAAGCTGGCGAGGGCCGCCGAGAAGGCGGGCGCGCACGGCCTGCTGGCGGTCACGCCCTACTACAACAAGCCCCCGCAGGAGGGGCTGATCCGGCACTTCACCGAGATCGCCGACACCACCGACCTGCCGGTCATGCTCTACGACATCCCGCACCGCACCGGGACGCCGATCGCCTCCGAGACCCTGGTCCGGCTGGCCGAGCACCCGCGCATCGTCGCGAACAAGGACGCCAAGGACAACGTCGGCGCCAGCTCCTGGGTCATGGAGCGCACCGACCTGGCCTACTACTGCGGCACCGACATCCTGAACCTGCCGCTGCTGTCCGTGGGCGCGGCCGGTTTCGTGAGCGTCGTCGGCCACATCGTCGGCAGCGACCTCAAGGACATGATCGACGCGTTCGAGGAGGGCGAGGTCGGCCAGGCGCTGGCCATCCACCGCCGCCTCACCCCGGTCTACACCGGCATGTTCCGCACCCAGGGTGTCATCACGACCAAGGCGATCCTGAACCTCTTCGGGCTCCCCTCCGGTCCGGTCCGCACACCGCTCGCCGACGCGTCCTCCGAGCTCCAGGCCCTGCTGCGCGAGGACCTGGCCGCCGCCGGGGTCAAGGGCCCCATCGGGCTCGCCCCGCACCAGGCCGTGCCCGCCAGCGCCGTGCGCGTCGAACGTCTGACGGAGGGTTCCGTATGAGTCACCCGCACCCCGAACTCGGCCCGCCCCCGCCCCAGGGCAAGGGCGTCCTCCGCATCGTCCCGCTCGGCGGGCTCGGTGAGATCGGCCGCAACATGACGGTCTTCGAGTACGACGGCCGTCTGCTCATCGTCGACTGCGGCGTGCTCTTCCCCGAGGAGGAGCAGCCCGGCGTCGACCTGATCCTGCCGGACTTCGACTACATCCGGGACCGTCTCGACGACATCGAGGCGATCGTGCTCACCCACGGGCACGAGGACCACATCGGTGGTGTGCCGTTCCTGCTCCGCGAGCGGGCCGACATCCCGATCGTCGGTTCCAAGCTCACCCTGGCGCTGATCAGCGCCAAGCTCGGCGAGCACCGGATCAAGCCGGAGACCGTCCTGGTGGAGGAGGGGGAGCGACACGACTTCGGCCCCTTCGACCTGGAGTTCTTCGCGGTCAACCACTCGATCCCGGACGCGCTCGCCGTGGGCATCCGCACGCCCGGCGGCACGGTACTGCACACGGGCGACTTCAAGATGGACCAGCTGCCGCTGGACAGCCGCCTCACCGACCTGGCCGGGTTCGCCCGGTTCGGTGACGAGGGCGTGGACATCCTGCTGTCGGACTCCACCAACGCGGAGCAGCCCGGGTTCGTCGTCAACGAGCGCAACCTGACCGAGGCCATCGACAAGGTGTTCCGGCAGGCCAAGAAGCGCATCGTCGTGGCCTGCTTCGCCTCGCACGTGCACCGCGTCCAGCAGGTCATCGACTCCGCGACCGCGCACGGCCGCAAGATCGCGTTCGTGGGCCGCTCCATGGTCCGCAACATGAACATCGCGCGCGACCTCGGCTACCTGAGCATCCCCGGCGACACGATCGTCGACGTCAAGCAGCTCGACAAGATGCCCGCCGACGAGGTCGTGCTGATCTGCACCGGCTCCCAGGGCGAGCCCATGGCGGCGCTGAGCCGGATGGCCAGCCGGGACCACCAGATCCGCATCGAGGAGGGCGACACCATCCTGCTCGCCTCGTCGCTGATCCCCGGCAACGAGAACTCGGTCAACCGGGTCATCAACGGCCTCACCCGCTGGGGCGCCAAGGTCGTGCACAAGGGCAACGCGCTCGTGCACGTGTCCGGCCACGCCTCCGCCGGTGAGCTGCTCTACGTGCTCAACATGGTGCGTCCGCGCAACTTCATGCCGGTGCACGGCGAGTGGCGGCACATGCGTGCGCACGCCGACCTGGCCAAGCTCACGGGTGTGCCGAGCGACCGCATCGTCATCGCCGAGGACGGCGTGGTGGTGGACGTGTACAAGAACCGCGCGAAGATCGTCGGCGCGGTGCAGGCCGGATACGTCTACGTGGACGGCTCCTCGGTCGGCGACGTCACCGACGCCGCCCTCAAGGACCGGCGCATCCTCGGCGAGGAGGGCTTCATCTCCGTCGTCGTCGCGGTGGACTCCAACTCCGGGAAGATCCTCGGTGACCCCGAGATCCACACCCGGGGCGCCGGCATGGGCGCCGAGGCCTACGACGACGTCATCGACAAGATCCAGGACGCTCTCGACAAGGCGGCCTCCGACGGGGTCAACGACCCGCACCAGCTACGGCAGCTCATCCGCCGCAGCACCGGGCGCTGGGTCAACGAGACCTACCGTCGTCGCCCCATGATCATCCCCGTCCTGGTCGAGGTCTGACCGTAGGGGAAGCAGGGACACGGCCCGGGAACGTACGCGTTCCCGGGCCGTTTCCTTGTGCATCTCCGCTTCGGCCCCAGGCGCGAGCCCCTGCACTATGCCTCGGCCATCCCGTCTGAACACCTTTGCCGCCAGGGGGGTGCTTTTGTTCGGGCGCTGCCAGGGTTGTGCAGGAGGAGTCAAGCCGTCAGCGAGGAACGAGTCAGGCGTGGACGACGATGAAGAATCCCTGGCTTTCTGGGCGCCTGAACACGCATCGATGCGGAGCGGAGATGCAAAGGGATACAGCGAAGGCCCCAAGGAAACAGGGAACACGCCGTGCCTCCTGCGTGCTCCGGGTTGGACGGCTTAGTAGGCTTCCCGCCGTGCCGGGCAGCTGTGCCCGCCCCTCGGAATCGACCCCGTCCCCGGTGGAGGTGACCCCCCGATGGCCACGCGTGCCTCCTCAGGTGGTGCTGGGCGCAAGAAGCCCGCCGCACGCAAACCCGCGGCGAAGAAGCGCATGCCCGACGGGCCCATCGCCTATGTGGTCACGCTCTTCGGCCAGTTCCTGCTGGTGGTGTGGAAGGTCATCGCGCACACGGTGGGCGGGGCGGCCCGCGCGGTCGGACGCAGCGCGCGCGGTCTCGACCCGGACCTGCGCCGCGACGGGATCGGCCTGATCCTGCTGGCCCTGGGGATCCTCGTGGCCGCCGCCGTGTGGTGGCAGAGCGAGGGCCCGCTGCTGGAGGCCACCCGCTTCGTGGTGGTCGGTGGCTTCGGCACCTTCTCCCCGATCCTGCCGCTGCTCTTCCTGCCCATCGCGGTCAAGCTCATGCGCACCCCGAGCACCAGCAAGGAGGGCGACGCGGGACGGCTGTTCATCGGGGTCACCGCGATCATGCTCGGCCTGCTCGGGCTCATCCACATCGCCCACGGCATCCCGCAGCCCGTCGACGGCATCGAGGGGCTCCAGGACGCGGGCGGCGTCATCGGCTTCGTCGCCTCCGGCCCGCTCAGCTCGGTGGTCACGCCCTGGATCACCGGGCTCCTGCTGGCTCTCATCCTGGTCTTCGGCATCCTCGTGGTGACCGCCACCCCCATCCGTCGCATCCCGGATCGCCTCCAGACCCTGTTCGGCGCCCTCATGGAGCGCGACGCCGGCCCCGACGCCGGGATCGGCCTCCTCGGTGCGGACCAGGAGACCAAGCCCAAGCCGCGCAAGCGCAAGCCCAAGGCGCAGACCTCCGAGGCCCAGACCGTCGCGGGGGACCACGAGCGCCCCTACGACAGCCCGGTTCTGCCCAGCGAGCCCGAGAAGGGGACGATCGCCCCCGCCCTCACCGACGAGGAGGAGGCGGGGGCCGCCGAGGCGAAGAAGCCCGCCCGCAAGAAGGCCAAGGCCCCGACCCCCGACCCCACGCCGCCGCCGGTCACCACCGAGCAGCTCTCCATCCCCTCCCGTGTGGTCGAGGGCGACTACGAGCTGCCCGCCCCGGCCATGCTCAAGCCGGGCACCCCGGTCAAGCCCCGCACCCAGGCCAACGACGACGTGGTCGCGGCCCTGAGCGGGGTCATGCAGCAGTTCAAGATCGACGCCGAGGTCACCGGGTTCACCCGGGGGCCGACCGTCACCCGGTACGAGATCGAGCTCGGCCCGGCGGTGAAGGTCGAGAAGGTCACGGCGCTGTCCAAGAACATCTCACTCGCGGTCAAGAGCGCCGACGTGCGCATCCAGTCGCCCATCCCCGGCAAGTCCGCGATCGGTGTGGAGATCCCCAACACCGACAAGGACATAGTGAGTCTGGGCGACGTGCTGCGCTCCTCGGCGGCCACCTCGGACGACCACCCCATGCTGGTGGGCCTGGGCAAGGACGTCGAGGGCACCAACGTCGTGGCCAACCTGGCCAAGATGCCGCACGTGCTGGTCGCGGGTGCCACCGGAGCCGGTAAGTCCACCTGCATCAACGGGCTCATCACCTCCCTGATGATGCGCGCCACGCCCGACGAGGTGCGCATGATCCTGGTCGACCCCAAGCGGGTCGAGCTGACCATGTACGAGGGCATCCCCCACCTGATCACCCCCATCATCACCAACCCGAAGAAGGCCGCCGAGGCCCTCCAGTGGGTGGTGGGGGAGATGGACCGCCGCTACGACGACCTCGCGGCCTCCGGGTACCGGCACGTCGACGACTTCAACGCCGCCGTGCGCACCGGGGAGCTCACCGCCCCTCTGGGCAGCGAACGCGTCTACGAGCCCTACCCCTACCTGCTGGTGATCGTCGACGAGCTCGCCGACCTCATGATGGTCGCCCCCCGCGACGTCGAGGACGCGGTCGTGCGCATCACCCAGCTGGCCCGTGCCGCAGGAATCCACCTGGTCCTGGCGACCCAGCGACCCAGTGTCGACGTCGTCACCGGCCTGATCAAGGCCAACGTGCCCTCGCGGCTGGCCTTCGCCACCTCCAGCCTCGCCGACAGCCGCGTCATCCTCGACCAGCCCGGCGCGGAGAAGCTGGTCGGCAAGGGCGACTCGCTCTTCCTCCCGATGGGCGCGGGCAAGCCCATCCGCCTCCAGAACGCCTGGGTGGCGGAGAAGGAGATCCGGGGGATCGTCGACCACTGCAAGAAGCAGTCCGAGCCCAGCTACCGCGAGGACGTCGCGGTCGTCGACACCAAGAAGAAGGAGATCGACGAGGACATCGGCGACGACATGGACCTCCTGCTCCAGGCGGTCGAGCTGGTCGTCACCACCCAGTTCGGGTCCACGTCGATGCTCCAGCGCAAGCTCCGGGTCGGCTTCGCCAAGGCGGGCCGCCTGATGGACCTCATGGAGAGCCGCGACGTCGTCGGCCCCAGTGAGGGCTCCAAGGCCCGCGACGTCCTCGTGCAGCCCGACGAACTCGCCGCGGTCCTCACCGACATCCGGGGCGGATGAGAGCGAATCCCCGTCCGTGACGCCCGATTTGGCTCGTTCTTGAGGCCTTCATGGGGCGTGGTGACCTGCGTTGTCCGTGTCCTAGTAGCAGAGTGGGTAGACGTAGGCACAGACAGTCGCGGGGGGAGTGCGCATGGCGACGATCGGCCAGACCCTGTCCGCCGCACGAATCGCGGCGGGTTGCTCCTTGGAGAACCTGAGCACACGTACACGTATCCGTATGCAGGTCCTGAGAGGTATCGAGAACGAGGACTTCGTCCCCTGCGGTGGGGACTTCTACGCTCGCGGGCACATCCGGAGGATCTGCAAGCTCTTCGGCCTGGATCCCGAACCGCTCCTGGAGGAGTACGAACGGGAACACGCCTCGCCTGAGAAGGCGGCCTTCATCCCCCTGCCCCGGCACCCTTCGGCACAGCCGAAGGCCGCCAGGGTCGCCGCCGCACAAGGGGGACGGGCCCACGCCGGGACCGACGAACACGAGGCGCCCCAGAGCGCCCCCCGCAGTTTCGGGGACGAGGAGGCGGACCCGGAGCAGCGAGCGGAGAACTGGGGCCACTTCGAGCGCAACCAGCGCCTCGCCCGGCCGCCACGGCGCAACCGGCCCAAGGGGGTGCCGGCCACGGCCGGGGCCGTACCGGGGCCGCGCTCGCCCGGCAGGCACAGCAGACCGCAGAGCCCGCCTCCCGGCCCTGGGCCGGGAGCCACCCGCGCCAACGTGCCCCGGAGCGGTGTCAGCGGCACCCGGACACGCCGCGCGGAGGCCGTCCGGAGGCACTGGCCCTGGGCCGTGGTCGGACTCATCCTGATCGCTGCCGTGTTCGTGGGCGTCCGCACCTGGCAGGGCTGGGACGAGGGCAACCCCGTCCGGACCGCCTTCGAGTCGGCGCGGGCGAGCGGTGAGGACGGGGTCGACTCGGCCCTGCGCCCGAACGACGCCCCGCCCGTTCCGGTCGAGCGCGCCGAGGCCGCCGAGGACACGGCACCCGTCGAGGCGGAGCCGGTCGAGTTCACCGTCTCCCTCTCGGCCGCCGACCGCAGTTGGATCGAGGTCAGCGAGGTCGACGGCGAGGCGCTCTTCACCGGGTTCCTCCTCGAGGGCGAGGCCCAGGAATTCACCACCGAGGAGCCGCTGAGCCTGTGGGTCGGCAACGCGGGCTCGGTCAACGTGACCGTGGACGGCGAGGACCACGGCCCCAGCGGACAGATCGGCGAGGTCCGGGAGGTCACCATCGGCGCCGAGGGCCTGGAGGACTGACGGGCGCTTCCACGGCGCGGCTCGGCACCACGCGAGACGAGGCCGGGGTACGGGCGGGTAGGTCAACCACGGTAGTGTGGGGGGCTGCGGGCGGCGACATTCGACGCCTTCGTGCGAGCACGACCCGACCGGTACCCCGGCCTTCGGCCGCGCCGCGCCCCGCAGTACCCGTAGCTCTCCCACACGCTTGGAAGCCATGTCATCGCGCCGTACTGTCTCACTCGTCACCCTGGGGTGTGCGCGTAACGAGGTCGACTCCGAAGAGCTCGCCGGACGCCTTGCCGCTGGCGGCTGGGACCTCGTCGACGACGACACCAAGGCCGACGTGACCGTCGTCAACACCTGCGGGTTCATCGACGCCGCCAAACAGGACTCGATCGAGACCCTGTTGGAGGCGGCCGAGGGCGGCGGGAAGGTCATCGCTGCGGGCTGTATGGCCGAGCGCTACGGTTCCGAGCTGGCGGACGCCCTCCCCGAGGCCAACGTCATCGGGTTCGACGACTACGCGGCCATCACCGACCGGCTCGACGACGTCGTGGCCGGGCGCACGCTGGTGCCGCACGACCCGCGCGACCGCCGCACCCTGCTGCCGATCAGCCCCTCCGAGCGCGACGCCTCCCAGGTCCACGTGCCCGGGCACGCGGCCTTCGCTGACTCCCAGGGCGCCGAGGGCACCGAGCTGCCCTACCGTGCGGCCACCCCGCGCCGCCGCCTGACCGGCGGCCCGGTCGCCAACCTCAAGATCGCCTCCGGCTGCGACAGGCGCTGCACCTTCTGCGCCATCCCCGCCTTCCGGGGCGCCTACATCTCCCGCCAGCCCGACGAGATCGTCCGCGAGGCCGAGTGGCTGGCCAGCGAGGGCGTGCGCGAGGTCTTCCTCGTCAGCGAGAACTCCACCTCCTACGGCAAGGACCTGGGCGACGTGCGGGCGCTGGAGAAGCTGCTGCCGCGCCTGGCCGCCGTCGAGGGCCTGGAGCGGGTCCGGGTCAGCTACCTCCAGCCCGCCGAGGTGCGCCCCGGCCTGGTGGACGTGCTCACCACCACCCCCGGTGTGGTTCCCTACTTCGATCTCTCCTTCCAGCACGCCAGCGGCCCGCTGCTGCGCCGCATGCGTCGCTTCGGTGACCGCGAGCGCTTCCTGGAGCTGCTGGAGACCGCCCGCAAGGGCGCCCCGGAAGCCGGAGCGCGCTCCAACTTCATCGTCGGCTTCCCCGGCGAGACGGAGGAGGAGTTCCAGGAGCTGGTGGCCTTCCTCAGCGAGGCCCGCCTGGACGCCATCGGCGTGTTCGGCTACTCCGACGAGGACGGCACCGAAGCCCTGAACCACGAGGGGAAGGTGGCCGAGGAGGTCGTCCAGGAGCGCGTGGACACCCTCAACCGCCTGGCCGAGGAGCTCATGGTCCAGCGGGCCGAGGAGCGGATCGGTACCGAGGTGACCGTCCTGGTGGAGACCGTCCTGGAGGACGGCGCCTACGAGGGGCGCGCCGAGCACCAGGCGCCCGAGGTCGACGGCAGCACCATCCTCTACGGCGAGGGCCTGGCCGTCGGCGACCTCGTGCGCGCCACCGTCATCCAGTCGATGGGGGCCGACCTCGTCGCTGAGCAGGACGGGGAAGCCGCCGACAGATGAGCACCAACGACCCCGCGGCCTCGCCCGCCCCCCAAGCTCCACTGTGGAACATCGCGAACATCCTCACGATGAGCCGCCTGGTCATGGTGCCGGTCTTCGTCTGGTTCATGTTCCTGGACGGGCTCGGTTGGCAGCTCGCCGCGTTCGCCGTCTTCGTGGTCGCCGCCATCACGGACCGCGTCGACGGCGAGCTGGCCCGACGCCGGAACCTCGTCACCGACTTCGGAAAGATCGCCGACCCCATCGCGGACAAGGCGCTGACCGGAGCCGCGCTGATCGTGCTCTCCATCCAGGGTGACCTGTGGTGGTGGGTCACCGGCGCCATCCTGCTGCGCGAGTGGGGGATCACCGCCCTGCGCTTCGCGGTGCTGCGCTACGGCGTCATGCCCGCCAGCAGCGGCGGCAAGCTGAAGACCGTCCTCCAGATCGTGGCGATCAGCATCTACCTGTTCCCGCTGCAACTGCTGCCCTTCACCGACGTGTTCACGTGGATCGCGCACGGAGTCATGGCGGCCGCCCTGGCCGTCACGCTCTGGACCGGCCTGACCTACGTGGCCGACGCCGTCCGCCTCGTGCGCGCCAAGGGCGCGAACGGCGGGGAGTAGGGCCGTGGACCCGGCGGGGGAGGAGACCCGGATCGGGGGAGAGGCGCTGGAGGCCGCGCGGGCCGCCCACCGCGTCCTCCTGGAGGCCGGGGCCACCGCCGCCACCGCGGAGTCCCTCACCGGCGGACTGATCGGCGCCCACCTGACCGCGGTCCCCGGTGCCTCCGCCACCTACCGGGGCGGAGCCGTCACCTACGCCACGGACACCAAGTCCTCCGTCCTGGGGGTCCCCGAGGGCCTCCTCGCCGAGCACGGAGCCGTCCACCCCGACGTCGCCGTCCACATGGCACGCGGGGCGCGCCGCCTCACCGGAGCCGACTACGGGCTCGCCGTCACCGGTGTGGCCGGGCCCGAGCCGCAGGACGGACAGCCCGTGGGGACCGTCTACGCCGCGGTCGCGGGACCGGGCTCACACACACGGGTCCTCCGGTTCAGTTTCACCGGGGATCGTTCGGGTATCCGCCTTGACACGGTCGAGGGTGCGCTGAGGCTCCTGAGGACCGCCGTTCGCGGGGACGTGACGGGAAACGCCCGGGCCTGATCCCTCCGGCTGGTCCACCTCCCCCGGGGCGCGGGAACAAAACCACCCCCGGACGAGGTTCCCCCTCCAGCGAACAGGACGGCAAGAGGTGCCCGAATTGGGCGTGGGGCAGGTACGGTGTTGTATATGAAGGTCGTTACCGGTGGGAGGGAGCGCGAATGATGGTCCTGCTTCGTCACCTACTTGGTGACGTGCTCAGGCGGCTGCGCCAGCGCCAGGGTCGCACCCTCCGTGAGGTGTCGGCCGATGCACGGGTCTCCCTCGGATACTTGTCCGAGGTCGAGCGGGGACAGAAGGAAGCCTCCTCCGAGTTGCTTTCCTCGATCTGTGGGGCCCTCGGGGTCCCGCTCTCGCAGGTCCTCAGGGAGGTCTCCGACCAGCTGGCCCTGGCCGAGCTCCAGGAGGCCGCACTGCTGGGCGACGCGGTCACGAACGACCCCGTTCCCGCGCAGGACCTCGGCATCGCGCCCGTACCGGATCGTGTTCCCCAGGTCGCCGACATGGCCGGTGTGTGACACCAGGCCCCGCGCGCTCACACCAGCGCGGACCGTAGTCCTCGTTCAGGAAGCCGGTCACCCCTCGGGGTGACCGGCTTCCTGTGTGCTGGGCGGCGCCCCGGCGGGGCGTCCGTCACCGGTGGGTGTGGTTGACCCAGGACTCGGGGTCCTCGGCCAGCACACGCACCTGTTCGGGAAGTTCGTTGGTGACCAGGTGCTGGAGGTTGACCCCCTCCAGGATGGAGCGCTCACTGGCGCGCAGGGCGATCCACACCTGTTGCAGGCTGCGGGCGGCCCCGTCGTAGTCGACGTGCTCGGGGCGTTCCCCGCGTACGTTGGCGAGCGGTCCGTCGACCGCCCGGATGATGTCGGCGAGGGAGATCTCCGCCGCTGGTCGGGCGAGCCAGTAGCCGCCAACGGGGCCCCGTTGGCTGCGTACCAGACCGGCACGCCGTAGCTGGGTGAGGATGTTCTCTAGGAATTTTCCGGGGATGGCCTGCGCGCGTGCGAGCTGCTCGGCCGTCACCGGACCGTCGCTGGCGACAGCGAGCTCTGCGGCCGCGCGAAGCGCGTAGTCGACCCGGGCTGAAAGGCGCATGCTGTGATTATGCCGTGGTTAGAAGGGCGAATGGGGCACCGGGCGCCGACGAGTGTTGCCGACGGCCGGGGTGCTACACGCCAAGGGTACTTCTCCTACCGACTTTCGAGGACATGGGTGATGTTCGCCATCGCGTCGGAACCGGAGAACACCCTCGGCCCGGTCCCTGGTAGCGGCGGGGACCGGGCCGAGGCGGGGCGTACGGGGTGGGTACGCGTGGGAGGGGCGGCGGACGGCCGTCCTACCGGGCGGCCTCCAGCGCGCCCGTGGAGCCCAGGAGTTCGGCGGCGCTGAGCCCGTTGACGTGGGCGGCCCCGTAGGTGCTCACGTAGGCGCCGCAGTCGGGGCGCCAGATGGGGAGCCCCATCTCCACCACCACAGCCTTCGGGCGGGCGCTGAGCAGGGCGTTGACGAACGCCTGGGCGGTCGGGTACCGGTGCGCGTCGCGCACCACGACGACCAGGTCGCGGTCGGAGGCGGCGGCCAGCACGGTGGCGGGCTCGTCGGCCTCGGGCGCAACCCGGACGGTGTCGCTGAACCACGGACCCAGGCCCCACGGCACGTCGCCGACGGCCACCCCCGCGGGGGCGTCCACCTCGACCACGTACGGGTTCTCGAGCGGCGGGATGTCGCCGTCCACGCGGGTGGCGCGGCGGGCCCCGGTCAGGCCGACCCGCTCGGTGTCCCCGGCGTCCGCGCGGTTCTCGGCCGAACTCCGGATCCACTGGCGCAGTCGGGCGTTGCGGTCGGCCGCCTCCTCCAGACGCTCACCGGACAGGCGTCCGTCGCCTACGGCCTCGACCAGCGCCGTGCGGACCTGGGCGACCTGGTCGGCGTACACGAACCGGCCCAGGCAGAGGAGGTCGCACCCGGCGGCCACGGCGAGCACGCTGGCCTCGGGGATGCCGATCTCACCGCTGACCCCGCGCATGTCCATCGCGTCGCTGACCACGACCCCGTCGAACCCGAGTTCCCCGCGCAGCAGATCGTTGAGCACGGCCTGGTTGAGCGTGGCCGGGCCGTCGCCGCCACCCAGACCGGGCAGTTCGATGTGCGCGGTCAGGATGGAGCGCACACCCGCGTCGATGGCGGCCCGGAACGGCAGCAGTTCGCGACGGTGCAGCAGGTCCGCGTCGGCCTCCACACGGGGCAGGGTGTGGTGCGAGTCCTGGGAGGTGGCTCCGTGGCCGGGGAAGTGCTTGGCGCACGCGGCCACCCCGGCCTCCTGGAGACCCCGTACGGAGGCGGCGGCGTGGCGGGCGACCAGTTCGGCGTCGGCTCCGAAGGAGCGGGTGCCGATCACCGGGTTGTCGTCGGCGACGTTGACGTCCACTGAGGGGGCCAGGTCCAGGTTGAAGCCCAGGCCGGAGAGCTGCTGGCCCAGCGCGCGCAGGGTGGCCCGGGTGAGGTCGGGGTCGTCCACCGCGCCCAGGGCGGCGTTGCCGGGGTAGTCGCTGCCCCGGGCCTGGCCGATGCGGGTGACGTCGCCGCCCTCCTCGTCCAGGGAGATCAGCGGGGTGTCCGTGGCCCCGCACAGGCTCGCGTTGAGAGCGGTGACCTGCTCGGGGCTCTCCAGGTTGTTGTGGAAGAGACAGACGCCGGAGATCCCGTCCGCCAGCCCGTCCAGGATCCATCGGGGGGCATGGAGGGACTCGAAGGGCACCAGCAGCGTGGCGTTGGCCAGACGCTCCAGTGTCGGGTCGTGCGGCATGACGAACTCCGTTCGGTGAGCAAGGGTGCCCATGGGAGGGCAGACGCGTAGCGGGGATGGTGTGGTGTGACGGCCGGTGTCGGGCGGTCAGCCCTTGACAGCCCCCATGGTCAGGCCGGAGACCATGCGGCGCTGGACGAAGAGGAAGAAGATCATCACCGGGATGGTCAGCAGGGTCGAGGCGGCCATGATCGGACCCCACTCCGTGCCGAACCGGCCGAAGTAGTACGAGAGGGTCAGCGGCAGCGTGTAGTTGTCCGTGCTCCGGCCCAGGAAGGTCAGGGCGACGATGAACTCGTTCCACGCCGTGATGAACGCGAAGATGCTGGCGGCGACCAGACCGGGTGCGACGAGCGGCATGAGGATGCGCCAGAAGATGGTCCAGCCGCTGGCGCCGTCGATGGCCGCGGCCTCCTCCAGCTCCTTGGGGACCGCGGCGACGAAGCCCCGCAGCATCAGGATGGTGATCGGCAGGGACACCGCGGTGTAGACGATCAGCAGCCCGGAGAGGTTGCCGAGCAGCTGCATCCCGGTGGCTTCCGAGAGAGACCGGAAGTTGATGAAGATCGAGATGATCATCGCTTCCATCGGCACCATCTGGATGACGATGAGCAGCATGATGAAGGCGGAGCGGAGCTTGAACCGGAACCTGGCGACGGCCACCGCCGCCAGCAGGGAGAACAGGGCTCCCATGGTCACGGCGCCGAGGGTGACCAGGAGGCTGTTGGCGAGGAAGGTCCCGAAGTTCACCCCGGGGATCAGCTGGCCGTTGATCACCCGGTCGAAGTGGTCGAGCGTGGGCGCCTGGGGGAACAGCCGCTGGTCCCGCGTGAAGATCTCGCCGGTCGGCTTGAAGGCCGTGGAGACCATCCAGTAGACGGGGAAGACCGAGAACAGGAAGACGGCGATCCCGGCCAGGTAGAGGGGGAGGTCGCGCAGACGGCGCAGGGGGCTGCGGCGGTGAACGCGCCGCGGGCTTCCGGGGCCGTGGGAACCACCGGAGGAGGAACCGCGGGTGGCGGCGGTCGTGGTCCGGGCTGTCTTGTCGACGGCGGTCATCGGGTCTCCCCCTGGCGGATCATGATGCGCAGGTAGTACGCGGTGACGGCGAGGATCATGACGGTCATGACCACCGCGATGGCCGAACCCATGCCGTAGTTGGCCGGGCTGGCGCTGAACCCCTGCTGGTAGATGTAGTAGGAGAGCAGGTAGACGTCCTTGTTCTGGAAGCTGTTCGCCAGGATGTACAGCTGCGTGAACACGCGCAGGTCCCAGATGATCTGGAGGACCAGCAGCAGCGCGAACAGCGGCCGCAGCATCGGGAAGGTGACGTTCCAGAACGACTTCCAGGCGTTCGCGCCGTCCATTCGGGCGGCCTCGTAGAGCTCGGACGGGATGCTCTTGAGCCCCGCGAGCACCGACACCGCGACGAACGGGAACGACTGCCAGACGATCACCATGATGAGGATGCTGAACAGCGACAGCGGTTCGAGGAACCAGTTGTACTGGAGCCATCCGTCGCCGACCAGCCAGTTCGGGAGGCGGTCGAGGACGACGTTGACCAGGCCGCGTTCGGGCAGGAACAGCCACCGGAAGACCAGCGAGGCGCTCAGGGCCGGCGTGGACCAGGCGAGCATCATGCCGATGGCCACGAAGGTGGAGAACCACCTGGGCAGCTTGTGCAGCAGGATGCCGATGAGCGTCCCCAGCACCATGGTGATGCCGACCATCAGGACGCAGACGACGACCGTGTTGCGCAGGATCGACCAGAACGAGGGGTCGGTGAGCAGGCTCTGGTAGTGAGCGAAGTTGTTCCACTCCGGACCCGGCTGGTTGGGCATCAGGTTGCGGGTGGTGAAACTCGTGAACGAGTACCAGACCATCTGCACGATCGGCCAGAGCAGGACGACCGCGAGCAGGATCACCGACGGGATGATGAGCAGGTACGGGATCGGCTTCGGCCGCCTGGTTCGGGCGGGGGCCTGACCTACGGCGTCGTCCGGTTCGGCTGACGCTTTGTCGACGGTTCTCGGCATCGGCTTCTCAATCGGGGCGGGTTCGACCGTGGAGGGCGGGCGCGGTGCCCGCGCCCGCCCTCCACGGCTGTGCACAGAAGGGACGGGCTCTTTACTCGACCGGCTCGTTGAGGATGGTGGTCAGCTGCTCGTTGGCGCCTTCCAGGACCTCCTCGGGGTCGCCGCCCCGCACGATGTCGAGCACGGCGCCGGGCAGGATCTTGTTGTCCAGGTCGGCGGCGTTCCAGCGCGGGGTGCTGGGGAAGAAGCGCGTGTTCTGCATGCTGGTGGCCGCGGCGGAGCGGGCGGGGTCGTTCTGGTACTCGTCCGCCTCGAGCAGCTCCGGGTAGGCCGGGAAGAAGCCCGCGACGTCGGCGTAGGCCTTGCCGCCCTCCTGGTCGCCCAGGACACCGAGCAGGTCGAAGGCCTCGTCCGGGTACGAGGTGAGGCCGAAGACGGTCAGGGCCGAACCGCCCGCGAAGACCGGGGCGATGCCGTCGGCGCCGGGGATCGGGGCGGCGGCGATGTTCTCCAGGACCTCCGGGTCCTCGGCCTGCTCCTCCATGGAGCCCAGAGCCCAGCCGCCGTCGATGTACATGCCGAGCTGGCTGTTGGCGATATCGGCCAGCGCGACCAGCTCGGTCTCACCGACGTAGCTCTGCGGGGAGACGCCGTCCGTGGTGAGACCGGCGTAGAACTCGACGGCCTCGACGGTGGCGGGATCGGTGAGCCTGCCGGTCCACTCCTCGCCTTCCTGCTCGGCGATCTCACCGCCGTTGCCCCAGATGAAGCTGGCGATGCCGTTGGTGAAGTCGGTGGGCGCGGCGAAACCGGGGACGCCGTACTCCTCCTCGATGGCCTCGGAGACCTCGATGAGCTCGTCCCAGGTCTCGGGGGCCTCGTGGCCGATCTCCTGGAGCCAGTCGGCGCGGTAGTACAGGGTGCGCACACCGGAGAACCACGGGATGCCGTACTGGACGCCGTTGTAGGTGCCGTACTCCAGGGCCTCCTGGTCCATGTCGGCGGCGGGGGCCCACTCGCCGACGTGGTCGCCGATGTCGAGCAGGGCACCCTGGGAGGCCCAGCTGGAGACCTGGTCGTTGCCGACCTCGAGGACGTCGGGAGCGTCGCCGCCCGCGATGGCGTTGGTGATCGACTCCTGGGCGTCGCCCCACGGGATGAACTCGACGTTGACGGAGGTGTCCGGGTACTGCTCCTGGAAACGGCTCTCCGCCTCTTCGAAGTAGGCGACCAGCTCGTCCTGGGAGGTACCCATGACCCACACGGTCAGGGAATCGGGGGTCTCGCCGGAAGCGTTGCCGTCGCCACCGCCGCAGGCGGCCGCGAGCATCACCACGGCCGAGGCCAGGGCGATCTTGGGGAACCTCATGTGAACGTATCTCCCTTCGCACGTCGC
Organism: Nocardiopsis prasina DSM 43845; assembly: GCF_000341265.1. GTDB lineage: Bacteria > Actinomycetota > Actinomycetes > Streptosporangiales > Streptosporangiaceae > Nocardiopsis > Nocardiopsis prasina. The sequence continues at coordinate 71,391 of NZ_ANAE01000181.1, read as the reverse complement.
CGGGCTCGGCGCCTGTGCTCGAAACGACCTGGGATCATGAACGGACCCGGGCGCCTCGACGTCTCTTATGGGGGGTGTGCTGGGACAGCACTGGTTGTGGCCGCCCCGCCGGCGCGGGAACCGGTGGCCCGAATACAGCCTCGGACCTGCCGGGACGTGACCTCCTGTGAGGTTGTCAGCTAAATTAACAGGAAACTTTCCTAATAAAAACAGGGTGAGGTGTCACGGTTATGTCTCAACGTCCGGGGACTCCCCGGCTGCTGCGCCAGCTCAACGATCGCGCGGCACTGGAACTCCTCTTGTCCGGCGGTCCTCTGACGAGGACCCAACTCGGAACGAGGACGGGCCTGTCCAAGGTGACGGCCTCCCAGCTCCTCTCCCGGCTGGAGGAGCGCGACCTCGTACGGGTCGTCGGCAGCCAGGCCGGGGGCAGGGGGCCCAACGCGGCCCTCTACGCGGTCGTTCCGGAGAGCGCCTACGTGGCGGCCCTCGATGTCAGCGCGGGGCGGGTCACCGCCACCATCGCCGACATCACCGGCCGGATCATCAGCGACGTCACGGTCGACCCCAGCGCCTCCGACGACCCCGTCGCTCTGGTGCACACCGCCGTGATGCGGTTGGCCGAGACCGCCGAGGTCCCGCTCGACAAGGTCCGCGCCTGTGTGATCGGCACGCCCGGCGTGGTCGACCCGCGCACCGGCGACATCCGGTTCTCCTTCGACCTCATGTCCTGGCACGAGGGGGTCCTGGAGGCTCTGCGCACCGACCTCAAGCGCTCGGTCATGCTGGAGAACGACGTGAACCTGGCCGCGCTGGCCGAGTACTCCGAGGGCGCGGCCGAGGGCGCGGACGAGTTCGTGCTGATCTGGCTCAGCGCGGCGGGCGGGGTCGGCATGTCCACGATGATCGACGGCCGCATCCTCCGGGGCCGCTCCGGAGGCGCGGGGGAGATCGGCTACCTGCCGGTGCCCGGCGCCCCCATGCCGGTCGACGTCGGCCTGTCCGGAGGGTACGACTCCCATGTGGCCCAGGGCGACCGGGAGCTGCCGCACGGCTTCCAGGCGCTGGTCAAGGCCAAGCAGGTGGTCCAGCTCGCCGCCGAGCACGGCATCGTCGGCGACGACGTCACCGAGGTCGTGGCGGCCGCTTCGGGCAGCGACAGTCCCGAGAGCGACGCCTTCCTCGACGCCTTCGCCGACCGGCTGGCCCGGGGCGTGGCGGCGGTCAGCGTGATCATCGACCCGGGGCTGGTGGTCCTGGGCGGCGACGTCGCGAAGGCGGGCGGTCCCAGGCTCGCCGAGCGGGTCCAGGCGGCCACCGCCCGGATAGCACCCAACGTCACCGAGGTGGCCATGGGCACCGTCGAGGGCAGTCCGGTGGTGCGGGGCGCCCTCCTGCACGCCCTGGAGCGCGCCCGCGACGAGGTCTTCTCCTCAACGGTCTGAACTCCGCCCGCCGCCCGCGCGCCCCGGCACCCTCACCCGCCGGGGCGCGCGGCCGCGTCCCAACCAGCGGCGGCGGCCTCGGGATCGGCAGTCCTCGGCGTGTCAGTCCTCGTCGGTGTCGGGCCCGAAGGAGTCGATCACCGCCTGGAACTCGTCCTGGTGGTCGCCACGGAGGTCCGCGGGGAAGTTGAAGCTGATCCGGTAGGTGATCCCCCGGTTGTCGTCGCTGACCTCGCGGGTGAACATCCACCGCTCGGGGGAGTCGCGCTCCTCGTGACGGAACAGCACCTCGTAGACGGCGCTCCGGACGCCGACCCCCAGCTCCTCGGTCTCCAACCGCTGCTGTCGGACGTCGCTGAAGTCCTCGTCCTCCTGGAGCAGCTCCTCCATCCGCACCATGGAGCCCTCGGCGTCGCGGACCAGGAAGTCGTACTCGGTGGCGATGACCGTGGCGGTCGCGTCCTCCTCACCGGTCCCCAGCTCGTAGGACGACAGGCGGGTGGCCGACTCGCCGCCGCCCTGGAGGTCCCCGTCGCGCACCACCCAGTCCTGCGGCATGACGAGTTCGACCACGCCGTCGCTGAGGCGGACGAACCCCTCGGGAGCGTTGTCGGAGAGGGACTCGGGCTCGGGGTCGTGGTCGGTGGCGGAGTCCGAGGGGTCACCGCTCGGCTCGGGTGCCGGTTCCTCCAGGGACGCGCTCCCCGCGTCGGGCCCGTACCCGCTGTTCAGCAGAGCCGGGAGGGTGAGAACACCCATCACCAGCAGGGCCGCGAGCGCGGCGGCGCCGATCCACAGCGGAGCACGGGAACGCCGTGGGCGGGCGGCCGGGGGAGTCGGTGGCGCCACCGGTGGCGCCTGGCGCACGGGGGGTGCCTGGGGGCCGGAAGCCTGGGAGTCGAGCAGCGCCAACGCCCGCTCCGGGAGCAGGCGCCGCCGCGGGTCCCGCACCAGCAGCCCGTTCACCACGGCGGCCACCGGGCCCCGGGCGGGCACCTGTGGGACGGGCTGTGTGAGCACCGCGGTGAGGGTCGAGGTGAGCGTGTCCCGTTTGAACGGGGAATCCCCGGCCAGCGCCGCGAACAGGGTGGCGCCCAGACTCCACAGGTCCGAGACCGCGCTGGTCTCGTCGTCCTCCAGCCGTTCGGGGGCCGCGTAGGCGGCCGTGCCGAGGATGGTCCCGGTGCCGGTCAGCGCCGTGCCCTCGTGGTCGGGCAGGTTGGCGATGCCGAAGTCGGTCAGGACCGGCCGGGCACCGCCCTCGCTCAGCATGATGTTGGCGGGCTTGACGTCGCGGTGGATCACCCCGGCCCGGTGGGCGGCCCACAGAGCGCCCAGCAGGGGGCGGGCGATCCGTTCGACCTCGGCTTCGGGCAGGGGGCCCGCGCGCCTGAGCCGCTCCCGCAGCGACTCACCGTCCAGCAGCTCCATGACGATGTAGGTGATCCCGCCCTCGTCCAGGACGTCGTGCACGGTCACCACCGACGGGTGGGAGACACGCGCCGCCGCCTGGGCCTCGCGCACCATCCGGGCGCGGGCGCGTTCACGCTCACGAGGGGGCATGTCGTGGGGGAGGTGGACCTCCTTGACCGCCACCTCCCGGTTCAGGCCGGTGTCGTGGGCGCGCCACACCGTGCCCATGGCCCCGCTGCCCAGCTCCCCCAGGAACCTGTAACGACCGACCGACCCGCGCGGGGAGGGCTGGTTGAGGTTTGCGGTGGGGCCCGAGGGGTCCGGGGGATCGGTGGGGTGCATGGACCCATTCTCTCAAAACCGCGAAGCGGGACGAAAGCGAAGGTGGTCCTCCCGGGGCAGGTGCGGGCCCGCGCGTCAGCCGTCCCCGAGCGGCCGCGCCATCGCGAGCCTGGGGCGGACCATGATCCCCGCCCGTTCCTCGGCCTCCCACTGCCGCTCCAGCGCGGGGCCCCACTCCGCCCGCGGCAGCTCCTCGAAGCCCCGACGCGCGTACCAGGGGCCGTTCCAGGGCAGGTCCCGGAAGGTGGTGAGGGTGACCCGCCCGTGCCCGTCCTCCCGCGCGCGGGCGCAGACGGCCTCCAGGAGCGCCCCTCCGATCCCGCGCCGACCGTGGTCGGGGTGGACGGCGAGCTGTTCGAGGTGGACGGCGCCGTCCAGGGTGACCGTGGCGGCCAGGCCACACACGCCCTGGCCGGTGACGGCCACCAGGACCCGCTCCACGTGGTCGAGCATCTCCCGGGGGTCGTCCGGCGGGAGGTCGAGCCCGGCTTGGGCGAACAGCGTGTCCGCGGCCAGGGACACCTCCACCAGGGCGTTGGTGTCCTCGGGCCCCATGGGACGGATGACGAGTGGCAAGGCCACCTCCTGCGTGCGGATTCGTGCGAACGAGGGTGATCCTCGCGCACCACCCGGCTCCCCGGCCAGTGGATTCCTCCGCACTCAACGCCGCAGCCGCAGCCCCTTCGGGGTGACGTGGAACCCGGCCGAGACCAGGGCCGTGTCCACCGGGGTGCCGAACACCTCCGCACCGTCCGCGCGTTCCACCGTCAACGACTCCACGCCGCCCGAGAGCACCAGCTCCGCCACCGTGCGGGCCGCCCGCCCCAGCAGCGCCGGGGTGGAACCGAAGGTGAGCACCGACCGGCCGCCCCGACCCACGAACAGGGTCAGCCGACCGCCGTCCAGCACCACCAGCGCGCCCGCCACCCGGCCCGGCCGGTGGGACGCCTCCACACCCGCCGAGCCCGCGGGCCAGGACAGCGCGGCACCGAACGGGTTGGCGGGATCCGTGGCGGCCAGCACCACGGGCGGCGTCGGTCCGCCGGGCTCCTCATCGGACAGCGCCCGCAGCCGGTCCACCGCGCCGGGCAGCGCGAACTGCGCACCGCCCAACCCCTCCACGAAGTAGCCGCGGCGCACCCGACCCGCCTCCTCCATGGAGCGCAGCACCCGGTACTCGTCCGAGGAGATGCCCCGCCCCTGCTGCCCCTTGAGCAGGATCCCGTCACGTTCGAGCCGCGCCTCCACCCGCGCCAACGTGCGGCGGGTCGGGTCCGGGTCGGGCACCGGAAGAGCCGACCAGCGGCCCGCCGCCGTGGGGGGACCGGACCGCGTGGGCATGACCGGGCGCCGCCGGGCCCGGGAGGAGCCGCGCCGCGTGACGGGGCCCGCTCCCAGCACGGCACGCAGCGGGGCCAGGGTGTCGTTGGTGACGCACCCCGCCCACACCAGTCGCCACACGGCCGCCACCAGGTCCGCGTCGGAGACCACCGCCCCGTCCATGGCGCGGGCGACGCGGTCGGACACGTCCCGGAAGAACAGCGCCCCGCCCTCCCGCAGCACCCCCAGGACGGTCTCGGCGAGCGAGCCCTCCTCCGGCGGGACCGGATCGGGCAGCAGCAGCGGAGCCTCGTCCGCCGGGACCAGCGTCAACCAGCCGTCCTCACCCGGCAGTGCCCCGGTCCCCGCCCACACGACCTCCCCGGCCTGGGTGAGCGAGTCCAGGGCCACGGGGGCGTAACCCTCCACCCTGGCGGCCAGCACCGTCGACTCCAGGGACGAGGCCACCAACGGGGCACCGCGCAGCGACTCCACCGCCTCGAACACCGCGTCCGGTCCGCGCAGGCGCGCGTCGGGGACCGCCCGCTGCCACAGCGGCGCGAACCGGGCCAGCGCCCGGGGCTCGACCGGCTCGACCTCCCTGCGCAACCGGGCGACCGAACCCCGCCGCAGACGGCGCAGCACGTCGTCGTCGCACCACTCGGTACCGCTGCCGCCGGGCCGGAACCCGCCCCGGGCCACCCGGCCGCGCCCGGACAGCTCCCGCAGGGCGCCCTCCACCACCTCACGGTCCAGCCCCAGCCGTCCGGCGGCCTCCGCCGAGGTGAACGGCGCGTGCGTGCGCGCGTACCGGGACACCAGGTCCACCACCGGCTCCGCCACCGGTTCCAGGAACACTTCCGGGACCCCGGGCGGCGGCTCGGCGCCCAGGGCGTCGCGCAGCCGGGCCGCGTCCTCCACCGCGCACCACCGCTCGGCCCCGGCCACCCGCATCCGCACCACGCGACCGGCGCCCTCCAGCTCCTCCAGCCACTCCCGCAGCGCACCCCGCTCGACCGCCTCGGCGGTGGTCAGCGGCCCCACCTCCCGCAGCAGGTCGGCCGCACCCTCCAGATCCCGCACCGGTGCGGCGGTCCGCTGCAACAGGGCGTCGGTGTGTTCCACCACCTCCGGATCCAGCAGCTCCCGCAGGTCCGCGCTGCCCAGCAGGTCCGCCAACAGCGACGCGTCCAGGGTGAGCGCCTGCGCGCGCAGTTCGGCGGCGGGGGCGTCCCCCTCGTACAGGAAGGCCGCCGTGTACTCCATCAGCAGCGACCGGGCGAACGGCGAGGCCTGCGGGGTCTCCACCTCCACCACCCTCATCCGGCGCGCCCGGACGTCGGTGAGCACCTCCGCGAGCGCGGGCACGTCGAACACGTCCCGCAGACACTCGCGCACCGTCTCCAACACGATCGGGAACGACCCGTAGCGGCCCGCCACCGACAACAGGTGCTGGGACCGCAACCGCTGCTGCCACAACGGCATCCGCCGGTCCGGGCGCTGGCGGGGCAACAGCAGCGCCCGAGCCGCGCACTCGCGGAACCGGGACGCGAACAGCGCCGACCCGGTGAGCTCGTCGGCGACCACGGCCTCCACGGTCTCCGGGTCCAACGACACCAGGTCGGCCAGCTCACCCGCCCGCAGAATGCCGCCCGACTCCACGTCCGGCAGCCGCAGCACGATCCCGTCGTCACCGTGCACCACCTGGGCGTCCGTCCCGAACCGTTCCCTGGCCCGACCGGCGATCGCCAGCGCCCACGGCGCGTGCACCCGGGCCCCCAGCGGTGAGTGCACCACCGCGCGCCAGTCGCCCACCTGGTCGCGGAAGCGCTCGATCACCACCGTGCGGTCGTCGGGCACGCTCCCGGTCGCCTCCCGCTGGTCGGCCACGTACTCCACGAGGTTGTCGGCGGCCCAGTCGTCCAGCCCGGCGGTCGTGGCCAGCTCACGCCCCGCCACCTGGCCGCGTTCGGCAAGCTCACGGGTCATCGCGCCCACCGCACGGCCCAGTTCCGCCGGGCGGCCGAGCGCGTCCGCCTTCCAGAACGGCATCCGACCCGGCCGTCCCGGTGCGGGGGAGACCATCACGCGGTCAGCGGTGATCGCCTCGATCCGCCACGAGGTCGAACCCAGCACGAACACGTCGCCCACACGGGACTCGTAGACCATCTCCTCGTCCAGCTCACCGACGCGGGTCGGCGCCCTGCTCGTCGACTCCGAGGCCAGGTGCACTCCGTACAAGCCCCGGTCCGGGATGGTGCCGCCGCTGATCACCGCCAGCCGCTGAGCGCCCGGCCGCGACCGCAGCACGTCCTCGTCCCGGTCCCACACCAGGCGCGGGCGCAGCTCGGCGAACTCGTCCGAGGGGTAGCGGCCCGACAGCATGTCCAGCACCGACTCCAGCACCGCGTCGCTCAGGTCCGCGAAGGGCGCCGCGCGTCGCACCAGCGCCGCGAGCCCGGGCACCGTCCAGTCGTCCATCGCCACCATGGCCACGACCTGCTGCGACAGCACGTCCAGGGGGTCGCGGGGCATCTCCAGCCGTTCGATCCCGCCCGCGCGCATGCGTTCTGTCACCACGGTGGTCGCCAGCAGGTCGCCCCGGTACTGCGGCAGGAACACCCCGCGTGAGGTCTCGCCCACCTGGTGGCCCGCGCGGCCGACCCGCTGGAGGCCGCTGGCCACCGACGGGGGAGCGGCCACCTGCACCACCAGGTCCACCGCGCCCATGTCCACCCCGAGTTCGAGGCTGGAGGTGGCCACCACACACCGCAGCCGCCCCGCCTTGAGGTCGTCCTCGATGAGCTCCCGCTCGGCCTTGGACACGGAGCCGTGGTGGGCGCGCGCGATCACCGGCGCCCCGCCCCGGCTCTGCTCGGACTGGCCGATCACCTGGGCGGCCACCTCCTCGTCGGGGAGGGTTCCGTCGACGCGTTCGGCGTGGAGGTCGTTGAGCCGGGCACACAGCTTCTCGGCGGTGCGGCGGCCGTTGGTGAACACGATGGTGGAGCGGTTGGCCTCGACCAGATCCAGCACCCGGCGCTCCATGTGCGGCCAGACCGAGCCCCGGCTCATGGTGTTGCCCGCGCGCGGGTCCGGGGGCAGGCCCTCGGTCGTGGCGGCCGGGCTCCCGGGTTCGTCCAGATCGGGCACGGACGCCTCCACGCGCAGATCCATGCGGGGGGTGTCCGGCGGGGCCACGATCACGGCGCCGCCGGTTCCGGTGGCGCCCTGACCGGTGCCGCTCAGGTAGGCGGCGACGGTCTCCCGCGGACGCACCGTGGCGGACAGGCCGATCCGCTGGGCCGGGCGGTCCAGCAGGGCGGACAGGCGCTCCAGGCTCAGTGCCAGGTGGGCGCCGCGCTTGGTCCCGGCCAGGGCGTGCACCTCGTCCACGATGACCGTCTCCACCCCGGAGAGGCCCTCACGGGCCCTGGAGGTCAGGACAAGGAAGAGGGACTCGGGCGTGGTGATGAGGACGTCCGGGGGACGGGTGGCCATCCGGCGCCGCTCCTGGGCGGGGGTGTCGCCGGTGCGCACCCCCACGGTGACCGGTGCCAGGACCTCCCCACCGTCCTCGGCGGCCGCGGCGATCCCCGCGAGCGGCTGGCGGAGGTTGCGCTCCACGTCCACGGCCAGGGCCTTGAGCGGCGACACGTACAGGACCCGGCAGCGCTTCGAGCGGTCCGTCGGCACCGGGGCGTGGGTGAGCCGGTCCAGGGACCACAGGAAGGCCGACAGCGTCTTGCCCGAGCCGGTCGGCGCCACCACCAGCGTGTCCCGGCCGGAGGCGACCGTCCGCCAGGCCTCGGTCTGGGCGGCCGTGGGCCCGTCCGGGAAGGCCCGACCGAACCAGGCCCGGGTCGCCGTGCCGAAGAGTGCCAGGGGATCGGTCGCTCCGCTCATCGCACCAGTCTGCCCAAGGGGTCCGACAGATCGCCGCAGGACACCCGGGACCGCGGACCGGCGGGAACTCGTCCTGTGGACGAGGCCCAGCGGCTCCCCCCGGTCACCCATACTGGGGCCGATGAGACTCACTGTTTTCTGGCACAACATGCACGCCCAGTTCGGCGAGGCCTACGCGGACAGCCTGGCCAAGGACTACGTCATCGAGAAGCTCGGCTCCCGTACGGTCAACCAGGCGCTGGCCGACGGGACCTCGGCCAAGGAGGTGTGGCGGGCCGTGTGTGACGCGTTCGACCTTCCCGCCTCCGTCCGCTGAGCCGACCTCCTCCCGACACACGTAAAAACCGAGACGCCGGGGGTTCGTACCGGATTTCGAACATGAGTTCGGGTAGTCTGGGTTCTCGGTGGGCGGACGTGGAGCGTCGCGATTGTCGTACCGACCGCGTAGCGTCATGCGCATCATGAAGAAAAAGGCATCAACCCAACAGGGGAATCCCGTGGCATCTGGAGACCGAGACAAGGCTCTCGAAACAGCGCTCGCGCAGATCGAGCGGCAGTTCGGCAAGGGCTCCGTCATGCGGCTGGGGGACGACGACCGTCCGCCGATCGAGGCGATCCCCACCGGCGCCATCGCGCTGGACGTCGCCCTGGGCATCGGAGGCCTGCCCAAGGGCCGGGTCGTCGAGGTCTACGGCCCCGAGTCCAGCGGTAAGACCACCGTCGCCCTGCACGCGGTGGCCAGCGCCCAGAAGATGGGCGGCATCGCCGCCTTCGTCGACGCCGAGCACGCGCTCGACCCCGAGTACGCCAAGAAGATCGGCGTCGACACCGACAACCTCCTCCTGTCCCAGCCGGACACCGGTGAGCAGGCGCTGGAGATCGTCGACATGCTCATCCGCTCCGGCGCCGTCTCGATCATCGTGATCGACTCCGTGGCGGCCCTGGTGCCCCGCGCCGAGATCGAGGGCGAGATGGGCGACAGCCACGTCGGCCTCCAGGCCCGGCTCATGTCCCAGGCGCTGCGCAAGATCGCCGGTGCCCTGCACTCCACCGGCACCACCGCGATCTTCATCAACCAGCTCCGCGAGAAGGTCGGCGTCATGTTCGGCTCGCCGGAGACCACCACCGGTGGCAAGGCGCTGAAGTTCTACGCCTCGGTCCGCCTGGACGTACGCCGCATCGAGACGCTCAAGGACGGCACCGACGCGGTCGGCAACCGTACCCGCGTCAAGGTCGTCAAGAACAAGGTCGCGCCGCCCTTCAAGCAGGCGGAGTTCGACATCCTCTACGGTGTCGGCGTCTCCCGCGAGGGCAGCCTCATCGACCTGGGCGTGGAGCACGCCATCGTGCGCAAGTCCGGAGCCTGGTACACCTACGACGGCACCCAGCTCGGGCAGGGCAAGGAGAACGCCCGGAACTTCCTGCGCGAGAACGTGGACGTGGCCAAGGAGATCGAGAAGAAGATCAAGGAGAAGCTGGGCATCCCCGGACAGGGTGACGACAGCGCCTCCAGCTCCGCCGAGCCCAAGGCCGACCCGGTCAAGGCCGAGGAGCCCAAGGCCCCCGCCAAGCGCGCCGCGGCCAAGACCACCAAGGCCGCCGCCCCGGATGCGTGAGCGGCGCCGGTCACCCGACCGCACCGGACCGGCCGAGGCCGATCCGGTGAGCGCCGACGAGGAGACCGCTCCGGGCGGGCAGCCCGGAGCGGACCTCGAGAACAAGGCCAGGAACCTGGTCCTGCGGATGCTCACCCACTCACCGCGCACCCGGGCCCAGCTGGAGCGCTCCCTGCACCGCAGGGAGTACCCGGACGAGGTGGTGGAGGGGGTCCTCAACGGCCTCGACGAGGCCGGGCTGATCGACGACGCCGCCTTCGCCCAGGCCTGGGTCACCTCCCGGCAGTACGGCAGGCACCTGTCCCGCCGTGCCCTGACCCAGGAGCTGCGTACCCGGGGGGTGGAGGAGGAGACCGTCCGTGAGGCGGTCGCCGAGGTCAGCGACGAGGACGAGCAGGAGGCCGCCCGCGCGCTGGCCCGCAAGAGCCTGCGCGGGAGCCGCAGCAAGGAGAAGGAGGCCCGCGTCCGCCGTGCCCTGGGCGTCCTGGCCCGCAAGGGCTACCCGGGGGGCCTGTCCTACCGCATCGTCCGTGAGGAGATGGAACAGGAAGGCCTGGAGGCCGACCCGGACCACCCCGACTTCTAGCGCCCACTCAGCAACCCCGCCGAACCCGTGGCACAGGCGGGCAGGGCCGTTTCGGCCCGGGGGCACCGCGAAGCTACGCGGGTGCTAGCTTCCTCTTCTGTGACGGAACACCAGGACAAGACCAGGGCCGCCTACGACGGGGTCGTCGAGCTGTACGCGTCGATGTTCGCGGGGCGGTTGGAGACACAGCCGTTCTCGCGGAACATGATCGGCACCTTCGCCGAGCTGGTGCGCGGGACGGGGAACCCGCTGGCGGCCGACGTCGGGTGCGGGCCCGGACATCTGACGGCCATGCTGAACGACCTGGGACTGGACGCCTTCGGCCTGGACCTCTCCCCGGCCATGGTCGCCCACGCACGGCGGGCGTCCCCCTCCCTGCGGTTCGACGAGGCCCGGATGGAGACCCTGCCGGTCGAGGACGACGCGCTCGGCGGTGTACTGGCCCACTACTCCATGATCCACACCCCGCCCGGAGAACTGCCGGCGCTCCTGGACGAGCAGGTGCGCGTACTGGCGCCCGGGGGTCTGCTCCTGGTCTCGTTCTTCGCCACCGACGGGCCCGAGCCGGTCCGCTTCGACCACAAGGTGGCCCCCGCTCACAGCTGGCCGGTGGACCGGTTCGCCGGACTGCTGGCTGAGGCCGGTCTCACCGTGTTCGCCCGGCTCATCCATGATCCGGCCTCCGAACGGGGCTTCCTCGACGCCCACCTGTTGGCGCGCCTCGACCGGTGATCGCCGAGGCGACCGTGGGGGCGGACCGCTCCCTGACGGACCCGCTCCGGCGGGGGCGGAGGCGAACACCGCGCCTCCCGCACCCGGTCGGGTTCCGGCGGTCAGGACGGCTCCGTGTGCTCCCGGACCACCGGCTCACCGGTCCCGGCGGTCACACCGGACTCCGGGGTCACCTCGGGAAGCTGCTCCGCGACCGGGATGTCGACCTCGGGGTCCTCGGCGCGCGGTTCGGGAGGTTCGGTGGTGAGCTCCAACGGGGCCACGTCCGGCGCGAAACCGAACACCCCCGCGTAGAAGGCCAGCTCCGCCTCCAGGGAGCGCACGCGCGCGCCCTCGGACCGGAACCCGTGGGCCTCGCCCTCGAACTCCAGCAGCGCGTAGGGCACCTGGCGCCTGCTCAGCCCGGCGGCCATACGGCTCGCCTGGTCCGGGGTGACCACCTTGTCCTCCAACCCCTGGAGCAGAAGGACGGGGACCCCGATCTCACTGATCCGGTTGATCGGCGACCGCTCCCGGTAGGTCTCCACGAACCCCGGCAGGGTGCCGACCAGCGTGTCCGTGAAACGCGACTCGAAGTCGTGGGTGGTCTTGACCAGCCCCAGCAGGTCCGCGACGCCGAAGTACGACACCCCGCAGGCGAAGGTGTCACCGGTCAGGGCGAGCAGGGCGGTGAGGCCGCCCGCGCTCGGGCCCCGGATGGCCAGGCGCTCGGGGTCGGCCAGACCACGATCCACCAGGGCCCGAGCGGCCGCGGTGCAGTCCTCGACGTCCACCGCGCCCCACTGCTTGTGCAGACGCTTGCGGTAGGAGCGCCCGTAACCCGTGGAACCGCCGTAGTCCACGTCCACGACACCGATCCCACGGCTGGTGAAGTAGGCCTTGACCAGGTCCAGCGAGCGCGTGGCCTGCCCCACCGGCCCGCCGTGCGCCCACACCACGTAGGGCGCCGGCCCGTCCGGGGAGACCTCGGGGTTGGTGGGCGGGTACACGTTGGCGTGCACCGTCGCCCCGTAACGGCCGGGCAGCGTCTCCTGGCGGGGGACGGGAAGGTAGGCGGGGTCGACGGGTTCCTCGGCCCCGCGCACCAGCACCTCGACGGTACGGCGGTCCGGGTCGAGCCGCACCAGGCACCCGGCGGTGTCCGAGGAGGCCGCGATGGCCACCACGCTGGTGCCGTCCGAGTCCAGGTGGGACCACGAGGTCAGCTCGGTGGTGACCGGCTCCAGGTCCAGGGTGTCGGGATCGTACACGCTCGGCCGCATCGCGGTGTCGCCGTGCAGGGTCACGATCCGCCCGTCTTCCAACAGACGGAAACAGCGGTCGCCCAGGCGCCACGGCGGGGAGTGGAACTCCTCCTCGGCCGGGTAGAGGGCGATGGCCTGGCCCTTCAGTCCGGCCTGGTATAGGTTCCAGAAGCCGGGCCAGTCCGAGGCCAGGTACAGCGTGGAGTCGTTCGCCCAGACGGGGGCGAGCACGGACTCGTCCACCCCGCCCTTGAGCGTGTACTCGCCGATCAGGCCGTTCTCGGTGAGGTCGCCCACCCGCAGCTCCGTGCCGTCCCAGGGCATCCTCGGGTGGTTCCAGCGCACGTAGGCCAGGTGGGTGCCGTCCGGCGAGACCGTGGGGGAGGCGTAGAAGTGCGCTCCGGAGACCAGCTCGCGGATCGCGGACGGGTCGTGAGCGCCCCGGCCCGAGAGGGGAACCGTCACGATGGAGCGGCGCACGGTGCCGTCGACGTGCTGTTCCCGCACGCACAGCAGGTGTTTGCCGTCGGCGCCCAGCGCCGGGTCGGCGTACCGAAGAGCCCCGGGGGAGGCGGGGTCGGGGGTCAGCGGGACGGGCTCCCTGGCTCCGCGTTCGAGCAGGTAGAGCCGCTGGTCCTCGGAGTTGGCGAAGACCACGCCCACGCGGGCGATGGCCTTGTCATCACGGCGGGGGACCGGGAGATGGGAGCGGCCGCCGTACTCGTGCACCCGCGTGCCCACGCTCCACGGTGCGGGCAGCAGGTCGCGTACGGTGCCGTCCGCGTCCCGGCGCACTAGCGTGGTGCGGCCCTCCTCGACTGGTCGGTACTCCTCCCACCAGACCTCGTCGCCCAGGACGGAGGGATACGCCATCTGGCGCACTCCTCGGGCGACGTCACCGGCACTGATGGGTGATGGCCAGGAGCCGTGGGGGCTCGACAGTTCAGACATGTCCCGCTCAGGAAGGGTCGTGGGTGTGATCAGATGACATGTCGACCTTAGTGCTCCGTGGGCTTCATGTGCAGTCCCGGCGGGGCCGCCTGTGGACAGACGGCGCCGCCGCCACCGCCACCGGGCAGGGCGTCGGCGACAGCGGTGTGAACCTTCGACGACACCGGTGCGGCAAGCGCGAAAGTGGGCGGGACCGCAGGTGGTACCCACGACGACGGCCCCGCGGAGCACACTCGGGGTGCGTCCACGGGGCCGTCGAGGGGGTGTGCCCAGGGGCTCGGTTACGAGCTCGAACCCCCGTCGCCACCGGAGCCACCGCCGGAACCGGAGTCGCCACCGGAGCCGCCACCGGAGCCGGAGTCCCCGTTGGACCCGGAACCGTCGTCACCGGGCTCGGGGCGCGGCTCGGACTCGGGACGCGGATCGCGCTCGTCCTGTTCGGAGTCCTCCTCGGTCTCGAGCACCACGAAGTCCGCCCGGGGCTGGGCCGTCGCTCCGCCGGTCACGGNCCGGCGGTCGCGCCCGCCACGTCGGTGGGCGCGCCGCCCGCCGCCGTGGCCTTCGCGGAGGGCCTGCCCCGACGGGCGTTGCGGCGCTCCAACCAGATCGCGAACCGGCTCAGCGACAGGTTGATGATGATGTAGATCAACGCGCAGATGATCGCCGCGGGGATCACGTTGCTCTCCCGGGTGGCCACCAGCGTGAAACTGCGCAGCAGCTCCGGGAAGGCGATGATGTAACCCAGCGCGGAGTCCTTGAGCAGGACCACCAGCTGCGCCACGATCGCGGGCATCATCGAGGTGATGGCCTGCGGGATGAGGATCGTCCACATCGTCTGGGTCTTGCTCATGCCGATGGACTGCGCGGCCTCGGCCTGCCCCTTGGGCACGGCGAGGATGCCCGCGCGGAACACCTCCGCGAGCACCGAACCGTTGTACAGGGTCAGGCCCGTGACCACCGCGACCAGCGCGGTCACCTGGAAGGTGCCGGTCGGGATGTTGAAGAGCTGCCAGGCCACGATTGGCAGCGCCATCGTGAAGAAGATCAGCATCAGCAGCGGGATGCCGCGGAAGAACTCCACGACGGCCCCGGCCGGGATACGGATCCACCAGCGGTCCGAGAGACGACCGATACCGAAGACCAGGCCGAACAGCACCGCCAGCACCGAGGCGGTCAGCGCCGCGGTCAGCGTGTTCTGGAGACCGGGGAGGACGTAACCGGTCCACGTCTCGGGACGAAGGAACGGCTCCCACTTGTCGGCGGCCCACTGCCCCGACGGGTTGACCGCCCAGGTCTGCGCCGAGAACAGGGGTGACTCGCGCTCGCTCAGGGTCCGGTTGAACCCCAGGTACAGCACGGCCAGACCGACCAGCCCGAGGGCGACGGTGATGATGGTGTAGACGAGGTTGCGCGCCCGGGCCTTGGGCCCCGGAGCGTCGAAGAGAACGGCCTGCGCGCTCATCGGACCACCGCCACTCGCTTGGCGAGCCAGCCGAAGAAGTACCCCATCGGCAGGGTCAGGATCAGGAACCCGATCGCGAATCCGACGAAGGTCGGCAGGACCGGGGCGATGCCCTGGTCGAACATGAGCTTCATCTCCCGGGACGCCTCCTGGACGCCCAGCCCCGCGACGGAGGCGACGGTGGTGTTCTTGGTCAGCGCGATGAGCACGCTGCCCAGCGGACCGACGACGGTGCGCAGCGCCTGCGGGATGACGATCAGGCGCAGGTTCTGGGTGAAGGTCAGGCCCAGGGAACGGGCAGCCTCGACCTGGCCCAGAGGGATGGTGTTGATGCCCGCGCGCAGCGATTCGGACACGAAGCACGCGGTGTAGGCGGACAGGCCGATGACCGCCCACCAGAACACGTCCCAGGCCACGCTGTCGGCCAGGCTCAGCCCGAGGGCGCTGTTGAGGCCCAGGCCGCAGAAGAGCAGGACCAGGGTCAGGGGCGAGTTCCGGATGCCCTCGACGTAGGCGGTCGACAGGCCGCGCAGCAGCGGGACGGGGGAGACCCGCATCGCGGTGAGCAGGATGCCGAGGATGAATGAGAAGACGGCACTGAAGAGGGTGAGCCGGACGGTCCATGAGAAACCGTCGACGACCCTGTCGATGTTGCTGAGAAAGGCTTCCATAGGTCCCAGCCGGTCAAGGCTCGGAAGGTGGGGCCGGGCTGTCCCGGCCCCACCTTCCGAACAAGGTCAGATGACGGTTTTAGGCGCAGGCCTCAAGCTCGGGGACGGACTCCTCGTAGGCGAAGTCGGTCGCGCCGAAGGCCTCCTCCAGGTACTCGGTGGCCGAGCCGTCGTCCCACATCTTGGTGATGGCCTCGTTGATCTCCTCGCAGCGCTCGGTGGAGCCGGCAGGCAGACCCACGCCGTACTTCTCCTCGCCGAACGGGTTGTTCACCATCCGGAAGCTGTCCGGGTTCTGGGCGGCGAAGCCCGCGAGGATGGTGTTGTCGGTGGTGACGGCGTCGACGGTGCCGTTGCTGAGCAGCTCCAGGCACTCGGAGTAGTTGCCCGCCTCGCGCAGCTCGGCGTCGACCTCCATCTCCTCGGTGATGTTGTGCGCCGAGCGGGAGCCGGAGGCCGAGCACAGCACCTTGCCGCTGAGGTCCTCGGGACCGTTGATGTCCGAGTTGTCGGCCTGGGTGAGGATGTCCTGCTTGGCGACGTAGTACGGACCGCCGAAGTCGACGACCTGGCGACGCTCGTCGGTGATCGAGTAGGTCGCGAGGATCATGTCGACCGTGCCCTGCTGGAGGAAGGACTCACGGTTGGCGGAGGCCGCCTCGGTCCACTCGATCTGGTCGGGGGAGTAGCCGAGCTCACCCGCGATGTAGGTGGCGACGTCGACGTCGAACCCGGCGGGGGTGCCGCCCTCGCTCAGACCCAGACCGGGCTGGTCGTACTTGACACCGATGGTGATGGTGTCGCCGCCGCCGTTGCCGTCGCCGGAACCGCTGCCACCGTCACCCTCGCCGCCGACATCGGCGGTGCCACAGGCGGTCAGAGCGAGGGCAAGGACGGCGACGCCGCCCAGGAGGCTGTTGAAACGACGTGCTCGCATGTGGGGTACCTCTTCCTAGTGCTGCGTGCGAAGAACGCGAAGATCTCGGGGAGCCCGGTGGGCTCTAGTGGGTCAGGATCTTCGACAGGAAGTCCTGGGCCCGCTCCGACCGGGGATTGGTGAAGAACTCGTCGGGGGTGTTCTCCTCGACGATCTGGCCGTCGGCCATGAAGACGACCCGGTTGGCGGCACGGCGGGCGAAGCCCATCTCGTGCGTGACCACGACCATGGTCATGCCCTCGCTGGCGAGGTCGGTCATGACGTCGAGGACCTCCTGGACCATCTCGGGGTCCAGAGCGGAGGTCGGCTCGTCGAAGAGGAGCACCTTCGGGTTCATGGCCAGTGCACGGGCGATGGCCACGCGCTGCTGCTGACCACCGGAGAGCTGGGCGGGGTACTTGTGCGCCTGGTTGCCGATCCGGACCCGGTCGAGGAGTTCCATACCCCGGGCCTCGGCGTCGGCCTTGGACTTGCGGAGCACCTTCATCGGGCCCAGCGTCACGTTCTGGAGCACGGTCTTGTGCGCGAACAGGTTGAAGGACTGGAACACCATTCCCACGTCGCTGCGCAGCTTGGCCAGGCCACGGCCCTCCGCGGGCAGGGGCTGGCCGTCCAGGGAGATGACACCGGAGTCGATCGTCTCGAGCCGGTTCATGGTGCGGCAGAGCGTCGACTTGCCGGACCCGGACGGGCCGATGACGACTACCACCTCGCCGGAGTTAACCGTCAGATCGATGTCGCGGAGCACGTGCAGGTCGCCGAAGTGCTTGTTGACGTTCTCCAGCACGACGAGAGGAGTTGAAGTCATGCATCGGAACCTAATGGGTCCAAGTTGCCGTGTCATCACGAAAACGCTGCTTGAGTCAGGAGTAGCTGACTTGTTACGGCGTGATCCGCAAAACCGTTATCGATTTCGTTGTGTAAGAAGGCCGCTGTCGCGCGGAGTGGCGGCGCCACTCTCCAGAGTTTCCATCGGTCGCTCTCAGTGACGAGGTCGGGACTCCCGATTAACTTGCTGGACACATCGTCCCTCCAGGTCAGGCTGGCAGTCCGGCGCGGTCGGTTGGATCGCTGAGCCGGGGGGAGTTACGGAGCGTCCCTATTTCCAGAAACCGACTTTCGACCTCCGGAGTCCCGTGAAGGCAGGGCTGTCACCACGGAAATCACCGGGAAGCCGCGTTCCCGTAAACCGGACCGTCTTCCTGTCCATAACAACCTCCGGTGACCGAATCCGCTCCGCTGGCGGGCCCCGGGGGCCTGATCCGCTCCGCTGGCGGGCCCCGGGGGCCTGCGGCGCGAGGGGGGAGGCGGAGCTCGGAACGGCCGCCGCACGAGCGTCCTGGGCGCCGCCGCGAAGCGGATAGCCTGGGACGGTGAGCCAGAGTCGTACCTACCAAGTGCGGACCTACGGCTGCCAGATGAACGTCCACGACTCCGAGCGCCTCTCCGGTCTGCTGGAGGACGCTGGGTACGATCGCGCAGCTGAGGACACCACCGCAGACATCGTCGTCTTCAACACCTGTGCGGTCCGTGAGAACGCGGACAACCGCCTCTACGGCAACCTCGGACACCTGCGCCCGGTCAAGGACGCCAACCCCGGGATGCAGATCGCCGTGGGTGGCTGCCTCGCGCAGAAGGACCGCGGGGAGATCGTGCGCCGCGCCCCCTGGGTGGACGTGGTGTTCGGCACCCACAACATCGGCTCCCTGCCCACCCTGCTGGAGCGCGCCCGCGTCCAGCGCGAGGCGCAGGTCGAGATCGCCGAGGCGCTGGAGCACTTCCCGTCCACGCTGCCGAGCCGCCGCGAGTCCGCCTACGCCGCCTGGGTGTCGATCTCGGTCGGCTGCAACAACACCTGCACCTTCTGCATCGTGCCCGCGCTGCGGGGCAAGGAGAAGGACCGGCGCCCCGGCGACGTGCTCGCCGAGGTACGCGCCCTCGTCGACGAGGGCGTCACCGAGGTGACGCTGCTCGGTCAGAACGTCAACGCCTACGGCAGCGAGTTCGGCGACCGCCAGGCCTTCTCCAAGCTGCTGCGCGCCTGCGGTGAGATCGAGGGGCTGGAGCGGGTCCGCTTCACCTCCCCGCACCCGCGGGACTTCACCGACGACGTCATCGAGGCCATGGCCGAGACGCCCAACGTGATGCCGCAGCTGCACATGCCGTTGCAGTCCGGGTCCAGCAAGGTCCTCAAGGACATGCGCCGCTCCTACCGCCAGGAGCGCTTCCTCGGCATCGTCGAGAAGGTGCGCGCGGCGATGCCGCGGGCCGCCATCACCACGGACATCATCGTGGGCTTCCCCGGTGAGACCGAGGAGGACTTCGAGCAGACCCTGCACGTGGTCCGTGAGTCCCGGTTCGCGATGGCGTTCACCTTCCAGTACTCCAAGCGCCCCGGCACCCCGGCCGCCACCATGGACGGCCAGATCCCGCCGGAGGTCGTCAAGGAGCGCTACCAGCGGCTGGTCGAGCTCCAGGACCAGATCTCCTGGGAGGAGAACCAGAAGCTGGTCGGCCGCGAGGTCGAGCTGATGGTCTCCGAGGGCGAGGGAAAGAAGGACGGCGAACACCGCCGCCTGTCCGGCCGCGCCCCCGACAACCGCCTCGTGCACTTCGCCGTGGGCGACGCCGAGGAGCCGCGCCCGGGCGACATGGTCACCGTCGAGGTCACCTACGCCGCCCCGCACCACCTTGTCGCCGATTCCGGTGTCAGGCACCTGCGCCGCACCCGCGCCGGTGACGCCTGGGACGCCCGTCAGGGCAGGCCGGTGCAGGTCACCAAGCCGGACGTGCTCCTGGGCATGCCGAGGATCGGTGTCCCGCCGGAGGAGCCCGCCTCCGCTGGCGGCTGCTGCGACGCCTGAGCCGCACCCGGTTTCCGAGGCCCCCGACGCACACGCGCCGGGGGCCTCGCGCTGTTCGGGCGAGCTGCCCCACGTCTACGCGGGTCGGAGTCGGACCGGGAGCTCCCTCAGCCTCAGCGTCCCCGGTACGGTGTCGCGCACCGGCGGTCGGCCCGGCACCAGGGACAGCTCCGGGTAGGTCGCGAACAGGGCGCCGACGGCGACCTCCCCCTCCTGGCGTGCCAGGGCCGCGCCCAGGCAGTAGTGCGCGCCGTGTCCGAAGGCCACGTGCGCCTCGCCCGGCCTGTCCTGGTGGCGGGTGACGTCGAACCGGTACGGGTCGGGGTGGACACCCGGGTCGTGGTTGGCCCCGGCGACCAGCGCCACCGCCCGCTCCCCGGCGGCCACCGCGCCACGGGAGAGCCGGACGTCCTCCGTGGCGTACCGGGCCTTGGCCGTGACGGCGGTACCGCCGACGCGGAGCATCTCGTGGACGGCGGCGGGCAGCAGACCGGGGTCGGACCGGAGCAGAGCCAACTGGTCGGGGTGCTCCAGGAGTGCGCGGGTGCCGTTGCCCAGCAAGTGGGCGGTGGTCTCGTGGCCGGCGATCACCAGCGTGAACACCAGGGTGACCAGTTCGCTCTGGGAGAGGCGGCCGCCGACCTCGTCCCGTGCGCGCACGAGCGCGTCGAGGAGGTCCTCCCGCGGGTGTTCGCGGCGCTCGACGATCATCGCCTCGATGTGGTCGATCATCTCGCCGAGCACGCGGTTCATCACCTCGGGCCGGGCGGGGTCGAACCGCGCCAGTTGGTGGCTCCAGGCGTGCCACTGCCCGCGGTCCGCCACGGGGACCCCCACGAGGTCGCAGATGACCGTGATGGGCAGCGGGTAGGCGAAGTGTTCGATCAGGTCGACCACACCGTCCTCGTCCGCGTGTTCTGGGAGCGCCGCCAGCAGGTCGGTGGTGATCCGCTCGACGCTCGGACGCATCTCGTTGACGCGTCGCACGGTGAAGGTGCGGGAGACGAGTTTGCGCAGGCGGGCGTGGTCGGAGCCGTCCTTGTCCAGCAGTGACTCGGTGAGGTAGGTGATGAGGTCGGGGCGCAGGCCCAGAGCGGCCATGGCGTCGGATCGCCGGGCCCCGGTCGGCCCGTCGGGCACGTTCTCGGGGTCGACGACGAACCGCCGGTCACTGAGGATGGCGCGCACGTCGGCGTCGTCGACGAAGGCCCGCGCCGCCTGGCCGTCGACGAACACGACCGGCGCGGAACCGCCCGCGGCCCGAATCCGCTCGATGACCTCCAGTGGTCGCGCGGTGAACTCCTCGGCGCGCATGTTGACGGGCTCGGGATCGCCGGACTGGTCCGTGGTGGGTGTGGCGGTGTGCATGTGCCCCTCCTCATGGGGTCTACGTGCTGCGCTTGACGCGTTTCTGTTCCTCGATCTCGCCGGTCAGGAGCTGCTCGAGCCCGGTGAAGATCGCGACGGCCCCCGCCTGCGTGGCCCGCATGGCCGAGTCGGGCACGTCCTGCTCCAGGAGCAGGCGGAGGCTGTGCGCGGCCAGATCTGCCCTGGTGGTGCGGTCGGGCACGGGAAATCCCTGCTGGGCGAGCAGGGGTTCGGAGAGCAGGTGTCCGATGACGGTGGAGCAGTAGGCGTAGAACCGCTGGTCGGCGGGGAGCTGGGGCCCCAGGACCCCGTGCTCCTCCAGGAGGTCCCAGTAGTCACGCAGGGCCTTCTGCCGGGCCTCGGTCAGGTCCTTGACCAGGTGGGGAAGGGTGCGGGAGAAGGAGCTGAGTTCGTCGCTGCCGTTGTTGTAGAGCGCGTGGACGACGGGGGAGTCGAACTGGAGGAGGTAGATGTGGCGCGCGATCTCGCTCGGCCGGGCGGACCGGGGGTCCTGCCTGATGAGGGCCAGGAGGCGGCCGACCATGTCGTGCTGGGCGCGCAGCAGGACCGTGAGGAAGAGCCGTTCCTTGGTGGGGAAGTGCAGGTAGACGGTGCCCTTGCCGACCCCCGCGCGGCGCGCCACGTCGTCGATGGTGGTCTTGCGGTGCCCCCAGGCCACCATGAGCTCCTCGGCGGCGTCGAGGATGCGTTCGGCCCGGGTGTCGCGTTCCGACGCGGGCCGGTCCTGGGAGTGGTGGTCGGGGGACGGGGACACGTACGGCTCCTTCGGTACGGGGGCCGCCGGTGAGGGCGCTCACCAGCCTTGACGCGAAGACCATATCCAGACCTCCGTTCCCGGGCCGCATCACTCTGACTCTGTGACCAGATTTCAAATCTGGTCACACAGTCAAAGCTAGGTCAGATCGCGGCCCGAGACAAGACCCGCGGAGAAACCGGCGGAGCGAGCACGCGGGGACGGGGAACCGGAGGGGACGGGAACGATAGCCTCGCCCTTGTGTTGATCGCCGCCGCCGTGTGCCCGCATCCGCCCGTCCTGTTCCCCGAGATCGCTCGGGGAGCGGCGCCGGACCTGGACGGCCTGCGCGCCGCCTGCGACCGCGCCGTCGCCGGGCTCGGCGGGGCCGACCGACTCCTCGTCGTGGGCCGGGGGCCGACCGAGCGGCGGTTCGGTCCCGACACCGGAGGGGACCTCGCCGACTTCGGGGTCGCCGTGCGGGTGGGGCCGGCCCCGGCCGTCCTCGACCTGGCGGCCACGACCGGCCGCTGGCTGGCGGAGCGCAATGGGCTGGAGCCGGACGGCTACCTGGAGGTGCCCTCCAGCGTCACAGCGGAGCGGGCGGCGGAGCTCGGCGCCGAGCTCGCCGGATCCGCGGACCGGGTGGCGTTGCTGGTCATGGGCGACGGAAGCGCTCGCAGGACCGAACACTCACCGGGGTACGTGGACGAGCGCGCCGTGCCCCACGACGACGCCGTCGCCGAGGCCCTGGGCAAGGCGGACACCGCCCACCTGGCCGGGCTCGACCCCGAGCTGGCCCTCGAACTCATGGTGGCCGGGCGCCCCGCCTGGCAGGTCTTGGCCGGGGCCGCCGGGGAGGCGGCCCTCACCGGCGACCTGTTGGCCTACGAAGCACCCTACGGCGTGGGGTACTTCGTGGCCGCCTGGTCCTGAGCCGAAGGCCCGGACCTCGGATCAGCGCTGGGAGTTGGGCAGCATCGTGGCGACGTCCACCAGGGCCTCGCCCGGCTCCTCGGTCCGGCCGGACAACGCCGACTCCACCTGGGCCATCGCCCGCTCCAGCAGGTTCGGGGCGTCGTAGGGCAGCCAGTGCACCCGGTGGTCGCGGCGGAACCATGACTCCTGGCGCCGGGCGAACCGGCGGGTGGCCTGGGCGGTCTGCTCCTTGGCCTCGGTCTCGGTGAGCTCCCCGTCCAACTGGGCGAGGGCCTGCGCGTAGCCCAGCGCCTTGGACGCGGTGCGCCCCTCGCGCAGTCCCTGCTTGTCCAGGCGGCGGACCTCCTCCAACAGCCCCTGGCCCCACATGCGCTCGACCCGCAGGTCGATGCGCTCGTCGAGCTCGGGGCGCGGGGCGCTCAGCCCCAGCTGCACACACGGGTAGAAGGAGGTGTGGTCGGGCAGGTTGGCGGTGAACGGCCGCCCGGTCAGCTCGATGACCTCCAGCGCGCGGACGATCCGCCGACCGTTGCCGGGCAGGATGGTGCGGGCGGCCTCGGGGTCGGCCTCGGCCAGCCTGGCGTGCATCAGCCCCGGTCCCACGTCGGCCAGCTCGTTCTCCAGCCGCGCCCGCACACGCGGGTTGGTGCCCGGGAACTCCATGTGGTCCAGGACCGCGCGCACGTACAGACCGGAACCGCCCACGAGGACGGGGATGACGTCGCGGTCCGCGCAGTCGTCCACCCGCTCGCGGGCGAGGGTCTGGTAGGTGGCGACGTCGGCGGGTTCGTGCACGTCCCAGATGTCCAGCAGGTGGTGCGGCACGCCCCGGCGCTCCTCGAAGGGGAGCTTCGCGGTGCCGATGTCCATGCCCCGGTACAGCTGCATGGAGTCGGCGTTGATCACCTCGCCCCGGCGGCCGGTGCGTTCCTCCAACCACTCCGCCAGATCGACGGCCAGGTCCGACTTGCCCACAGCGGTCGGGCCCACGACCGCGATCACCTTGATCATCCCTCCAGCCTAGCCACGTCCGGCCGGTCCCGTGGCCAGAGCGGGTGAGAGATCGGTGGGAGAGCGCTCCGTTCGATGACCTGGACGTGCGCGTCTAGGATGGCCAGCATGCGATTCGCCAAGGGCCACGGAACTGAGAACGACTTCGTGATCCTCCCCGACCCCGACGGGGAGCTTCAGCTCACGGAGGAGACCGTCCGGTCGCTGTGCGACCGACGGGCCGGTATCGGGGGTGACGGTGTCCTCCGGGTGGTGCGCACGCCCGCCCTCGGTGAGGCGCTCGCCCCGGCCGCCCGCACCGCCGAGCGGACCGAGTGGTTCATGGACTACCGCAACTCGGACGGCAGCGTCGCCGAGATGTGCGGCAACGGGGTGCGGGTCTTCGCCCACTACCTGCGGCACGCCGGTCTCGTCACGGACGACCGCTTCGAGGTCGGTACCCGGGACGGCGCCAAGGCCGTCGTGATCGAGGCCGACGGCGACGTCACCGTGGACATGGGCCGGGTCGAGCGGCTGGGCACCTCCTCGGCCAAGCTCGCCCGGCAGGTCGTGCACGGCGCCCGCATCTCCGTGGGCAACCCGCACCTGGCCTGCGAGGTCGACGCCCCCGTCGCCGGGATCGACCTCACCGAACTGCCCGCTCTCGACGACGAGGCCTTCCCCGAAGGGGCCAACGTCGAGGTGTACTCCGAGGTCGGCCCCGGTGTGCTGGAGATGCGCGTGTACGAGCGGGGTTCCGGTGAGACCCGTTCCTGCGGCACCGGCATCGTCGCCACGGCCGCGGCGGCCACCCCGGCGGGCGAGGGCGCCACGTGGCGGGTGCGCGTCCCCGGCGGGGAGTGCACGGTCTACCTCGACGCCTCCGGCGCCCGCCTGAGCGGCCCCGCCGCGATCGTCGCCGAGGGCGAGACCATCCTGCTCTGACGGGACCGCTCGACGGTTACCGCGGAGCCGACTCCCTCTGTTCGGAGACGTCGAAGGCGGCGTCACAGGCGTCGCGGACGGTGTCGTTGTGCGTGGCGATGACCACCGCGCAGCCTTCCCGGCTCATCCGGCGCAGGACGTCGACGACCATCGCGCCGTTGTCTCCGTCCAGAGCCCCGGTGGGTTCGTCCGCCAGAACCAGGGACGGCTTCTTCACCATGAGCCGGGCCAGGGCCACGCGCTGCTGCTCACCACCGGACAGGTGGTGGACCCTCTCCTTCTCCCTTCCGGCCAGACCCACCCGCGCCAGTGCGCTCGCGTGGCCGGGGCGGGCGCCACGCCGCCTGGCCACGTCCAGGTTGGCCCTGACCGAGGCGTTCTCGATCAGGGCGTAGTTCTGGAACAGATAACCCAGGTGGTCGCGTCGGAACCGGCGCTGGCGTCCCGGGCCCAGTCGGGTGACGTCGGTTCCCTCGAAGAGGATCCGCCCGGAGGTGGGCCTCTCCAACAGTCCCAAGCAGTTGAGCAGCGTGGTCTTGCCCGAGCCGCTGGCGCCGACCAGGGCGAGCATGCGACCCGACTCCACGGTCAGGTCGAGGCCCTCCCACAGGACGCGGTGGCCGAAGGACTTGCTGAGGTTTCGCAGGGTGATCATGGTTTCCTCGGTTCTTCGTGCCTCAGGCCTGGGAAGCGCCTTCGCGGACGATGCGGCGGTGGAACAGGGACAACGCGGCGATGGTGATGACCAGGCAGACCAGGACGATCCCCAGTGCGTAGAGTGGCTCGGCGCCGCTGGGAGCGAGGTCCGGTGGGCCGCCGTACAGGGGGTCCGCGAACATCGCCGTCCTTCGGAGAGTGTCCGCGGTCACCCACCCCAGGAAGCCCAGGGCCAGCCCGCCCTCGACCNGGAGCCGCCGGTGAGTGGCGGCGAAGGTCCACCCGCTGATGTGTCGGGCGAAGATCTCCTGTGCCCGGGTGCGCACGTGGACGACACAGGCCGCCATCGCGGTGAGTACCAGTACGGCGCCCGCACCGACCAGGTTGAACAGTTCGGCGCGTAGGACGTTCACTGAGCGGTGGTGGTCCTGGAGAGCACTTACGGTGAGGGTCTCCACCATGGCGAGGTACTGGGAGGCCTCCCGGTCGTGGTCCCGGAAGGCTTCCACAACCTCCGGGTCCGGAAAGACCAGGGAGCGGTTGGTCATGTAACTGACGTACTCGCTGTCAGACAGGACGGCGCCGTTGGGCAGCACGATGACGACGGGTTCGTGAACCAGGGGCAGGAAGTGGCGGGGGTCGCTCCAACCCTTGGCCGCGTAGGTGAACAGCGTCTGGCCGTCCGCCGCGACGCCCGCCTCCACAGCGGCGCCCGGTTCGAACCGTTCGGCCACGGCGGCCGTGAGCTCCTCAGTGTGTTCCTGGAAGGTCTCTGGAACCAGGACTCGAACGGTCTCCGCCGGGGCGAAGCGGTCACCGGACGGTGACCGCACCTCCTCCCGCACGAGGTAGGTGTCGTTCACCAGGAGAACCGGGGGCGGCGGTCGGGGGTCGTCCGGGTCAAGGAGGAGAAACTCCTCGGAGAGGGCGTGGTGGGTGAAGACGATGTCGCCGGAGACGTCGGACTCGCGCAGCCAAGGGCCGAGCCGGTCGTCGACGGCCTCGGCGTCCGCCCATCCGTAGTTGGCGCTGAGAGAGGGGAAGGAGGCCTCGCCGTAGTCCTCCAGAACGCCCAGACCGGCACGCTGGTCCCGTACCTCCTGGGTCGAGCTGACGATCCCGGCCAGGATGAACAGGGCGAGCACCAGGGCGGGGACCCGGACGAGGTACACGGCGGCCGTGGTGGAGCGCACGGGCAGGCGTCCCTTGAGGGCGGGCAGGATGCCAGTGGTGTGTACGAGTCCCAGGACCGCCGCGTGCACGAGGAGGCACGGCACCGCGAGCAGGGCCAGGAACACCAGCGCCATGAGGGCGTGGACGCCGAGCTGGTTCCACCCGTTGTAGACCCCGAGGAACGCCACGGTACCTGCCGCCACCACCGGCAGGGTGATCGCGAACAACCGGGCGACCTTTAGCAGGTCCCGGCCGAGGATGTTGGGATAGGAACGGCCTTGGAGCCGCATGACCCCGTAGTCACGTGCGGCCAGCAGGACACCGGCGCCCGTGGCGGTGGCCGATCCCAGGAGAGCGACGGCCAGGAGGTGGAACAGGTGGCCGCCGGTGAAGAAGTCCCACATCCGGGTGGTCTGGGTGCCGGGCGCCTCGTGGAGACCGTGCTCGGCGAGCGCCTCTCGTAGCGCGGACTCGGCTTCAGGGGGCCCGAAGACCAGATAGTGGCCGTTGGGTCCCACGTCACCGAAGTCGGCGAGGGGGTGGGTGGTGACGGTGAAATCCCGGCCGAAGGTCGGGTATCCGTCCTCCAGCCACCGCTGGTGGTGGGATCCGGTGTCCGCCACGGCCAGGTAGAGGTGCACCACCGAGGACGGTTCGTTGACGTCGAGGATCGCGTAGCCGACTGTGCTTCGGTGTTCCTCCGCGACACGGAGGACGGAGGCCGCGATCTCGTCAGTGTCGTATTCCCCGTCGTTCTGGGAGATCCACACCGCTCGGGAGTCCTCGAGCACGTACAGGGTGCGCTCAGCGGTCACGGCCAGGAGGAAGGCGATGACCACCGCGAACACGGCGCAGGCAACGTAGGAGAAGGACAGGGTTCTGTTGGGCACGGGGGTGTTCCTGNGGGGCCCCGCCGGTGCGGTCGCACCGGCGGGCCTGCTCGTCGGGGGCGGTCAGCAGGTCCGTCGGTACGCCTGGTTGTTTCCGATGGCACGCGGAGCGTTGGCTCGCGCCCACTGACCGGCGGCGATGTTGGGGGTGCGCACGGTGTGCTTGCCCACCGCAGTGGCACCGTGGCACTTGGTGGGGTGGTAGTAGTGCGAGTAGCTCGTCCCGTTGCCGGGGACCCCGGTCACGCCGCGGTTCCAGGTTTCCTTGAGGGAGGCCGACGCGTGGGCGGCTCCGGCGGATCCGGCGGCGAGGCCGGCGATCAGGGCCGCCGTCACGAGGAGGCGCTTGGTGGGACTCATGGGGGATCGCTCCTGATTCGTCAGCTGCAACTGTTGCGCCAGTACATCTGGTTGTTGGTCCACGCCTGCCTGACACTCGCGCGTGCCCAGGAGCCAGCCGCAGTGTTCGGGGAACGTACGGTGCTGACTCCCACAGCGGTGGAGCCGTGGCACCGGGAGTTGTGGAGGTAGTTCGAGTAGACGCGGTCCGAGACGATGCCGCGGTCCCAGATTCCGCCGCCCACGTTCGATACGGCAGCGGATGCGGTGCCCGCCGCTCCAGCGCTGATGCCAGCCGCGACCAGAACGGTCACGAGAGCTTTCTTCGTCCTGTTCATGCTTCCTTCCCGGCGGAGTTTCGACAACGTCTATTCCCGTTGCTGAAAAGAAGCTAGAACACTTCTTGGTGGATGTCCAAGATGATCATGGTTGCGGTCGTCAGTGGTGTTGGGTGAGATTTTTGCAGGTCACCCGGGTTCTTTCGGGGTGGGTGGTGGGTTTTGCGGAGGTCTCTCTGGTTGATGTGGTTGACCTGCTTTTATCTGCTATTTTCACATGTTGTGTGTTGATTTGTGGAGTCCTCTGCGGGTGCTGTTCGATTCCGGTGTTCTTCCTGGTCGGAAGGTCTTTCTGGTGCGGATTCGGGCTGGGTTCGTGTCGTCGGTGGTCCGGTGGCCGGATTCGGTCAGATGGTTGGTGCGGTTGGGGTTGCGGTGAGGGTTCTGGTCGATGCTGTCCCAAGGGAAAGGGGTGTTCGAGTGGGCGGTGGGTCCTTTTTCCCGCGCACGAGGTCCCATTGTGAGGATGGAGGTGAAAACATTCGGGATCGCGTTTTGGGGAACTCAGAGGAAAACCCTGTCGGGTACTCGCGTCGTGGCTGCTCGCCGTGCGGGATTCCCGTCGGGAAAAGAGAAAGCGGCGACCGGTGCGCTCGACACCGTTATCGCCGCTCGTTCCTCCTCCGGTTCACCGTCGTTCGCGCGCTCCCCGCAGCCGTCGCGCGTCCAGACCGCGCAGGGAGGCGTCCAGGAGCTGGGCGGTGTGGGTCACGGCCACCGACGAACCCGCGCGCTCCATGGCCGAGGCGATCTGGAGCGAGCACCCCGGGTTGCCGGACACCAGGATCCCGGCCCCGGTGGAGGCCACGTCGGCGCCCTTGCGATCACCCAGCTCGCCCGCGGCCTCCGGCTTGAACAGGTTGTACACGCCCGCCGAACCGCAGCAGATCTCCTTGTTGGGCAGGTCCACCACTTCCAGGCCGGGGATCTGCCGGAGCAGCTCGCGCGGTTGGCTGGTGACGCCCTGGCCGTGGGACAGGTGGCACGCGTCGTGGTACGCCACACGGAGGGGGATCGGGTGCCGCTCGGCCCGCGGCCCCAGGGCCACCAGGTACTCCGTCAGGTCCACCACCTTCGACGAGACGGCCCTGGCCCGCTCCACCCACGCCGGTCCCGCTTCGGCCTCCTCCAGGGTCCGATCGAAGTGCTTCATGCTGGACCCGCACCCGGCCGAGTTCACCACGATCCGCTCCACCTGGCATGCCTCGAACACCTCCACCAGCCCCTTGGCGAACTCGGCAGCCTCGGTGAGCCGACCCGAGTGGCCCGACAGCGCGCCGCAGCACCCCTGGGCGCGCGGGATCACCACCTCACAGCCCTCCAGGGCGAGCACGCGGGCGGTGGCCGTGTTGACCTCGGGGAAGAACGCTCCCTGTACACAGCCCACCAGCATGCCCACCCGGGCACGACGCCCACCGACGGCGGGGACGAGTTCGGGCAGCGGGGGAGGGGGAGCCGACAGGGGCGGCGCGATCCGCTCCACGGTGGCCAGGGTCGGTGAGATCCGGTCCAGGACCCCTGACCTGCGGACCAGTGCGGAGACCCCGCTCGCCTGGTAGGCGCGCAGCGGCCCGCGCAGCGCCCTGAGGCGTCGGCGGTGGGGGAAGAGCGAGAACACGGCGGCGCGCAGGGCGCGTTCGCCCGGGGTGCGCCGGTGCTCCTCCTCGACCCGGAACCGGGTGTGCTCGATGAGGGCGTCGTAGGCCACCCCGGAGGGGCACGAGGACACGCACGCCAGGCACCCCAGACAGTTGTCGAAGTGCCCCACGGCGGTCTCGGTGAGCACGTCCTCCTCATGCATCTGGCCCATGAGGTGGATGCGCCCGCGCGGGGAGTCCATCTCCTGCCCCCACAGCACGTTGGTGGGACACGTGGGCAGACAGAACCCGCAGTGCACGCAGTCGCTCAGCAGGTCACCGAAGAGCCGCTCTCGCTCGCCGGGACCACCGCTGGCCGGTTCGGTCGGTAGGTCGGTCACGCGGGCTCCCTGGATCGAGGCGAACGGGTGGCGGGTCGGTTGGCTCAGATCCCCCCGGCGAACCGGCCGGGGGACAGGCGGTGCCCGGGGTCGAGGGAGTCCTTGACCGCGCGCATCAGGCCCAGCCCGGGGACGTCGCCCCACGGACTGATCCCGGAGGCCCGCACGTCCGGTCCCGCGCGCAGCAGGACCAGCGGATGTTCGGCGGCCGACCGCACACCGTCCACCACCAGCCCGATCCGCTCCGGGTCGGTTCCCGGCGGGAAGGACACGACGAGGGAACCGGTGGACGCCGAACCGCGGGTGTGCGCGCCCGCGTCGACCGCTCCGGAGACCTCCGACACCCAAGCGGCGGCCGCGACGCTCTCCGCTGGTGGGGCGGTGACCAGGGCGAGCGTGCCCTCGCCGGGCAGCAGGCCCCAGCCCTCGGGCAGGGTCTCGGCGAAGGTGGGGGATCCCTCCGACCCCTCGGTCAGGGCCAGCGCCGTCCTCTCCGCGCGCGCCTCCAGTCCGGCCGGGGTGCCCTCCAGCACCACGTCCAGCCGCCCGGGTCCCTCGGCGGGCCAGTCGAGTTCCACGGCCGAGGGAACCACGGAGGTCGCCCTGAGCGCGGCCAGGGCCCGCTCGGCGAGTGGTCGGGAGGACACGCGGGCGCTCACCACCCGCAGTGACTCCGGAAGGGGGTGCAGACGGAAGGCGACCGAGGCGATCACGCCGAGCGTGCCGTACCCGCCGGTGTGCAGCTTGGCCAGGTCGTACCCGGCCACGTTCTTCACCACCCGGCCGCCGCTGCGGGCCACCACACCGTCCGCGCGCACCACCGTCATCCCGATCACGAGGTCGCGCAGGGCGCCGGAGAGCAGACGGCGCGGCCCGCTCACCCCCGTGGCCACCGCCCCGCCCACCGTGCCGCCGGTCCTGACCGGATCGTAGGACAGCCGCTGCCCGGCCGAGGCCAGCGCCGCGTACAGGTCGGCGATCGGGGTGCCCGCGCCGACCTCCACCACCAGGTCACCGGCGTTGTGGTCGGTCCAGGAGAGCGCGGAGACGTCCACCAGCAGGTCCAGGGAACGGGGCGGCCAGCCCCAGTCCAGGGCGGTGCCGCCACCGCGAACAGTCACCGACAGCGCGTTCCGGTGAGCCGCCGCCATCACCCCCGCGAGGGCGTCGGTGTCGTCCGGCGTCGCCACGTACCGGGGCTCCACCCCGCACACGGAGTCCTCAGCGGTCGCCTCCCGCAGGTCGCAGCCCTCGACATCCAGGTTCACCCTCGGCCCTCCCGGCCCACTCGTCACTCCCATACCGTCCACGGCCCGGACGGATCAGAACTGCTCGGCCTCCCCGGACGCGACCAGCGGATGGACCCCGGTGCGCACCCCCGGCCGCTCACCGCACAGCCGCGGCGTGGGCAACAGCTTCTCCGGGTTGGCGATCCCGTCCGGGTCGAAGGCCCGCCGGAACAGGTCGAAGGTCTCCAACGCGGCGTCGTCGAACATGCGGGGCATCTTGCACGCCTTGTCCACGCCCACACCGTGTTCGCCGGTGATGGAGCCGCCGTGCTCGATGCACAGGTCCAGGATCGCCCCGGACACCCGCTCGGCGCGCTCGCCCGCGCCGGGCTCGGCGTCGTCGAACAGCACGAGCGGGTGCAGGTTGCCGTCTCCGGCGTGGAACACGTTGGCCACCCGGATGCCGGACTCCTCCGACAGTGCGGCGATCCGGCCCAGCACCTCGCCCAGGGCGGTGCGCGGCACCACCCCGTCCTGGACGATGTAGGACGGGCTGATCCGGCCCACGGCCGCGAAGGCCGACTTACGCCCCTTCCAGATGAGGGCGCGCTCCTCGGCACCGCTGGCCGCGCGGGTCTCGAAGGAACCGGCGTCCGCGCACAGGGCGGTGACCCGCTCGAGCTGGGCGTCGACCTCCTCAGCGGGGCCGTCCAGCTCCACCACCAGCACGGCGGCGGCGCCCTCGGGGTAGTCGCAGGCCACGGCCAGCTCGGCGGCCTCGATGGCCAGGGCGTCCATCATCTCGATGGCGGACGGCAGCACCCCGGCGGAGATGATGGCGCTCACGGCCTGCCCGCCCGCGTCCAGCGAGGTGAACGCCGACAGCAGGGTGACGGTCTTCTCGGGGGAGCGGGTCAGGGACACGGTGACGCGCGTGGCCACGCCCAGGGTGCCCTCCGAGCCGACGAAGGCCCCGATGAGGTCGTATCCGTGCGCGCCCGGAGCCTTGCCGCCGAGTTCCACGATCTCGCCCGCCGGGGTGACGATCTGGAGTCCGCGCACGTGGTTGACGGTGAACCCGTACTTGAGACAGTGGGCTCCGCCGGAGTTCTCCGCGACGTTGCCGCCGACCGAGCACACCTGCTGGCTGGAGGGGTCGGGCGCGTAGTAGTAGCCGTGGGGGCTGGCGGCCCGGGTGATGTCGAGGTTGGCCACGCCCGGTTCGACCACGGCGCACTCGTTCTCGACGTCGATCTCGACGATGCGGCGCATGCGTGAGGTGACCAGGAGTACGCCCTCGGCGTGGGGGAGCGCCCCCGCAGACAGGCCGGTGCCCGCTCCGCGCGGGACGTAGGGGACGCGGTGCCTGGCGCAGAGCCGGATCACGGCGGCGACCTGCTCGGTGGTGGTCGGCATGACCACGACACCGGGGGTCGCGCGGTGGTAGGTGAGGCCGTCGCTCTCGTAGACGCGTCGTTGGGAGGGGTCGGTCAGGACCCCGTCCTCGCCGCAGATCTCGCGCAGCCGGGGAACCAGGGCGGTCAGCACCGTGGGCGTGTCGGGTGCGGACGTGGTCATGGGCGCCTCCCGGTTCCGTACGGAGAACACGGCTGGGGGTGGCGTTCTCCGACTTCGGCCTCGCAAGGGGACCGTACGACCGTGCCCCCTGCCGAAGCAAGGGGCACGGTGGAAACGGCATTTCGTTGTGTGAAACCGATGGGGGTCCGACGGGCCCGTGGGGCGAACTCCGCGGATCGGCCCGATCCGTCCAGGTTGGCCGCGCTGGACGGGTCCCGGTTCGCTACGGCATGCGCTCGTAGGCGGGCAGGGTCAGGAAGTCGACGTAGTCGTCGTCCAGGGCGACCTCGGTGAAGAGCTCGCTGGCCTGCTTGTACAGGTCCTCGTTGAAGTTGGCGCCGAGGGACTCGCGGATGGCGGCCAGCTCCTCGCCGATGATCTGCCTGACCAGCTCGGCGGTGACCTTCTCACCGCCGTCCAGGGTGACGTCGTTGTGCAGCCACTGCCAGATCTGGGACCGCGAGATCTCGGCGGTGGCGGCGTCCTCCATGAGGTTGTGGATCGCCACCGCGCCGTTGCCGCCCATCCACGCCGCCAGGTACTGGAGGGCGACGTTGACGTTGCCGCGCAGACCGGCGAGCGTCACGCCGCCCGGGGTCTGGTCCACGGAGAGCAGGTCGGCGGCGGTCACCTCGACCTCGGGGCGCTGCTTGTCGATCTGGTTGGGGCGGTCGCCCAGGACGCCGTCGAAGATCTCGCGGGCGATCGGGACCAGGTCGGGGTGGGCGACCCAGGAGCCGTCGAAGCCGTCGCCGGACTCGCGGGACTTGTCGTCGCGGACCTTGGCGAAGGCGTTCCGGTTGACCTCCTCGTCCCTGCGGGAGGGGATGAAGGCGGCCATGCCGCCGATGGCGTGGGCGCCGCGCTTGTGGCAGGTCTTGACCAGCAGTTCGGTGTAGGCGCGCATCATGGGCGCGGTCATGGTGACGGCGTTGCGCTCGGGCAGCAGGAACCTGCGGCCCCGGGTGCGGTGGGTCTTGATGATGCTGAAGAGGTAGTCCCAGCGACCGGCGTTGAGACCGGCGGAGTGCTCGCGCAGCTCGTAGAGGATCTCCTCCATCTCGAACGCGGCCGGGATGGTCTCGATCAGGCAGGTGGCGCGGATGGTCCCGCGGGGGATCTCCAGGCGCTCCTGGGCCAGCACGAAGATGTCGTTCCAGAGACGGGCCTCGAGGTGGCTCTGCATCTTCGGCAGGTAGAAGTAGGGGCCCTTGCCCTTGGCGATCTGGCGCTTGGCGCTGTGGAAGAAGTACAGCGCGAAGTCGACGATGCCGCCGCTGGCGCGCTGGCCGTCGACGAGGACGTGCTTCTCGTCCAGGTGCCAGCCGCGCGGGCGGACCACGATCGTGGCCAGCTCGGAGTCGTCCTTGAGGGCGTAGGTCTTGCCCTGGGGGGAGGTGAAGTCGATCTCGCGGTCCAGGGCGTCACGCAGGTTGAGCTGCCCCTGGATCATGTTCTCCCACAGCGGGGTGTTGGCGTCCTCGAAGTCGGCCAGCCAGACCTTGGCGCCGGAGTTGAGCGCGTTGATCGTCATCTTGCGGTCCGTGGGACCGGTGATCTCGACGCGGCGGTCGGTGATGCCAGGGGCGGCCGGTGCCACCTTCCAGCTGTCGTCCTCGCGGATGTGCCTGGTCTCGGGGAGGAAGTCGAGGTCCTCTCCGGCGGCGATCCGCTCCTCGCGGGTCCGACGCGCGGCCAGCAGCTCCCGGCGTCGCGACTCGAAGGTGCGGTGCAGCTCGGCGACGAGGGCGAGGGCCTCCTCGGTGAGGATCTCGTCGAACCGATCGTTGAGGGGGCCGGTGATCTCGACCCCGTGCGTGGCGCCCATGGATAACCTTCCGCAATACGAAATAAGCTTCTGGTATGTGGAAATGAAGCTACTATCTTGATGTCGAGCGGTCAACGTCACTCACACGCTTGATCAGTGGAGATCTTCATGAAGGCGGAAGTATGTCCAAAGTTCCGGCGGAAGATCTGCGCTTCTTGAGAGTCCGATCTACTCCAAGGGTCTCACGCGCCCACGCGGCGGCATGGCCTGTGTCACGTTCCCTGCGATAATTCGGATGCCCTGCCCGAGCGGAGGTGCGAGCATCGTGATCACGGGCCGCCGACTCCGCTCCGGGAAGAACCATGGCGGCACATGCGTTGACCCACCTGGAGGGATATGAATACAGCTGACACCCACGGAAGCGACCACGCGGGCCACGAGGGCCACGGCGAGGACGACTTCCGTGAGGGGAGCACCATCGGCGGCGAGGCCACCGGCGGTGCCCACCACGAGGACCAGGGTCACGCACCCGACCAGGGCGAGATGGAGCTGGCCGAACGGCACGCGCTCCGCCGCGTCCAGGGGCTGTCCACCGAGCTCACCGACGTCACCGAGGTCGAGTACCGGAAGCTGCGGCTGGAACGAGTCGTGCTCATCGGCGTCTGGACCAGGGGGAACCAGGCCGAGGCCGACAACTCACTGACCGAACTCGCCGCACTCGCCGAGACGGCTGGCGCCCTCGTCCTCGAAGGACTCACCCAGCGCCGCTCCAAGCCCGACCCCGCGACCTATGTCGGCAAGGGCAAGGCGGCGGAACTGCGCGACATCGTCGAGGCCACCGGCGCCGACACCGTCATCTGCGACGGTGAACTCACCCCCGGCCAGCTGCGCCAGCTGGAGGACGTCGTGAAGGTCAAGGTGGTCGACAGGACCGCCCTGATCCTCGACATCTTCGCCCAGCACGCCAGCAGCAGCGAGGGCAAGGCCCAGGTCGAACTCGCCCAGCTCAACTACCTGCTCCCGCGACTGCGCGGCTGGGGTGACTCCCTGTCCCGACAGGCGGGCGGCTCCGGCGGAGGCGGCGCGGGCGGTGGCGTGGGACTGCGCGGTCCCGGTGAGACCAAGATCGAGACCGACCGCCGGCGCATCAACGACAAGATGGCCAAGCTGCGCCGTCAGCTCGCCCACATGCGTACCGCGCGCGAGGTCAAGAAGGACGTCCGCCGTACCCGCGAGGTGCCCTCGGTGGCGATCGCCGGGTACACCAACGCGGGCAAGTCGAGCCTGCTCAACCGGCTCACCGGAGCCGGGGTGCTGGTGGAGAACGCGCTGTTCGCCACCCTGGACCCGACCGTCCGTCAGGCCCGCACGCCCGACGGCCGCGGCTTCACGCTGAGCGACACCGTCGGCTTCGTCCGGCACCTGCCGCACCAGCTGGTGGAGGCGTTCCGCTCCACCCTGGAGGAGGTCGCCGACTCCGACCTGATCCTGCACGTGGTCGACGGTTCCCACCCCGACCCCGAACAGCAGATCAGCGCGGTCCGTGAGGTGTTCGCCGAGATCGAGGCCGTGGACGTGCCCGAGCTCATCGTGGTGAACAAGGTCGACGCCGCCGACCCGGACACGCTCAAGACGCTGCGCACGCGCTACCCCGACCTGGTCGAGGTGTCGGCGCGCACCGGCGAGGGCGTCGCCGCACTGGTCACCGCGCTGGCCGAGGCGCTGCCCGAGCTCGCCAAGGAAGTGCGGGCCCTGGTCCCGTACTCGCGGGGCGACCTCATCGCCAGGGTGCACGAGGAGGGCCGCATCATCAGCGAGGAGCACACCGGAGACGGCACGGCGCTGCACGCCTTCGTCCCCGAACTGCTCGCCGCCAAGCTCGACGAGTACACGCCCAGCAACGTCTGAACCCGGGCGGGTCGGAGAACACACGGCCGGGACGTCCCCGTGACGTCCCGGCCGCGTTGTGTCGGGAACGCCCCCCCCGGGAGAGTGGAGCCCTGAGCCCTCACGTTCCGCGTGAAAGGCGGCAGCGAAGAATCCGGGCGTGGAAGGCCAGCTCAACGGGGGTCCAGGTGGTCTTCATCACTCTGCTTGCTTGCGAGTTTCGCTCGTTAACGCTCGCATTCGTCCCCTCGGGGAGGTGTACACGGGCTCCGAGGATGGACTACGGTTTCGGAGCACTGGCCGGCAGTGATCGCTGTCCCCCCGGGCCGATGCGAACCCCCACTGTCAAGGCACCGCGAGGCGACTCCGGGTCGCCCACGGCCCTGTCGGAATCGCATCCAGATACGAGGTCGCCATGCCCGCCCGCGCACCCCACGCCCCTGCTCCGCGCGTCCCGCGGCGGATCTGACCGGCGAGGGCGGACCACCCCATGACGGTAGTACTCCTCACCAACATCGGTCGGCTGTGGACCGGGAACGAGCTGCTCACCAAAGCCGC
Source organism: Nocardiopsis prasina DSM 43845 (assembly GCF_000341265.1). Lineage (GTDB taxonomy): Bacteria > Actinomycetota > Actinomycetes > Streptosporangiales > Streptosporangiaceae > Nocardiopsis > Nocardiopsis prasina. The sequence continues at coordinate 34,511 of NZ_ANAE01000181.1, read as the reverse complement.
CATCCTGATGGACAACGACCGGATCGCCTGGGTCGGCCACGCGGCCGAGCTCCCCCAACGCATCCCCGGAGTGATGGAGGACCTCACCGAGGTCGACGAGGTCGTCAACATCGGCGGCGGACTCATCACCCCCGGCCTGGTCGACGCCCACTGCCACCCCGTCTACGCGGGCGACCGGTACGCCGAGGTCAACATGTGGGCCAAGGGCGCCACCCGCGCGGACATCTTCGCGGCCGGCGGCGGGGTCTCGACGACCGTCACCATCACCCGGGGGACCGACCCCTGGACGCTGTGCAACGCGGTCCGGGAACGACTCCGGCACTGGGTGCTGTCCGGCAGCACCACGGTGGAGGCCAAGACCGGCTACCACCTCACCCGGGACGGCGAACTCGCCGACGTGCGTCTGCTGCGCTCCCTGGAGGAGGAACCCGGCATGCCCCGCCTGCACGTCACGTTCTTCCCCGCGCACGGGGTCCCACCGGAGTTCTTCGGCCGCCCCAAGGAGTACGTGGCCACCGCGGCCTCCTGGCTCAGCGACGCCGCCATGGCCGGGGCGGACGGCGTGGACGTGTACTGCGACAACCAGCAGTTCACCACCGAGGACGCCCACATGCTCCTGGGCGTGGGCCAGTCCGTGGGTCTGCGCACCACCCTGCACGCCTGCTCGCGGCCCCGGCACGGGGCCGTGCGGATGGCGGCCGAGCTGGGCTGCTCCTCGGTGGACCTCGTCCACGAGGCCGACGACGAGGACCTGCTCGCCCTGGCGTCCACCCGCACCCCCGTCGTGGCCTGCCCCACCACTGCCCTGCACGAGCGCCGCACCCCGCCGGTGCGCGCCCTGCTCGACCACGGCGTCCCCGTGGGTCTGGGCACCGACCACAACCCGGGCCAGTCGGGAACCACGTCCATGCCGCTGGTCATCTCCCTCGCGGTGTCCATGTTCGAGATGACCGTCCAGGAGGCGCTCAACGCCGCCACGGCGGGCAGCGCGCACGCGCTGGGTCTGAACGACCGGGGCATGATCGCTCCGGGGATGCTGGCCGACCTGGTGCAGTGGGACGCCGACCACGAGGGAGCCTTCGCGTGGTCCATGGGCCTGCANGGGGGGGGGCCGGCCGCCCCATCCACTGAGGTCACCCGGGGAGCGCGTCGAGCATCGGACACCGGTGCCGGGTTCGTGGGCGCCCCCCGCGTCCCTGGTCAGGGTTCAGTGATCGCTGCCGAGGCTTGCGGTTCCGTTCAGCGGGTGCCTCGGGCGCGGGCGATCTCGATCACCGCGCGCTCCAGCGCGTACTCGGGATCGCGTCCGGCACCCTTGATGAGCGCGTCGGTCTCGGCGATCACCGCCATCGCCCGGGTCACCCCGGCCGCGTTCCACCCACGAGCCTGCTGACGCAGGGTACGCAGCTTCCACGGCGGTACCTTGGCCCGCTTGGCCAGCTCCGCCTCGTTCATGCCGCGCGGAGGCTGGGCGGCCACCGCGATCCCGCGCACGGCACCGGCCAGGGCGCTGTTGATGAGCACCGGGGCGGTACCCACCGCGAGGGACCAGCGCAGCTGTTCCAGGGCCTCGGGCAGGCGACCCTCCACGGCACGGTCGGCGACGGTGAATCCCGAGGCCTCCGCCTTGCCGGAGTGGTACCTGGCCACCGCCGCCGCGTCCACCCTGCCCTCGGTGTCCGCGATCAGCTGGGTGCAGGCCGCGGCGATCTCACGCAGCTCGGTGCCGACCGCGTCCACCAGCGCCTGCGCGGCGTCCTGAGTGATCTGCCGTCCGGCGGAGGAGAACTCGCTCTTGACGAAGGCGACCCGCTCGGGCCCCTTGGTGGGACCCTTGCAGTCCACCCGCTGGGCTCCGGCCTTCACCGCGGCCTGGAGCAGTGCCTTGCCCTTGGCGCCACCCGCGTGGGTGAGCACCATGAACACGTCGTCGGCGGGCGCCTTGAGGTAGTCGGTGACGGTCGCCGCCAGATCCTTGACCAGGTCCTGGGAGGAGCGGATCACCACCACCCGGCGGTCGCCGAAGAGCGAGGGCGACGTGACCTCCACCAGGGTGGACAGGCCCACCTGGGCGGGCACGAGGTCGTGGACGTCCACCTCGGGGTCTTCCGCGCGGGCCGAGGCGACGACAGCGGCCACGGCCCGGTCGACGAGGAGCTCCTCGTCGCCGACGATGAGCGTGATGAGGGCGGGTGCAGGCATACAACGAGGATGCCACGCTCCACCGACCAACCGGTGCCCGATGGCCCATAGCTGCTTGCCTCCTCGCCCCCAGGCCCTGTTCGTGCCTTCGCTCCCGGGGCGTGTGTCCGCGACAGTGCCTTGCCGAGTCGGACGCCCACCTCGCGGCGGCGCTACCTACGGGTCGGGTCTCGGGCCACGGGTGGCCACCCGTACCGGTCCGCCCAGGACGGCGACGTCACCGTCGAGGTCGGTGCGCGCGTGCGCCTGCGCCATCCCCTCCAGCACTCCCACCGTGAACGGGGTGGGGTGGCCGTAGGAGTTCTCCCGGCCAGCGGAGGTGACCGCCACCGTCGCCTCCGTGGCTGTGAGGAAGGCGGGGACCTGGGTGTTCGAGCCGTGGTGGGGCGTGGTCAGCACCGTCACCGACAACAGCTCGGCTTCGGGCTCGCGCAGCAGTGCGCTCTGGGCCTCCATCTCGATGTCCCCGGTGAGCAGCACGGACATCTGCGGGCCGTCGGCCCGCACGACCACCGAGGTGTCGTTCACCGACCCCACGAACCCGCTCCTGGGCCAGAGCACCCGCAGCAGCCACGGACCCACCCGGAACCGCTGCCCCCGCTGCGCCTCGTGCAGTTCCACCCCCTCCTCTGCCAACAGACGGCCCGCCGGGCCCTCACCGAACCCCGGCGGGGCCAGCGCCACCGGAACCCTCCGGTGCCGCAGCACGCCGGGTGCGCCGTCCACGTGATCGGCGTGGTCGTGGCTGAGGACCAGCAGCGGCACCACGCGTATCCCCAGGCGGTCCAGACAGCCGTCCACCAGGTCCGGGTCGTCCCCGGTGTCGAAGACCACAGCCTCCCCTCCCCCCGCGGACAGCACGAACGCGTCCCCCTGGCCCACGTCGCAGGCGACCAGGGCCCATCCAGGAGGCGGCCACCCTCCCGGCACGCAGCGGGCGGCCAACCCCAGGACCAGCACGGCCACCGCCACGGCGGCGAGCACCCGCCGGGTCAGGCCACGGGTCAGCAGGAACACCAGCAGCACCACGGCCAACAACAGGCCGCCCACCACGTCCGACCGCCAGGGCAGCGCGCCGTAGGGGACCCGCGCCCCGGTCTCGGCCACGAGGGCGATCCAGGACACACCCAGCCCGGGCAGGGGCACCAGGAAGGCGGCGCCGCCCGGCCACACCGACGCCAGAGCGGTCAGCGCCGATCCGGACACGGTCACCACCGCCACCACGGGCGCGGCCAGCACGTTGGCCGGGATCGCCACCCAGGACACCTCGCCGGACAGCAGCACCAGCACGGGCGCGACCGCCACCTGCGCGGCCACCGCGACCGCGAAGCCCTCGGCCACCGGCCGGGGCCAGCGTTCCGACCAGGCCCGGGCCCAACCGGGAACGAGCACCAGAATTCCCGCCGTGGCCAGCACAGACAGCGCGAACCCGTAGGACGCGGCCAGGCCGGGCGCGACGAACAGCACCCCCACCACGGTGGCGCACAGAGCCCGCATCCCCGCCTGCGCTCTGCCGGTGGCCAACGCCAACAGACCCAGGGACCCCATGAACGCCGCCCGCACCACGCTCGGCTCGGGACGGCACACCAGGACGAACACCCAGATCATCAGGGCGCCGCCCAGCACCGCGCACCAGGTGGGCGCGCGTGTCCACCTGGCCACCCCCAGAACGAACCCGGTGAGGATCGCGAGGTTGGCGCCGCTGACGGTGAGCAGGTGCGTCATCCCGGTGGCTCGGAAGTCCTCGGCCGTGCGTTCCGGCAACGCGGACACGTCACCGACGATCAGTGCCGGGAGGAGCCCCCGCTCGGGCTGGGACAGACCTGCGGAGGCCTCGCGCAGGCCCGACCGGACCTCACCCGCGAACGCCTGAAACCTCCCGGGTTCGCCCACCGCCTCCGGAGGACCCCGCACGAGTACCAGGGCGGCGGTGAGCTGGTCGTCGTCCGAGGCCAGGAAGGAACCGCGCGCCTCGAAGCTCTGGCCCGGCAGCAGCCCCTCCCAGCCCGGTCCGGAGGCCAGTACCACCACCGGGGCTCGCGACACCCGCTCCGCACCGTCCACCCGAACCCACTCGGTGTGCGCGGGCACCACCCACTCGGCTCGGCCCGGACGCGGCAGGCCGGCCCTGGAACGCGGATCGGTGGTGACCACCGCGCGGAAGGCCGCCTCACCGCCCTGTTCCGTGGCCTCCGTGGCGGCACTGGAGGCGGTCCGATGCACGTGGACGCCCGCCACCGCCGCCACCGTCGCGCCACAGGCCAACGTGGCGACCAGGGCCAACGCCGGAGCCTCCAGTACGTGGTGGTGCACCATGAGTGCCGCCAGCGCTGCGAAACCCAGCACTCCCGCGAACGACCACGCGAGCCATGGTGGGACGGCCAGTGCGCCGAGCGCGGCCAGCCAGGCGGCGACGGCGGGGAGAAACAGTTTGAGGTCCGGCGGTCGGTCCAGACCGTGCGCGTCGGTACCCAGCCAGCTGACCACCCTCACCCCACCGTCACGTGGGGTTCGAGGTTCCTGAACGTCTTCTCCGCGATGCCGTCCACACCCAGCAGGTCCTCGACGCCGCTGAACGCCCCGCCGAGCGACTCACGGTGGGCGAGGATCTGCTGGGCCTTCTTCTGCCCGATCCCCGGAAGCGTCTCGAGTTCGGCCTGCCCGGCCAGGTTGAGGTTGACCGGGGGGCCGCTGCCCTCGGGTCCGTCACCCGACCCACCGTCCGGTTGGGGGACTCCCACGAGGACGCGTTCGCCGTCAGTCAACGGCCGGGCGAGGTTGACCAGGTCCAGGTCGGCTTCGGGCAACGGACCGCCCGCCTCCTCCACCGCGTCGGCCACGCGCGATCCGGCGGGCATGGTGTACAGCCCGGGCTCGGCGACCTCACCGCCCACGTGCACCACCACGTCCCCGCCCGGTTCCGCGGACTCCTCACCCGTTCCGCCCCCGTCCCCGGGCGCGGTCTCTTGGTCCGTGTCATGGCCGACCGGGGAGGCCTGGTCCGCCAGGTCGGACACGGTCACCTCTTCGGGGCGGTCACGCAGGGCCAGGAAGGCACCCGCCACGGCGAGCAGCCCCACGACCAACAGGGCCACCACCGCCCGCCGGGACAGCGCGGAGTGGGAGCCCCAACGCTCGGCCACCCGTTCCAGGACCGAACCAGGACCCTCAGGAGACAGTTCCGTGTACCCGGACGGTGGCCGGGCCGCAGCCTGGCTCAGGCCCTCTCGCCCGCCCGGAGGTCGCCCCGGCCCAGGCGCGTGCCGGGCCCCGGGCCCGGACTCGGGTCCGCCCTCGGGTGCCACGACGACCGGCTGCTCCCACGTTGGCCGCTCCCGTTCGCCAGTGCCTGCGGAGTCGTTGGCCAGGGCCTCCGGGGCGAACTCGGACACCACCTCGTGGTGCTGTCGCACGGTGGGGCCGGACCGGAGTTCCGAGGGCCGCCCGGCCTGATCGCCGACTGAGTCGCCGTCGTACGTCCAGGGTTCCTGGCCGGGCTCGGGCTCGGGAGCGACCTCGTGGTGCCGTCGCGCGGTGTGGCCGGTCCGGAGTCGGGGCCCCGGGTGCCCTCCCTGCCGCGCGTCTGCGGCGCCGTCGTCCCAGTCCTCGGGGGCCGTCCCGTGGAGCCGCCGCGCCGCATCGTTCCAGGACTCGGGTGGCCGCCGGGCTGCGGAGTCCGTCAGCGCGGTGTCGTGGCCGTCGAGTTCGGGGTCTTCGAAGGGCCGTACCGACGTCCCGGACCAGCCGTCCGAGGAAACCCCCTCGTGCGGTTTCGCGGGTGTGCCCACCCAGGAGGCCGGGGGTGCTGCGCCGCCCGAGACGGGAGACACCTCACCCGGTGGTGGTTCCTCCCGGGGGTCGAGTTGGGAGGAGGCGCTGGGGAGGCCGCCGGGGTTCGGTGTGATTCGGACGGTGGGCGAGGACTCCGGGTCCAGGGAGTCCTCCGGCGGCCACTCCGTCTGATCCGTGGCCGCGGCCGTTCCGTTCCACAGCGGTCCCGGTGGGGAGGGAGAGGTCCAGTGCGGGCTCCGCCCCGGCTCGTGGCCGTCGGGGAGGTAGGGGGTATCCGCCCCGCCGACCGCGTAGGGAGGCCGGGGGAGGGTCACCACGGACGTGGGATCGGGAAGGGGGCTGGGGGCGAGGACGCGCGGCGGTTCGGCGGTGGGGGAGGAGCCCAGGCCGAGGGTGCGGAGCCGTTCCTCGGGGTCTGACAGGGGAGATGTGCGCCGCGACCGGCGCGAAGCGGTCATGGATCCAACGCTAGGTAGGCCGGAACCCCCTGTCATCGGCCAGTTTCGATCTGTGGATAACTCGCCGGGGCGCGGGGCACCCGGTTTCGGGCAGGCTCGCGCGGGCGGAGACCGAGGCTCCCCCGATATCGAGCAAACCAGGATCGGCGCCGACGATCCAGGGGGCCGGTGCGACCTGTGGACAACTCCCACACGAGGGAGTTCCCGGGCCCAGAGGCTGGGCCCGTGTGCGCCCCCGGTCCCACACCGGTTTCGAGGACCCGCGCTGGGCGGCCCGCCGCGTCAGGTCAGGACCAGCCGGGGCGATCGGACGGGCCCGCGCGGGAGGCGCTGGGCATGACGAAGGGCCCGGTCCTGGCGGACCGGGCCCTCGCGAAGCCTTCTTGCCCTGAGTCCCTAGGCGGACTGAAGGGCGTCCAGGCGCTTGGCGATCGCGCTCTTGCGGTTCGCGGCCTGGTTCTTGTGGATGACGCCCTTGCTGCTGGCCTTGTCCAGGGCGCGAGCGGCGTCACGCTGCGCGACGGTGGCCTGCTCGACGTTCCCGGCCTCGGCAGCTTCGCGGAACTTCCGAACGGCCGTCTTCAGGGAAGAGCGCACCGCCTGGTTGCGGACACGAGCCTTCTCGTTCTGCCGAATGCGCTTCTTCTGCGACTTGATGTTCGCCATGCGAAAACGTGCTCCAGTTACTGTGATCTTCGCGTCGGTCGAACAGGCGGCTCATCCCATGGGCAGCCGTTCCATGAGAGGCCTGCGTGGGCGCCGACGCAGGGTGTGTGTGAGTCCACAGGGCTCAAATTCGAACGTGGAAGTCCGAGACACGGACTTCTCAGTATGCCGCACCACGCGGACCACTCGGGACCCCGGGGGTGCGCACCGCCCGTTCGCCCCCTCGGGGTGGGCCACCGCGCGCTCCCGGAACCGTCACCGCTCTTCCACCGGGGACAGCCAGGCCGTCCGGTAGGCGGTCAGATCACCCTCCGCGGCCTCGTCCACCAGGTACAGGGACACGCCCAGGGTCATCGTCTCCGGGACCTCCTCGACCCTCGACATCCCCAACCGGACGGCGGCGATCGCGGTCAGCGCCGTCTCGTTCTCCGTGACCGGCCCCCACTGTTCGCTCTCGTAGGTCGGAACCCCGAACCTCACGGTGACGTCCTCGCGGGTGCGCAGCGCCGTCACCGCCTCGGTCACCTGCCGCACCATGAACCCGCCGTACAACCCCGCCGAGGGCATGTTCGCCCCCACCCCCGGCAGCACCACCTGGTCCGCGTGCTCGGTCACCCGGTCCAGATATCCCTTCGACCAGTACTTCTCCTCGCCGCCCGCGACGAACGACGCGACCCGCCCACCGGGCACCAGCTCCACGTGATGGGCCTGGACCGACAGCAGCGCGTCCTCGTCCAGCTCCTCCCGCACCAGTTCCATGAGGGAGGGCAGGGACGGGTCGTTCACCGTCACCGGACGGATCTCCAGGTGCACCCCGTCGAACCCGTCCGCGCCCACCTCGGCGACGACCGGGGCCAGGGCCTCCCGGGCCGGGGCGTCGAACCGGTCCCGGATGAGCGACGAACCCGACTCCACGTGCCGCAGCCACGCCAGCGCCTCGACGTCGGGGAAGTTCGCGTCCAGCCACGACAGCAGGGCCCCGGTGTCCGGCACCCGCTCCACACCGCCGTCCGCGTCCACCTCACCCGCGTACACGTACAGCGTGCTCACCGAGCCCGTGTCCAGCAGGCCCTCCAGGGCCCCCGTGTCCGCCCAAGAACCCACCCACGCCGCGTCCGCGCCCTGGGAGGCGGCCCAGTCCTCGGGCGACCCCGAGTACTGGTAGGCCAGCAGCGCGCCGGCGCCCACCACCACGACCAGGACCGCCGCCACTCCGGCCAGCAACCGTTTCAGTAGCCACTTCACCCGTACGCCACCCGCTCTCGTCCGGCGCCCTCGTCCGCTGGGCACCCGCATCGCCCGTTTCCGGTCCCAGGTCGCATAATCTGGACTCAGGTCCCGCGCTCGCGCCCATACTGCCGTATCCTCACCGGCCGCTTCCGGTGAGGACGGTCTCGGCGCCGTGGGATGATGGACGACGCCGTGGCCGGATGGTCTTCCCATCACCGAGAGCCCGGCGGGGCGGCGCCACCCCAGGCGCGCGACGACCCACACCCAACCCTGTGAACGGAGCACGGTGGCACAGCCGAACTGGACCGATCCCGCGCTGATCCGCAACTTCTGCATCATCGCGCACATCGACCATGGCAAGTCGACGCTGGCCGACCGGATGCTCCAGATCACGGGCGTCGTCGAGGACCGTCAGATGCGCGCCCAGTACCTGGACCGCATGGACATCGAGCGCGAGCGCGGCATCACGATCAAGTCGCAGGCCGTGCGCATCCCGTTCACGGCCGTGGACGACCGGACCTACACGCTCGACCTCATCGACACCCCCGGCCACGTCGACTTCACCTACGAGGTGTCGCGCTCCCTGGCCGCGTGTGAGGGCGCGATCCTGCTGGTCGACGCCGCGCAGGGCATCGAGGCCCAGACCCTCGCCAACCTCTACATGGCGCTGGAGAACGACCTCACCATCATCCCGGTCCTGAACAAGATCGACCTGCCCGCCGCGCAGCCCGAGAAGTACGCCGAGGAGCTCGCCGGGATCATCGGCTGCGAGGCCTCCGACGTCCTCAAGGTGAGCGCGAAGACCGGCGAGGGCGTCGAGGACCTGCTCAACGAGATCGTCAACCAGATCCCGCCGCCCGTCGGCCAGGCCGACGCCCCGGCCCGCGCGATGATCTTCGACTCGGTCTACGACACCTACCGCGGCGTGGTCACCTACGTTCGGGTCGTGGACGGTCACCTCAGCCCGCGTGAGCGCATCCAGATGATGTCCACCAAGGCCTCCCACGAGATCCTGGAGATCGGCGTCAGCTCGCCCGAGCCGACCAAGTGCCAGGGACTGGGCGTGGGCGAGGTCGGCTACATCATCACCGGCGTGAAGGACGTGCGCCAGTCCAAGGTGGGTGACACCATCACCTCCCTGGCCAAGCCCGCCACCGACATGCTCGGCGGCTACCAGGAACCCAAGCCGATGGTGTTCTCGGGCCTGTACCCGATCGAGGGCACCGACTACCCGGTGCTGCGCGACGCCCTGGAGAAGCTCCAGCTGAACGACGCCGCGCTGGCCTTCGAGCCGGAGACCTCCGCGGCCCTCGGCTTCGGCTTCCGCTGCGGCTTCCTGGGCCTGCTCCACCTGGAGATCACCCGCGCCCGCCTCGAGCGCGAGTTCAACCTCGACCTCATCTCCACCGCGCCCAACGTGATCTACCGCGTGGACATGGAGGACGGCGCCGAGCACGTGGTGACCAACCCCAGCGAGTTCCCCACCGGCAAGATCGAGGGCATCTACGAGCCGATGGTCAAGGCCACGGTCCTGAGCCCCTCCGACTACATCGGTCAGATCATGGAGCTGTGCCAGGACCGCCGCGGTGAGCTCCAGGGCATGGACTACCTGTCCGAGGACCGCGTCGAGATGCGGTACACGCTGCCCATGGCGGAGATCGTCTTCGACTTCTTCGACGCCCTCAAGTCCCGGACCAAGGGGTACGCCTCCCTGGACTACGAGCCCATCGGCGAGCAGAAGGCCGACCTCGTCAAGGTGGACATCCTCCTCCAGGGCGAGCCGGTCGACGCGTTCTCCGCGATCGTCCACAAGGAGAAGTCCTATGCCTACGGTGTGGAGATGACCAAGAAGCTGCGCGAGCTCATCCCGCGGCAGCAGTTCGAGGTCCCGGTCCAGGCCGCCATCGGCGCCCGGGTCATCGCTCGTGAGAACATCCGCGCCATCCGCAAGGACGTGCTCTCCAAGTGCTACGGCGGCGACATCAGCCGTAAGCGCAAGCTGCTGGAGAAGCAGAAGGAGGGCAAGAAGCGGATGAAGATGGTCGGCCGGGTCGAGGTGCCCCAGGAGGCCTTCATCTCCGCGCTGTCCACCGACACCAGCGGTGCCGAGGACAAGAAGAAGAAGTAGGGGAGGGCCCCGGTCGGCGCACCGCCGCCCGGGGGCCGGTACCGACGAGAGAGGGGCGCCCCCGCCAGGGAGCGCCCCTCGCCTCGTGTGCCGTGCGAGCGCACGGAGTGTGCCCCGGGCCCTGGCGGACCGGAACCAGCTATCCCTTCACCGCCCCGGCGGTGAGCCCGTCGCTGATGTAGCGCTGGAGGAACCAGAACACGATCAGCGTGGGCAGGGACAGCATCAGCGCGCCCACCGCGAACATCCCGAAGTTGGCGTTGCGCTGCGAGGCGACCAGTTGGTACAGCCCCAGGCCCAGCGTCTTGGCGTCCGTGTCCCTCAGGAACACGCTGGCCATCAGGAACTCGTTGATGGTGGAGATGAACACCAGCAGCGCCACGATCGCCAGCACCGGGGTCACCAGCGGGAGCATGATCCGGAAGAACACCTGCGCGTGGGTGGCGCCGTCGATCTGAGCCGACTCGTCCAGTTCCTTCGGCACCGTGTCGAAGAAGCCCTTCATCAGCCACGTGTTGATGCTCAGCGCGCCTCCCAGGTACACCAGCAGCAGACCCCACCGGGTGTCGAAGCCGATCGCCGGGTACAGCTCACCGATGTTGGAGAACATCAGGTAGATGGCGACGATCGCCAGGAACTGCGGGAACATCTGGATGATGAGGAGGCCGATCAGTCCCACCCTGCGCCCCTTGAACCGCATCCGGCTGAAGGCGTAGGCCGCCAGCGCGGAGAGCAGCACCGTCACCGCCGCGTTGGTGGTCGCGAAGAACAGCGAGTTCGCGTACCAGGTGGTGAACGGCGTGTTCCGGAACAGGTCCCGGGCGTTGTCCAGGCTCGCCCCGGTCGGCCACAGCTGCGCGCTGCTCAGGGTGCCGACGGGGTTGAGGGCGGCCGAGACCACGAACAGCACGGGGAAGGTCGCGAAGGCCACGACCACCACCATGACCGCGTGCCGCCACCCCAGACGTCGGGCCCACAGCGCGAACCGGGTGGCTCCGCTGCGCGTGTGGGGCGCGCGTACCGCATCGGGAACGCCGACCGTCATCGGTCCACCTCCTTGAGGGCCTTGCTCCGACTCAGGCTGACCACGGAGATCACGGAGACGATGAGGAAGATCATCACCGAAAGCGCCGCCGCGTACCCGTACTGCGCCGTGGCCTCGTTGAAGGCCAGCCGGTAGGTGTAGGTGATGAGCAGGTCCGTGCCGCCCGCCGTCGGGTTGTCCGGCGAGAACGGCCCGCCCCTGGTGATCAGCCACACCGCGTTGAAGTTGTTGAAGTTGAACGCGAACGTGGCGATGAGGATCGGGGTCATGGCGACCATCAGCAGCGGCAGAGTGACGTGCCGGAAGGCCTGCCACGGTCCCGCTCCGTCGATCTGCGCCGCCTGCCCCAGCTCGCGCGGGATCGCCTGCAGCGCCCCGGTGGCCACCAGGAACATGTACGGGTACCCCAGCCACACGTTGGCGAGGATGACGGCGGCCCGGGCGGTCCACACATCGCCCAGCCAGTCGACCTGGAGCCCGAGCATCCGGTTGAAGAGGCCGAAGTCGGTGTTGAACATGTCCCGCCACAGCAGGAACATGGCCAGCGAACTCATGGCGTAGGGCAGGATCACCAGGACGCGGTAGAGCACCTTGCCGCGCATCCTCGGCACGTGCAGGGTCAGGGCGATCCCCAGCCCCACCACGAACACCAGCCCGGTGACGGACACCGCGAACACCAGGTTCCACAGCAGGATGCCGAAGAACGAGCTGGCGAAGGTCGGGTTGAGCAGGAAGCGCGCGAAGTTGTCGAGACCGACGTTGACCTGCCAGCCCTGGGCCAGCCGCTGTCCGTCCTCGTTGTAGAACGCGCCGCGTTCGTTGTCGGCCGTGTAGACCTCACCGCTCTCGGAGTCGGTGACGCAGTCGCAACCCTGGTCGTAGACCCGGACGGCGCTGCCCTCGAACGCGCTGGACAGCCCGCTGGAGCGGATGCCCGATCCGTCGTCGGTGGGGACCGCGAACTCCTGGAGTTCGTCGCTGCGCGCGTTCACCTCGGCGGGCGTCAGGATCGTGTACCCGAACGCGCCGGTGACCTTCCCGGCCGCGTCGACGTCGGCGCCGCCGAGGTCGCTCAGACCGTCCGCGGTGCCCACGTGGGCGTGGCCCTCGGCGTCGGTGAGCAGGAAGGCCAGATCACCGGTGTCGGGGTCTCCCGTGGTGGCGACGGTGAGCACGTACTCGGGGGAGTCGGGGTCGCGGGTGACCGAGAACGCCTCGATGGCCGCGATCGCCCGGTCCTTGTCGCCCCGGTGGCCGTCGCTGAGGTTGGTCACCGAGGTGCTCATCGTGTAGAGCACCGGCAGGATCTGGAACGCCAGGAGGAACACCACACCCGGGACCAGGTACTTCGCCGGGACGGTGCGCTTGGACAGGTAGACGTAGTAGACCAGGCCGACCACCAAGGCGACCAGGCCGATGCCCCACCAGTTGCCCGCCACGTACAACGGCAGGACCGCCCACACGCCGAAGGCGGTGAACACGCCGAGCAGGGCGATCCTGACGAGCTGGCCGACGATCGACCCGTTGGCGGCGAACCGGCCCCCGGGCAGCGGTGGACGGGCGGGCGTCCCGGGGGAGGGCGGGCCCGCGCCGTCGCGGCTGGAAGCTGCCACCTCTACTGGCCGATCTGCTCGGCGATGGTGTCGTGGGCGGCCTCCATGGCCTCGCGGACGTCCCCGCCCGCGATGGCCTGGGCCTGAGCCTGGCCCAGCGGGTCCCAGGTCTCGCCCATCTCGGGGATCGAGGGCATCGGCATGCCCTCGGCGCCGGCCTCGGCGATCGCGGCGATGTTGGCGTCGTCCGCGGAGACGGCCTCCAGCGCCTCGCTCTGCACGGGGGTGCGCGGGTCGGCGTCGTAGAGGCTGAGAATGAAGTCGGTGGAGGTGACGTAGTTGGTCACGAACTCCTGGGCCAGGGCACTGTTGGCGCTGCCTTCGGTGACGAAGAAGGCGTGGTAGCCGATGTAGGGGCTGGCCGGGGCCTCGCCCTCGAAGCCGGGGATGGGGCTGATCCCGAAGTCGATGCCCGCGTCGTTGGCGTCACCGATGTTCCACGGCCCGGCGATGAAGAAGGGTGCCTCCTCCTCGTAGAAGAGGTTGGCGTCGTTCTCGGTGTCGATGGAGCGGCGCAGCACGCCCTCCCCGTCCTCCCCGTACTCGGCGATCCTCTCCATGGCGGCGACGGACTCGTCCGACCCCACGCCGAGGTCGGCGGGGTCCCAGGTGCCGGTCTCGTCCTGCCCGAAGAGGTAGCCGCCCGCCGAGGTGAACAGGGCGTTCATCCGGAAGGGCTCGCCCTCCTGACCGATCGCCATCGCGAGGACCTCGCTGGTCTCACCCGCGTCCTTGAGTTCACCGCCGACCTCGACGAGCTCCTCGAAGGTCTCCGGGGCGTCGGGGACCAGCGCCGTGTTGCGCATCAGGAAGATGTTCTCCTGGGAGTACGGGACGCCGAAGAGCTGCCCGTCGTAGGAGAGCGCCTCGACGGCGGTCTCGTCCACGGCCCCGGCCTGGTCGCCGGTGAGCTCGACCGGGGAGACCGCGCCGTTGCGGACCAGGTTGCCGGTCCAGTCGTGCGCCCCGATGAAGACGTCGGGGGCGTTGCCCGCCTGGTGGGCGTTGAGGAGGTCGCCCTGGATGTCGTCGAAGGCCAGTCCCTGGACGTCCACCTCGATACCGTTGGCCTCGGCGAACTCGGTGGCCGCGCTCTGGATGGCGTCGGCGCGTTCGGGGTCGGACCAGATGACGAGGGTGCCCTCGGCGGCTCCCTCGTCGCCACCGTCCGGACCGTCGCTGCTGCATGCGGTCGCCACCAGGGCGATCGCGGCGATACCGGCGGCCGCTGAAGCGCTGCGGGATCTCATGGTGTCTTCCTTCCGGGAGGACTGCGGAGGTGGGGCGCATGCGGGTCACCGGGGGGACCGGGTCCGTTGCGGGCATGCGTGGTGATGTGACGTTAGCAATAACTTGCAGGCTTTGAAAGTCTTTGCAGGCGCCCGGGATAAAGATGTGGAAACACCCCGGAAACGAAGGGGGCGACCGGTGCGGGGAGTGGCTCCCCGCTCACTCCGGGTCGGTGTTGCGCTCTGCGGGGGCCTCCAGGATCAGCCGTTCGGCCTCGGCCAGTGCCTCGGCCGGGTCCCCTCCGCCGAAGTGGTCCGCGCTGGCCTGCGAGAACGGGCTCCACGCCGCCTCCGCCCCGGGAATGGCGGGCGTCGGAAGGGCACCCTCGCCCGCGCGATGGAAGGCCGCCGAGTCCTGGGCGGCCACCGTCTCCAGCGCCGCGTCCGGCGCGGGAACGCGCGGCCACGCCCAGGTTCGCGGGGTCGGGGTCACCCGAGGCGTCCTCCCCGGACAGGTAACCGCCGACCGAGGAGAAGAACGGGTGGATGTGCTGGGCGTCGCCCTCATCGCCCCACCGGACCCTCAGTACCCGGGCCACCGCACCCGAGCCCACCACGTCCGTGCCGGTCTCCGCCATCGCCTCCGACGAACCGGGGCTCCCGAGCAGGCGGGTGTTGCGGGACGGCGCCGGCTTCTCGGTCGGTTGGGGCACCCGTACGCGCGGCCATCAGGGCGTCCAGGGCGCCCGCGGAGAACAGGTCGGCGTCGTCGGCGGACGGGCCCGACGGGACGACAGACCCCGCCTCCGGCGGGACCCCGGCGAGCGGGCGGGCCCCGTGGAAGGTGATGTGAAGGCGGACCGGGTGGAGGCGGGTGCCGGACGGCGCTCGCACCGTCCGGCACCCATGGGCTCACGGCCCGGTCAGACGCGCAGCCACGCCGAGGTCTCGGCGGGCAGGGACAGCGCGCCGTCGGCCAGTTCGGCGCCGGGGCCGCTGGCCACCAGGACCTCACCGGAGGCAGGCAGCTCGACGGCGTCACCGCTCAGGTTGACCGCCACCCGCACACCGGGCTCGCGCCCGAAGTACAGGACGCCCTCGGGGGAGTCCAGCCAGCTCATCGAGCCGTCGCCCAGGGCCTCCAGCTCACGGCGCAGACCGAGGGCGGCGGTGTACAGCTCCAGGGTCGAACCCTCCACACCGCGCTGACAGGCGCGGGCCAGCTCCGCCCACACCTCGGGGACCGGCAGCCACGGCGTGCTGCCGTCGGGGCCGAACCCGTACGGGGCGGCGTCGCCCTCCCACGGCAGCGGCACGCGGCATCCGTCGCGGCCCCGCTCGGTGCGGCCCGAACGCTCCCAGGTGGGGTCCTGGAGCGACTCCTCCGGGAGGTCGGTGACCTCCGGCAGGCCCAGCTCCTCGCCCTGGTACAGGTAGACCGAACCGGGCAGGCCCAGCATCAGCAGGGTGGCCGCGCGCGCACGCCGCAGCCCCTGGTCGCCACCACCGAAGCGGGTCACGTGCCGGGTGACGTCGTGGTTGGACAGCACCCACGTGGTCGTCGCCCCGACGGCGCCGTTGGCGGCCAGGGAACCGTCGATCACCTCGCGCAGGCGCCCGGCGTCCCACGGCGCGGTGAGGTACTCGAAGTTGAACGCCTGGTGCAGCTCGTCCGGGCGCAGGTAGCGCGCCACCCGCTCGGCGTCCTCCACCCAGGCCTCGGCCACAAGCGTCCGGTCGCCCGGGTACCCGGCGGCGATACGCGACCAGCGGCGGTAGATGTCGTGGACGCCGTCCTGGTCGAAGTAGGGCAGCGAGGTGCTGCCGTCGAGCAGGTCCGCCTTGGCGTCGGGGTCGATGTCGGGCAGCGCCGGGTCCTTGACCATGCCGTGCGCCACGTCGATCCGGAACCCGTCCACCCCGCGGTCCAGCCAGAAGCGCAGGACGTCGTCGAACTCGTCGTGGACCTCCTGGTTGCTCCAGTCGAAGTCCGGCTGCTCGGGGTCGAACAGGTGCAGGTACCACTGCTCGGGGGTGCCGTCGGCGGTCTTGAGGCGGGTCCAGGCCGGACCGCCGAAGATCGACTTCCAGTTGTTGGGCGGCTCCTCGCCGTCCGGCCCCCGGCCGTCACGGAAGACGTACCGCGAACGCGCGGCGCTGCCCGGTTCGGCGGCCACGGCCTCGCGGAACCAGCGGTGCGCGGAGGAGGAGTGGTTGGGGACCACGTCGATGATCATGCGGATGCCCAGTTCGTGGGCGGTGGACAGGAGGGCGTCGAAGTCCTCCAGGGTGCCGAACCGGGGGTCGACGTCGCGGTAGTCGGCGACGTCGTAGCCGCCGTCGGCCAGCGGCGAGACGTAGAAGGGGGTCAGCCAGATCGCGTCCACGCCGAGCTCGGCCAGCTGGGGGAGGCGCTCGCGGATGCCGGTGAGGTCGCCCTCGCCGTCCCCGTTGGAATCGGCGAAGCTGCGCACGTAGATCTGGTAGATGGCCGCCTCGCGCCACCAGTGAGACTGGTCCTTCATCTGTGGGGGTCCTTCCGGATCATGGCTGCAAGTTCTTGCGCAAGATTACCGCCAACTTTCGTCCCTGTGTCAGGATTCTCGACTAGAGTTGCCAGCATGGGTCCACGACTTGCCGACATCGCACGGCACGCAGGCGTCAGCGAGGCCACCGTCTCGCGGGTGCTCAACGACAAGCCCGGCGTCGGCAGCGACACGCGCAAGGCCGTTCTCACCGCGCTCGACGTGCTCGGATACGAACGCCCCGCCCGGCTGCGCCAGCGCTCCGCCGGACTGGTCGGCATGGTCATCCCCGAGTTGGAGAACCCGGTCTTCCCGATGTTCGCCCAGGCGGCCGAAGGCGCCCTGGCGCAGCGCGGGTACACGCCCGTGCTGTGCACCCAGACCCCCGGCGGGATATCAGAGGACGAGTACGTGGAACTCCTCCTGGAGCGCAACGTCTCCGGCATCCTCTTCGTCTCCGGAAAGCACGCCGACACCACCGCCTCGCACGAGCGCTACCAGGCCCTGGTCTCCCGGCGGCTGCCGATCGTGCTGGTCAACGGCTACACGGAGTCCGTCCCGGCGGCCTTCATCTCCGCCGACGACCGCGAGGCCGGACGCCTGGCCGTCAACCACCTCGTCGCCCTCGGCCACACCCGCATCGGCTTCACCAGCGGACCCGAGCGCTACGTCCCGGTCCGCCGCAAACTGGAGGGCTACCACCAGGCCCTCGCCGAGCACGGCCTGGACGGCGACGACCTCGTCCAGCTCTCCCTCTTCGGTGTGGAGGGCGGGCACGCCGCCGCGGGCAGACTCATCGAACGCGGCGTCACCGCCATGGTCTGCGGCTCCGACATCATGGCCCTGGGCGCCATCCGCGCCGCCCGCCAGCACGGACTGCGCGTACCCCAGGACTTCTCCGTGGTCGGCTACGACGACTCCCAGCTCATCGCCTTCACGGACCCGCCGCTGACCACCGTCCGCCAGCCCGTCAACGCGATGGCCATGGCCGCCGTGCGGGCCCTGTGCGACGAGATCGCCGGTCACCCCGTCTCACACGCCGAGTACGTCTTCGACCCCGAGCTGGTCGTGCGCGGCTCCACGGCGGCCGCCCCCGCGGAGTCCCTGCCCGGCCCGTCCGCGCAGAGCCACCTGGACGTCCCCTCCTCACTGCGCAGGGACCCCCAGGACGCCACCCAAGGAGTCTGATCCCGGGCCTCCCCGGACGGGCCACCCGGCGCACGGTGAGTGTCAGGGCACGTCGTCGGGTCGGTGACACTGGAGACATGCCATCCGTAGCCCTCGACGGCGAACCCGTGCCCCGGACCGGGGAACTCCCCGAGACCTCCCTCGCCGAACTCGGCGAGCGCCCGCTCGGGTTCTACGTCCACGTGCCCTTCTGCGTCCCCCGCTGCGGCTACTGCGACTTCAACACCTACACCGCCGACGAACTCGTCTCACGGGACGGAACCGCCACGGCCTCCCGGGAGACCTACGCCGGGCAGGCGGCGGGCGAGGTCGCCCTGGCCGACCAGGTGCTGACCGGCGAACGCCCGCCGGTCAGCACCGTGTTCGTGGGCGGCGGCACACCCACCCTGCTCTCACCCGAGGACCTCGGACTCGTCCTCGGTGAGATCCGCGACCGCTTCGGACTCACCCCCGACGCGGAGATCACCACCGAGGCCAACCCGGAGACGGTCGACCCGGACTACCTCGCCCGCCTCAGGGAGGCCGGGTTCACCCGGGTGTCCTTCGGCATGCAGAGCGCCCGCCCCCACGTCCTGCGCGTCCTGGAGCGCGGCCACACCCCGGGCCGCCCCGAACAGTGCGTGACCTGGGCCCGCCAGGCCGGGTTCGAGCACGTCAACCTGGACCTCATCTACGGCACACCGGGGGAGAGCGACGAGGACTGGGCGGCCTCCCTGGACGCCGCCATCGGTGCCGGGCCCGACCACGTCTCCGCCTACTCCCTGATCGTGGAGGACGGCACCCGTCTGGCCGCCCGCGTCCGCAGGGGAGAACTCACCGAACCCGACGACGACGCCATGGCCGATCGCTACCTCATGGCGGACGAGGCCCTGGCCAGGGCCGGGTACACCCCCTACGAGGTGTCCAACTGGGCCCGCAGCACCGAGGGGCGCAGCGCACACAACATGCTCTACTGGACCGGCGGACACTGGTGGGGGATCGGCCCGGGTGCGCACAGCCACGTGGGCGGGACCCGCTGGTGGAACGTCAAGCACCCCGCCGCCTACGCGGCCCGCCTGGCTGCCGGGGACAGCCCGGCCCACGCCCGAGAGGTGCTCACCGAGGCCGAGCGCAGGTTCGAGCGGGTCCTGCTGGAACTGCGTGTGGACGGCGGCTGCCCGCTGGAACTCCTGGATGCCCCGGGCCTGGCCGCCGCCGAACGCCTGGTCAAGGAAGGGCTCCTGGACCCCGTGGCCCACTCCGGGGGACGCGCCGCGCTGACCAGGCGGGGCCGCCTGCTCGCGGACGCCGTCGTCCGTGACCTCACCTGAGGCACGCACGAAGGAGGGGCCCGGCTTCGTGCCGGGCCCCTCCTTCACGCGTGGAACGTCGGGTTACTTCACCCAGGTGACGTCCATCGGGTAGCGCGCCCACTCGCCCCGGTCCACCGCCGACGCCGCGCGGAAACCGGAGACGATCGAGAAGATCACCAGGCCGATCAGCCCGAGGAAGCCGAGCAGGATGATCGTGAGGATCCACGAGATCGTGTAGCCGATCAGCATCACCAGCTGGAAGCTGAGCGCCCGGGCGGCCTGGTCGCGGACGTACGGCGACTCGTCCTTCTTCGTGATGTACACGATGAGCGGCAGCAGCCAGCCGAGGAAGCCGCCGCCGATGTGGGCGAGCTTCGCCGAGCTGCGCTCCTCCGGGGTCGGCACGTAGGCACCGTAGCCCTGGGCACCGGGCTGCTGGTAGCCGCCGTACTGACCGCCGTGGGGAGGCGGGTAACCACCGGGCTGCTGGTAGCCGCCCTGGGGGTAGCCGCCGGGCTGCTGGTAGCCGCCCTGGGGCGGCGGGTAACCGCCGCTCTGCGGACCGTTGTACGGAACGGGAGGACCACCGGGGACACCACCCTGCTGCGGGTAGCCGGGAGGGGGCGGGTAGCCCCCGGACTCACCCTGACCGTAGGGGTCGTGGGGGTTCGGGTTGTTCGGATAGGACATGGTGGTTCCTTGGTGTGTGGGCGCGGGTGACTACTTCAGGAGCCGGATGCTCACGGGGTAACGGGACCAGGCTCCCCTGTTGGCTCCGGAGGCTCCCAGAACGCCGAAGACGATGGAGATGATCCACACGAGGGCGATGAGAAGGTAGCCGATCCAGGACAGGCTGGGGAAAAAGATACCCAAGCCGAAGAATGCCACGCCAGCGAAGATGTACGGGATCAGCATAGTGATCTGGAAGTTCGCCGCTTCGGACGCGTGGTGCCGGATGAACGGTGACTGGTTGCGCTTGGCGAAGTAGATGGCCAGCGGCGGGATCCAGCCGAGGAAGGCGATCACGAATCCGGACAGGTGCGCGAGCATGGCGACGAGTACGTCGTTGCCGCCACCGGCGGGCTGCTGGACCGGCTGCTGACCGTAGACCTGCTGGGGCTGCTGGAACTGCTCCCCGTAACCGGCCTGGGGCTGCGCCTGCCCGGGCTGGGCCTGCTGGAACTGCGGCTGGCCGTACCCCTGGGGGGCGTAGCCGGCCTGAGCCTGGTCAGCGGCTGGCTGACCCCAGGCGGGCTGTGCGCCGCTCTGCTGGGCCTGCGCCTCCGGCTGGCCCCAGGCCGGCTGCTGCGGCTGCGGCTGGCCACCGGCAGGCTGGACCCAGGTCGGCTGCGCGCCGCTCTGCTGCGGCTGGCCGTACGCCTGTCCCGCGGGCTGGCCCCAGTGCGGCTGCTGCGGCTCGCTGGCCGTCGACTGCTCCCAACCGGGCTGGGCCTGTTGGGGCTGGCCGTAGCTCTGGGGCTGCGGGGCCTGCGCCCCAGGCTGGTTGCCACCGGGCTGAGCACCGGTCTGCGGTGGGCCGTACGCCTGCGCCTGTTCCTGCGGCTGTCCCCATGCGGGCTGTGCGCCGCTGGTCTGCTGGGGTGCCTGGGGCTGGCCGCCGGTGTCGGGTCCCCAGCCGGGCTGTGCCTGGGGTGGCTGTGCTGGCTGGGGCTGGCTGTAGGCCTGGGGCTGCGGGGCCTGTGCCCCGGGCTGGCCCCATCCGGGCTGGGCCTGTTGCGGGTCGCCGCCGGGTACTCCCCAGCCGGGCTGTGCGCCGCTGGTCTGCTGGGGCGCCTGCGGCTGACCGCCCGTGCCGTGACCCCATCCAGGCTGCGCACCGCTCGGCTGCGCCTGAGACGGTTGGGGCTGGCCGTAGGCCTGCGCCTGCGGGGGGTGGCCGGGCTGCTCAGGCCCCTGCGGCTGACCTCCGGCGGGCTGCCCCCAGGCGGGCTGAGCCCCGCTCTGCTGCTGACCGTGGGCCTGCGCGTCGGGCTGGCCCCAACCGGGCTGCGCGCCGCTCTGCTGTGCGGGCTCCTGCGGCGGTTGCCGCTGTCCCTGCGGGTCGTCCGGTGACGGATGACTGGACGGGGTCTCGCTCATGCTCTTCCTTGACTCCGCTGTTGGGGGCGCTTGCTGTCTGCCCGAAGGACTCGGGCCGTACCGACGACCGCGGAGGGCCGGAGGCCGTGTCGCCCGACGGAAACGGGGGAGCGGTCTCCCGGGGGATCCATCAGACCACGTGATCGTGACAATCCTAGTGTTCCGCGGTGTGCGGTCCCGTGACGAAGTCGATGAGCTCCTCCACCCGCCCCAGCAGGGAGGGTTCGAGGTCCCCGTAGCCACGGACCGAGCCCAGGATGCGGCGCCAGGCCTCACCCGTCTCCATCCGCCAGCCGAGAGCGTCCACGACGCCCTCCTTCCAGGGCAGCCCCCGAGGGATCTCGGGCCAGGCCCCGATCCCCACCGCGCTCGGACGCACCGCCTGCCACACGTCCACGTAGGGATGGCCGACCACGAGCACGTCCGCGCCACGGGCGCGCTCGGCGATCCGGCTCTCCTTGGACCCCGGCACCAGGTGGTCCACCAGGACCCCCAGACGGCGCCCCGGACCCGGCTCGAACTCCGCCACCACTGCGGGAAGGTCGTCGACCCCCTCCAGGAACTCGACGGCCACCCCCTCCACGCGGAGGTCGTGGCCCCAGACCTTCTCGACCAGCTCGGCGTCGTGGGCGCCCTCGACGTAGATCCGGCTCTCGCGGGCCGTGCGGGCCCGCGCGTCGGTCACCGCGATCGACCCCGAGGCGCTGCGCAGAGGACCCTTGGGGGCCTCCGTCGGACGCACCAGTGTCACCGGTTCACCGTCCACGAGGAAGGCGGCCTGGCCCAGCTCGAACACCCTGCGGCGCCCGTCCCGGTCCTCCAGGGTCACCGCGGCCTTGTCCCAGGACACCACGGCCCCGCAGAAGGTCTCGTCGGCGTCCTCCACGACCAGGTCACGGCTGAGGGGTATCTCGCGAACCGCGCCCTTCTTCGGTCGCCGCCAGTCTCCCGCCAGAACGTCGCGGCCGTAACGGCCGGTTCCCTTGGTAACCACGGTGGTGCAGTCTACTGGTGACGGACCCCGGACGCCCGTTGGCGGGTGGCGCACGTCGCGGATCCGAGAAGGAAGAAGCGACCCCCGTCCACGTGTTACTGCGTGCGGGTAGCCGTGCGGGTTTGCGGCCGGGCATAGAATTAGCACTGAGGACCTTGGAGTGCCAGGAGGTGGCGAGTTGCTGGATGAGCGCAAGCTCGCGGTCCTGCGTGCGGTCGTCGAGGACTTCGTCAACACCAACGAACCCGTGGGTTCCCGGGCGTTGGCGGACCGTCACCCCCTTGGTGTCTCCTCGGCGACCATTCGCAACGACATGGTCGCCCTCGAGGAGGACGGCTACATCACCCAACCCCACACCAGTGCGGGACGGGTGCCCACCGACAAGGGGTACCGGCTCTTCGTGGACCGGCTCTCCTCCGTCAAGCCGCTCTCGGCGGCCGAACGGCGTGCCATCGAGTCCTTCCTCGGCGGTGCCGTGGACCTCGACGAGATCGTCGCCCGCACGGTGCGGCTGCTCGCGCAGCTCACCCGGCAGGTCGCGATCGTCCAGTACCCGTCGCTGACCCGCTCGTCGGTCCAGCACGTGGAACTGGTGCCGCTCGGCGGCCAGCGCATCATGATGGTCGTCATCACCAACACCGGCCGGGTCGAACAGCGCGTCATCGACGGGCTGGGATCGGTCAGCGAGACCGTGGTGGACGACCTGCGCAACATGCTCAACCGCGCCATCGCGGGCAGACACCTCGGTGACGTGCCGGACGCGGTGGAGGACCTGCCCGCCCAGGTCGCCCCGGAGGACCGGCCCGTCGCGGTCGCGGTCCTCTCCATCCTGCTGGAGAGCCTCGTGGAAAGACACGAGGAGAAGATCGTTCTGGCGGGAACCGCCAACCTGGCCGCGGTCGACTTCGCGGCCAGCCTGCGCGAGGTGCTCGAAGCACTGGAAGAGAACATGGTCCTCATCCGACTGCTCGGTGAGGCCAAGGACCCCTCCATGCTCACAGTGCGCATCGGCGCGGAGAACTTCCACGAGGGCCTTCGATCCACTTCCATCGTGTCGGCTGACTACGGCGTGGGAAACCAGTCGCTGGCCAAGATCGGAGTGGTGGGCCCGACCCGTATGGACTACCCAGGGACGATGGGCGCCGTCCGTGCGGTGGCCCGGTATGTCGGACAGATTTTGGCAGGACAGTAACTCAGTGGCCAGAGACTATTACCAGGTTCTCGGGGTGCGTCGCGACGCGTCCAAGGACGAGATCAAGAAGGCGTACCGGCGGCTCGCGCGCGAGCTCCACCCGGACATCAACCCGGACCCCGCGACCCAGGAGCGCTTCAAGGAAGTGACCCAGGCCTACGAGGTCCTCTCCGACGAGAACAAGCGTCGGATGTTCGACATGGGTCAGGACCCCTTCGCCCCCGGCGGCGGTGGCGGTGCCGGAGGTTTCGGCAACGCGGGCGGGTTCGCCTTCGACGACATCATGAACGCCTTCTTCGGCGGAGGACAGCCCGGCGGCCGCGGCCCCCGGGAACGGGTCCGGCGCGGACGCAGCATCAAGATCCGCATCGAGCTCGACCTCGTCGAGACCGCCTTCGGGGTCAGCCGGGAGATCACCTTCCCGACCGCGATCCTGTGTGAGACCTGCCAGGGCGAGGGCACGGCGGCCGGTTCGCACCGGACCACCTGCGACATGTGCCACGGCCAGGGCGAGGTCTCCCAGGTCACGCGCTCCTTCCTCGGTCAGGTCATGACCTCGCGCCCCTGCCCGCAGTGCTCGGGCCAGGGCTCGGTCATCACCAACCCCTGCGGCGACTGCGCGGGCGAGGGCCGGGTTCGGGAGAAGGTCACCCGCACCGTGAAGATCCCCGCCGGTGTCGACGACGGCACCCGCATCCAGCTCGCGGGCGAGGGCGAGGTCGGCCCCAACGGCGGACCGCGCGGCGACATCATCCTGGAGATCGTCCAGAAGCCGCACCCGACCTTCGAGCGTCGCGGCGACGACCTGCACTGCACCATCACCGTCCCCATGACGGCGGCCGCGCTGGGTGCCTCGTGCGCGTTCGACACCCTCGACGGAACCGAGAACATCGACCTGCGTCCGGGGACCAACTCGGGCCACGTCATCACCCTGCCAGGCAAGGGCGTCACCCACCTCGACGGCGGCGGCCGGGGAGACCTGCGCATCCGTGTGGACGTGGAGACCCCGGGCAAGCTGGACGAGGAGCAGGAAGCCCTGCTGCGCAAGTTCGCGGAGCTGCGTGGGGAGGACCAGAATCCGGGCCGCTTCAGCCCCGGGCACGGTGGGTTCTTCTCCAAGATCCGCGACGCCTTCGGAGCCAAGTGACCCCGCCGGTCTTCCTGGTCGGGACCGCCGCTCTGGCGGGCGACCGGATCCGACTGGACGGCCCGGAGGGACGTCACGCCGTGGCGGTCCGACGTATCGGCGAGGGAGAGACCGTCGACCTTTCCGACGGTCTCGGCCTTCGTGCGCGCTGTGAGGTCGACGAGGTCCTCGGCAAGGACACGCTCGTCTGCCGTGTGCTGGAACGCAGGAGCGAACCCGAGCCGCGACCCCGCATCACCGTGGTGCAGGCCCTGCCCAAACGGGACCGGGGCGAGCTCGCGGTGGAGATGATGACCGAGGCCGGGGTCGACGCCGTCGTGCCCTGGTCAGCCGAGCGCTGTGTCACACAGTGGAAGGGTGATCGGGGCGCCAAGGCCCTGGCCAAGTGGCGGGCGAGCGCCAGGGAGGCGGCCAAACAGGCCCGCCGGGCCCGGACGCCCGAGGTCACCGAGCCGCTGGACCGCAAGGGCGTGTCCGCCCTGCTCGCCGAGGCGGAGCTGGCCGTGGTCCTGCACGAGGAGGGGGCGCTTCGGCTCTCGGAGCTCCCACTGCCGGAGGAACCCCACGGTGCGGGGCTCGTCCTGGTGGTCGGCCCCGAGGGCGGGATCTCCGAGACCGAACTGGCCGCCTTCGACGCGGCCGGAGCGGTCCGGGCCCTGCTGGGCCCCTCGGTCCTGCGCACCTCCACCGCCGGGGTCGCGGCCCTGTCCGTGCTCCAGGCCCGTACGGGACGCTGGTGAGCGGACGCGAGCCGGGGGTCCGTCCCCGGCGACCGTGACCCGGTGGCCGGACACACGCACAGAGGTACGACGAAGGGCCCGTGGAATCCTCCACGGGCCCTTCGTCATGTCTGTTCGGCGACGCCGTCGGGGGTCAGCTCGCGCTGGCCCCGTCCTCCTCACCGCCGCCACCGGAACCGCTGCCGGGGTCCTCGGCGCCGTCACCGGGGTCCGGGTCGCTGCCGCCCCCGGGGCTGGTGGGCTCGTCGGTGGGCTCTTCCTTCGGCTCGTCGGTCGGGGCGCAGGTCTCCTTGTCGGAGCCCCTGTCGTCGCGGTCGTCGTCCTTGTTCCTCTTGTCCTCGTCACGGGCGCCGTCGGTCGCGGGCGGGACGAGCTCCTCACCGGGCGGGCACGGGGACGTGGCCTCGAAACCGTCGTCCTCCGAGGAGGAGGGCGAGCTGTCGGGGCTGGGGGTGCCCTCGGGGTCGTCCCCGGTCTCCTCCTCCAGCTTGCTGGTGCCGGAGGTGGAGTCCGTCGACGGGTCGGGAGCCGCCACGCCGTCGCCCCCGTCGGACTGGGTCTCGGGCGGGGTGCCCTCGCGGTCGGCCCCGGCCGGGACGATCTCCAGGACCTGTTCGCGGACCTGTGGGCTCGACATGATCACCGAGGCGACGATGAGCACGGCAGCGGCCACGGCCGTCACGGGACGGAGCCACGGCAGCCCGAACCACGACGAACCGCGTTGGCGCTCGGTGCGCTCACGGATGAGGTTGAGGCCTTCGGCCGAAGGTGTGACCTCGTCGGCCTCGGCGCGCAGTATCTGGCGGAGTTGGTCCTCGAACTCCGGTTCGTTCCTATCGTTGGGGCTACTCATGACGTCTGCTCCAGTACAGAGCGAAGGGAGGAGATGCCGCGCGAGGTGTGGCTCTTGACCGCGCCTCTGCTGATGCCCATGGCGTCCGCGATCTGTGCCTCGGACAGATCACCGTAGTACCGGAGCACGATGGCCTCTCGCTGACGGGTGGGTAGCTTGCGCAGGGCGGTGATGACCGCCTCGCGCTCGAGCAGGTTCATGGCCCCGTGCTCGGCACTGGGCGCGTCGGGCAGGGCCTTGGGGGCGTGCTTCTCGACGACTGCCCTGTGGCGAAGCACCGACCGGGCCTTGTTCACCACCGCCTGGCGGAGGTAGGAGAGGGCCTTGTTCGGGTCCCTGAGGCGGCGCCAGGCGCCGTGCATGGCGACGAAGGCGTCCTGGACGACCTCCTCGGCGGTCGCGTGGTCCCTCACGAGCAGGGCGGCGAGCCGAACGAGCGGACGGTAGTGCTCCCGGTAGAGCTCCGTCACTGCGTGGTCGGCGTCCCACTCGACCGAGAGTGGCGCCGTGGTGGCGTTGGCCACCAAGGTTTCTGTCGTCACATCAGTTCGACGCACACCCTTGTCGCGGGGTTTACGAAAGGGCATACCTCATCATTTCCAGTAGACGTGCGTTCCGATCCGAACACGTCGGACGTGGCCGAACAGCGGGGCGTTGCCCACAGCCTGACGCGCACGGAGACAAAGACTATCGCGCCCCGATCGGTGGCTGGAGGGGAACGCGGATCGGAACGGTTGCGGAAAGGTTGAGGGTTCATCTCCTCGTGGGTCGCGTACCTGCGGCGTTCCGGGCACCTGCGGCATCATGGTCAGCGGACAATCCGAGAACCGAGAGAGCGGTGCCGCCACGGAGCGCGCGGCCGCGTGACGGAAGGTGAGCGATGGTCGACCCCGACTGCCTTTTCTGCAAGATCGTGAAGGGCGAGGTTCCAGCGGAGATCGTCCGTGAGGGGGAGCGCACGGTGGCGTTCCGCGACATCAACCCCCAGGCGCCCACCCACGTCCTGGTCGTCCCCCGCGAGCACCACGCCGACGCCGCCGCTGCCGCGGCCACCGACACGGGGCTGCTCGACGCCCTGGTGAGGGAGGCCCACGAGGTGGCCAGGAACGAGGGTGTGGTGGAGTCCGGGTACCGGATGGTGTTCAACACCGGGGCCGGCGCCGGGCAGACCGTGTTCCACCTGCACGCCCACGTGCTCGGCGGTCGCGGGCTGAACTGGCCCCCCGGGTAGGCGGAGCGATAATCCATCGAGCCCCCCGGGCCCTGGTTGGTAGACTCGCGGACGGGCCCCACCGGCCACTTCGGTTGTCCCACACACCCGTGGTGACCGTGTTCGACACCGTCGAACACGGTGTGCGGCCCGTCCGCGAGGAACCCCGGGCGACCGACCCCGGGGCCGTGACCGAAGGGTAGGGACAGCGGCCGCAAGGCCACACCATGGCCGAGTCAACTCACACGAACCAGGACCCGGAGACCCAGGTCAAGGTCGTGGTTCCGGACGAACACACGATGATCAGCCTGCTGGGTTCGGGGGACGAGCTCCTCCGGGCGCTGGAGCGGTCCTTCAAGAGCGACATCCACGTCCGTGGCAACGAGTTCACGATCAGCGGCACCCCCGAGGAGACGGCCGTGGTGGTCCGCCTCGTGGAGGAGCTGATCGAGCTCGCCAAGAGCGGCACCCACGTCACCCCCGACACCATCGAGCGCATGATCCACATGCTGCGCTCGCCGGGCAAGGAACGCCCCGCGGACGTGCTGACCACCAACATCCTGTCCAACCGGGGCAAGACCATCCGCCCCAAGACGCTGAACCAGAAGCGGTACGTCGACATCATCGACGAGCGCACCGTGGTGTTCGGCATCGGCCCGGCGGGCACCGGAAAGACCTACCTGGCCATGGCCAAGGCGGTGAAGGCCCTCCAGGACAAGGAGGTCAACCGGATCATCCTCACCCGGCCCGCCGTCGAGGCCGGGGAGCGCCTGGGGTTCCTGCCCGGCACCCTGTACGACAAGATCGACCCGTACCTGCGTCCGCTGTACGACGCCCTGCACGACATGCTCGACCCGGACTCCATCCCCAAGCTGATGGCGGCCGGAACCATCGAGGTCGCCCCCCTGGCGTACATGCGGGGTCGGGCGCAGCCACTGCACACCAAGGTGCTGACCCCGGAGGGGTTCCGGCCCATCGGTGACCTCCGGGTCGGTGACCTGGTGACGGGCTCTGACGGGCGACCGACCCCGGTGATCGGGGTGTACCCGCAGGGGGAGAAGGCGACCTACCGTTTCTCCTCACAGGACGGTGCCTCCACGCTGTGCTCAGAGGACCATCTGTGGACCGTCCGGACCAGGGACGACGCACGCAGAGGCAAGCCGCCCAGGGTGCTCACCGCCAAGGAGATCGTCGAGAGCGGGCTGCGCAGCTCGCACTACCGCCGGTACGAGCTCCCTCTGCTCAGCGAGCCCGTGGCCTTCCCGGAACGGGAGGTACCCATGGACGCCTACGCCTTGGGCCTGCTCCTCGGGGACGGTTGCCTCACTGGTTCGACCACACCGAGTTTCGCGACCAAGGACCCCGAGCTGGCCGAGGCACTCGACACGCTTCTTCCCGGAGTTCGCGTCAGGCACAAGTCCGGTGTGGACTACGTTCTCAACCGCGAGAGCGCGCCGGGTGACGTGATCACCATCGCCAACCCGGTGACGGCGATCATGCGCGACCTGGGACTGTGCGGGACCAGGTCCGACACGAAGTTCGTACCGGACGACTACCTTTACAACACGGCCGAGGTGAGGTTGGCCCTGCTCCAGGGCCTGCTCGACTCCGACGGGGGACCGGTCACACAAGCGGGGCGCACCTGCCGCGTGCAGTACGGAACGACGTCCCCGCACCTGCGTGACGCGGTGACCTTCCTGGTCCGGTCTCTCGGAGGCGTGGTCTACGAGCGTTCCCGCCCAGCCGAGGGGCGTGCGCCGGGCCTCGCCCGGGGACGGGAGGTCTTCTACCGCAAGGACACCCATGGCCTCGACCTGCGTCTGCCCGAGGGAGTTCAGCCCTTCCGGCTCCGACGCAAGAGGGAGAAGTACGACGCGACCGGTGGGGGACGCCCGATGCGCTTCGTCGACTCCGTCGAACCGGCCGGAAGCGAGGAGTGCGTGTGCATCCAGGTGGCGGCGGAGGACTCCCTCTACGTCACCGAGGACTTCCTGCTCACGCACAACACACTCAACGATTCCTTCATCATCCTGGACGAGGCGCAGAACACCTCGCCCGAGCAGATGAAGATGTTCCTCACGCGGCTCGGCTTCGGGTCGAAGATCGTGGTCACCGGTGACGTCACCCAGGTGGACCTGCCCGGCGGGCAGACGAGCGGGCTCCGGACCATCGAGAACATCCTGCGTGATATCGACGACATCGCCTTCTGCCGACTGACCAGTGAGGACGTCGTGCGACACCGCCTGGTGGGGCAGATCGTCGACGCCTACGGGCGCTACGACGCCGATCAGGGCGGCCGGAGCGACGCAGACCGGGGCCGGCCGGGGCCGCGCGGCGGACGGCGCAGGGGCGGTGACACCCCGAAGGACCGGGGCGACGGCGCCGAGGGCCCCGAACACCGGGCAGACTGAGAAGAAGTACGTAGTGACACCGGCCGGTGGGCCCGCCCCGTGCGGGCCCACCGGTGTCGGTGGGCGCCCCTCCCCGGGCGCCAGGCGGAGCGACCCCGCCGACCCACACCGAATCCAAGTGAGGCAGCCGCAACCGATGAGTATCGACGTCGCCAACGAGTCCGGCGTCACCACCGTGGACGAGGAGCGACTCTCCCGTCTGGCCCGGCACGTGCTCGACGCCATGCGGGTGCACCCGTTGGCCGAGCTGTCGGTCGTGCTGGTGGACGAAGGACCCATGACCGACCTCCACGTGCGCTGGATGGACGAGCCCGGCCCCACCGACGTGCTCTCGTTCCCCATGGACGAACTGCGCCCCGGCGGTCCCGGACGCACCAGCGAGCCCGGTGTGCTCGGTGACGTGATCATCTGCCCGCAGGTGGCCGAGCGCCAGGGCGAGAAGGCCGGTCACGGAACCCGGGCCGAGATCGACCTGCTGTGCACGCACGGCATCCTCCACCTGCTCGGCTACGACCACGCCGAGCCCGAGGAGCACAAGGAGATGTTCGGCCTCCAGGGTGAGATCCTCGCCGCCTGGAATGAGCGCGAGGCCGCCGCCGAGGGGACGACCGAAGGGGACGAGAGCGCCCGATGAGCGCGTCGCTGGCCACGGGTGACCCCGTGGTGTGGTCGGTGTCCCTGGCGGCCGCCCTCCTCCTGACCGCGGTGGCCGGTTTCCTGGTGGCGGCCGAGGTCGCCGTCACCCGAGTGATCTCCATGGGCATGGAGGACGCCCACGCCGAGCGCCCCGCACGGGTGCGCGCCGCGTGGGAGCGGGTGCGGGTCAATCCCACCGAGCACCTGAACATGCTGCTCTTCCTGCGTGTGGTGTGCGAGGTCTGCGCCGTGCTCGCCGCCGTGGTGGGCATGGTCTTCCTGCTGGGAGCTGACTGGCCCGCCCTGGTGCTCACCGCCGTGGCGATGGTCGTGGTGGAGTGCGTCCTGATCGCGGTCACGCCGCGCATCCTCGGCCGCCAGTTCGCCGGTCCTCTGGCCCGGGCCAGCGCGACGGTCGTGTACCCGCTCCAGGTGGTGCTGGGTCCGCTGGCCCGTCTGCTGGTGGGGGCGGGCCGCGCGCTCACCCCGCGCGGCAAGGGCGACCGGGACGGCCCGTTCAGCACCGAGGTGGAGCTGCGTCAGCTCGTCGATCTGGCCGAGCAGGGGGAGGTGATCGACCCCGAGGAGCGCCAGATGATCCACTCGGTGTTCAAGCTGGACGACACCTCCGTGCGCGAGGTGATGGTGCCCCGGCCCGACATCGTCTTCACGGGCCGTGACGCGGACGCCGACGCGGTCCTCTCGCTCGCCATGGCCAGCGGGTACTCGCGTATCCCGGTCACCGGTGAGGACGAGGACGACGTGGTCGGCATCATCTACCTCAAGGACCTGGTGGAGCGCCTGCGCGACCGCTGGGCTGCGGCCGCCGGGGGCGCGGACGACGTGCCCCTGACCGCCGGGGACGTGATGCGTGACGCCACGTTCGTGCCCGACACCAAGCCCATCGACGAACTCCTGCGGGAGATGCAGAAGCGCCGCAACCACGTGGCGGTGGCGATCGACGAGTACGGCGGCACCGCCGGGCTCGTCACGCTGGAGGACATCGTGGAGGAGATCGTCGGCGAGATCACCGACGAGTACGACCACGAGATCGCCCCGGTGGACTGGCTGGACGACGACCGTGTGCGGGTCACCGCGCGACTGCCCCTGGGTGAGCTGGCCGAACTCTTCCCCGAGCGCGACCTGGAGGTCTCCGACGTGGAGACCGTGGGCGGCCTGGTGGCGTTCGTGCTGGGTCGCGTCCCGGCGGGCGGCGCCCAGGCAGAATACGCTGGACTCCGGCTCACCCTGGAGGGCAAGAGCAGCCGCCGCAACCGGATGACGACGGTGCTGGTGGAGCGGCTCGCCCCCGAAGGGGACCAGGGCCACGACCACGACGTAAGGAGCACGGACCAGTGACGGACACGACGGGACTCGGCCCCGAGGACGCCAAGCTGATCACCCTCGCGCGGGCCTCCCGGGCACGGAACGCGGCAGCCGAGGGCGCCGCGGTACGCGACGAGACCGGGCGCACGTACGTGGCCACCACGGTGTCGCTGCCCTCGCTCCAGCTGAGCGCGCTCCAGGCCGCCGTGGCCGCGGCGGCCTCCAGCGAGGCCTCCGCCCTGGAGGCCGCGGTGGTCGTCACCCAGGCCAAGGAGCTGACCGAGGCCGACCGCGCGGTGGCGGACGACCTGAAGACCCAGCTGGTGGTGATCGCGGCCCCCGACGGGGTGCCCGCGAACATCGCCCGGCGTTGAGAAGGACCGATGAACGACCTCGACCTTGAGAAGCTCCGCGTGCCGCTGGAACCGCTCTCCTTCCCGGAGGGCTTCCGGAGCGGTTTCGCCTGCTTCGTGGGCCGCCCGAACGTGGGCAAGTCCACCCTGATGAACGCGCTGGTCGGGCAGAAGGTGGCGATCACCAGCAACCGGCCGCAGACCACCCGGCGGACGGTGCGCGGCATCGTGCACCGGCCGGACGCGCAGCTGATCATCGTGGACACGCCCGGTCTGCACAAGCCCCGCACCCTGCTGGGGGAGCGGTTGGACTCGCTGGTGCGGTCCACGTTGGTCGAGGTGGACGTGATCGCGTTCTGTCTGCCGGCCAACGAGCCGATCGGGCGCGGTGACACCTACATCGCCAAGGAGCTGGCCGAGCAGACCAACACCCCGGTGGTCGCGCTGGTGACCAAGACCGACCTGGTGGACCGGGCGGCGGTCGGGGAGCACCTGATGGCCGTGAACGAACTGGGCGACTGGGCCGACATCGTGCCGGTGTCCGCGCGCGGGGAGTTCCAGCTGGACACGGTCACGGACGTGCTGTGCTCGCACCTGCCGAAGGGGCCGCCGCTGTACCCGGACGGCGACCTCACGGACGAACCGGACGAGATGCTCGTGGCGGAGCTGGTCCGCGAGGCCGCCCTGGAGGGTGTCCGGGACGAGCTCCCGCACTCGATCGCGGTGGTCGTGGACGAGATGTACGAGCGGGAGAACACCAAGCCCGGCAAGGAGCTGGTGGACATCTACGCGTCGCTGTACGTGGAGCGCCCCAGCCAGAAGGCGATCGTGATCGGCTCCAAGGGTTCGCGTCTGCGTGACGTGGGCTCGCGGGCCCGCAAGCAGATCGAGGGGCTGCTCGGGCAGCGGGTCTTCCTGGACCTGCGGGTGCGGGTGGCCAAGGACTGGCAGCGCGACCCCAAGCAGCTGCGCAAGCTGGGCTTCGACCAGCAGACGTAGTTCGGCGGTCTCGAAGCGGACGAGGGGGCGTGACCACATGTGGTCACGCCCCCTCGTCGTGGTGTGAGTCAGCTCTGGTTGTTGAGGTCGGTGGCCAGGACCCGGGCGCACCGCTGCACGATGGGTGCGGCGTGGTCCACGAAGTCCCAGCCCACGCGGGCTTCGGGTCCGGACACCGACACGGCCATGCCGGAGGGGGCGTCCTTGACGGGGACGGCCACGCATCGCACGCCCACCTCCTGTTCGCCGTCGTCGATCGCGTACCCGGTCTCGCGGATGCGCCGCAGTTCGGCGAGGAAGGCGTCGGGGTCGGTGATGGTGCGTTCGGTGGCGGCGGGCATCCCGGTGCGGCGGACGGCGGCCAGGGCCTCCTCGTCGCTGAGCTGGGACAGCAGGGCCTTGCCGACCCCGGCGGAGTGGGGCAGGACGCGGCGGCCGACCTCGGTGAACATGCGCATGGCGTGGGGTGAGGGGACCTGGGCGACGTAGATGACCTTGTCGCCGTCGAGCATCGCGAGGTTCGCGGTCTCGCCGAGGTCCTCCACGAGTTGGGCGAGGTGGGGGCGGGCCCAGGTGCCGAGCATGCGGGCCGCCTTGTCACCGAGCCCGATCAGACGGGGGCCCAGGGCGTACCGGCGGGACGGGAGTTGGCGCACGTAGCCGTTGCCGACCAGGGTGCGGATGATGCGGTGGATGGTGGGCAGGGGCAGGCCCGAGGAGTCGGCGAGCTGACTCAGGGAGGCCTCGCCGCCCGCCTCGGCCATGATCTCCAGCAGGGCGAAGGCGCGGTCGAGTGACTGCACGCCACCGGAGCGCCGGGCCGTCTCCTCTGGAGGGCGTGGCTGGTCCGTTCGGGGGATCTGTGAGGCTGACAAGGGTCGTGCTCCCATGCTGAGGGCCGCTGCGGTCTCGCCCTTCATTCTGCAATACGAAAGGAGGTTTTCGCTCTCTGTTGCGTGCGGAAGCTTCGCGTTCGGATCCGCAGGGTCCTCGGCACCCTTGTTCTTCCGAATCGCAGAAGTTATTATCCGCATATAGAAATTAGTGCCCGGGCTCTCACTGACCCCCGAGAGACGGCACCGACGACGGAGGAGGACACGACACGTGGCGAGTGACAGCCTTGCTGGCCTGACCGACCTGGTCACCGAACTCGACACCCGGCTGGCCGAGGCCGACGCCCGA
>NZ_ANAE01000180.1 GCF_000341265.1 Nocardiopsis prasina DSM 43845 | reverse complement strand
CTACTTCCCCGCCGACCGCATCCAGCCCGGCCTCGCCGCCGTCTGGGGCGAGGAGGCGATCGCTTCCCTCGACGAGTACGCGCCCAAGGCCGCCGACCTGGCCGGGATCACCGGGCTGAGCGAGGCCGCCGTGGCGGACGCGATCCCGCTGGTGCGCGCCAAGCTCGCCCGCGAGCCCATCGAGGACCTGCGCGCCGACTTCGAGGACGGCTACGGGTCCCCCGGTGACGAGGCCGAGGACGCCCACGTCCTGGCCACCGCGAACGCGTTCGTCTCGGACCTGAAGCAGGGGACGGCCACCCCCTACTTCGGAATCCGGATGAAGGGCATGGAGGCCGCCGGGCGCCACCGCGGCGTCCGCACGCTCACCCTCTTCCTCCAGACCCTGCTGGAGGGACACGGTTCCCTCCCGGAAAACCTCGTCCTCACCCTGCCCAAGATCACCTCGGTGGAGCAGGTCGAGGCGATGGTGTGGGTCAGTGAGCGCCTTGAGGAGCGCTTCGGCCTGCCCGCCGGACGCCTGCGGTTCGAGCTCCAGATCGAGACCCCCCAGTCCATCCTGCTCACCGACGGCACCGTCGCGGTCTCCCGCATGATCCAGGCGGGCCAGGGCCGGGTCACCGCCCTGCACTACGGCACCTACGACTACAGCGCGGCCTGCGGGATTACCGCCGCCCACCAGAGCCTGGCCCACCCGGCCGCCGACTACGCGAAGGCCGTCATGCAGGTGGCCGCCGCCGGGACCGGCGTGTGGCTCTCCGACGGGGGCAGCAACATCCTGCCCACGGGCAGCCCCGAGGACGTGCGCTCCGCGTGGAACCTGCACGCCGGGCTGGTCCGCCGCTCCCTGGA
Source organism: Nocardiopsis prasina DSM 43845 (assembly GCF_000341265.1). Classification (GTDB taxonomy): domain Bacteria; phylum Actinomycetota; class Actinomycetes; order Streptosporangiales; family Streptosporangiaceae; genus Nocardiopsis; species Nocardiopsis prasina. Next base: position 37,054 of record NZ_ANAE01000180.1, on the reverse strand, counting down.
GCGCGGCTTCTACCAGGGCTGGGACCTGCACCCCCACCAGCTCCCCATCCGCTACCTGGCCACCTACGCCTTCTACCGAGAGGCCTTCGCCCCCGCCGCAGCCCGTCTCAAGGCCTACCTCGGCCAGGCCGGGGGCAACGTGATGGACGAACCGGCCACCGCCCAGGCGCTGGCGTCAGTGCTGGCCAGCGGCCTGCGCTGCGGCGCCCTGGAGGAGTCCGAGGTGGTCACTGCCGCCGGTGCCGACGCCGGTACCATCGTCGCTCTGGCCACCCGCCGTGTCGGACAGGAGCAGTGAGTTGACCGAGCACGCACTCGTAGTACGCGCCCGCCGCGCCCTCACCCCCGAGGGTGAGCGCGCCGTCAGCGTGGTCGTGGACGACGGAAGGATCACCGGGGTCCTCACCGGTGACGCCGCCCCCGTCGACGTCGCCCGCGAGCTGCGCCTGGCCGAGGACGAGATCCTCCTCCCCGGCCTCGTGGACAGCCACGTGCACGTCAACGAGCCCGGCCGCACCGAGTGGGAGGGTTTCGCCAGCGCGACCCGCGCCGCCGCGCTGGGCGGTGTGACCACCCTCGTGGACATGCCGCTCAACAGCGTGCCGCCCACCACCACGCTCGACGGCCTCAAGGCCAAACGAGCCGTGGCCGAGGGCAAGCTCGCCGTGGACGTGGGCTTCTGGGGCGGGGCCGTCCCGGAGAACTCCGGAGCCGACACCACCGGCACCCTCTCCGACCTCTGGTCCGAGGGAGTGTTCGGGTTCAAGGCGTTCCTGTCGCCCTCCGGGGTGGACGAGTTCGGGCACCTGTCCCCGGAGCAGCTGAACACCGCCGCCACGGCCATCAGGGCGTTCGGCGGCAGGCTGATCGTGCACGCGGAGGACCCCAAGGTGCTGGACTCGGCGCCCGCCGCGTCCGGGCGCGACTACGCGGACTTCCTGGCCTCACGCCCTGATGAGGCCGAGAACGCCGCGATCGCCCTGGTGATCGACACGGCCCGCCGAACCGGGGTCCGCGCGCACATCCTGCACCTGTCCAGCGCCTCGGCCCTGCCGCTCATCGCGCAGGCCAAGCAGGAGGGCGTGCCGCTCACAGTGGAGAGCTGCCCGCACTACCTCACGCTGGCAGCCGAGGAGATCCCGGCTGGCGGGACCAGCTACAAGTGCTGCCCGCCGATCCGTGACGGCGCCAACCGCGACCTCCTCTGGCGCGCGCTCCAGGACGGGCTGATCGACTGCGTCGTCAGCGACCACTCGCCGAGCACCCCGGACCTGAAGGACCTGGACACCGGTGACTTCGGCACCGCTTGGGGCGGTGTCGCCGGGCTCCAGGTGGGCCTGTCCGCCATGTGGACCGAGGCCAGAGGCCGCGGCGTCCCGCTCGCCGAGGTGGTCCAGTGGATGTCCGCCAGGCCCGCCAGCGTGGCCGGTGTGACCGGCAAGGGCTCGATCGCCCCGGGTATGGACGCGGACCTGGCGGTCTTCGCCCCCGACGAGCCCTTCCACGTGGAGGCCAGCTCCCTGGCGCACCGCAACCCGGTGAGCGCCTACGACGGCGCCGACCTCCTGGGCCGGGTCCGCCGCACCATCCTGCGCGGCACCGAGGTCACCTCGGACAGCGTGAACGGCCAGATGATCACCCGGAACTGACCCGGTTCCGGTCCCGGGCGCCCCGCCACCAGCGGGGCGCCCGTTCTTGTGAGTGGAGTCGTCAGACAGACCTCAGCCCCAGGGGGGGCGAAACCCACCCACGTGCTGTAGTAACCCGCACAGGACAAACCCCCTGGTGCACAGGGGTGTGGACGTGCACGTGTGTGCTGCCTTGAGTTGTGCGGGGTTCGAAGTTCCGCCATGTGCTGTAGTAACCCGAACAGGACGATCCTCCTGGGGTGCAGGGGGTGTGGACGGGTACCCGTGTGCTGCCACCGGTGGCGGGGCTTCTAGCAAACTCCCTGGGCTTGAGGGGTTCGCGCCCTGTGCATGCTCGACCACCGGTGGCGGGGCTTCGCGTAACCCTTTGGGGCTGAGGGTGCCGCACACCTGCATGTGCTCTGAGGCCTGCGGGCATGTGGAAGGGCGGGCCCGCTGACGCGTGCCCGCCCTGGTCTCTGTGTAGGGGCTGCTGGCTGTGGATCAATTCGCACTTGCTTCCCAGCCTCGGTTCCACTCCCGCCCCGTCGCCTTTCGACGGTCGCGAGTCTCGTGAGCGATCTCCGAGCACGCGTCCACGAATCAGGCCTCTTGATTTTTCGGCAATGGTTCGTAGGCATCGCGGAGGCGGCGGACAGCGGCCTCCGCCACGGCCCGGACATCCGTCGCGTGTAGCGGAGTGGGAGCAAGGGCGGAGCTGAGCGAGAAGCCTTCGACCAGGGTGATGAGCAGAAGCGTCTCGCGGTGCAGCGCCTGTTCGTCGATGGCGCGGTCAGCTAGCGCCGCGCGCAGGAGTGGATCAATCGCGGCTGCTGCCGCGGCGCTCGCGGCGGCGATCTCGGCGCCGATCTCAGCGTCCGCCCGTCCCATGACTCGGTACTCGACGAGGGCGATGTTCTCCTTGCGCTCCTGCTCGCTGGTCGGAGCGGTGAAGGTGATCACGTCCACGATCCGTGTCGTTGGGTCTTCGGACAGGGTTGGAGCGCGTTGTTCTGCGCGTTGGATCAGGACGCGCAGGGTGAAGCGCATGAGTTCGCGGACGTTGTTGCCGAAGTAGTGCCGGATGCTCCCGATGGCCAAGCCGGTGCGCTCGGCGATGCGGGCGAGGGTCACTGACTGGAGGCCGTGCACGGCGATCTCGTCGATCACGGCGTCGGCGATCAGCTCCCGGCGAGTGTCTGGGTCGACTCTTTTTGGCATGCCGCCATCCTACCCACAAATAGCATGGACATGCTAACTTGATGAGCATTCTAATGCCAGAAAAGATCCGGGGGAATGCGCCATCGCTTCGCCCGAGGCCATTGGCGGCAGCCTGCTGGATTTCGAAAGCCCACCCGCCGGGGCTCGAAGAAGCCTCTGATCCCGCACACGGGGCAATGGGGAAGGGATACGCGACTCTGACCGCAGAATCCCCGTTGATGCCAAGGGGGCCCGTACTTACACCGACGCGAGAGACGGCCCGGGAACACTGAATTGCCGCGACGCATGACATTGTCTCCGCAGCCGATGGGTCCGGCGGCCTGCACGGCAGTCATACTGATGTGCTGCTGATCGGCGCGGGGATTTCTGGGATCGGTGCCGCGCACCGGCTGAGGGTTGACTTCCCGAACCTCGGATTCGTGGTCATCGAGGCTCAGGGTGAGCGGGGCGGCACGTGGTGGACACATCGATACGCCGGTGTCCGTTCGGACAGCGACCTGTTCACCTACGGCTACCGACAAACTTTGCCCGGGGTCGGTCATCGCGGGCTGAGGCGAGATCCTCGACCCTCGACTAGGTGATCGCCCAGGACATCCACTACTGCTGCCGAGTCGCGGGACTGGAGCGGTCGTCACACGATGGGCGATGGGTCGCGCAGGTCAACCGCCTTGATACCGGCGAGCAGCTGCAGGTCACTGCGAACTTCCTCTGGCGGGGCGTCGTCGGACGCAGGCGTGCTGGTGCCTCGGGCCGCGGATCATCGTGCTTCTCTTTCGGAGGGCCGCGTGTCAAGGGGGAGCGGATCGCCTCGGTCGCCGCCCGGGACGTCGCCGCGACGTCGGCCGCGATCTCGGGGTCCCGTGCGAGCCATGACGCGGTACTCCACCAGGGTGACGTTCTCCCGGTGCTGCTGTTCGTCGGTCGGCGTGGCGAAGGCGATCAGCTCCACGATCCCGGTCGCGGGGTCGTTGGACGGCTTCGGGTTCCGGTCCTGGACGCGTCGGATGAGGACGCCCAGCGTGAAGCGCATGAGACCTCGCCCAGGGTGTTGCCGAAGTAGTGCCGGATGCTCCCGATTGCCAGCCCGGTCCGGGTGGAGATCCGTGCGAGGGTCACCGAGCGGATCCCGTGGTCGGTGATCTCATTGATCACGGCGTCGGCGACCTGCTCGCGGTGCAGGTCGGGGTCGACTCGTCGGGGCACGGACTCATCATAGACGGGTGTGGCATGCCTGTGCTACTTTATTGGCATGAGCATGCTAGAAAACTCATCGTGGCCCGAAGACGCGGGGCAGAACCGATCCGCCCATCGCCCGGGTGAGGGATCGGACGTGCTCGGAGATCTCGGCCTCGGCGACGACCAGGCAGGGGTCTGGTCGACGGACGAGCCGGCTCCGGGCGCGTCGCTGCCGCCGTTCCCACGGTCGCTCTCGATGGAACGCACCCGCTTCACCGTCGACCTCCCTGATCGCTCGACGGCCACGGTCGACGTCGATCACCTCGCTGGTCGGGCCTCCCTCTACCGGGATGATCGGCATGTCCGGACTTGCGACATGCCGGCCCGGTTCGCGCTTGGACCGGACCACCTTGAGGTCGCGGCGAGCAGGTACGGCATGAAGCGCATCCACCTCGTCCACGCCGACGGTCGCGAGCGACGTCTCGATCCCGCTCCGGGCACGCCCGAACACTGGCGTGCGCAGCTCTCTCGTGAGCATCCTGGGCTCGGGCGCGCCCTAGCCGTCTGCGCGGTCCTCGTGCTCGCGATCAACCTGATCCTGCTCGCCCCGCAGGCGCTCGACCTGCTCACCCACCAGGCGTTCTGGGCCGATCACTTCAGCTCGTTCGACTCACCGGTGTCCCTGCCCGCTTGGGCCAACACCGCGCTCACCCTCGCCACGTGCCTCGCTGGCACCGATAGGGCGCTTACCTTCCGTCATCACCGCCTCCTCGATGTCGAAACCGACGGCATCGCGGACTGACGACCCACCCAGACCATGAAGGAGACACCCATGTCGACCCGACCCCCCACCCAGCGTGGACCACGGTGCTTCACGATCGGGCTCGCCGTTGTGACGCTCCTGCTGCTTGCCGCGTGCACGCCCGGCTCCCCCTCATCGGGCGCCGACCCCGGCCTGGATCCCTACCTGGAGCAGGACGTCGACTGGGGTGGGTGCGAGGAGCGCGCCACCACCGCGGTGGACGCCGAGTTGTTCGCTGACCCTGCGCTGGAGTGTGCCTCGGTCGAGGTCCCGATCGACTACGACGATCCGCAGGCCGAGCGTGCGCAGATCGCGCTGATGCGCCTGCCAACCACCGGCGAGGCAGAGGCCGAGGGCTCCTTGCTGATCAACCCGGGCGGGCCTGGCGGGTCCGGGATGAGCTTCGTCGCGTCCCTCCTGCCCATGTGGCAGGACAATCCCATCGCCGAACGGTTCGACGTCGTCGGCTTCGACCCGCGCGGCGTCGGGGCGTCGACGCCCTCTCTCGGCTGCCATACCGACGAGGAGCGCGACGCGGGCGACGTCCCCGGGTTTGCCGCCGTCTACGACATCACCAGCGCCGAGCAGGCCACCGAGCTCGCACAGCGGTGCATCGACGGCTCCGGCGGCGTCGACAATCTCGTCAACGCTGGGACCACGAACGTCGTGCGGGATGTGGACATCCTGCGCGCGGCGCTCGGCGATGAGCAGCTGACCTACCTCGGCTACAGCTACGGCTCTGAGCTCGGAGCGATGTACGCCGCGACCTATCCCGACAAGGTCCGCGCGATCGTGCTCGACGGAGCCACTTCGCCCGACCTCACAGCGCTCGAGTTCCGACGCACCCAGTTCATCGCCGCTCAGGAGCGCTTCGACGATGTCGCCGCGCTCTGCGCAGAGACGTCGGACTGCGTGCTCGGTCCCGACCCGGCGAAGGCGACCGATCGGCTGCACGAGATCCTAGAACCGGTCGTCGAGAACCCGGTACTCACGTCCGATGGCCGGGAGGTCAGCGTCTGGGACGTCTACCTCGGGCTCACCGTCGGGTTGGCCTCGGAGTCGACGTGGCCCGAGGTCGTCTCCGCTCTGACCGAACTGGACGCTGGCGACGCCGACGAGATACTCGTCCTGCGCGACAGCTACTTCGAGCGCGGTCCGGATGCTGTCTACGCCAGGAACCTCGACACGAACATCGCCGTGCGGTGCATGGACTGGCCTCGGCCGACGTCGCAGGAGCTCACCGAGCACGCCCGTGAGCTCGGTGACGTGGCCCCGATGTACGACCTCGACCTGCTCACGGGAGGGACCTTCCACAGTGAGTGCGAGGCGTGGCCAGCGCCGCCCACGCGCAACGAACCCTGGCTCCCTGCTGACGTTGAGGACCTGCCCGAGACGCTGGTCGTGTCGATCACAGGTGATCCCGCGACGCCGCACGGGGGCGGTGTGGCGATGGCCGAAGCCCTCGGCGCGAACCTGTTGACCGTTGACGGCAAGCAGCACGGCGCCTACCTCCTCGGCGGCAGCAGCTGCGTCGACGAGGTGGTCGAGACCTACCTCCTGGATCTGCAGACCCCGCCCGACGACGCCACGTGCAGTCTCTGAGGTAGTCGGCGCGCGGCCAAGGACGCCGTGGACTGTCAGGGCCGCGCAGTGCGATTGGCGCGACACCCGTCCGTCGTAGCGTGCTGCCCGCGATTGGAACCACGATGGAAGCATCCGCGAGCAGCATGTGGCGGCGCGCCTCACAAACGGTCGCTTCCGAGGGCCAGGCTGCGGACAACCTCCGCTTCATCCCGCTGGTGGCCAAGATCAAGGTGCGCGGTCCGGTGGGCCGCCCCAGGAGCCGACCGATCGTGGTCGCCGCAGACAAGGCGTACTCATCCCGAGTCAACCGCACCCACCTGCGCAGGCGCGGTATCAGGTCGGTGATCCCGGAGAAGGCTGACCAGGCCGCCAACCGTAAGAGGAAGGGGGCGGCCGGGGGCCGCCCCCTCAGCCACGACAGCGAGTTGTACAAGGACCGCAACACCGTGGAGCGGACCATCAACAAGATCAAGGAATGGCGGGGGCTGGCCACCCGGTACTCCAATAGAACCGGCACGAAACACGCGGGGCTCCATCTGCGCGGGCCGTCCTGTGGTTGCGCGGCCCGCCCGCCGCACCATGATCCAAACTCAGAACAGGCCCTGGCTCCGGGTGGCTTCCCAGCGGTCGCGGAGGTCGGCGGAGCCGGTCTCCGTGAGGGAGCCGTACACGTTCAGGCGGGCCATGCCGCCGTCGGGGAACACGTCGGTGCGCACGTGGGTCACGGTGACCGGCGAGTCCAGCACGAAGCGGTGGGCGCTGTCGGGCTGGAGCTTCGTGCGGCCGACGATCTCGAACCACTCGTCCGGGGTGTCCGAGTGCGTGTCGCGGCCCAGGATGGTCACCCAGCCAGCCGAGTTGCCCTTGAGGTAGGCGGTGTCCAGCTCGATGGCGCGGACGGAGGCCTGGGCGGTGAGGCGGAAGCGCACCCAGTCGTTGCCGGTGTCGCGGCGGCGGCGGTTCTCCCAGCCGTCGTCCATCTTGTGCGAGCGGCCCGGCAGGATGATGTTCTCCGGCGAGGAGTAGAAGCGGTCCGAGGCGTCCTCGACCGTGCCACCGTTGACCAGCGCGGCCAGGTCGAAACCGCCCAGCGCCGACAGCCAGGCCGGGTCGGCGACGGGTTCGCCGTACACGCGCAGGCGCGCCACACCGCCGTCGGGGAACTGCTTGAGGCGCAGGTGGGTCCAGCGGCGCTCGACATCGATCCTGAACCCGTTCTCGGCGTGGCCGTGGACGGGTGTGCGCGCGACGAGCTCGGTCCAGTCGGCGGCCAGGAGCTCCTCGGTGGTCGGGGTCCCGTCGACGTGCGTCACCTCGACGCTGATCTCCGTGGGGTGGTTGCCGCGGAAGTGCGCGGTGTCCACCACGACGCCGCGGATCACGCCGGGCAGGGCGAGGCGGACCAGGGCCCAGTCGTGGTCGTCGGCGGTGGGGTGCGGCTGCTCGGCGCTCGCGCCTCGGCGGCGGCGGGTCTCCCACCCGTCCATGACCTTGCCCTTGTGCCCGAAGTGGTGCGGGTCGAACACCGCGGGCTCGGTCCGCAGCATGTTCTCGCGGTGGGCGAAGAACTCGTCGTTGGCGGCGACGACGCCACCACCCAGTCGGCGGTCGGCGAGGTCCACCAACCCGGCGAAGTCCAGTTCGGTCTTCTTGAAGTCGGCGTAGGGGTCGCCGCCGGGGTACGGCTGGGCGTTGTAGGCGCGGGGGTCGAAGGACGGGTCCTTGCTCACGTTTCTCCTGTCGTTCGCTGCTTCATTCCAGAGTCGCAGGAGAGAACGGTTAATTCCAGCGAAAGTTTTTGATCATTATGTTCGCTTTGGCTGAACGTTTGACAGGCGAGCGGCGGCGTCGGCGAGGGCTCTGAGGGCGAGGGCGATCTGCGGGCGCTCACCGGCGCCGGAGCGCACGGCGGTGACCACGTGGCGGCGGGGCTGCTCCGAGTGGGGCACGCGCAGGGTGACCCCGGGGGCGTCACCGGCGGCGGCCAGCCTGGGGATCAGCGCCACCCCCATGCCGGCGGCGACCATGTCGAGGATGGCCCGCCAGTCCGAGGCCACGTGCGCCTGTTCGGGGACGAACCCGGCCTGGGCGCAGGCGGCGAGGGTGATGTCCCGCCAGGGCCCGGCGGCCCCGTAGATCCAGGGCTCCTCGGCGAGTTCCCTCATCCGCAGGGCCGGTGTGGTGGCCAGCCGGTGCTGGGCGGGCAAGGCCACGTCCAGGGGGTCGGTGAGCAGCTCGGTCCGGTCGTAACGGCCGTCGTTGCTGGTGGGAGCCTGCGCGGCCAGGGAGAGACCGATGTCGATCTCCCCGGCGGAGAGGAGGTCGTACACCTCCGCCGCCTCGGCCTGGTGCACCCGCGTGCGCAGCCCCGGGTGGTCGGCGCGCAGCGCGTTGAGCGCCGGGACCACCAGACCGGGGATCGCGGTGGCGAAGGTGCCCACGCGGACCCGCCCGGCCTCGCCCCGGACGAAGCCGTCCAGCTCGGCCTCGGCCCTCTCCAGCTGGGCCAGGACCACGTCGGTGTGCCGCAGCAGCACGTGCGCGGCGTCGGTGAGCCGCACCCGGCGCCCGTGCGCCTCCAGCAGGGCGACGCCCACCTGTTGCGAGAGGGAGGAGAGCTGTTGGGAGACGGCCGAGGGCGTCATGGACAGGGCCTCGGCCGTCTCCCGGACGGTGCCGAGCTCTTCGAGGGTGCGGAGTACGCGCAGCTTGCGCAGGTCCCAGTCGGTCACCCTCACAGGCATACCATTCACCGTCACTTAACAGAAGCGGGGCGGGCGCGTGGTCACGGCGCTCCGCCCCTGGGGGATGGGACCCGGGTCAGGTCCGGTCGGCGTCCGAACTCCGGTAGGTGGCGCCCGCCTGGTCGGTGTACTTGGCCTCACCGGGCCCGGCGCTGCCGATGTCCGCCTGGTCGATGTCGGCGGGGTCCGCGGAGGGGCCCCGACCGATCACGTTGAAGCAGATGTTCAGCAGGATCGAGACGATGGCCGCGCCGATGATGCCCGAGTGCGCGATCAGCTCGACGGACTCGGGCAGGAAAGCGTAGAAGGTCGGGTAGGCCAGCGGGATGACGGCCACGCCGATGGAGGCGGCGACCAGGATGAGGTTGAGGTTGTTGGTGAAGTCCACCTTGGCCAGGGTTTTGATGCCGCTGGCCGCGACGCTGCCGAACAGCACCAGGCCCGCGCCGCCCAGGACCGGGGTGGGGATGGCCGCCATCACCCCGCCGAGCACCGGGAACATGCCCAGGACCAGCAGGATGCCCGCTCCGGTGGCCACCACGAAGCGGCTGCGGATACCGGTGAGGGCGAGCAGGCCGATGTTCTGCGCGAACGAGCTGGTGGGGGTGGCGCTGAAGATCGGGCCGATGATGGACCCGCTCACGTCGGCGCGCAGACCGGCCGAGATGCGCTTGGCGTCCACCTTGGAGCCGGTGATCTCGCCGACCGCGATGATGTGCGAGGCGCCCTCGGTGAGGACCACGAGCATGATGATGCACATGGTGATGATCGCCGCGACCTCGAACTGCGGAGCGCCGAAGTAGAACACCGAGGTCGGGTCGAAGACGACGTCGGCCTCGCCCACCCGGCTGAAGTCGGCCATGCCGAGCGGGACGGCGACGAGCGTGCCCACGACCAGGCCGAGCAGGATGGAAAGGCGTCCCCAGATCCCCGGGAACAGGCGGGAACCGACGAGGATGACGGCCAGGGTGAGCCCGGCCAGGGCGAGGTTGGCGACGGGCGCGGCCGGGACCTCGGCGCCGTCCGCCATGACGCGCACGGAGTCGTCCATGATCCAGCGCGCGGCCACCGGCATCAGGCTGACGCCGATCACCGTGATGATCGTGCCGGTGACGATCGGGGGGAAGAAGCGGATGAGCTGCCCGAAGAAGGGGGTCAGGAGCAGCGCGAACACACCGGCGGCCATGGACGCGCCGAAGGCGACGGGGAGGTTTTCCCCGTCCTGGCCGGCCGCGAGGGCGGTGATCGCGCTGACGGGCACGAAGGAGCAGGCCACCACGATCGGCATCTGCGCGCCGATCCTCTTGTGGCCGACGGTCTGCATGAGGGTGGCGATACCCGCCACCAGGAGCGCGCCGCTGACGAGGATTCCCATGGCGGCGGGGTCGTTCGCGAGCCCAGCGGCGGCGCCGATGACCAGGGCCGGTGCCACCGCACCGGCGTACATGGTGAGGATGTGCTGGAGCCCGTAGACGAGCATGAGCCGCACGGGCAGCTTCTCGTCCTCGGGCCGGGAGGGGGTAGTGGCGGTTGTTGTGGCCGAGTCCTTCGCGGACGGACTGTTCGACATGGCCAGTTTCCAGCCTTTGCGATCGGCGGTCACCGAGAGAGGGGGGTGACCGGGTTCTCCGGGGCGGGTGCCCGGTGGTGTCGCGCCGGCCTTGAACGCCCGGGACAGCTGTTTCCGGGCATGCCGAAGGCCGGTGTGGCCCAACTCGGGTGGGCAGGCGAGGGTGACCTCGGGTGATGGAGGGGTCCGGGGCCCGGCCGCACGCACGGGCCCCGGCGTTCAGAGAGCTCCGAAGAGCACCGGGGCGGGCCGGGGGAGCACCCCCGGGGCCGTCACCGGGAAGGGGGGTTAGATGAAGCCCGGGACGGCCTTCCAGGCGTCGCCCGCGTCGGGGGCGTCGTCCCGCTCGACCGTGGCCTCGATCTTGCCGTAGGGCCGGTCGGCGGCGAAGAAGACCTCGTTGGGGTTGTCCAGGCCGAACGGGGACAGGTCCACCAGGAAGTGGTGGTTGTTCGGCATGGAGAAGCGGATCTCGGCGATCTCGGGGTGGGCTTCGAGGACGGCCGTGCCCATCGCGTACAGCGTCTGCTGGAGGGCGAGGCTGTGCGTCTCCGCGAAGAGCTCAAGGCAGAGGGCACGGACCGACGCGTAGGCCTTGTCGAAGTCGTGGTCGGTGCCGACGTAGCGCCAGCGGGCGGTGACGTCCGTGGCCAGGATGCGGTCGTTGGTCTCGGGCAGCGTCGTGTACCGGGTCCTGGGGTACCCGTGGAACTCCGAGCCGGTGGACTTGAGCACGGTCAGGCCCTCGAAGCCGGAGACCACCCACTCCTTGTCGCCGTCCTTGTTGACGACGGTGGTGCGGGTCTCGGCGCCCCTGCGGGAGAACGCGTGGTCGTGCGGGCCCTTCGAGGTGGCGATCCGGTCCCAGGAGTACTCGTCGATCTCCTGGCGGGCGCCGTACACGTACTCGTGCTCGTCCACGAAGTGGCGGGCCAGACGCAGGGCGAAGTCCTCGATCGCACCGACGCCGCCCCACTCGCGGGCCTTGGCGTAGACGGTGTTCTTCTGTGTGTCCGTCGGCAGACACTTGGCGTTGTCGCCGACGGTGTGGACCTCCTCCAGGTCGCCGCGGAGCTGGGAGGTGACGTTGATGTCCTTGATCTGGTGGACGTCGGTGTCGCGCTGGACGTGGACGAGGCGGACCTCCGCCTTGCCGTACTGGTTGTCTCCGAGTCTGATGCCCATCAGGGGAACTCCATCCGTGTGGATTCGGTTTCATCGCTCGCGCCGCGCGTGCTGCCACGCGTCGGTGCGCTGTGCGTATGAGGGAGGACCGCTGTGGTCATGCGGAAGGACCTGTCACGCACTCGAAGAGGTGAGGGTGCTACGTGGTGGGTGCCGCCAGGCGGGCTCCTTCGTTCGTGGGCGGGGACCGTGGTGGGGAAGGTGTGCTCGCGGTCGGGCGCGCCCGACCTACGAGCCGCGGTAGGTCGAGTAGGCGAACGGGCTCAGGAGGAGCGGCACGTGGTAGTGCTGGTCCTCCTCCGCGAGGTCGAACACGATGGTGACCTCGGGGTAGAAGCCCCTCTGTCCCGTCGCCGCGAAGTAGGCCCCGGTGTCGAAGACGACCCGGTAGTAGCCGGCGGAGAGCTGGTCGGGTCCGAGGTCGGGCACACGGCCGTCGTCGTTGGTGCGGCCCTCCGCGACGGTGGTCCACGAGGTGCGACCGGGGTCGGCGGCGGCCTCCAGGCGGACCGGGACGTCGCGGGCTGGCGCGCCCAGGGCGGCGTCCAGGATGTGGGTGGTCACGTGGCTCATGCTGCCTCCAGGAGTTTGACCAGGCGGAGTCCGGAGATCCTGCGGAGCTCCTCACCGACCACGGTCAGCTCGGTCTCGGGGTCGTTGTCCAGTCGGCCGACCAGGTCCGCGAGGAGTTCGCGGCTGCTGCGGCCGCTGGCGCAGACAAGGTAGATCTGTCCGAACCTTCCCTCGTACTCACCCTGGGCGAACGTGAAGATCCGCTGGACCCTCGCGGAGGCGTCGTCGGTGTCGGCGGCGAACGCCGACTGTTCCCCGCGTGACCAGGCGGACTCGGTGTCCTTCCCCTTGGCCTTCTCCCCGATGCGGGGGTGGCGGGCCAGGGCGGTGGCGACCTCGGCAGGAGTGATTCCGCGCGCGTGGGTGTCGGCCACGGAGAGCAGGTTCCGGCGGTCGGCGTAGGGCGCTTCGGAGGCCACGGCCTCGACCCAGCGGTCCACGTTCAGGCACTGCGCGAGTTCGGTGCGCAGCTCCTGCCGGGACAGGGCGTTCAGACGCGCCAGACCCGGCTCGGGGGCGTCCCCCGACTGGTCCGGGGTGGTCTCGGGCATGTGTTCTCCCGTGGCTCGGCCGGCACTCGGCCCCCGCGCCGTGTGGGGCGCTGGATCGTCGTACCGGCCTGGGCTTTCGTAGTGCAGATACCTGATTCCGTATTACGGATTGCAGGGACTCTAGTTGATGGCAGTGTGACCTTGTCAACACTCGCAAGGGGAGAAATCGGAAAAACAGACGAATCTGTGGCCTCCCGCGAAGAAAGCGTGACGTTCCTGCTCGCTCCTGAGTCCTCCGGGGCGGGTGGGGGTGTGGCCTCGGGGTTTGTCGGGCGCGTTCGCGGGGGCTCGGGTGGTGAGGGCTCGAAGGTCGGCTCGCCGGGTGGTTGACAAGTGGCGGTGGTCCGGCCCACACTCAGATCATTCCTTAAAGTGAAAACTACTTTCCGCAATATGGAAGTGGATGCCGGAGGCAACGCATGAGCCACACACTCGGGTACACGGTGAACTGCTCCCTGCTGTTCACCGAGCTCCCCGTCAACGAGCGCCCCCGGGCCGCACGGGACGCGGGCTTCCACGCCGTCGAGTTCTGGTGGCCCTTCGAGAGCGCCACCCCGGCGCAGGCGGAGATCGACGCCTTCGTCGCCGCCCTCGACGACGCGGACGTGCGCCTCAGCGGCCTCAACTTCTTCGCCGGACAGCTCCCCGGCCCCGACCGCGGCGTCCTGTCGCACCCCTCCCGCGCCGACGAGTTCCTCGCCAACGCCGAGGTGGTCGCCCAGATCGCCGAGCGCACCGGAACCACCGGCTTCAACGCCCTCTACGGCCTGCGGCAGGACGGCGTGGACCCGGCCGAGCAGGACCGCCTCGCCGTGCGCAACGCGGTGGCCGCAGCCGACGCGGTGGCCAAGGTCGGCGGCACCGTCCTCGTCGAGCCCATCAGCGGCTCCGAGGACTACCCGCTCAAGACCGCCTCCGAGGGCCTCGCCTTCGTCGCCAGGGTCAGGGAGGCCGGGGCCGAGAACGTCGCCCTCCTCGCGGACTTCTTCCACCTGGCCGTCAACGGCGAGGACGTCGCCGCCGTCGTCCGCGACCACGCGGCCGAGTTCGGCCACATCCAGATCGCCGACGCCCCGGGACGCGGCGAGCCCGGCACCGGCGACCTGCCCATCGACGAACTCCTCTCCGCCGCCCAGGCGGGCGGATACCGGGGCCTGGTCGGCCTGGAGTACAAGCCGACCGTCCCCAGCGCCGAGAGCTTCGGCTGGCGCGACTGACCCACGGGTCACCGCGGCCAGCAGGGTCGCACCAGCCACCGCACAACCAGCCACACCCACAGCCTGAAAGGGGGCCGACATGGCCGCCAGGAAGATCGCCTTCATCGGCCTGGGCATCATGGGGCTTCCCATGGCCGTCAACCTCGTCCGCGCCGGACACACCGTCACCGGCCACAACCGCAGCAGCGCGAGGGTGGACGCTCTGGTCGCCGAGGGCGGCCTGCGCGGCGGAAGCGTCGCCGAGGCCGTCTCCGACGCCGACGTCGTCATCACGATGGTCCCGGACTCCCCGGACGTCGACCAGGTCCTGCGCGGCGAGGGCGGCGTCTACGACAACGCCAAGCCCGGCACCCTGGTCATCGACATGAGCACCATCCGCCCCGACGTCGCCCGAGAGGTCGCCGCGGCCGGGGCCGAGCGCGGCCTGCGTGTCCTGGACGCGCCGGTCAGCGGCGGCGAGGCCGGAGCCGTCGAGGCCAAGCTGTCCATCATGGTCGGCGGGGCCCCCGAGGACTTCGAGGCGGCGCGCCCCGTCTTCGACGTCCTGGGCACCACGCCGGTCCTGGTCGGTCCCAGCGGGTCCGGCCAGACCGTCAAGGCCGCCAACCAGCTCATCGTGGCGGGCAACATCCAGCTCCTCGCCGAGGCCCTGGTCTTCCTGGAGGCCCACGGCGTGGACACCGAATCCGGCCTGGAGGTCCTGGGCGGCGGGCTCGCCGGCAGCACCGTGCTCCAGCGCAAGGGCGCGGCCATGCGCGAGCGCGACTTCGCTCCCGGATTCCGGATCGCCCTGCACGACAAGGACATGCGCATCATCACCGACTCCGCGAGCGCCGCCGGTGTGGCGATCCCGCTGGGCTCGCAGGTGGCGCAGTACGTGGCCGCGCTCAAGAACCAGGGCCACGGCGGCCTCGACCACTCGGCCCTGCTCAAGATCGTCGAGCAGCTCTCCGGCCGCGAGGGCGAGTAGGGGCCCCGGCCCACGGCCCGGCCCACCGGCCGCGGTCGCACCAGCAGTACCCCTGGCACAGAGAATCCGTATGAACGGAGCGGCGCGCGGCCCCCGGGTGTTGGCCCACCCGGGAGGCAGGCGGCGGCGTCGCCCCACCCCTGGCACTCACCCCTGGCACTCACCCCTGGCGGCCGGGGCGTCCACCGAAGGGCGTCCCCGGCACTCCAGCCACCCCAGCACTGAAGGGTTCGCTCCCATGGCGAAAATGCCCGCGATGAACGCCGTCGTGGAGGTTCTCAAGGACGAGGGCGTCGACACCGCCTTCGGCTGCCCCGGCGCGGCCATCCTCCCCCTCTACAAGGCGATGGAGGAGGTGGGCGGCATCGAGCACCTGACCGTCCGCCACGAGGAGGGCGCCACCCACATGGCCGACGGCTGGTCGCGCACGACCGGCGGGGTCGGCGTGGCCATCGGCACCTCCGGTCCCGCCGGGACCAACATGATCACCGGCCTGTACACCGCCATCGCGGACTCGGTCCCGATCGTGTGCATCACCGGTCAGCAGCGCACCGACCTGCTGGACAAGGAGGGCTTCCAGGCGGTCGACATCGTCGAGATCGCCAAGCCCGTCACCAAGTGGGCCGTCCAGATCAAGGAGGCGGCCACCGCCCCGTGGATCTTCCGCGAGGCCTTCCGGATCGCCCAGGAGGGCCGCCCCGGCCCCGTGCTGGTCGACATCCCGGTGGACGTCGCCCAGCAACTCATCGAGTACGACCCCGAGCTGGACGCCGCTCTCAAGATCAACACGGTCGAGCCGCACCTGCCCCGCGTCGAGCGCGCCCTGGACCTGCTGCTGGAGGCCGAGCGCCCGCTCATCCTCGCCGGTGGCGGCGTGATCCTGGCGGAGGCCTCCGACGACCTGCGCGCACTGGCCGAGCACCTCCAGGTCCCGGTCCAGGTCACCCTCATGGGCAAGGGCTCCTTCGACGAGGACTCGCCCCTGTACTCCGGCATGACCGGCGTGCAGACCTCCCAGCGCTACGGCAACGCCTCCTTCCTGGAGTCGGACCTGGTCCTGGCCGTGGGCGCGCGCTTCGCCGACCGCCACACCGGCCAGATCGACGTCTACCGGGGCGAGCGCAGGTTCATCCACGTGGACATCGAGGCGACCCAGATCGGCCGGGTCTTCGAGCCCGACCTCGGCGTGGTCTCCGACGCCGGACTGTTCCTCCAGGAACTGCTGGCCGCCGCCAAGCGCCGCGACGCCAAGGCGAGGGTGGGTGCGTGGATCGAGCGGATCAACGAACTCAAGTCGACCCTGACCCGCCGCGAGGACTTCGACACCGTCCCCGTGAAGGCGCCCCGCGTCTACAAGGAGATCAACGAGGTCTTCGACGAGGACACCTACTTCGTCACCGCCATCGGCCTCTACCAGATCTGGGGCGGCCAGCACCAGAAGGCCTACAAGCCGCGCCACTACCAGATCTGCGGCCAGGCGGGCCCGCTCGGCTGGGAGATCCCCGCGGCCATCGGCGTCAAGAAGGCCCTCAAGAACACCGAGCCGGACGCCGAGGTGGTCGGCATCGTCGGTGACTACGGCTTCCAGTACATGGTCGAGGAGCTCGCGGTCGCGGCGCAGTACAACGTGCCGTACGTGATCATCATGCTCAACAACGAGTACCTGGGCCTGATCCGCCAGGCGTCGATCCCGTTCGACATGAACTACCAGGTGGACATCCACTACGACGAGTACGGCACCGACAGCGTCAAGCTGATGGAGGCCTATGGCTGCTCCGGCCGCCGCGTCTGGGAGCCGGGGGAGATCCGTGAGTCCCTGGAGTGGGCCCGCAAGCAGGCCCAGTCCACCTCCCGGCCGGTGCTCGTGGAGATCATGATCGAGCGCGAGGCCAACACCCCGCACGGTCCCGCGATCAACGCCGTCAAGGAGTTCGAGCCGCTGCCCGGCGAGTAGCTCCGAGGCCCGGGCGCCCCGGCGCCCGGAGCCCACAGACCGCCACGGGGTCGGACCTGCACCCCGACCCCGTGGCACGGGCCTCCTCCGCGACCGGCAGGAGGGGGCCCGCACCAGCCCCGGGGGTGGTGACGTTCTTCGCTGGCTCAGCGCCACCCCCGGTTTCCTCGCGTCCGGGCTCCGGGAGGACCCCTCCGAGCCCCGGGCGGTGGAGCGTCCTGACGGGCGCTCCCCATGAACGACGAAACCCCCTCACACGTGCGGACCTTATCTCGGCACGTGCAAGGGGGCGTTCCGTCGGGCCTACGCGGGTGTGACCCTGTGGGTCAGGAGCAGTAGGCCTCCTCCTCACCGATGATGCGGTACGGACAGTCCGCGTAGTCGAGCAGACGCAGCACGGCCTCCTCGTTGCGGGCGGTCTCGCGTTCGATCACCGACGAGGGCGGGTAGAAGCCGCCGTCCCTGGCCGACTTCGGGTACATCTCATAGGTGTAGTTGACGATCCCCTGGTCGGCCCAGAGCCAGTCGTTGATGGAGCCGTCCGTGACGTAGAGGTCGCTGGACTGCTGGGGCGTGTAGCCGTTGGCCTCGGCCATGTACTCGCCCAGGGCGCGGTGGGTGTCGTACTCCTCGCGGCTCATGCCGTCGGTGACCTCGTCGTAGGTGTACCCGTACGGCCACAGGATGAGCTCGCTGTAGGTGTGGAAGTCGATGGCGCTGGTGATCTGCTGTTCGCCGTCCACCACGCGGCTCCGGACGAAGTCGGCGACGGCCCGGACCTCGGGGGCCGACTCGGCGGAGTCGCCCCGGTAGGTGATGCTGCTCGGGTCGCCGGAGGAGCCGTTGCAGCATCCCCAGTTGTGGGCCCAGTTGCGGTTCAGGTCGGTGCCGATCGACGACGAACCCTCGTTGGGCTGACGGTTCTTGCGCCAGTCCCGCCAGGTGTCGCCCGCCATGTCGTACTCGCTGCCGTCCGGGTTGACGTTCGGCAGGATCCAGATCTCCCGGCTGTCCACCAGCCCGGTGACGCGCTCGTCCTCGCCGTAGCCGTCCGTGAACAGGCGCATCAGGTGGATCGCCATCTCCACGGTCAGGTGCTCGCGGGCGTGCTGGGAGTGGGTGAACAGCACCTCGGGCTGGTCCTCGTCCACGGACACGTTGTCGCTGATCTTCACCGCGACGAGGTCCTGGCCCTCGTGGGACTGTCCGTACACCTCCTTGGCGGCGATGTCGGGGTTGGCCGCGACCAGCTCGTCGATGATCTCCAGCAGCTCCGGGTAGGTCGTGTAGCCCGGATCGGGGTTGGCGAAGGTCTCGGGGAGAGCGTAGGGCTCGGCTGAGTAGCCGAGGTCGTCCAGTTCGGCCATGTCGTGCACCGAACCGGTGACCAGGACGGAGTCCTCGCCCACGTGGTCGATGGCCACTCCGGACGCGGCGATCCGCGAGCGCTCCTCGGCGGTGCTCACGCCGGTGATCTCGTACAGGTCGTAGGAGGGTTCGGCGGTCGCGCCGCCGGGGGCGAGCAGGCCGAGAAGGAGGGCGCTCGCTGCCACCGGGACCAGGGTTCTTCGGATGGGGGTGAGGGACACGATGCCTCCGTTGAGCGGGGGTGAGGCTTCGGATATGTGGCGATATTGGAGATCGGGGGGCCGTGAACTGTCAATGTGGGTGGCTTCGAGGCGCAGGGGTGTCCCATTGTCTGGTTTGGCGCCCTTGCCACGTGAAGCCCGCTTTTGCTGTCACCGGGCCCTCGCTCTCCGTGTCCGGATGTGGCCACGACGGAACTCCGTTCCCCAAGCGGTGAGGGAGGGGGAGAAGTGAACATGATCGCGTCCCGTGGCGGATGGTGCCACGGGACGCGCTGTGGTGCGAGTGGTGTGAGGAGACAGGTGTGACCCGAGGGTGAGGAGGAGGGGCGGTAGGGCCGTGCCCCGGGGCGGAGCCGCCGGTGGTGGCGGAGATGGTGTCCGCGGCTCTGGTGCGCCGCACACGTCGGTGTGTGTCGCCACGGACGGCCCAGGCGGGTCGCCCTCGGGTGTCCGGATCCAGGGTGGCGCGGTCTCGGTCTCGGGGTGTTCCTCCCCCCGGTCCGGTCGAAGCCGCCCCTGAATCGCTCCGTCACCTCCGTGGTGAAGCCCGGTTCCGCCGGGGTGGCGAGGACGTCGTCGGCCCCGTCCGTGGGCGGGCAGGCGGAGGGCGGGGTGGGGGTCCCGGTCCCCGGGGGCTCGTGCCCCGGGCGAACAGTGGGAGCCTCCTCGGAGAGTTTCTGGAAAACGCGGACACGGGCAGGTCGCGGAGGCTAGGTTGTGAATGAGGCCGTGGGGACTCCCACGGCGCGATCGCCGCCACGCCCGTCAACGGCGTGGTCGGGTTGGACAGAGTTCTCGGCGTCCGCGTCGGAGACTCCTCGGTGAGGCTGTGGGGGAGGGATGCAGGGGTGAGCACGGCACGCGGTCCTCAGCCGCGTCGCACGCCGTCCGGCCAGATCACCTCGACCGGAAGACCCCGCTGACGGGCGGTCTCCACGGCGTCCCCGGTCCCACCGTGGCCGTCGGCTGGTTGGCCGTCCCACACGGCGAAGAGGCGGTCCGCCTGGGAGATCAGCGTCTGGTTCGCGGCTTCGTACGCCGCCCGGCCCGCACTGCGGTGCGGCATGTAGCGGACCGAGTCGGCGCGGATGAGCAGCTCGTCGAAGGAATCCCGCTCGTGCGGCTTGACCTTGTTCTCACGGTAGTCGGCCGACGGCAGGACGACCTCGACGCGACCGCCCGCCTCCAGGACGGCCGAAGCGAAGAGCTGGTCCGCACCGCGTGCCAGGCAGGAGATCCCGACCAGGTCCCCGCCCCTGTACGGGGCGAGAGCATCGGCCAGAGCCCCCCTGACCACCTGGGCGCTGTTCCCTGTCAGGTTCGAATGTCCGGTGATACCTATCCGTGTCACAGCATCCCTTTCACGTTCGGGGCAGTGGAAGCAGGGTAAAGGAGAGCTCCTCGCGGAGCTGCGCCACGTCCGGGTCCCGGTGCATGGCGGCGGCCTCGGTGTGCCAGTCCTCAAGCCTCCTGCGCACGCGCCCCGACCCGATGGCTGAGCGGGATCGCAACACGCTGCGAACGGACGCCGCGGAGGCGGTGGGATCACCGAGTACCAGATAGGTCCGGCCCAGCCCGACGCGGTCGAACGCGCGCCCCTTCTCCTGGCCCTCGGGCCGTGTCTCCAGGGCCCGCAGGATGTACTCCGCCGACAGCTCCGCGTAGCGTCGCCTCTCCGCGGGTTCGCGTTGACGACGTCCCAGGTCCCGGTAACGGGCGCCGACCACCCCCGAGAGTTCGGCGTGGTCGAAGCTCCTCGCCCACAGGGGCAGGTCGTCCCCTCCCTGTTCGAACAGGTCCTCGGCCTGGTGGACGGAGCGGCGGAAGGCCTCGGCCCGGCCCATGTGCGCGTACGACCACGCTTCCCGCGTGCGTAACAGGGACCGGGCCACGGGCGGCAGTCCGAGGGAGTCTGACTTGTCCAGGGCCAGCCGGATGATGTCGAGCGCGTCCTCGGGGCGGTGCAGGTCGAGCATCTGGCGTGCCATGTCGGCCAGGACGCCGATGCCGTAGGCCCGGTGCTCGGGCCCGGCCTGCTGCAGGGCCCTGAGCGAGATTCCGTAGTAGCGCTGGGCGGTGGCGTGATCCCCGGAGTCGAAGGACATCGACGCCACGATCTTGGCGAGCTCGGCCATGACGGCGAAGAGCCTCGACTGGACCTGTGCGCCCTGCGGGTTCTCCACCAGTTCGGAGACCTCCGAGAGCTGGCCGATCACCGCCTTCCTCCGAGTCCCCATCCGCCACCGCTCGCTCCAGTGCCTCAGGCAGACCGTGGCGGCCTCGATCCTTTCGAGTTCCAGTTCCCCGATCGAATTCCTTCCGTTCACCAGCCCTCCGGCGCGCGGCGCCAACCAGTGTTCGACCAGCTCCGTCAGGGCGGCGCCAGCGATCAATCCTCCGCCGACCGCGAAAGCGTCTCTGCGTTTCATGAGGTCCCTCAACGTGATCTCGGCGATGTCCCCCGCCGTTGTGGTGGAGGGAGAGAATTCGCCATGCTGTAGAGACAGTTCTGTCCCAGGATCCACATGATCATGCTTTTCCGGGCCATCGGCGAGTCCGAGGGCGCGTCTGGCCTGGGTGGGCATCTCCAGGCCGTCGGCCACACGGAGCCACGTGTTGAGCGCGGTGACGGATCTGCGCCCGGACATGATCGCGCTCACGTGGGGCTGTGCCATGTCCACGGCGGACCCGATGACCTGTTGGCTCGCTCCGGTGTGCTGCCGGAGGAGGCCGAAGAGCCTCCCCGCGTCCCGTTCGGTGAGGGAGCGGCGGACGTCCAGGCGGCTCCAGAAAGGAAGTGGTGGCCTCAGTGGCGCGTGGGCCAGGTGTTTTGGCATTCATACCACCGGTGTATATCCGTTCGGGATTCCGCGAGGAAGGGTGATCGGGTTCCCATGTCCCTGTTCATCCTTACCCAGAACGAACGGCCGTGTAATGGACTCAAGACCCTGATTGGGTCCGGATCGCGGCGGATGGAGTCCGTCCACCTTGAAAACCGAGACACGGCGTCGAACGCACCAGCGAATCAGCCCCTCGCGAGAAACGGCCCTCCACCTGTCAGGGCTGGTGAACGGGGGGCGTCCGTGACTTCCCACCGGAACGACCTCGTCGGGCGGCTCCTGACACGGGGCCGGTTACCGATGGAGTGGCGGTCCTCCTTCGAGTCCTTGCCACGTCACCTCTTCGTTCCCGAACGGTTCGAGGACTCCGAGGGAGTACGGCTCGACCGGTACGAGGACGAGGACGGGTGGCTTCGCGGGGCCTACGCCGACTCCCAGATCCTGGAACCGCCGGGGCCGGGGCCGGGGGAGGAGCAGGGGCGGCGGGTCCGTGTCTCGGTGTGCTCCCCCTCGCTGGCGGCCGAGGTCCTGGACGCCTCCCGGGCCACACCGGGGATGCAGGTTCTGGAGATCGGATCGGGAAGCGGCTACTGCGCGGGACTCCTGACGATGCGGCTCGGCGACGACGCCGTCACCACGGTGGAATCCGGCTTCACGCGATCCGAACACGTCCGTGTCCGCCTGGCCTCCGCCGGCCTGGAACCGCGGGTGGTCAGCGACGACACGGCGGCGGGGTGGCCGGAGCGGGGGCCCTGTGACCGTGTGCTGAGCTTCGCGCCGGTCGACCGGGTCCCCTACGCCTGGATACGCCGGTGCCAGCCCGGCGGCCGGATTCTCGTGCCCTGGGGGGACGCGTCCCGGCAACTGGCCCTGGCCGACCTTCGTGTGGGCGTGGACGGCCTGGCACGGGGCCGGTTCGCGCCGCTGCGGTGGAGCGGCGGCCAGCAGGGCGGGCTCGCTCTCTGGCGTCGTCTCTCACGGAGTCTGCGTCCCGAGGCGGACCGTGCCGTCCGCGGATCGGAGCTGGGCCGCGGCGACATCCTCGACGCCTCCGCCGTGTTCGCGGCGGGGCTCCTCCTCCCCGGGGTGGGCTGGGCCGTGCGCCACGGAGCCGGCCACTCGGTGTCCCTGTGCCTCGTGGACTCGGCCACGGGTTCCTGGGCGCTCCTGCGCACGCCTGCCGAACCAAGGATCGGCAGGTCCGAGGTCCGTCAGAAGGGCCCCAGGTTCCTGGCCGACGAACTCGAACGGGCCCACGGCCTCTGGCAGGAGGCCGGTCGCCCGGCGCCGGACCGGTTCGGTCTGACAGTGACGCCCGACTGGCAGAGCGTCTGGATCGATGACGAGGCGTCGGTCCTGAGTGTTTCCCCATCATCCTGAGGAGTGAAGCCGTGAACCGAACCAGCATCCACCCGAACGAACCCCGCACCGAGCGGCGCTGGAAGTCCCGTTGGTATCCGGGCGACCCCTGCCGCATCCGCGTGGCCCGCGACGACCTGGTGCAGGACCTCTCCCGCCTTCCCGGGGTGGGTGAGGAGACCGAGGACGCCCTGCGGCTCTGCCTGAGCGAGATGTTCACCGGGGCCCTGACCCGGGCCTCCTGGGCCGGTCGGGGGATCGTCGTGTTCCGCAGTCTGTCCCTGCGCCACAGAGGCCCGTCCCAGCGTGTCTTACGCCTCTCAGTGGGGGAGCGGGAGTCCGTCGACGTGGCACGGGTTCCACCGGTCTGGGGAAGCGTGGAGCAGGCCGAGGGGACCGGACTCACGCTCATGGCGCACTTCGCCAGCCGTTGGGGGAGCAGACGAATAGG
This sequence comes from Nocardiopsis prasina DSM 43845, assembly GCF_000341265.1. GTDB lineage: Bacteria > Actinomycetota > Actinomycetes > Streptosporangiales > Streptosporangiaceae > Nocardiopsis > Nocardiopsis prasina. The sequence goes on along the minus strand of NZ_ANAE01000180.1, from coordinate 13,640 downwards.
TACCGAGGAGGAGTGGGCGTATCTCATGTGGGTCGAGTTCGACCTCGACGCCGGCCACTGACGCCGACGGAGTGAGGATGTCCGTCGGCGGTACCGGCCCTGCGGTGGCTGGGCTTACCTGCCTGCCGGGGCCTCGGGTGTTGGCCGCACCCTGGGTCCCGCCGACGGACTCCGTGTGACCCCCCTAGCACTGAAGGGTTCCCCTCCAGGGTAGCTGCTCGCCGCTGTATCTTGAAGTCGAGGTACCTGAATTCGAGGATCGGTGGAAATGCTGAGAAACCGGTCGGCGCGTCCCAGTTCAGGCAGGGTGTGTCCCATCATGTGGACGTTGGGTACCAGAATCCGTTGACTGTCTGCTAGCGTGACGATCGTTATGCTGCGCGAGCTCCTCCTTCTTAGTGGCCGCGGCGGGGATCGTTAGAAGGTCGGCCCCTCGCCGCGGGACTTCGGCTTGCCGTGTCGACCACGACATCACGCGCCACACTTTCCCGAGGAGCCACACCGTTATGGTGCCGCAGCAGAAGACCAGCCCCATGCCGTTCCACCGCTACCAGCCGTTCCAGACGGTGGACCTGCCCGACCGCACCTGGCCCGCCAAGAGCATCACCGAGGCGCCGCGCTGGCTGTCCACCGACCTGCGCGACGGCAACCAGGCGCTGATCGAGCCCATGGACGCCACCCGCAAGCACGAGATCTTCCAGCTGCTGGTCAAGATGGGCTACAAGGAGATCGAGGTCGGCTTCCCCTCCGCCAGCCAGACCGACTTCGACTTCGTCCGGTCGCTGATCGAGGACGACCTGATCCCCGACGACGTCCAGATCTCCGTGCTGACCCAGGCCCGTGAGGACCTGATCGAGCGCACCGTGCAGAGCCTGGTCGGCGCCAAGCGCTCCACCGTGCACCTGTACAACGCCACCGCGCCCACCTTCCGCCGGGTGGTCTTCCGGGTCGACCGCGAGGCCTGCAAGGGCATCGCCGTCGAGGGCACCCGCCACGTGGTCCGCTTCGCCGAGAAGTACCTGGGCGAGACCGAGTACTTCGGCTACCAGTACTCGCCCGAGATCTTCATCGACACCGAGCTGGACTTCGCCCTGGAGGTCTGCGAGGCCGTCATGGACGTCTGGCGGCCCGGCCCCGGCCGCGAGATCATCCTGAACCTGCCCGCCACGGTCGAGCGCTCCACGCCCAACTCCTACGCCGACCAGATCGAGTGGATGAGCCGTAACCTGACCCGGCGCGAGCACGTGGTCCTGTCCGTGCACCCGCACAACGACCGCGGCACCGGTGTGGCCTCGGCCGAGCTGGCCGTCATGGCCGGCGCCGACCGCGTCGAGGGCTGCCTGTTCGGCCACGGTGAGCGCACCGGCAACGTCTGCCTGGTGACCCTGGGCATGAACCTGTTCAGCCAGGGCGTCGACCCGAAGATCGACTTCTCCGACATCGACGAGATCCGCCGCACGGTCGAGCACTGCACCCAGCTGCCGGTCGCGCCCCGCCACCCCTACGGCGGTGACCTGGTGTACACGGCCTTCTCCGGCTCCCACCAGGACGCCATCAAGAAGGGCTTCGCCGACCTGAACGCCCGCGCCGAGGAGGCCGGGAAGCCGGTCGAGGACTACCCGTGGGACGTCCCGTACCTGCCCATCGACCCCAAGGACGTGGGCCGCAACTACGAGGCGGTCATCCGGGTCAACAGCCAGTCCGGCAAGGGCGGCGTCTCCTACATCATGCAGCGCGACCACTCGCTGGACCTGCCGCGCCGCCTGCAGATCGAGTTCTCCCAGGTCATCCAGCAGTTTATGGACGCCGAGGGCGGCGAGTTCCCGGCCGACCGGATCTGGGACATCTTCTCGCAGACCTACCTGGCCGAGACCGGCCCGGTGGCGGTCCTGGCGCACCGCTCCAGCACCGCTGAGGACGGCACCTACTCGATCCACGCCGACGCCCGCGTCAACGGTGAGATCCGCGAGCTGAAGGGCACCGGCAACGGTCCCATCTCCGCGTTCGGTGACGCGCTGGCCGACGTGGACGTCAAGGTCCGGGTCATCGACTACGTCGAGCACTCCATGGGTGAGGACGGCAACGCCCGCGCCGCCGCCTACGTGGAGGCCGAGATCGACGGCAGGGCCGTGTGGGGCGTCGGTATCCACAGCAGCATCACGACGGCCTCGCTGAAGGCCATGTGCAGCGCCATCGCCCGCGCCTGATCCACCACCGTCGGGCGCCCCCGGCACAGGGCGCCCGGCACCTTCCCCCGGCACTGGGAGAACGGGGCCCGCGACACTCGTCGCGGGCCCCGTTCCGTGCTGTAGGAGGGAGGCCCCGCCCTCTGCCCGCCCGAGCGTCCCGCGGAACGGAACGAACCCCGACCGCGCGCCCGACGGCCCCGGACGGGACAGCCGGACACACGTCCACGACACGTCCGAAACAACGCGAACGGGCCGCGCCCCATCAGGGACGCGGCCCGCCCTCATGTCGCCCGCGGGACGGCCGGACTACTCCCAGCCGAACTTCTGGGTCCACGCGTTGCCGGACTCGCCGACCCCGATCGACTCCAGGCCGCAGTTGAGGATGTTGGCCCGGTGGCCCGGGCTGTTCATCCAGGCCTCCATGACCTGTTCGGCGCTGGTCTGGCCCTTGGCGACGTTCTCCGCCCCCCAGGAGTCGTAGCCGTGCCTCTGCGCCCGGTCACCCGGGCCCTCACCGTCGGGGTTCTCGTGCGACATGTAGTCGCGCGCGGCCATGTCCTCGCTGTGCTCCTGGGCGGCCGCGGCCAGCCTGTCGTCCACGCGCAGGGGTCCGCAGCCGTTGGCGGCGCGCTCGTCGTTGACCAGGGTCACCACGGCCGTGGTCCGGGGGCCGCCGGTGGTCTGGTTGCCACCGCCCCCTCCGCTGCCGCTGCCACCGCCGTTGCCGGCCCCGCCTCCACCGCTGCCGCCGCCCTCGCGACCGCCCTCGTCGGAGCCGGTCTCCTCGGCCTCCTCGGCGGAGGACGAGGCGGTGACCGTGGAGGTCCTCGGTCCGCCGTCACCCCGGGGCTCGGCGTCGCCCGGGGTAGCCGTGGGCTCGGCGAAGAAGTCGTCCTCCGCGTCCGTCTCGGGAGCGTTGGAGTCGTCGCTCACCGAACTCCCGATCTCGCCGCTCGCGTCGGCGGCGCTCGTGCCGTCCGCCGGGTCCGGCTGGTCACCGAGCCCGGAGAGCACCAGGGCCCCGGCGAGGGTCAGCCCCACCGGGACCGCCACCACTGCGGCCACGACCGGGACCCTCCCGCGTCGCGCCTCGCGGTCTGAGCGCTGTTCGCGAGCGCTTGTCCTGCGCCTGCCTCGACGACCTCGCGCCATATCGCTCTGCCTTCCGTACCGGGATGGGGAATCGGGCACCCGCGTGGGGTTTACGGTCACGGTCGTCCTGGCCGCGGGGGAAGGGCGGCGGGACCGAAACCGTCAGGCCCTAGCGCGTGAGAGTAGAGCAAATATCGAGAAAAGGGAATCCAAACCGTAATAAACCAGCTCAGGGTGGTGCGCGTCATGGTGAACCGGGGATGGGACACGGAGCGCCCACACGGGTCGGGCGACACGGGGCGGTCGGAACCATCCGCGACAATGGGGAGGTGAGTCTCTACCGCGACGAGGGCGTCGTCCTGCGCAACCAGAAGCTGGGCGAGGCCGACCGCATCGTCACCCTCCTGACCCGGCGCACCGGCCTGGTCCGCGCCGTCGGCAAGGGCGTGCGCCGCACCAAGTCGCGCTTCGGAGCCCGGCTGGAACCGTGCACCCACGTCGACCTCCAGCTGCACACCGGCCGCACCCTGGACGTCATCACCCAGGCCGAGACCGTGCGCTCCTACGGCGCCGCGGTGGTCAGCGACTACTCCCGCTACACCGCCGCCACCGCCATGCTGGAGACCGCCGAGAAGGTCGTCGCCGTGGAGAAGGACCCGGCCCTGCGCCAGTTCCTCCTGCTCATCGGCGCCCTGCGCACCCTGGGGGAGGGGAGCCACGACTCCCGGCTGGTGCTGGACGCCTACCTCCTGCGCTCCCTGGCGGTGGCCGGGTACGCGCCCGCCCTCACCGAGTGCGCCCGCTGCGGGAGCAGGGGGGAGCACCGTGCGTTCGCGGTGCACGCCGGAGGTATGGTCTGCTCGGTGTGCCGTCCCCACGGTTCCACGCACCCCGCGCCCGACACGCTCCGGCTCATGTCGGCCCTGCTCGGGGGCGACTGGGACAGCGCGGACGCCAGCGACGGCAAGCAGCGCTCCGAGTGCAGCGGGCTGGTCGCGGCCTACCTACAGTGGCACCTGGAAAACGGAATCCGATCACTGCGCCATGTGGAGCGTTCTTGAGTCTGTTCAGCTTCGACAACGGTAGGCGGCGCGAGCCGGACTACACGCCGCCCGTCCCGCACCCGAGCGGGGCCCGGCCCCCGCAGGTCCCGGCCGACCTCGTGCCACGCCACGTGGCCGTGGTCATGGACGGCAACGGTCGTTGGGCGAAGGAACGCGGTCTGGCGCGTACCGAGGGGCACAAGGCCGGTGAGTCCTCGCTCTTCGACGTGATCGAGGGCGCCCTGGAGATGGGCATCCCCAACCTGTCCGCCTACGCCTTCTCCACCGAGAACTGGAAGCGCTCACCCGACGAGGTGCGCTTCCTCCTCGGCTTCAACCGGGACACCATCCGCAACCGCCGCGACGAGCTGCACGCCCGCGGCGTGCGCGTCAAGTGGGCCGGGCGCTCCGGGATGCTCTGGAAGAGCGTCATCAAGGAACTCAAGGACGCCGAGGAGATGACCCGGGACAACACCCGGCTCACCCTCCAGTTCTGCGTGAACTACGGCGGTCAGGCCGAGATCGTGGACGCCGCCCGCGAGCTGGCCCGCCAGGCCGCCGAGGGGCGCATCTCCCCGGAGAAGATCACCGAGGACACCCTCTCCCAGCACCTGTACGCCCCGGACGTGCCCCCGGTGGACCTGTTCGTGCGCTCCTCCGGCGAGCAGCGGCTGTCCAACTTCCTGCTCTGGCAGTCCGCCTACGCCGAGTTCGTCTTCCTGGAGAGGCTCTGGCCCGACTTCGACCGCCGCGACCTGTGGCGGGCCTGTGAGATCTACGCGAGCCGGGACCGCCGGTACGGCGGTGCCGTGCCCAACCCGGTGACGGGGGAGGAGAAGTGATGGTGGGACGGACCGACGACGCGCTGGTCAGGCCGGGGATGTCACTCGTGTCCATCGGTGACAGCTTCACTGAGGGCGTGGGTGACCCCTACCCGGACGGCAGCGGCGTGTTCCGGGGCTGGGCGGACCGGCTGGCCGAGCACCTGGCCGACCACGTGGGCGAAATCGAGTACGCCAACCTGGCCGTGCGCGGCAAGCTCATCCGCCAGATCATCACCGACCAGGTCCCGCCCGCCCTGGAGATGGCGCCGGACCTGGTCACCCTGTGCGCGGGCGGCAACGACCTGCTGCGCCCCGCCGGCGACCCCGAGCGCCTGGCGAAGGTCCTCGACCACACGGTGGCCCGCCTGCGCGCCCAGGGCAGCCAGGTGGTGCTGTTCACCGGGGTGAACGTCTCCACGGGGTACATGCGCGGCACCATCGGGCCGTTCGCGCGCTACTACCTGAACGTGCGCGCGATCGCCGACAGGCACGACTGCTTCCTGGTCGACCAGTGGTCCATGGACGTGCTCACCGACCCCCGCGCCTGGGACGAGGACCGGCTGCACATGTCCCCGCAGGGCCACCGGCGTCTGGCGCTGCGCGTGGCGGAGGTCCTGGGGGTGCCCACCGGTGAGCGCTGGGACGAGCCGTGGCCCGAGACGGAACCGGTCAGCTGGACCGAGGCGCGCCGGGACGACCTGAACTGGGTGAAGGACTCCCTGGGGCCGTGGATCGGCCGCCGCCTCACGGGGAAGTCCTCGGGCGACACGGTGACCGCCAAGCGCCCCGTGCTCACCCCGCTCTCCAAGGACCGCTGACCGCGCCTCCGACACTGTTCCGGGCACACCGCGCATGGTGTGAGTTCCGCCCCAAAACGCGCGAAATCCGCAACCTACTGTCGCGTAACCGTGGCGTCGAGTTGCATCATCGAACACCATGAGCGGTGTGCCGACCGGATCTCCCGGTGACCTGAAAAGCAAGGACATCCTGTCCTACGTCGCCCTCGGGGACAGCTTCACCGAGGGCATGAGCGACCCCTACCCGGACAGCGGCAGCGTGCCCAACGGCCGCTACCGGGGCTGGGCCGACCGTGTGGCCGAACACCTGGCCCACCACGTGCCCGAGGTCCGCTACGCCAACCTCGCCATCCGTGGGCGCCTCATCGCGCAGATCCGCGACGAGCAGGTGCCGCGCGCGGTCGAGATGAAGCCCGACCTCGTCACCCTGTGCGCTGGCGGCAACGACATCATCCGGCCCGGCAGTGACCCGGACCAGGTCGTGGCCATCTTCGAGTCGATGGTCGCCGACCTGCGCGCCACCGGCGCCCGGGTGGTCATCTTCACCGGCTTCGACACCAACTGGCAGCCGGTCATGCGCCATCTGCGCGGCAAGATCGCCACCTACAACATGCACATGCGCGCCGTGGCCGACAGGTACGGCTGCGACGTCGTCGACGTGTGGAGCATGAAGATCTTCTCGGACGCCCGCGCCTGGAACTGGGACCGCCTCCACCTGTCCTCCGAGGGACACCGGAGGCTGGCCCTGCGGGTGTGCGAGGTCCTGGACGTCCCGGTGGACTCCGACTGGAACCAGGCCTGGCCGCCGCCCGAGGACCGTGACTGGCGCACGGCCCGGCAGGAGGACCTGCACTGGGCCCGCGAGTTCCTCGTGCCGTGGATTCACCGCCGCCTCACCGGCCGCTCCTCGGGCGACGGTGTCGACGCCAAGCGCCCCACGCTGGAACGCTGCGACCCCTCCCAGGACGGCCGCTGACGGGTTCCGCTGGTCGCGCGGTCCGCGCTCCCCGGTGAGGCGGCGACCGAGAGGTCCGGCCGTCGCCGCGCCAGCCACCGTCCCGCGGGGTGACCGTCGAACTGCTCCGACGACACGAGGCCCCCACCGCGACCCGCGGTGGGGGCCTCCGCGCACGCGGACTCGGGGGCGAGACCTCAGGTGGCCGTGACCAGGTCCTGGGCGGTGGCCATGTTCACCCGGCTCGGCTGGTCGTCGACCGGCCAGTTCGGGGTGGCGCCGCCCGCCGCGTGGATCGCCGTGCGGACGAGGTCCAGGGCCCGGCGCAGCACCCGCAGGGGGTCGCCCTCGTCCAGGACCAGGATCTCCACGGTGACGTTACGCGCCAGGGCGTCGGTGCTCACGGTCGAGTCGGTGAAGTCGGGGTTGTGCCGCTCCAGTTCGAGCAGCTCCCGCATCACGGCCTCACCGTGCGCGTGGACCATCTCCGGAGTGCTCGCGGGTGCGGAGCCCAGCCGGAACTGGAGGGACAGCTGGGTGGCGGTCCTCACGCTCACGCTCACACGTCCTCCTGCTGCTCGGGCGGGCACACTCGTCTCACGTAGCGTACGGTCTGCGTCCAGTAGTGGGGGTTGGAGGGCGACAGGTGGACCTGTCGCTGATGGGCTCCGCAGGGACACTTGATCGTGTAGTACGTGGGCGGGTCCTCGACCCGCCACCCGAGCTCCGCGATCCGCCGGAGCGCCTCCTCACCCTCCTTCTTCGGGTGCTTCGTCCAGTGGCCCAACACGTTCCTTCCCAGATTCCCCCATGGGCAGGGGGCCTGTCGAGGGTGCTTCCCGCCGGGGGTCAGGGGCGCGGGGTGGAACCGAACACCGGGTAGTGGTCCGAGTAGTCGTCGTAGGTGTACGAGCGGCCCCCGGAGCGTACCGTCCAGGGTTCGCTCTTCACCGCACGGGTCTCGTTGACGTAGGCACGCGGTGCGGCGCCGTTGCGGATCGGCAGGACGTGGTCCAGCTGCTGGGCGTCCCAGTCCGCGTAGTCGTGCGCGGCGATCGAGTTGCTCGAGGGGTCCCAGGAGGGCGCGTCGCCCGTGTGGTCGGGGGCCACGGCGTCCAGTCGGTCGACGGCGCGCTCCCACTCGGCGCCCCCGCCCACGATGTTCAGGTCACCGGCCAGGTAGATCCGCTCGTCGTCGGGGATGCCCCTGGAGTCCAGCAGAGCCACGATCTGGTCGATCTGGGCCTCGCGTACGCGCGCGTCCTCGCCGGAGCCGCACGCGCTGTCCTCGGACTGCAGGTGGGTGCCCACCACGTGCAGGCGGCCGTCGGGGGTGTCCAGTTCGACGTAGGCGAAGCCCTTGTTGGAGAACCAGTCGGCCCCGCAGGCGCGGGCGAAGAGGTGCTGTTCGGCCCGGACGACCGGCCAGACGCTGTGCACGCTGACACCGCCGTTGGTGACGGTCACGTCGCGGAACCCGGTGGTGTGGTCCCACCCGGACCTGGAACGGCCCACGACGGGGGTGCCGTGCGGGTACTCCTCGGCCAGACCCGCGCGCAGGCGGTCGGCGCTGGAGTTGTCGAAGAGCTCCTGGAGGACCACGACGTCCTGACCGGAGAGGAGCCCGTCCCGGACGGTCAGGTCGGCGCGGACGTCCTGGCCCCAGTGGGGATAGAGGGCCCTGGGGAGGAGGAAGGCGTTGTGGGTGACGACGCGGGGGTCGGTCAGGTCCTTGGACTCGGAAGTGGAGGCGGAGGCGGAGGCGGGGGAGGCGGACAGGAGCGGGGAGATCAGCAGTGCGGTCAGCAGCGCGGCCGTGGTTCGTCTGTACACGAGGGCACAGCCTGGCCCAGCCATGACACGACACGGCTACCAGTCGGTAACCACCGGGTGGAGACCGCGTGCACTCTCCCGACCGGCGAGGACCCGCCCCGGTGAACGGGGGTCGCACACGACGAGGGCCCCGCACACGCGTGGGCGGATTCTAGGGGCCCTCGGGCGTCGTCGGTCAGACCTGCTGTGCGCTGCCCTGTGGGGCCGGACGCAGCGAGCAGGGGCCGCAGGTGCCGAACACCTCGACCGTGTGGGTCACCCCGGTGAAGCCGTGCTTGGCCCCCACCTCGGCGGCCCACCGCTCCACGGTGGGACCCTCGATCTCCACGGCAGTGGAGCAGGTCCGGCACACCAGGTGGTGGTGGTGGCTCTCGGTGTCGCACGCACGGTAGACGGCCTCGCCGTCGTCGGTGCGCAGGACGTCGACCTCACCGGAGTCGCTCAGTGCCTGGAGAGCCCGGTACACCGTGGTCAGGCCGATCTTGGAACCGTCGGCACGCAGGTCCGCGTACAGGTCCTGCGCGCTGCGGAAACCGGAGGACTCGGTCAGTGCCTGACGGACGGCCTCGCGACGTGTACTCATGGTGTCACCCTCCCCCGATCTGTCTGGGGCATCGTATCCGCCGGACCCCCCGCCACGGGATGCTGGGGTGCCGGTGTCCGCCGCTTGGTCACGCGGCGCAGGACCCCGCCGAGCAACACGGCGAGGCAGAAGACGGCCAGGGCCAGCAGCACGATCGTGGCCCCCGGCGCGAGGTCGGAGTAGAAGGCCGTGGTCAGCCCGCCGAGCGAGGAGACCAGACCGATCAGCACCGCCAACCCCATCGTCACCCGGAAGCTGCGGCTCAGCTGCTGCGCGGCGGCGACCGGGACGATCATCAGCGCGCTCACCATCAGCACGCCGACCACCCGCATCGCGATCACCACGGTCAGCGCGGCGGTCACCGCCAGGAGGATGCTCAGGAAGCGGACCGGGAGGCCGTGGGCCCTGGCCACCTCCTCGTCCTGGCACAGGACGAACAGTTCCCGTCCGAACACGGCCAGCACCGCGACCACGCCCACCGCGAGCACGCCCACGATCCAGATGTCCTGCTCGCCGACGGTGCTCACCGAACCGAACAGGAACGACGTGAGGGTGGCGTTGCTCGCCCCCGGGGTGATCCCGATGAGCAGGACGCCGCCCGCGATACCGCCGTAGAACAGCAGCGCCAGCGCGACGTCGCCGCTGGTGCGCGTGCGTACCCGGACCAGCTCCATGAGGATGGCGCCCAGGGTGGCCACGACAGCGGCCGTGAGCACCGGTGAGGTGCTCGTGAGCAGGCCCAGCGCCACACCGGTCAGGGCGATGTGCCCGATGCCGTCGCCCAGCAGGGCGAGCCTGCGCTGGACCAGGAAGGTGCCGATGATCGGGGTGACCAGGCCGACCAGCACCGCGGCGAGCAGCGCGCGCCGCATGAACTCGTACTGGAGCAGCTCAGTCACGGCGGGGTACCTCCAGGCGGACCATCTCCGCCGGCGCGGCGCCGTGCGTGGAGCTGGGGTCGGGATCGTTGGGGTCGGGGTGCGGATGCTGGTGCTCGTGTCCGGGACGCGCGCACTCGCCGGTCGCGGCGGGGGCGGGGCCGTCGTGCACGACCCGGCCGTGCTCCAGCACGACCGCGCGTTCGATGACCTCCTCCAGGGGGCCCAGTTCGTGCAGCACCAGGACCACGGTGCTGCCCTGGTCGCGCAGACGGGCGATGGCCCGGGCCAGGGCGCGCTGGTTCTTCGCGTCGACCCCGGCCATGGGCTCGTCCATCACGAAGGTGTCCGGGCGTCCGGCGAGGGCGCGGGCGATGAGCACGCGCTGCTGCTGGCCGCCGGAGAGCTCGCGCACGGCGTCCCCGGCGCGGTCGGACAGGTCCACTGCGGCCAGGGCCTCGTCGACGGCGGCGCGGTCGGCCCGCGTGGGCAGGGAGAGGCGGCGGCGTCGGGCGACCTGCCCGGAGGCGACGATCTCACGCACGGTGGCGGGCACCGCGCCCCCGGCGGTGAGCCGCTGGGGCACGTACCCGATCCGCTTCCAGTCCCGGAACCGGCGCAGGGGCGTCCCGTGGAGGAGGATCCGGCCGGAGGTGAGGGGCACGACGCCGAGCATCGCGCGCATCAGGGTGGACTTGCCCGAACCGTTGGGTCCGAGTACGGCCATGGTCTGACCCACGGGGACGTCGAGGCTCACGCCGTCGAGGACGGTGACGCCGTCGTAGGCGGCGTGCGCGTCGACGGCCTGGAAGGCGGGCGGGGTGTCGGGGCCCGGGGCCCCGTCCTCCGTGAACTGGGCAGACACTGCTTCATTATCACGAAAACGAAAATGATTGTCAAAACTGACAAGAGTGACGAGCGTCCCCCGGCCCCGGAAGCCGAGCGTCCCCGGCCTCAGAATCCCAGCATCCTCGCCACCGCCAACACCAGCACCACGACGATCATCAGGACCCGGGGCACCCGCTGCTGCCTGTGGAGCGAGGGCCAGGTCAGGAAGGCCAGCCACCCGAAGGCCGCCGCCACCAGCAGCAGGCACGGAGCGCCCAACCAGCCCGGTGCCATCAGGCCCGCCAGGAACAACGCTCCCAACACCACCGGCGGAAGCCACCCCGGCCGCTGGTGCAGCCACACCAGGGGCACCGCGCTGAGCCGCTCCACCTCGTGGCGCAACCGCCCCGCGCCCGGGGTGAAAAGGGAGTCACCCGGGGGAAGCGGACGCCCGGGGGCAGGTTGTCGCTGTTCGTCCTCGTGCTCGGGAGAGGCCATCGCCGCCTGTTCCTCTTCACTGTGTCCCGCCCCCCACGACCCCGACCGGACGCTTTGGGGGCGGTCGGTGTGCGCACCGTGTCTCGGGGCCTGTGATAATCCTGGATCAGACCCTAGTGCAGGGCCCTGGCACAGCGCCGGGCACAGGCGCGGCGCAACACCGCGCATCTCCCCTCGTACCCGCACCCCCGACTGTTCCGGGTTCGACACGAGACGGGTCGTGAACCGTCTACATTCAGTTACTGACCGTCTGTTCCATGCGGACCGTCCGCACCGCGGTGCCCGCACGTCGTGTAGAGACGAACCCTCCGGAGGGTGTCAACTTCCGTGCCCGAACCCACAGTCATCGTGACGTTCGACGTCACCGAACCACACTTGCAGAACTGCCTCGACTCTCTGGCCCGTCAACGCGACGAGAGCCAGACCGGGGCGGCGGCGCGCGACGGCGCCGCACGACCGGACATCGAGATCGTCCTCGCCCCGGTCCGTACCACCAACGGTGGCCCCGCGCCGGAACCGTCCGACCCCGGGACCACCGACCCGGACACGAACGGGGACGACGAGGCGACCACCTCCGACGAGACCCTCCCGGAGGAGAACGACCAGGGGGACGAGGCCGTCGAGTCCGCGCGCGAGGACGGGCTGGCCACTGCCACCGCCTTCGCCGCGGCACCGCCCGCCGGGCTGAGGGTCACCCTCCTGCCCGGGGAACCCGCCCCGCACCACCCCGAGGCGCGCTCCAGGGGCGCGGCCGCCGCCACCGGCAGCCACCTGCTCTTCCTCGCCGGCTCCGACGCGCTCACCGCCTACGCGCTGGCCCACCTGGCCCAGAGCGCTGCCGACACCCGCTCAGACCTGGTCATCGGCAACGTCCACCAGTTCAACGAGCTGGGCGCCGCACCCTCCAAGGCGCACCGCAAGTTCGGCCGCCACCGGCTCGCGGAGGACCCCAGGGCGGTCCCCGGCCTGATCGCGGACGCCACCCTCGGCAACCGGCTCTGGCGCCGGGAGTTCTGGGACTCCCTGCCCGATCACGGCGTGGCCAAGGAGGACGCCGACCTCGCCATCGGCCGCGCCACCCTGCTCGCCCAGGCCGTCGACGTCCTGCCCGCGCCCGTCCTGCTGATGCGCGAACGAGAGAAGGCCGGCACCCCGCTGGAGAGCGCGGCCCTCACCCGCCGCGTCACGGCCATGCGCGAACTCGGCGCCGACCTCACCACGGCCGACCGGGAGCTGTGGGACCGCATCCGCCTCCAGGGCGAACTCCACCGCCTCGTCCTGCGCCTCGACGACGCGGACCAGAAGGTCCGCGAGACCGTCCTCGACCTGCTCAACGCCTACCTCGACCACGTCCCGGACAGCCTCCTGCGCGGCCTGAACGTGCTGGACCGCCTCCTGTACCACCTGGTGCGCAAGCGGCGGCTGGACGACGTGCTGGAGGTGGCCACCTTCGCCAAGAGCGTGGAGATCAAGAAGGCCACGGTCGTCCGGCAGGGGCTCGGCTACTACATCCGTTACCCGTTCTTCGGAGCCAAGGACCCGGCCAAGGCGGTCCCCCGGGAGATCTACCGCCTCGAGGACGAGATCAAGGTCCGGCAGAAGACCGAGGACATCCACTGGGAGGACGGCCGCCTGCACGTCAGCGGCCGGATCGGCATCCGCAACCTGCGCGCACGTAAGCGCTGGCAACAGCACGTGGTGGCCTTCGTGGTCAACACCGCCACCAAGCGCCGCGTCCGCGTCCCGGTGCGGACCCGCCTGGCCGCCGAGTACCGCCTCCCGGACCTGCCCGACTCCGCGCGTCACGACTACGGCGGCTTCACGGTCGTCGTCGACCCCCGCCGTCTGCGCGGTCCCGGCGACTGGGAACCCGGCGAGTGGAAGATCGAGCTCGTGGTGTTCAACCGCAGCCTGGCCCGCCGCCGCATCGTCTCCAGCCCCGTGCCCGGCCCGCCCGAGCGGCCCGGCTACCAGAGCGTCGGCGACGACGTGTGGGTGCGCCCGCACTGGAACAAGGACCGGCACCTGGTCATCGCCGTCGAACCCGCGCGCGCCCAGGTCACCGAGCACCGCTTCGACGTCCGCACCGCCGAGCTCACCCTGGGCGGCGAGCTGCTGTC
>NZ_ANAE01000179.1 GCF_000341265.1 Nocardiopsis prasina DSM 43845 | reverse complement strand
GCGGCGTCCCGGCACGGCACGGCTCAGCTACCCGGTCACCATCCAGGGCGGCCGCTTCGAGGCCAGGGTGCGTGCCGAGGAGCTCTTCGCCCGCAGCCTCAGCGAATGCGGCGGCGTGATCCGACAGGAGGAGTGGGACGCCCACCTGGTCACCGCCGACCAGCGCACCGTCCCCCTGGTCCTGCCCGACGAGGCCCGGACCACCGCCTACGACTCCGAGGGCGCCCAGCAGCAGCTGGCCGTGCAGCGGACCTTCACCGGCCACCTCAAGCTGCGGGCCGGTCGGGCCCACCCCTGGGTCGACCGGGCGGAGTGGCAGGAGCGCGTCCTGGTCCTCGGCGGCGAGTTCTCCCCGAGCAACGAGCTGAGCGTGGTGGCCAAGGCACGCGGTCGCGACGAGGAGCACGAGCTGACCGTGGAGCGGTCCGGGAACCGGTTCACCGCCCGGTTCGACCCCTCCCGCATCGCCACCCTGTCCGGTGAGCTCTCACTGTCCACCGGTTCCTACCAGCTGTGGGGCCGGGTCAGCGAGGAGGCCGCGGGGGAGGGCGGCGAGGCGGCCAGCGTGGACGTGGGCGTGGAGTTCACCGACTCGCTCATCCACGACCTGCCGACCGAGACCGAGAGCCCCGAGCGCACGTACACGCTCTCCTACCAGGGGCGCGGCATCCCGGTGCTCCAGGTCGGCACCGACCTGCGCCCGGCCGAGCGCGGCGCCTTCGCCCAGCGCGAGCTCCGCGAGACCTTCTACCCGGCCCAGCGCGCGGAGCCCGTCACCGAGGGCATCCTCTTCGACACCTACACCGGGCGCCAGTACTCGGACAGCCCGCAGAGCCTCTACGCCGAGCTGCGCAAGCGCGACAAGTGGGCCGACTACCCCATGTCCTGGCTGGTCGCCGACGGGCAGGTCCGCCTGCCCGACGACCTCACACCGGTCCGCCACAAGGGCGAGGAGTACTTCCGGGAGCTGGCCCGCAGCCGGTACCTGGTCAGCAACTCCCGCCAGCCCGCGTGGTTCCACCGACACCCCGACCAGGTGGTCGTGCAGACCTGGCACGGGTCCATGCTCAAGCGCATCGGCTTCGACGTGGAGAACATCCGGGGCAAGTCACGCGACTACTTCGACAAGCTCGCGTGGGAGACGCGGCAGTGGGACTACCTCGTCTCGCCGAGCCCCTGGGCGACCCCGATCCTGCGCAGCGCCTTCCGGTTCGAGGGCGAGGTCCTGGAGACCGGCTACCCGCGCAACGACATCTTCTTCTCGCCGGAGCGCGAGGCCGTCGCCGAGCGCACCCGGCGCCTGCTGGGCCTGCCCGAGGGCAAGAAGGTGGTCCTGTACGCCCCCACCTGGCGGGACGACAAGTACTACACACGCGGCAAGCACAAGCTGGACCTGCACCTGGACCTGCGCCGCATGTACGAGAAGCTCGGCGACGACCACGTGCTGCTGGTGCGCCGCCACCCCCGCGTGGTGGACAGCGTGCCGATCGTGGGGGAGGACTTCGTCTACGACGTGTCCCTGTACCCGGAGATCATGGAGCTCTTCCTGATCACCGACGTGCTGATCACGGACTACTCGTCGATGATGTTCGACTTCGCCAACACCGGCCGTCCCATGCTCTTCTTCACCTACGACCTGGAGAGCTACCGGGACAACCTGCGCGGGTTCTACTTCGACTTCGAGGAGACCGCCCCCGGACCGCTGCTGACCCGCTCCGACGACGTCATCGAGTCCCTGCTGGACATCGACGAGGTCGCCAAGCGCAGCGGCGCCTCCTACCGGGCGTTCGTGGACCAGTTCTGCCCCCTGGACGACGGCCACGCCTCCGCCAGGGTCGTGGACCGCGTCTTCGGCAAGGAGTAGCAGGGCGGAGCCCGCTTCGGGGCCGCGCCTCGCCCCGGCCCGTACCCGGGCCGCTCCGGACCACCTCCGGGGCGGCCCGCTCCCGTGTCTGCGCCACAATGGTCGGGTGATCGTCATCACCCGATACTCCGTGCCCGAGGCCGACACCGAGGCCTTCCGAACCGACGCCGACGCCGCAGTGGCGGTCCTGGCCCAGCGCCCCGGATTCCGGTGCCACCGCATCGGCCGCGCCGCCGACGAACCCACGCTGTGGACCGTGGTCACCGAGTGGGACGGCGCCGGGTTCTACCGGCGGGCCCTGTCCGACTTCGACGTCAAGGTCACCGCCGTCCCGCTGCTCTCCCGGGCCATCGACGAACCCTCGGCGTTCGAGATCCTCGCCAGCGGCGAGACGTCGTCCTGACCCTCGCCGCTCTCCTCCGCGCGTGGTCGGGGCGGGGCCCGCACAAACGGTGCGCGCCCGCCTCCGGATTGCTCTAGCCTGGTGGGAAGCGGTCTCCCGGTGCGCCACATCCGTGGCTCCGCGCGCGGACCGCCTCCCAACAGAACCGACGATGTATCGCGAACAGCGATCCACCGACCGCCAGCCGGATGGAGAGTCACCCCATGGCCGCCAAGTCAGAGGCAATGGACGCACTGGTCAACCTCGCCAAGCGCCGAGGTCTGGTCTACCCCTCCAGCGAGATCTACGGAGGTCTGCGCGCCGCCTGGG
Source organism: Nocardiopsis prasina DSM 43845 (assembly GCF_000341265.1). Classification (GTDB taxonomy): domain Bacteria; phylum Actinomycetota; class Actinomycetes; order Streptosporangiales; family Streptosporangiaceae; genus Nocardiopsis; species Nocardiopsis prasina. The sequence goes on along the minus strand of NZ_ANAE01000179.1, from coordinate 10,317 downwards.
ACTACGGCCCCCTGGGCGTGGAGCTCAAGAACAACGTCAAGCGCCAGTGGTGGCGTTCGATGGTGCAGGAGCGGGACGACATCGTCGGCCTGGACTCCAGCGTGATCCTGGCCCGCGAGGTCTGGGAGGCCTCCGGCCACGTGACGGCGTTCGTCGACCCGCTCACCGAGTGCCAGTCCTGTCACAAGCGCTTCCGGGCCGACCACCTCATCGAGGCCTACGAGGAGAAGCACGGCAAGGAGCCCGCCGACGGCCTGGCCGCGATCGCCTGCCCCAACTGCGGCGCCAAGGCCTCCTTCACCGAGCCCCGTATGTTCAACGGCCTCCTGCGCACCTACCTGGGCCCGGTCCAGGACGAGAAGGGCCTGGCCTACCTGCGTCCGGAGACGGCGCAGGGCATCTTCATCAACTACAAGAACGTCGAGCAGAGCGCCCGCCGCAAGGTCCCCTTCGGCATCGGCCAGATCGGCAAGTCGTTCCGCAACGAGATCACCCCCGGGAACTTCATCTTCCGGACCCGTGAGTTCGAGCAGATGGAGATGGAGTTCTTCGTCAAGCCGGGCAGTGACGAGGAGTGGCACCAGTACTGGATCGACCAGCGCCACCAGTGGTACCTGGAGCTGGGCATCGCCAAGGACAACCTGCGGCTGTACGAGCACCCGCAGGACAAGCTCTCCCACTACTCCAAGCGAACCGTGGACATCGAGTACCGGTTCAACTTCCAGGGCAGTGAGTGGGGCGAGCTCGAGGGCGTCGCCAACCGCACCGACTACGACCTCAAGACGCACGCCGAGGCCTCCGGTGTCGACCTGTCGTACTTCGACCAGGAGAACAACGAGCGCTACATCCCCTACGTCATCGAGCCCGCGGCCGGTGTCGACCGGGCGGTGCTCACGTTCATGCTCGACGCGTACAACGTCGACGAGGCGCCCAACGCCAAGGGCAAGCTGGAGAAGCGCGCCGTGATGCGCCTGGACCCGCGCCTGTCGCCGGTCAAGGCCGCCGTCCTGCCGCTGTCGCGCAACGCCGACCTCTCGCCCAAGGCCCGCGACCTCGCCGCCCTGCTGCGCAAGCGCTGGAACGTGGAGTTCGACGACGCCGGTGCGATCGGCCGCCGCTACCGCCGCCAGGACGAGATCGGTACCCCGTTCTGTGTGACGGTGGACTTCGACACCCTCGAGGACAACGCGGTGACCGTGCGCGAGCGCGACACCATGTCGCAGGAGCGCGTGTCCCTGGACCGCGTGGAGATGTACCTGCTGGAGCGCCTGCCCGGCTGCTAGCTCCCGGAGCGCCACCGACGCCCACGGCCGTCCGTCCCCGAACCGGGGAGGGGCGGCCGTTCGGCGTCGGCGGGGCGCCACTCCCGCGATTCGGACCACCTGCTGAGCACGGGCTCGGGCCCTTCGGTCGGACCACGGCTGACGCGAGGGTGGGGGTGTCCACCGCAACCCCTCTGACGCCCCCGTCCTGACCCTCACCCCCGGGGGAGCCTGCGCCGGGGCGGTCCGCCGCGCGCGCGGCGGTGAAGGCGGTGGTCGGCAGGGGAGGAGGTGACACAGCAGAGACGGCCGGACCCGGGGGGATGTGGTTTCCGGCCGCCTCCTCGGCGCCCTGGCCGCACACGGCCACAGCACCGGTACTCAACCTAACGGCAGGCCCGAGGAGCGTTGGGGGAGTTTCGGCCCGTTCGTCCCATCGCGTGAGTAAATCGTGACGACCGGAAATGGCCGCTCCTCGCCCTGGGGTCCATGCCTAGGAGTGCTATGCCTAGAACTGCTAGGGTTCATCGTGTCACGAACGCACAGGGGTGAGGACACGCATGCACATCGACAAGGACCTGGTCGCCGCTTCGGCCACACCGTTGGTCCTGGGAATCCTGTCCGAGGGACAGTCCTACGGCTACGCCATCGTCAAACGCGTCAACGAACTCTCCGACGGGCGGATGACCTGGACGGACGGGATGCTCTACCCGCTGCTGCACCGACTGGAGCGCAACGGACTCGTGCGCGCCTCCTGGGGCAGGTCCGAGGCGGGGCGACGGCGCAAGCACTACGCCATCACGGAGGCGGGGCTGGAGGCTCTGGCGGAGCGGCGCGAACAGTGGAGCGTGGTCGCCGAGGCGCTCCGGCAGGTGTGGGAGTCCGTGCCGCGCCCGGAGTACCCCGGCCCCGCCCCGGCCGGGGGGTTCGCGTGACCGGCGGCACCGCACGCGGTGACGTGCTGGAGGAACAGATCGACCAGTGGCGCGGATTCGTGACCCGCCGCCGGGCCATCTCCGCCCCGGACGTGGAGGAGATGGAGGACCACCTGCGCGAGCAGATCGCGGAACTGGAGTCGGGTGGCCTGGACGGCGAGGAGGCCTTCCTCGTCGCGGTCAAGCGCATGGGCGGCCTGGACGCGGTCTCGCGCGAGTTCGCCAGAGAGCACTCCCACCGGCTCTGGAAACAGCTGGTGCTGGTCCCCGACACCGACGAGGAGTCCGGTGCGTCGCGCTGGCGCGAGCTCGGAGTAACGCTGCTCTTCGCGCTCGGCGCGGGGGCGGCGGTCAAGCTGCTGGAGACCTCGGTCGACGAGGGCCTGGTGGTGACCCGCAACCTGCCCTTCGTGGTCCTGCCCTTCCTGGCGGGGTGGTTCGCCTGGAAGCGCCGCGCCCCTTGGCAGGTGGGCGCCGTGACGGCGGCCCTCGCGGCGGCCCCGGCCCTGGCGGTGAACCTCTACCCGTTCCAGGAGTCCTCCGGGCCCTTCCCGGTGCCCGGGATGACCGCCGTCCTCGCCCTGACACACGCGCCGGTCCTGTTGTGGCTGCTCGTGGGCGTGCTGCACACGGGCGGCCGATGGCGCTCCCACGGGCGGCGGATGGACTTCGTGCGGTTCACGGGCGAGCTCGTGATGTACCTCGTGCTGATCGCCCTGGGCTCCATGGTCCTGGTGGGCCTGACCGTCGCGGTGCTCGGCCTGGCCGACGTGGACATCACTCCGTTCTTTGCGGACTGGCTCCTGCCGTTCGGCGTGCCGGGGGCGCTGCTGGTGGCCGCGTGGCTGGTGGAGGCCAAGAAGAGCGTGGTGGAGAACATCACGCCGGTTCTGGCCAAGGTCTTCACACCGTTGGCGCTGCTGATGCTGGTCGCGGACCTCGCCGCGCTGCTGGTGAACGGGCCCCTGGCCAACGTCGACCGCGAACTCCTGATCGTGATGGACGCGGTCCTGGTGCTGGTCCTGTTCCTGCTGCTCTACTCGATCTCCGCGCGCGACCCGTTGCTGCGCCTGGGGGTCTTCGACTGGCTCCAGCTGGCCCTGGTGGGCACGGCGCTGGCGGTGAACGCCGTCGCCCTGACGGCCATGCTCACCCGGATCGCGGAGTTCGGCTTCACCGCCAACAAGACCGCGGCGCTCGGTCTGAACCTCGTGCTGTTGGTGCACCTGGCGTGGTCGGCCTGGCTGCTGCTGGGCTTCGTGCGGGGCACGCGGCCGTTCGCCGCCGTCGAGCGGTGGCAGACCACCTACCTGCCCGTGTACGCGGTGTGGGCGGCCGTGGTCGTGCTGGTGTTCCCGCCGCTGTTCGCCTTCTCCTGACCCACACGAGGCCCTGACGCGCGACGCCCGAGACACGGGGCGGCCGGGCCCTCGTGGGCCCGGCCGCCTGGGATACCGCGTGTTCGGAGCCGCCCCGGTCAGGTCGCCGTGTAGACGACGAACGAGACCGCGATGTAGTGGCAGACGAAGGCCGCGATGGTCAGGGAGTGGAAGATCTCGTGGAACCCGAACCAGCGGGGCGCGGGGTCGGGCCGCTTGAGCCCGTAGACCACGGCGCCGACGCTGTAGAGCACGCCGCCCACGAGGATGAGGATCCAGGTGGCCGGGTGGGTGCCGTTGACCAGGTCCGGGATGAACAGGACCGCGACCCAGCCGATGGCCAGGTACAGGGCGGTGGACAGCCAGCGCGGAGCGTTCAGCCACAGGAGCTTGAACGCGACCCCGGCGACCGCGCCGCCCCAGACCAGCGCCAGCATGGCCGTGCGCAGGGTGCCCTCCAGCACGAGCATGATGAACGGCGTGTAGGTGCCCGCGATGATCAGGTAGATGTTCGAGTGGTCCATGCGGCGCAGGACCTTCTGGGCGCGCGGTGACCAGCGGCCCACGTGGTAGATGGCCGAGGTGCTGAAGAGCATCACCGAGCTGAGCGCGTACACCGCGCTGGCCGCCACGGCGGGGGCGGTGGGGGAGAGCGCCACCAGGACGATGCCCGCCGCCAGGGCGAGCGGGGCGGTCCCCAGGTGGAGCCATCCCCGGAGCCGGGGCTTGACCGCTTCCAGCAGGTCCCCGGCGGCCGCCGCAGCTCGCACGCTCCCTGTTTCCCGCGCCTTCGACACCGTTCGCACCCCTCAGATCCAGCGACCCCGCTCCCTGGCGGGCCACATGGAGAAGCCTAACTTACGGCTGCGTAGGTTACTTGACGGTAATGCTGTGTCGCGCGGCACAGTGGGGTCCCGGAGGGGTGGTGGCCAGGGGGATTGGTCGTGCACCCGGTTCTCGTCGCTTCTGTCCGTTCAGCCCTTGGGGTGGTGCGTGGTCGGGCGTCCCTGACCAGCGTAGTCGTGGGCGGGGGAGTGGTTCCCGTGGGGTCCTCGCGGGTGGGGGGCGTGCGCGGTGAGTGGACCATTGGTATAGACCTCTTTGGCGTCCGTGAACAGGCGCTTTGTCGATGAAGGGTGGTTCATGGAGGGTCGCTCGTGCGGAGTGTGGATAGGGTCGCGCCCAACAGGGGCCGACCCGGCGTCGAACGGCCGCGAGAGAACGAGGGAGCACCCCCGTGACCAAGTACGTCTACAAGTTCACCGAGGGCAACAAGGACCTGAAGGATCTGCTCGGCGGCAAGGGGGCCAACCTCGCCGAGATGACCAACATCGGTCTCCCGGTTCCCCCCGGTTTCACCATCACCACGGAGGCGTGCCGTCACTACCTGGAGAACGGTGCCGTCCCCGACGGGCTCGACGCCGAGATCGAGGCCGACCTCAAGGAGCTGGAGAGCACCATGGGGCGCCGCCTCGGCCAGCCCGACGACCCACTCCTGGTGAGCGTGCGGTCGGGCGCCCGCTTCTCCATGCCCGGCATGATGGAGACCGTCCTCAACATCGGCCTCAACGACGAGTCCGTCAAGGGCCTGGCCGCCCAGGGCGGCGACGAACGCTTCGCCTGGGACTCCTACCGCCGCCTCATCCAGATGTTCGGCAAGACCGTCCTGGACATCGACGGCGACCTGTTCGAGGAGGCCATCGACGAGCTCAAGGCCGCCAAGGGCACGACGAACGACCTCGACCTGGACGCCGCCGACTTCCGCCAGCTCGTGGAGCGGTTCAAGGAGATCGTCGGCGAGCAGACCGGCAGCCCCTTCCCAACCGACCCCCGCGTGCAGATGAACCTCGCCGCCAAGGCGGTCTTCGACTCCTGGAACGCCCCCCGCGCCGTCCTGTACCGCCGCCAGGAGCGCATCCCTGCGGACCTCGGCACCGCAGTGAACATCTGCTCCATGGTGTTCGGCAACCTCGGGATGGACTCGGGCACCGGCGTGGCCTTCACCCGCGACCCCGCCACGGGCCAGACCGGCGTCTACGGCGACTACCTCCAAAACGCCCAGGGTGAGGACGTGGTGGCGGGCATCCGCAACACCGTCCCCCTCACCGAGCTGGAGCGGATCGACCCCCGGAGCCACGAAGAGCTCATGGGCATCATGGACACCCTGGAGAACCACTACCGCGACCTGTGCGACATCGAGTTCACCATCGAGCGCGGCAGGCTGTGGATGCTCCAGACCCGCGTGGGCAAGCGCACCGCCGCCGCAGCGTTCAGGATCGCGGACCAGCTCGTGGACCAGGGGATGATCGGCCTGGACGAGGCGGTCCAGCGCGTCACCGGCGACCAGCTCGCCCAGCTGATGTTCCCGCGCTTCGACGACGAGGCCACCGCCGGGGAGGACGTGCACCGCCTCGGACGCGGCATGAACGCCTCCCCCGGAGCCGCCGTGGGCAAGGCCGTCTTCGACTCCTACACCGCAGTGAAGTGGTCGCGCAGCGGGGAGAGGGTCATCCTCTGCCGCCGCGAAACCAACCCCGACGACCTCGAGGGCATGATCGCGGCCGAGGGCATCCTCACCAGCCGGGGAGGCAAGACCTCCCACGCCGCCGTGGTGGCCCGCGGCATGGGTAAGACCTGCGTGTGCGGCGCCGAGGAACTCGACATCGACACCAAGAACCGGCGCATGACCGCCCCGGGCGGCGAGGTGATCGAGGAGGGCGACGTCATCTCCATCGACGGCACCAGCGGCCGGGTCTACCTCGGTGAGGTCCCGGTCGTCGACTCCCCGGTGGTCCGCTACTTCGAGGGCGAGGTCGACCCCGCCTCCGACCAGGCCGACGACCTCGTGCGCTCCGTGCACCGCCTCATGCACTACGTCGACGCCGCCCGCCGCCTGTACGTGCGCGCCAACGCCGACACCGCCGAGGACGCCGCCCGCGCCCGCCGCATGGGCGCCCAGGGCATCGGCCTGTGCCGCACCGAGCACATGTTCCTCGGTGACCGCCGCCAGCTCGTCGAACGCCTCATCCTGGCCGACACCCCCGACGAACAGCAGGGGTCCTTGGACGCCCTCCTGCCGCTCCAGCGCGAGGACTTCGGCGGCATCCTGGAGGCCATGGACGGACTGCCCGTCACGGTCCGCCTCCTCGACCCGCCGCTGCACGAGTTCCTGCCCGACATCACGGAGCTGTCGGTACGCGTGGCGGTGGCCGAGGCCAGGGGCGAGAGCCACGAGAACGACCTGCGCGTCCTCCAGGCCGTGCACAGGCTCCACGAGCAGAACCCGATGCTGGGGCTGCGCGGCGTGCGCCTCGGGCTGGTCGTCCCCGGGCTGTTCACCATGCAGGTGCGGGCCATTGCCCAGGCGGCGGTGGACCGGATCCGCGCGGGCGGCCGCCCCCGCCCGGAGATCATGATTCCGCTGGTGGGCACCGTGCAGGAGCTGGAGATCATCCGGGACGACGCGCTGCGCGCCCTGCGCGAGGTGGGGGAGGAGAACGGGATCGAGCTGGACTTCCCGGTCGGCACGATGATCGAACTGCCCCGGGCCGCGCTGACCGCCGGGCAGATCGCCGAGAACGCCGAGTTCTTCTCCTTCGGGACCAACGACCTCACCCAGACCGTGTGGGGCTTCTCCCGAGACGACGTGGAGGCCTCCTTCTTCTCCGCCTACCTGGAGAAGGGCGTGTTCGGCGTTTCACCGTTCGAGTCCCTGGACGTGGATGGCGTGGGCCGTCTGATTCGCATCGCCGTGGAGGAGGGCCGAGCGGCGCGGCCCGGCATCAAGCTCGGTGTGTGCGGTGAACACGGCGGCGACCCGGCCTCGGTGCACTTCTTCCACAAGGTGGGGCTGGACTACGTGTCCTGTTCGCCGTTCCGTGTCCCCGTGGCCCGTCTGGAGGCGGGCCGGGCCGCCGGTCGCGCCGTGCGGTGACCGACCGAACGCCCGTAGCGGCGCCCCCCGCGAAAGGGGCGCCGCCACGGGCGTTCCACGGAACCGGTGAGACTAGAATCGGGCATCACGGCCGAGTCGACGGAAAAGTCGACCGTGACCTTTTCGTGATATATTTTCGACGTCGGTACGCGCTCACGCGCGACGCCCCGATCCCCCTCCCCGCAGTCGGGGCTCCGGGCACTCTCAGACGCCCGTGCCACGTCCGGCTCCCCCTTCCCGGTCCCCCGCCCACGCGGGGAGACCACGAACCAGCGGTGGGTGCGGGGCGTCCCAGTGGGCGTACCGCGTTCCTGATCCAATCAAGCGGAGGTGAGCCGGTGCGAACGGCGAGCGACGGGCGCGGCGACGAGCCGTGGGATGACCCGGCCATGACCCCCGCTGACCACGAGGCCACCCAGGTCTTCTCCCGCGACGGGCTGGCCGGCGCCGCCTCGGCCGCCGAGAGCACCCGGCGGTTCACCCGGCCCGAGGCCTCCGACCCCGGTGACCCCGCCGACGCCGCGGACAGCACGCGGGAGTTCAGCCGTGTCGACCCGGCCGACACCGCGGACCAGGGCGCGGTTTTCACCCGCAGGTTCGTCCGCGACCGACCGTCGCCGCGTGCGGACCGGGACCTCCCCCCGTACCGCGACGAGACCGACGGGTACGGGAGCGAGGAACCGTGGGAGGGGTCCGGTCACGAGGAGCCGTACGAGGAACCCCGCGTCCGTGAGCGCGGCGGCCGCCGCCCCCCGCCGCCCCGCACCCACACGCCCAGGCGCCGCAGGCGCCGCCGTTTCCGTGCGCGCTGGATCATCGCCCTGATCCTGGTCGCCGCCATCGCGATCCCGCCCGGCACCTGGGGGTGGGTCTGGTACACCGCGCGCCAGGACGACCGCACGCCCTCCGACGCCATCGTGGTCCTGGGCGCCAGCCAGTACAACGGCGTTCCCTCACCCGTCTTCGAGGCCCGACTGCGCCAGGCCCAGGTCCTCTACCTGGACGGCGTGGCGCCCAACATCGTCACGGTCGGCGGCAAACAGCCCGACGACGCCTTCACCGAAGCGGCCGCGGGCCGCAACTGGCTCATCGAGGTGGGCGTGCCCGCCGACCACGTCGTCGCGGTGGAGGAGGGCAGCGACACCCTCCAGAGCTTCCAGGCCATGGAGGGGGTCTTCGAGGCCAACGGCTGGGAGACCGCCATCCTGGTCTCCGACCCCTGGCACAGCCTGCGCTCCAAGGTGATGGCCGCCGACCACGGCATCGAGGCGGGCACCTCGCCCTCGCGCTCCGGGCCCGCCGTCATCGAACGCCGGACCCAGCTGTGGTACATCACGAGGGAAACCGCGTCGCTCTGGTACTACTGGATCTTCAACGACAGCAGTGACATCCGTGTCAACGCGGCCTGACCAGGGCCAATGACATGTTTCGTCGTTGCCGGGAAGTAGGCTCAGGCCCATGACGACCATCTCCGGAGAGACCGTGGGCGCGGAGAGCGGCACCCACGGGTACACCGCACGCGACACCGAGCGCTACTCCCAGGAGTCGCGTAAGAGCAGGCGTCGCGGCCCCTTCGAGCGCGACCGCGCCCGTGTCCTGCACAGCTCCGCGCTGCGCAGGCTCTCCGCCAAGACCCAGGTCGTCCAGCCCGGGGTGAGCGACTTCCCGCGCACCCGGCTGACCCACTCCCTGGAGTGCGCCCAGATCGGCCGGGAACTCGGCCAGGCCCTGGGCTGCGACCCCGACCTCGTCGAGGCCGCGTGTCTGTCCCACGACCTCGGCCACCCGCCCTTCGGCCACAACGGCGAACGCGCCCTCGACGAGGCCGCAGCCGCGTGCGGCGGGTTCGAGGGCAACGCCCAGAGCCTGCGCCTGCTCATCCGCCTGGAGGGCAAGGTCATCGACCCCGGCGGCCGCAGCGCCGGGCTCAACCTCACCCGCGCCACCCTGGACGCCACCGTCAAGTACCCCTGGCGGCGCGGTGAGGGCGGCGACACCCACAAGTTCAACTGCTACCCCGACGACTCCGAGGCCTTCGCCTGGCTGCGCGAGGGAGCGCCCGTCGGACGCACCTGCTTCGAGGCCCAGGTCATGGACTGGGCCGACGACGTCGCCTACTCCGTGCACGACGTCGAGGACGCCCTGCACGCGGGCCTGGTCAGCATGGCCGCCCTGCGCGACCCGGGCGAGCGCGCCGAGGTCTGCCGGATCGCCGCCGCGATGTACTGCGACGCCGACCCGGCCGAACTCGACGAGGTCCTGGGCGACCTGCTGGCCGAACCCGTCTGGCCCACCGAGTTCACCGGTGACCTCGCCTCCCTCGCCGCCCTCAAGAACCTCACCAGCGAACTCATCGGCCGGTTCTGCCGCGCCGCGGAGGGCGCCACCCGGCGCGCCCACGGCCCCGGCCGCCTCACCCGCTACCGCGCCGACCTCGTCCTGCCGCGCCGCGCCCTCCTGGAGTGCGCCCTGCTCAAGGCGGTGGCCGCGCACTTCGTCATGTCCCGCGAGGAGGCCCGGATCTACCAGGCCGAGGAGCGCCGCACCATCACCGACCTGGTCGCCGCCCTGTGGCAGGGGTCCCCCGGGGTCCTCGACCCCCAGTTCCGCGCCGTCTTCGAGAACGCCACCGACGACACCTCGGCCCTGCGTGTGGTCGTGGACCAGGTCGCCTCCCTCACGGACACCTCCGCCACCGCCCTGCACGCCCGGCTCGTCCGCTGACACACCCCCTAACCAGGGACGGACGGGATCACCGCCGTTACCGGTCTTGACGCGCACCACACGAGCCCGCACACTGCTCAGTG